>NZ_CP022986.1:2500773-3125967 GCF_002770595.1 Chryseobacterium camelliae | reverse complement strand
TTTCTATCCATTGTAACACCTGCCTTGTTAGCTAAACGCTTTAAATCAATGTATCTGTGCCCTTCTAAAGCTAATTCAATACGTCTTTCTTTTAAAACATCAGCCCAAGCAGCTTGTGCATTAGTATATACAGGTAATGCCACAGGTGCTCTGAAGTTTCTAGCATCTCTTACACTCTTAATATATCCTGCTGCAGTAGTGAGCTGGCTATTATTAATCGCACATTCAGCTAATATGAAATACATTTCAGAAAGCCTGAATAACTTTAAATCATTTCTTGTATTTGTACCTGCTTTTCCAGGATATTTATCAATAACAAGCCTGTCCGATGTTCTGGTCTGTTGTAAATTATTCGGATATAAACTAGCATAATTTGCATTAGGAGCAGTGGTAGGGTCCCTATTGGTCAGGTATCTGATGTCACCTTTTTCTCCCATATTTACACCTGGTGTAGTACTTCCGAAATTATCTACAAACAAGTTATATAAATTACGTCCCCAGAACCACATTGGTGAACCTGTAAGGCTGGAACTATTCGTATTCCAGTAAGTTCCTACAGCGACACCATTTCCAGTAGCTGCAATACGGCCTAAAGAAAAAATAGATTCTCCTCTGTTCTGATCTACCCACATTTGACGGTATGGATTAAACGAAGTACCTACTGTTGCTGTTGTTTGCCCATAAAAGAAACTGTTCCACGTGCTACCACCAATTGTAGTACCACTTTGGCTGCTGGTAATAGGAGTTGCAGCAGTTAAACCAAAACCTCCGGCTGCGGAAGCATTTACAACAGCTTCTGCATACGTTTTAGCCTGAGCATAATCTCTTTTATATAAGAAGTATCTGGCGGCCATTGCATTAACAGCACTTTTACCAACAAAATACTGGTTTGTACCTTCCGTAGTTAAGGTATTTCTAGCAAAAGTTAAATCTTCTTCAATAAAACTGTAAACATCTGAATTTTTGACCCTTGGAAGCTTAGCATTAAGATCCGGTACATCCTTAAGCAAAATAACACCTAAAGCATTTGGATCTGCCATATCTTCAGAATATAAAGACTCCAACTGAATGTATGAGAAAGCTCTTAATGCTCTAGCCTGGGCAATAATATTGGATAATCTTGTTGCATCTGCAGCACTGGTTGGAACAACTCCTGCAGCACCTCTGATAAGACGGTTAACATGATTGATTACCGCATAATTATTTTGCCAAATATCTGTGGCCTGTGTATTTTGAGAGTTCAGAAAGAAACGGTGTAGGTCAAACTCCTGTCCCCCACTTCCAGAGCCCGGTTTTACCTCGTCTGTAATTACAGCAGAAAGATAAATTGCTGTTCCTGGTTCCATGCTTCCATAAACGTTCCCCATTAAGTAGTTGTATAATGCGTCCGTAGTCGAAAACGGAGTACCGTCATCTTCAACCTGTCCTGGCTGTGGATTAATATCAAGTGCATCATTACAACTCTGCAAAGTACCCAGAGATAATAATAACGAGCCGATTAATGATATATTTAAAACTATTTTTTTCATTTCTATTGATTATTAAAATTGTACGTTAAGTCCTACTGAAACAACTCTTGGGTTTGGATATACACCTTGAGAATATGGTATAATTGGCTCCGGATCGTAGCCTTTCCATTCTGTCCATGTAGCTAAGTTTTCACCCTGAACAAATACTTTAAGCGAAGTAATAGGTAAACCTCTTAATAAATCTTTGTTAAAGTTATATCCAAAAGTTACATTTTTTAAACGGATATAATCTGTTTTGAAAAGGAATCTGTCAGATGATCCTTCTAAGCCAATATTATTAGCTTGTATAGAAGGAATATTTGTATTTGTATTATTCGGTGTCCATGAGTTAAGAATATCTCCTGCGAAATTCATCCCTTGACCTAAAGCACTAGGATCCATCAGATATGAATAGATGTTATCATATTGATATCCTCCTGCCTGATAACTGAATAATACATCTGCAAACCATCCTTTATAATCAGCATTTACACCAAATCCTCCAGTGAATTTCGGAACATATGATTTACCGGTTAATACCTTATCATTTGCTGTAGGTGCTTCAGTAATATTCCCGTTAGCATCTAAGAACTGCTGCTCACCGGTCTGGGCATTTACTCCTACATAATGATACAGGTTCCATTGTCCAATTGGGCCACCTGGAGCCTCTACATTGTCTCCTGAAAGATCAGCTCCTTCAAAGGATAAAATTTTGTTTTTATTGTAAGCACCGTTAGCAAAAATAGAAACGTTATAATCTTTATTCTTCAGAATATTAAAACGTAATGATCCTTCCACACCTTTATTTTCAAGCTCTCCATTATTACCGTTAATGCTATACTGTCCAGTTGCAGCAGATAGTGTAATAGAGTTGAACAGTCGATCAGTAGTTTTTTTGTAAACGTCAAATGTACCTTCTACAAAATTATTGAATAAACCAAAGTCAAGTCCAATATTTGCTTGTGTAACTTTTTCCCATTTAACATTTGGATTACCGATTACTGCAGCATAACCTACCGTGTTCATATATCCTGTACCACTTGATATTAAGTCAGTATATACATTAGTCCCGGTAAATAATGGGTTTCCATTATTGGCCGGCTGAATTAAGTTCTGGTTTCCTGTAGTACCGTAAGAACCTCTAAGCTTCAGAAGTTTTACACTTGATCCTGCAAGGAAATCTTCTTTATCAATATTCCAGCGACCTCCAACTGACCAAAACGTTTCCCAACGATTTTCTTTAGGGAATCTATATGATCCATCTCTTCTTACCGTTCCACTGATCCCGTATTTTCCGGCATAATCATAATCAACTGTACCTACATAAGCTAAAGTACCTGCGTTGATCTTACCAGCCGAAACACTTGGCAAATATAATGAAGGTGTTGAAGGGTTAAATGGGATATAACCTGTTCCTGCTCCGAATGCCCAGTTAAATGGATCTAGTCCGTTCTGGGTATTACTTTTGAATAAGTAGTGTGCTTTAACATAGTCTAAATATCCTGCAACAGTAAGTGAGTGATCACCAAATTTTTTATCTAATGTAATATTCGTTACAGAGTTAACCGTTAAATCCTTAGTATTGGTCATTTGCTCAAAACCACCATACTGTGCACCAGAAGCTCTGGCCACAAGAGCTAAGTATCCGGTAGGATCACGCGCAATATCCCTATCAGATTCTCTGTAATCCATACCTGTCCTGTTACCTACTGATAACCAATCTGTAATTTTATAATTTACATTGGCGTTAGCAAGAATTGAAGTTTCAGTAAATTGGTTTCTAACACCTCCTCTGATAATGTCGGCCAATATCCATCCCGGATAATTCACCCCACTTCCTCCAAGTTGGTTGAACATATCTTGTCCGTTCACAAATGGATACGGTTCTAAATAACTTGGTGTCAATAGAGAACCAAAGAGTGGATTTTGAACAGTGTTATTTTGAATATTTGAATTAGTCTCCTGATCTAACTGATTACGTTTTGAATAGCCCACAGCCAATTGCATTCCAAATGTCAATTTACCATCGTCTGATTTGCCACTTAAATTGTTTCTAAGTGTAAATCGTTTAAAATCTGTCGATCTGAATGTACCTTCACTATCTAAATAACCAATAGAGGTATAATTGTTAATATTCTTACCTCCTGAAGTGATTCCTAAGGTATGCTGCTGCAGCATTCCTGTACGGAAGAATTGTTTATTCCAGTCTGTGTTGGGATATGCTGCTATTTGTTCAGGTGTTAATCCAGCTCCTTCACCTACTCCATACTCATTTTGTAAGTTTAAGAGATCCGTAGAACCTAATACATTATATTTTGTCTTAGGCAATACAGAGAAAGAGGTAAGCACATCATATGTTACCTTTAATCCACTATTAAATCTAGCATTCTTTGTATTGATTACCACAACACCATTAGCCCCTCTGTTTCCATAGATTGATGTAGCTTGTGCATCTTTTAAGACACTTATACTTTCAATATCTTCAGTATTTAAGTTTCTAAACTGTGTAGCAGAAGTAATTAATCCGTCAATAACATATAAAGGATCCGTAGATGCGTTAATGGAAGACATACCTCGAACCATTACATTAATCTTTCCAGATCCTGGAGATCCTGAAGTTGAATTGATGCTTATCCCCGGAGCATTTCCTTGTAAAGAATTTATAAAAGAAATGTTAGGACGATTTTCAAGAGCTTTAGAATCTACAGTAACTGATGCTGCAGTAGATTTAGCTTTAGTACTTTTTTTGCTATATCCGAGAACTACAACCTCTTCGATCTGCTTTTCTGTAGTAGCAGTATCTCTATTTCTCTTAGTTGTTTGTGCAAAAGCCGCCTGTCCTACAAAGAACAATACTCCAGCACTCAATACACTTAGTTTAACATTCATATTAACAAATTTTAATATATTTAATGGGCAAATATGTTAATAAATTTTAACACTAACAAGTTTTAGAATGTTAAGAATTAAAAAAATATCTATTTTACTCAAAATCAGCACTGACTGAAATAATAGAATAATCAAAAAAAAATTCATTATTATCTCTTTTTTTATCAAAAAAACACATGCTAAATTTTATTTAAGAAAAAAAAATAATTATAAAAATTACTATTTAGAACCATTACAAATTATTTTGACTTTAAGAAATAAAAAAAACTGCCTTATTCTAGGCAGTTTTTTTATGTATTTATTACGATATTACTATTTTAATTTCTTCTTAACAGCAACCTCTTCATACACTTCCAGGATATCTCCTACTTCAATGTCATTATAACCTTTCAGGTTCAGACCACATTCATAACCTTTTGTTACTTCTTTAACATCATCTTTGAAACGCTTCAGGCTTTCCAATTCTCCGTCAAATTTCACAATACCGTCACGTAGGACCCTAACCTTAGAGTTTCTGGCTACTTTTCCTGAAAGAACCATACATCCGGCAATGGTTCCTACCTTAGAGATTTTAAATACTTCTCTGATCTCTACATTACCGATTACCTGTTCTTTAATTTCAGGGGAAAGCATTCCTTCCATGGCTTCTTTCACTTCCTCAATAGCAGCATAGATGACAGAATACGTTCTGATCTCAATTTCTTCCCTGTCTGCAAGTTCTCTGGCGTTACCTCCGGCTCTTACGTTGAACCCGATGATAATAGCATCTGAAGCAGCCGCAAGATTGACATCCGATTCCGTGATAGGACCAACACCTTTATGCAGGATATTAACATTGATTTCAGCAGTGGAAAGTCTCTGCAACTGGTCAGATAACGCTTCTACGGAACCGTCAACGTCACCTTTAAGGATGATATTAAGTTCTTTGAAGTCACCGAGAGCAATCCTTCTACCCAATTCCTCAAGGGTGGTATGCTTTTTAGTCCTGATCGAAAGTTCACGCTGAAGCTGTTCCCTTTTATTGGCAATCGATTTGGCTTCACTTTCATCTTCATATACCTTGAACTTGTCACCGGCAGTCGGAGCTCCGTCAAGACCTAAGATAGTAACCGGAATAGATGGGCCGGCCTCTGAAAGATTTTTGCCTCTTTCATCCAGCATCGCTTTAACTTTACCATGGTTCTTCCCTGCCAATACATAATCACCTACCCTTAAAGTACCTGATTGCACCAACATAGTCGAAACATACCCTCTTCCTTTATCTAATGAAGCTTCAATCACCACACCCTGAGCATTTCTGTCCGGATTGGCTTTCAGCTCCAGTAATTCCGCCTGAAGCAAAACTTTTTCTAACAGCATGTCGATATTGTTCCCGAATTTAGCAGAAATTTCCTGGGACTGTACATTTCCTCCCCATTCTTCCACTAAAATATTCATTCCAGAAAGCTGCTGACGGACATTATCCGGATTAGCACCTGGCTTATCAACCTTATTCAATGCAATGATCATCGGTACACCCGCTGCCTGAGCGTGCGAAATAGCCTCTTTAGTCTGAGGCATCACATCATCATCCGCTGCAATTACGATAATCGCAATATCGGTGATCTGTGCTCCCCTTGCCCTCATCGCGGTAAACGCTTCGTGACCCGGTGTATCAAGGAATGTAATTCTTTGTCCGTTTTCAAGCTTTACGTTGTACGCTCCGATGTGCTGGGTAATTCCTCCGGACTCACCCGCAATTACATTGGTTTTCCTGATGTAATCCAATAAAGAGGTTTTACCGTGGTCAACGTGTCCCATTACCGTTACGATCGGTGCTCTTGATACAAGGTCTTCTTCACTGTCTATGATTTCTTCTGTTTCAGCATCTTCAAGGTCCGCATCAGAGAATTCAATTTTATATCCGAATTCGTCAGCGACAAGCAGTAAAGTATCTGCTTCAAGCCTTTGGTTCATGGTAACCATTACTCCTAATGAGAAGCATGCAGAAATCACCTCAGTAGGGGAAACATTCATCAGACTGGCCAATTCGCCTACGGTAATGAATTCCGTAACCTTCAATGTCCTGTCCTGAGCCTCCAGCTCCTGCTGACGCTCATCCTGCTCCCTACGGAAAGTCCTTTTGTCTTTTCTGTGTTTGGAAGATTTGGATTTACCTCCTTTATTAGTCAGTTTTTCAAGGGTTTCTTTGATCTGGTTTTTAACCTGCTCATCTGTAAGCTCAACAGGCATTACCCTTTGGCCCGGACGGTTGTTCTGGCCTCCTTTCTTGAAGCCTCCCCCCTGACCTGGCGGACGGTTACCCTGGTTGTTCCCGAAACGGTTTCCTCCGCCTGGGCCTCCCTGTCCCTGAGGACGGTTACCAGGCCCGCTATTCTGTCCCTGAGGCCTGTTGTTTCCTCCCTGACCTTGTGGACGGTTGCCCTGGTTGTTATTACCACCCTGGTTATTGCCTGTATTGGGCTGGTTAGAGCCTGGCTTTTCAATTCTTTTTCTTTTCTTTTTAGCTCCTGCCCCTTTCGACTTATCAGCAAACTGACTTAAATCGATTTTTTCTCCTACGATCTTTGGACCATCAAGCTTCTGATATACCGTCTCAATCTTCTGAGGCTCCTGAGATTCAGGCTCTGTCGCAGCAGGTTGTTCCGGTTTAATTTCTACAGGAGCCTGAACAGGTTCCGGCTTCGGGGTTTCCTTTACAGGTTGTTCAGCCGGTTTTTCCTCAGCTTTCTTTTCTTCCACTTTCGGCTTATCTTTTTTAACGGGTCTGTTTCTGGATTCGATCTGGGAAAGATCTATTTTATCCAAGACTTTAAACTCCTGCTTTTCAGGAGCCGGTTTGTTTTCAGAAACAGGTTCAGCTTCTTTTTTCTCTTCCGCTTCAGAAGCGGGAGCTGGTGATGGTGCCGGAGCCTCTTCAGCCTCAGGCTTTTTAGGATCAAGGTCTATCTTTCCGAGAACCTTTGTTTCCGGTTTTATATTAGCTTTAGCTCTTATTACTTCAGGGGTCTTCTTTTCCTCAATTTCCAGCTTCTCTTCCGGAACTTTGGTAATAACCACCTCATGGGATGCTTTACGTTGCTCGCCATCCTTGGCAAACTCAGCCTCCAATGCAGAATATGCCGCTTCTTCTAATTGAGCGTTAGGATTGCTTTCAACCACGAAGCCCCTGGACTGTAAAAATTCTACTAATCTGGACATCGAAATATTGAATTCCTTAACCGCTTTATTTAATCTAATTTTTGGCATCTATTATTTTACTGTTTTTTAATCCTTAAAATTAAAGTATTTCCTTTTTACTAATTATTAAAATTTATTTAAAATCTTAATCTTCAAATTCTTCCCTAAGAATGCGTTTCACATCTTCAATCGTTTCCTCTTCAAGATCTACCATATTCAGCAGGCTTTCGGTATCTTTATCCAATACAGACTTAGCAGTAGTAAGACCTACTTTTCTGAACTCTTCCAATACCCATTCTTCAATGTCATCATTGAATTCTTTCAATTCAACATCATCATCTTCACTGGACTCCCTGTGCACATCAATCTCATAACCTGTCAACCAAGAAGCAAGTCTGATATTCTGTCCCTGTTTTCCAATCACTTTAGAAATTTCCTCCACTGGCGTATAAACCAGGGCATAATTTCCGTTATCGCTGATGTCAATTTTATTGATGGTCACATTCCCTAAAGCTCTTTTTACAAGGATTTCAGGATTTTTAGACCACTGGATGACATCAATATTTTCATTTCTCAACTCTCTTACTACACCATGGATTCTTGACCCCTTCACTCCCACACAGGCTCCTACAGGATCAATCCTGTCATCATAAGCATCCACGGCAATTTTTGCTTTTTCGCCCGGAATCCTTACCACTTTTTTAAGCATGATGGTCCCGTCCTGGATTTCCGGGATTTCAAGCTCCAGAAGTTTTTCCAGGAACTTAGGTGCCGTCCTTGAAATAATAATCTGTGGCTTGGAGCCTTTGAAGTCTACAGTTTCTACAATAGCTCTGATGTTCTCTCCTTTCTTAAAGAAATCGGAAGGAATCTGATTTTCTTTAGGCAGGATGAACTCATTTCCTTCGTCATCAAGCAGGATGACATGCTTATGACGGATATGATGGATTTCACCAACAACAATCTCGCCAATCCTGTCCTTAAACTGTTCATAAAGCATGGCATTATTATGCTCCTGGAGTTTTGTAGCCAGAATCTGCTTTAGTGTAAGGATATTCCTTCTCCCCAGCTGGGCAACAGGAATCTCCATGGTAAAATCTTCCCCAACTTCAAATGTAGGGTCTATTTTCTTAGCTTCGGAGATTTCGATTTCAAGGTCATCATCTTCAGACATTTCATCTTCCACAATAGTTTTATTAAGGAAAATCTGGAAATCTCCTTTATCAGGATTTACAATAACATCAAAGTGATCATCTGAGTCAAATCTTTTTCTTAAAAGAGTTTTCAGTGAATCTTCAATAATCGCCATAAGATCAATCTTACTGATCCCCTTTTCGTCTTTGAAATCACCAAAGGATTCAATCAACGCTATATTATCCATTTATTTTTTTTCTTTTTAAAATTTAATTATTACTAATGACTTTTTTATTTCAGTGTAAGGAATTTCTTGTTCTTCCTCCACATCCACTTTTCCCTTACCGATCTCTTTAGGTTTCCTGTACCGCAGGATAAGGGTAATCTTTTCATCATCCACCCTGGCCAATTCTCCTTCAACTTTAGAAGAGTCATTCAGTATAACCTCAATTTCCCTTCCTATGTTCTTCTGAAACTGTCGTGGCGTTGCCAAAGGCTCGCTTAACCCCGCCGACATTACCTGCAGGCTGAAATCATGCTCCTCACGATCCATATTAAATTCTATAGCCCTGCTCGCATCAAGACAATCCTGAAGGGAAACGCCATTGTCACCATCCAGAATCACGGTAATATCGTCCCCGGCAGAAATTTTAAGATCAATAAGAAATAGATCTTTTCTGTTTTCCAGGAATTCGTTTAATAATTCTTCAATTCTTTGTCTAAACTCCATATGGTATTATAATCATAAATTTACTGTACGAAAAAAGGCTTTCTTCCGAAGGCCTTCCCATGTTTTTCCGTAAATCCAATGCAAATATACGTATTTTTTATAAAAAAGCAAAATATCTTATTATCAGATCAATAAGTTGGGTTTTGTTTATTCAATGTCAAGGCGCATGAAAGTATTTTTATTACTTTTGTCACTGAATTTTTAAAAACCAATACATTTTGAATATAACGATTGTAGGAACAGGTTATGTAGGGTTAGTCACCGGGACTACCCTTGCCGAGCTTGGCAATTCAGTATACTGTGTTGATATTGATGAAAAGAAAGTAGAGGATATGAAAAACGGCATTGTTCCTATTTATGAGCCGAACCTCGAAGAAATGTTCCTGAGAAATATTCAGGCCGAAAGGTTATTCTTTACAACAGATTTAAAGGAAGCCCTTGATAAAAGTGAAGTAGTATATCTGGCATTGCCGACTCCTCCCGGGGAAGACGGTTCTGCAGATCTCTCCTATGTCATTCAAGTGGCCCATAACATCGGTGAAATGATGACGGATTATAAAGTCATTGTGAATAAAAGCACCGTTCCGGTAGGAACAGCTGACCGGGTAAGAGAAGTTATTGCCTCAAAAACCGACATTCCTTTCGATGTGGTTTCCAATCCTGAGTTTTTAAGGGAAGGATTTGCTGTAGAGGATTCCATGAACCCATCACGGGTTGTGGTAGGTGCCAGTTCAGAGAAGGCCAAGAATATTATGGCAACAATATACCAGCCCTTTACCAATACCGGAATTCCGATTATCTTTATGGATGAAAAATCTTCCGAACTCACCAAATATGCAGCAAATTCATTTCTGGCCGTGAAAATCACTTTCATGAATGAAATTGCCAATTACTGTGAAAAAGTTGGCGCTGATGTAGATAAAGTAAGGTTGGGAATGGGAAGTGATGACCGGATCGGGCACCGTTTTCTGTTCCCGGGAATCGGATACGGAGGAAGCTGCTTCCCTAAAGATGTCAAAGCACTGATCAATTCAGGGAAACAGGATCATTTCGAATTCCAGATCCTGAAAGCGACCGAACAGGTCAATTCTCATCAGAAAGTAATCCTTGTTTCTGAAATTGAAAACTATTTCGGAGGAAATATTGAAGGGAAAACCATCGCTGTATGGGGACTGGCCTTCAAAGCGAATACGGATGACATCCGTGAAGCATCTTCATTAGACAACATCAGATTATTACTGGAAAAAGGCGCGAACATTATAGCTTATGATGCCATCGCTGAAAATAATGTCCGTAAAATCCTGGGTGACAAAATTCAGTATGCTAAAAACATGTATGAAGCACTGGACGGTGCAGATGCCCTTTTGATCGCTACGGAATGGCCTGAATTTAAAAACCCTAACTTTGAACTGATGGCTAAAAGAATGAACAACAAAGCAATATTCGACGGAAGGAATATGTACCCTCTGGATATTCCTGCGCAGAATGGATTTTATTATAAAAGTATAGGCAGAAAAACGATTGTAAATTAATCAGATGAAAAATATTATTATAACCGGAGGTGCGGGATTTATTGGATCCCATGTCGTAAGAGAGTTTGTAAAGAGGAATCCTGATATCAAAATTATTAATCTTGATGCCCTTACTTATGCGGGCAATCTGGAGAACCTGAAGGATATCGAAAATGAACCTAATTATGTTTTTGAAAAGGCGGATATTACAAAGCCTGAAGAATTAAGAGCTGTATTTGAAAAATATAATCCTGACGCAGTGGTTCACCTGGCTGCAGAAAGCCATGTCGACCGGAGCATAACGGATCCCATGGCATTTATCAATACCAATGTAAACGGAACAGCAAACCTTCTGAATCTCTGCAAAGAGTTCTGGACGCTGAACCCCGATCATACCCACGGAAGATTTCCTGATGAAAAAAGGGACAATCTTTTTTATCACATTTCCACGGATGAAGTTTACGGAAGCCTGGGAGAAACCGGTTTCTTTTTGGAAACGACGGCATATGACCCACAATCCCCTTATTCTGCGTCAAAAGCAGCCTCGGATCATTTGGTAAGAGCCTATGGCAATACCTACGGAATGCCTTTTATCGTTTCCAACTGTTCCAATAATTACGGGCCCAACCACTTTCCTGAAAAGCTGATCCCGCTCTGCATCTCCAATATCATCAATGAAAGGCCCTTACCTATTTATGGTGACGGCAAATATACGAGAGACTGGCTGTTCGTTATTGATCATGCCAGAGCGATCCAGCAGATTTTTAACGAAGCCAAAACAGGGGAGACCTATAATATCGGTGGCTTTAATGAATGGCAGAATATTGATCTTGTTAAGGAACTTATTAAACAGATGGATGCAAAGCTGAACAGGCCGGAAGGCTATTCGGAAAAGCTGATCACTTTTGTAAAGGACAGGCCGGGACACGATAAGCGTTATGCAATCGATGCCAGCAAACTGAATAAAGACCTGGGATGGAAGCCGTCTGTAACTTTTGAACAGGGACTGGGAAAAACCATCGACTGGTATTTGGAAAACAAAGAGTGGCTGGAGCATGTAACGAATGGTGACTACCAGAAATATTATGAAAACCAATACCATTAAATAAATACACAAAGATGAAAGGTATAATTTTAGCCGGAGGTTCCGGAACCCGACTTTACCCTCTTACCATAGCCGTAAGTAAGCAGTTGATGCCTGTCTATGATAAGCCGATGATCTACTATCCGCTTTCCACTTTATTGCTGGCAGGCATCAGGGATATTCTGATTATTACGACACCACATGACCAGGACGGCTTTGTAAAGCTGCTGGGTGACGGCTCACAGATCGGGTGCAATATAGAATATGTCGTTCAGCCCAGTCCGGACGGATTGGCACAGGCCTTTATCCTCGGAGAACAGTTTATCGGGAATGACGCTGCGGCTCTTGTCCTGGGTGACAATATCTTTTATGGGTCAGAGATGGGCACACTACTTAAAAACAAGACTAATCCTGATGGAGGTGTTGTTTTTGCCTATCATGTTTCAGATCCTGAGCGGTATGGGGTCGTTGAGTTTGATGCAGATCTTAAGGCAGTTTCCATCGAAGAGAAGCCTGCTACTCCAAAATCAAACTATGCGGTACCCGGGCTCTATTTCTACGATAATGAAGTGGTGAACATTGCCAAAAACATTCAGCCTTCAGCCAGAGGCGAGCTGGAAATTACCGATGTTAACAACGTATATCTTAATAAGGGTAAACTTGAGGTAGGTGTCCTGGACAGAGGAACTGCATGGCTGGATACAGGGACCTTTGACTCTTTGAACGATGCTTCGGAATTTGTACGGGTCATTGAGAAAAGGCAGGGATTCAAGATCGGATGCATTGAGGAAATTGCTTTCAGGAATAAATTTATCAACGAAGAAAAGCTGCTTGAAACGGCCAGAAAATATGGCAAAAGCGGGTATGGGGAATACCTGAAGCAGCTGGTAAATAAGTAATTGGAAACCTTACGGCAACAATGCTATTTGTCTGCTGTAGATTGTCTATGATATGCTTTGGGAGCATATCATGGATTTTCAGAGAAGCCTGTTATTCGTTTAACTTTAAAAATTTATTTTGAAAACCACCGTATATACTTCTGATAAAAAGACTCATTTTTTTCAGGAACTCAAAGCTATTTACCATAATATAAGATCATCAAATTTTTTGGCGTACCAGATGGCGAAAAGGGATCTGCAGTCTCAATACAGACAATCCTATTTAGGCTTTTTCTGGGCCTTTGCTCCCATTATCACGAATTCTCTTGTATGGATCTTCCTAAACAGCTCAGGCACTGTAAACGTCAATGCAGAGAGCAGCATTCCCTATATTGCATTTGTTATTATTGGCACCACCTTATGGAGTATCTTTACCGAGACTCTTATGACACCGCTTACTTCTGTTAATGGTGCAAGAGCCATCCTTTCCAAAATCAACTTTCCCAAGGAAGCACTTTTAATATCAGGACTGTATAAAATGCTTTTCAACCTCGTGCTTAAAATGATTCTTGTTGCATTTATTCTGCTGCTTTACGGTATAAAACCCGGAGAGGTTATCTTATTTTTCCCATTTGTGCTGTGTATAATTATTCTGTTTTCATTCAGCATAGGACTGATACTTGCTCCTATCGGACTGATATACACCGACATCGGCAAGCTTCTGACAACGGCAACATCCTTCATCATGTATATTACTCCGGTGGTATATGCTGTTCCGAGGCAGGGTTTATTTAAGAAGCTGTTTGAATTTAATCCGTTAACTTATATGTTTAATGATGCCAGAAACAGCCTGATCAACTTACCGCTTGATCATGCATTATATTTGACCGTTACAACGGCGGTTAGTTTTGTCATCATGTTAACAGGGCTGGTTATTTTCAGAAAATCCATGCCGATCATCATTGAAAAAATAGCTGGCTAATATGGAAAACCAGGAAAAAGAAATATTGGTATCTGTACAGAATGTATCCAAGAAATTTTCTATGGATATGAAATCTTCATTGAAATACGGTGCTCTGGATATTATCAAAAGTACATTTGGGATTGCTATAAAAAAGGATCTCCGTCCTAAAGAATTCTGGGCTGTAAAAGATATCAGCTTTACACTCAGAAGAGGAGAATGCATAGGATTGATAGGGCACAATGGCGCAGGTAAAAGCACGCTGCTGAAGATTCTGAATGGTTTATACGCTCCTGATAAAGGACAGATCGTTATGAAAGGAAAAATCGGTGCACTTATTGAGTTAGGGGCCGGATTTAATCCCATTCTGACAGGCAGGGAAAACATCTATAATAATGCCTCCATTCTAGGCTTCACCAAGAAAGATGTTGAAGAGAAGATGGATTCCATCATTGAATTTTCTGAAATCGAACAATTCATCGACATGCCGGTTCAAAATTATTCTTCAGGCATGAAAGTGAGGCTTGGATTTGCCATCGCCGCACATCTTGAGCCCGACATCTTAATTATTGATGAGGTTCTGGCAGTTGGTGACCTAGGGTTTGTTTTAAAATGTTTTAAAAAAATTGACGAATTGCTTCCCAATACCGCCTTAATTTTTGTTTCGCACAGTATGCCGATGGTTTCCAGAATTTGTAATGAAATTATACTGATGGATCATGGAAGTGCTATATTTCAAGGTAAAGAAGTCGGAAAAGGAATTGATCTGTATTATGACATGTTTAAAACTAATGATAACAGTGAAATTGTTTTTGATTCTGGAGATTTGAAACTTATTAATTCGTGCATTTTAAATATCGAAAAACGGGATACTCTTTACCCACTTGAGTGGAATTCTGACTTTACATTGGAAATTGAAGTGGAAAATATAAATCTTGAAAAAATTCCGTATATTTCGTTTGCTGTATATGATAAAGAACAACGTGGTATTGCCGAAATATTCCCTGATAATCAAAACATTACAACCACTTTTTTAAAAGGTGAAAAACGGAAATTCCTTTTTGATATTAAAAATTTCAATTTTTCAAAGGGTATATATTCTATTACTATTAATTTCAGTAAAACCCCGAAAACCGATATACTTTATAAAGAACATCGTGTTATTAATATTGTTATATCGAATACTGATCAAATCTGGACTTCAATCTTAATTAATTCAAAACTTACAAATAATGAAAACAATTATTAGTAACCTAGCAAAAAAGATGGGTTACAAAATCATAAAAAACTCTACCTTTGAGAAAAGAACTGCTCCCAAAACAACAACTATTGAAACCAAAGAAGACTTATTAGATACTTTTTATAATAATTTAAAAAAAGCTAATTTTTATCCGTCTTTTATAGTTGACATTGGCGCTAATACAGGAACATGGACTAGAGAATTCTTACAGCATTTCCCTGATTCAAACATCGTAATGATTGAACCTCAGGAGAGACTCAGCCCATATTTTAAGGATTTATTAAATGAAAAAGTTTCTTACCTACCCGTAGGAGTTGGTAATAAAAACGATATTTTAAAATTTACAATTGTTGAGCGAGATGATAGCTGTTCTTTCATCTATTCTGAAGAAGAAGCAAAAAAAATGGGATTTCAGCAGATCGAAGTACCTATTAAAACACTTAATACGATTATAAAAGAAAATGATTATCCTATTCCAGATCTGATTAAAATTGATGCAGAAGGTTTGGATTTAGATGTTATAAAAGGTGCTTCTGATTTTTATAATAAAACAGAAGTTTTTATGGTTGAAGCAGCTGTATGTAATGATTTATATGAAAATACAGTATCACAAGTTGTAAAGCTTATGGATGAGTGTGGATATAAAATGTACGATATCACTGATCTTAACAGACCATTCCCGAATACACCTGTTTTGTGGCTAATCGAAATAGCCTTTGTAAGAAAAAATGGCAGACTTATAAATAGTATAAATATTCATAAGTAATGATACCTGTAACAAAACCCTTCCTTCCTCCTCAGGAAGAGTATCAAAAATATCTAGAAGGCATCTGGAAAAGAAACTGGCTTACCAATATGGGGCCTCTAGCAAGTCAGCTGGAAATGGAACTGAAAGATCGTTTAAAAGTTAATCATTTGCTTTTCGTGACCAATGGAACTGTTGCCATACAGATGGCTTTAAAAGCTTTAGATATAAAAGGCGAAGTTATTACGACACCCTTCTCCTTTGTAGCTACTACAAGTTGTATTTTTTGGGAAGGGTGTACACCTGTGTTCGTAGATATTGATCCGAAATCTTTGAACATTGATCCTGCTAAAATCGAAGAAGCTATTACTGAAAATACAACAGCTATTTTAGCCACCCATGTGTATGGAAATCCATGTGATGTTGAAGCTATCGACCATATTGCTAGAAAACATAATCTTAAAGTTATTTATGATGCAGCACATGCCTTTGGAGTAAATGTTAATGGAAAATCTATTTTCAGTTACGGAGATATTTCTACCTGTTCGTTACATGCCACAAAGCTCTATCACTCTATTGAAGGAGGGCTCATGATTACAAAAGATCCGGACCTTTTAAAGAAAATAGCGTCAGTAAGAAATTTTGGGATTGCAAGTTTTGATACATTTTCAAATCTAGGTATTAATGGAAAAAATTCCGAGTTTCATGCGGCAATGGGATTAGCAAACTTACCTTACATTGATAAAATTCATCATAAAAGAAAATCTCTTGCAGAGCTTTATGACAAAAGATTATTGAATGTATTAAAAGCAACAAGACCTGTATGGCATAAAGAATCTCATGAGAACTATGCTTACTATCCTATTATAGCAGAAAGTGAAGAATTATTAATTAAACTTAAAACAGAGTTAGATAAGCAGCAGATTTTTACAAGAAGATACTTCTACCCTAGCCTTGCTTCATCTTTGCCTTATCTGCCAAAATTAGAACTTTCTATTACGGAAGATATTTCAAAAAGAGTACTATGTCTGCCTTTATATTATGATTTAACATTTGAGGAAGTTGAGTATATTTCAAGAGTCATTTTAAGAATTCAAAATAACTAATGTATGAAAATTGCCATTATGCAGCCATACATTTTTCCTTACATAGGATATTTTCAAATGATAAGTGCTGTTGATAAATTTGTTTTTTATGATGATGTAAATTTTATCAAGCAGGGCTGGATCAACAGAAATAAAATCCTAGTATCTGGAAGAGGATATCTATTTACAGTACCGCTATCAAAAGCTAATTCTTTTACTTTGATTAAAGATACTCTAATCAATAACAAGCTGTACGAAATCTGGAAATTAAAATTTCTGCAAACGTTATCACAGAACTATAAAAATGCCCCTTATTTCAGCAAAATATATGAGCTTATCGCAGAAGTTCTAAACTACAAGCACAATTCTATTAGTGACTTAGCTATAGATAGTATACAAAATGTCTCACAATATCTAAATCTGAAAACCCATTTTATTATCTCATCAGAATCCTATTCCAATAGAAATTTAGAGAGGCAGAAACGGTTGTTTGATATCTGTAAGCAGGAGAAATGCTCTCATTACATTAATGCTATAGGAGGTCAAGAACTTTATAAAAAAGAAGATTTTATAAAAGAAGGAATACAATTAAACTTCATTAAATCTTTACCTTTGGAGTATAAACAATTTAAAAATCAATTCATTCCTTACCTTTCAATTATGGATGTCTTAATGTTTAATAGTCAGGAAGAAATAAATTTTTTATTAACTAAACACGAATTTATAAATTAATATTTATGGAAAAAATTGTAATTTTCGGAACCAGTCAGCTAGCGAGTTTAGCTCATTTCTATTTTACGCATGATTCTCCACATCAAGTGGTAGCATTTACTTTAGACAAAGACTATATATCTGATAATGAATTCAGAGGCTTGCCTGTTATTTCATTTGATGAAATAGAAAAACATTATCCACCTTCCGAATATAAATTATTTTTACCCATAAGCTTTAAAAAGATGAGTTTCTTTCGTAAAGCCAAATTTGAAGAAGCTAAAAGAAAAGGATATACATGTGTAAGTTACGTTTCCAGTAAGGCAAGCACATGGCCAGATCTCACCATTGGTGAAAATTGTTTTATTTTTGAGGATAACACTATACAGCCGTTTGTTACTATAGGAAACAATTGCATTTTATGGAGTGGAAATCATATTGGGCATCACACAAATATTCATGATCATGTTTTCATAACTTCCCAGGTTGTTATTTCAGGATGCTGTGAAATTGGTGAAAATTCATTTTTCGGGGTTAATGCAACAATACGAGACGAAACCAACATTGGCAAAGCATCCTTAATTGGTATGGGAGCGATTATTACAAAAGATACTCCGGAATTCAGCATATGGCTGGGAGCGAAGTCTACTATGAGAGAAGAAAAAAGTATTGATATAGATAGTATTTCTCATAAAACAAATGGCTAGTAATGTGGATTAAGAAAGGAAAGATACACCATGTTGATCATTATAATGATTGGATGATTTCTCATGCATGCGTTCCGACAGCACTACAGATTAACGCAGATACTATAAGGATTTATTATGCTCCCCGGAATTCTGATGGAAAAAGTATACCAACTTATATAGATGTATCTGCGGACAATCCGGGAGAAATTTTATATATTCATGATCAACCTATTTTAGAGCCCGGAGAGCTAGGTACATTTGATGATGGAGGAATTATGCCTTGCTCCGTAGTCCGAATATCGGAAACATGTATCTATATGTACTACGTTGGGTGGAATGCCAGTGTTCTGGTTCCTTACAGAAATGCGATAGGATTAGCTATTAGTTATGATAATGGTGAAACTTTCCAGAAAGCATTTTTGGGAGCGATTGTTGAACGCAGCCGTGATGAGCCTTTTTTTACAGCTTCTCCCTGTGTCATTAAACAAGAGAATAAGTGGATTATGTGGTATGCTTCCAGTACCGGATTTGTGTTAAATAACGGGAAACCTGAACCCTTGTATGAAATTAAATATGCATATTCTGATGATGGTATTAATTGGAATCGTCCTAACATTACCTGCATTCCCCCGGCTGAAAAATATCAGTGTACAGCTAGGCCTACAGTAATTATAGAAGACGGAAAATACAAAATGTGGTTTACCTATAGAGGATCGTTTGATTATAGAGACGGTAAAGAAAGTTATAGGATCGGTTATGCGGAATCGAATGATGGAATTCACTGGCTACGGGATGACCAGGCAAGCGGAATTGGGTTTTCAGATTCAGGATGGGATTCTTCAATGCAAACTTATCCGTCTGTTATTGAAGTGAATAACCAGAAGATTCTATTTTATAATGGTAATGGCTTCGGAAAAACCGGAATAGGATACGCAATATGGGAGTAGAGGTAAGAAAAAAGGTCAGCTGCCACGTTATCACATATAACCATATCAATTACATTCAAAGATGCATTGATGGGATTCTTATGCAAGAAACCGACTTCGATTTTGAAATCGTTATTGGCGATGATGTATCTACTGATGGTACCCGGGAAATTGTGGAACGTTATGCCGCTGAATACCCTCACATAATCAAGCTGAATTTAAGACAGAAAAGAGGAGCAGGAATTCCCGGTAAAGAAAATTTTGTTTCTACCCTCGAGATGTGTACCGGAGAGTATATATCCTTGTGTGATGGCGATGATTACTGGACAGATACCTTAAAACTACAGAAACAGGTTGATTTTTTAGAAAAAAATAAAGATTACGTTTTATGCTTTCATAAAGTTAATATCTTAAAAACAGACGGGACAATCACATCTGACTTTATTACGAGGTTGCCAGATAATTATGAATTGCGTCAGGACCTTGTTATGAATGCAAATTACATTCATGCTCCGTCAGTTTTGTTTAAAAACATAATTGGCGAAGAGCTTTATTCAATTGAATTTCAGGAGAGTCCTATAGGAGATTATTTTCTCTATATTATACTTACACAGTATGGAAAAATAGGATATATAGATGAACCTATGGCTGTCTACAGGCATAATGTTGGTGTTTATAGCTCACTCAGTAAACTAAATATGACTAAGGCAGATCTATTGCTATTTACCAATTTATATTCGTTTGAAAAGGATAAAAACGCTAAAAAAATTTTTTATCAAAATATTTTAAACATATTGAGCATCATAGAAAAGGAAATAAATAATCTCAATAATGAAAATAAGTTATTGAACACACGCAGGCATAATATTGTCGAAACAATCTACAAATTCTTGAAAAGGTAAAAAATATGTAGATTTTCAAAATATAAATGTATTATGAAAAAAATAAAACCTCTTGCCTTTTATCTTCCTCAATATCATCCTATTCCTGAAAATGATGAATGGTGGGGAAAAGGATTTACAGAGTGGACAAATGTAGGAAAAGCAAAGCCTCTTTACGATGGGCATGAACAACCTCTTTGTCCGGGTGAACTTGGATATTATGATCTCCGTGTTCCGGAAGTAAGAGAGCAACAGGCACAGATGGCCAGAGATTATGGAGTGTATGGATTTATATATTATCATTATTGGTTTGGCAATGGTAAACAACTTCTTGAGCGTATCGCGAATGAAGTCCTTGAATCAGGAAAACCTGACTTTCCGTTCTGTTTTTGCTGGGCCAACGAAACCTGGTCGGGCAGATGGCATGGTCTTGATAAAAAAATATTGGCTGAACAGGTTTATCCATCACAGGAAGACCTCGAGGCGCATTTTAATTATCTTTTACCTTTTTTTAAAGACAACAGGTATATAAAAGTAGATGGAAAACCTGTTTTGGTAATATATGACCCTTCCGACCTTAATGATAAGGCTCCAGACTATATTTCAAAATTCAGAACTTTAGCAAAAGAAAATGGAATTGATGATCTTTACATCATAGCAAGTAATAAACAACCTGATCATTTGGATTACAAACAGATGGGATATGACGGGAAAATTTCTCATGCATTTCAAAAGGCCTGGATTCCCTACATAGAGAATCCAAAAGTATATATATCAAGCACAGAATATTACGTAAAAAAAGTAAAAAGAATTTTTGGAATAAAAGGAAAACCAAAACCTGAAAAGAAAGTAAATATTCAGGATGTCAGTATTATTGTGGATGAAATGAAATTTGTCAATGCAGGAGTTGATACGTATCCTATGGTGCTGTCCAATTGGGACAATACACCAAGAAGTGGATATAATGGTGTTATTTTATCTAATAACAGTCCTGAAGTTTTCAGAAAACAAATTGATAAAGCAGCTCTTTTTCTGAGAGAAGAAGATACTACAGAGAATTTTTTAATCCTGAAATCATGGAACGAGTGGGCTGAAGGCAATATTTTGGAGCCAGATCTTAAAAATGGATTTTCCTTTTTAGAAGAGATTAAGAAAATAAAACATATAGATTAATGGCAGTTCCTACAGTATCCATTATCGTCCCATGCTACAATCAGGCACAATACCTTGATGAGTGTTTGCAGTCTGTGGCATCCCAGATTTTTAAGGACTGGGAGTGCCTCATTATCGATGACGGATCACCGGACCATACTGCTGAAGTTGCAAAAAAATGGGTAGAAAATGATCCCAGGTTTACCTACTACAGAAAAGAAAACGGAGGAGTTGCCTCAGCAAGAAATTTCGGGCTGGATAAAGTAAGAGGAAAATGGATTCTGCCGCTTGACGGAGATGACAAGATCAATGAAAACTATCTTTCCTATGCCATAGAAAAACTTCGGGAAGGCTATGATCTGGTCTATTGCCATGCAGACTATTTCGGAACCAGAAATGAACCTTTCGTCTTATTGGATTATACTTTTGAGAATTTATTAAAATATAATGTGATTTTCTGTTCAGCACTTTTCAGCAGGGAAAAACTGAATGATATACGGTATGATGAAAATATGACCCATGGGCTGGAAGACTGGGAATTCTGGATTTCCTATCTCTCTCAGCCGGATATGAAAGTGCATCGTCTGGAACAGACGCTTTTCTATTACAGGATTAAAGATATTTCCAGAAATGAAAACATCAAAAACGATTCGGAAAAAATGGATCAGGCCAAGAAATACATCCTGGACAAGCATAGCAAAACCTATTTCAGTACTTTCGGAGATTATTTTCATCTGATATGGAAAGTCTCTGCCCTGGAAAGAGAAAACAATTACTATAACAGGATCATCAGCAGTAAAAAGTACAAAATAATTAATCGTGTGATCAATTTCATCCATAAAATACAACCTTAATTCCCTCAAAAGACAAACATAGAAGATGAACCCGTTAGTTTCCGTTATCATTCCCAACTACAATCATGAAAAGTTCCTGCCTCAAAGACTGAAAAGCGTATTTGAGCAGGCCTATGATCACTTTGAGGTGATTCTTCTGGATGACTGCTCTACGGATCACAGCAGTATGATACTGCAGGAGTATGCTTCCCATCCCAAAACTTCCCATATTGTTATCAATGAAAAAAACTCGGGAAGTCCGTTTGCACAGTGGGAAAAGGGAATCAGCCTCGCCAAAGGAGACTATATATGGATTGCAGAAAGTGATGATTTTGCTGAGACCAGCTTCCTCGAGAGACTGATGCCTTTATTCTTTGAAAAAGAAAATGTAGGCCTGGTGTACAGCAGATCGGACAATGTTGATGAAAACGGTCGTTTTTATGATATCTTCTGGCCGGATAGCCTGGATGAAAAAAGGTGGTATTCTTCGCATTACAATGAAGGAAAGGATGAAATACGCAATTTTTTAAAGTTCAGGAATACCATTCCCAATGCCAGTGCCTGTATTTTCAGGAAGCAGGATTTTGATTTTTCCCGGATGAAGACCATGTTTTACTCCGGTGACTGGCTTTTCTGGACTATGATTTTACTGACGAGCAATATCTATTTCTGCAGCGATGTGCTTAATCATTTCAGGTTCCATGATAAAACGACCAGAAGCCTGAAGTCTGCTACAAATGCCAAATACCAGGAATACCTGTATGTACTTTCTTTTATTTATCAAAAGCTTAACGAAAAGCTGGGGTATGAAAGAAACCACTTCTGGATCTATTATGAGCTCCGGAAACAGTCGGTATCACCTGTTTTTCTGTTCAGGAAAGCCAGGCCATTCTTTTATGCTTATGCCTACTTCAGGTATAAATTACTGAAATACCGGATAAGGACAAAAATTTTACACAGATGAAGCATCCCAAAGCCTTTTGTACGATCATTACCAACAATTACTTTTCCTGGGCACTGTCACTGTATGATTCCCTGGCAGAATTTGACCGTGATATCATCCTGTATGTTGCGGTGGTTGATCATTCTGTAGAAGACCATTCGTCCAAGACGATCGGTAAAAACATCAAGATATTAACCCTGGATGATTTTGACAGTGTAAAGTTTTCGCAGGAAATCATTCATCAATATAAAGATAACCTGAATGTTCTGAGATGGGCCCTGAAACCTGTACTGGTATCAAAGTGCCTTGAGTTCAGTGAAAAAGTGATCTTTACGGATGCTGATATCTATTTTTTTAATGCGTATCAGTTTTTATTTGATTATCTAGATGCTTCGCATATCCTCCTTACTCCGCATTGGCGGCCTCTGACACCCGGTGAAAACCCGGCAGAGTTCAATGCTACATTCAGACATGGAATATTCAATGCAGGATTCATTGGCGCTAGCGCACATGGTAAAAGTGCACTGGAATACTGGGCGGAGAACTGTTATATTTTCTGCGGGAATAATCCTGAGGTTGGACTGTATCATGATCAGGTTTACCTGAATCTTATTCCTGCTTACTTTGAAAAAGTAAAGATTGTGAGAGACCTGGGCTGTAATCTTGCGGGCTGGAATATTGATTTTTGCAGGAGGACAAAAGATCCGGAAAATGATGAGGTGAAAATTAACGGCACTTTCCCAGTTGTCTTCATTCATTTCACTAATGTCACCATTGATAAAATTTTGAAGGGAGAAGATCATCTGCTGAAGCCTCATCTTGAAAAATTTGATAACAGCCTCGTTAAAAACGGCTTTAAAAGCATCATATCCCAGAGGCTGGAGTATTTTGACCGGCTGGTAAGAGAACAGAATGAGTCTCTTTGGGATAAACAGATCAAAAAGCTGAAACAGATCTACTACAGAATAAGATACTGAAAGTACAGTTAACATTTTTATAACACATTAAAGAAAAACAATGCTGCCTCCGGTAAAATATAAAGAAATCCTGTGGGGAGACGGACCACAGAATTCCGCACCTATTCCTAAGATCATCTGGTCATTCTGGGACTATCCCACAGAATCACCTCTGGTGAATGCCTGTGTGCGAAATCTGAAAAAATACCTGCCTGATTTTGAAATCCATGTTTTGAACAGAGCATCCGTTAAAAAGTTTTTGCCGGACATAGAAATGACGGTCCGGGAAGATATTTCCTTCGTTAATTTTACGGATCTTACCAGGCTTACCATATTGGATACTTTTGGCGGATTCTGGATTGATGCCAGCATTATGCTCACTGAAAACCTGGACTGGCTATACCGTTCAAAATCACAGACAAATGCCGACCTGATAGGTTTCTACTCAGATCACATTACAAATGACTTTGAATATCCTATTTTAGAGACATGGTTTATTGCCACTCCCAAAAACGGGAAAATGATCCATGACTGGCATATGGAGTTCAGACAATGCTATTACTCACCGGATCCGCATAACTTTTATCCTGAAATAAAGCATAATCCCTTAAGAAGGCAAAATATCAAAGAAGACTGGCTGCTGGATTATCTCATTGCCTACCAGGCTGCAATGACCGTTATGCACAGATCAAAGGATTACCGCATATTGATGATCTCAGCAAATGATATGGCACATTTCTATAATTTCAAATTAAAACTGAAAGGAAAACAGCTTAGCACTTATTTTCTTAAAGGTGAGATTCCACAGCATTATCCTAAAATGATAAAGTTTGAAAAAAACGGAAGAAATATCATCGATCAAGACATTGCCTACGGAAGGTACCACCGTACATCTTTCTTATTTTCCATCTCGAAAGAACAGAATTATTTTCTTCATAAATTAAAAAGAAAAAAAACTTACGCTATATTTATCGCACGAAACCTGATAAAAAGGTTCATGCATACAGCAAACTCACACAACAAATGATTATAGGAAACGGACTTATTGCCACCTCATTACAGCATATTGACACAGAAGCCCATCTCTTTTTTGCTTCAGGCGTTTCGAATTCACTGGAAACCAGAAGCTCTGAATTTGAAAGGGAATTCTCGCTTCTTAAAAAAAGTATCGAATCTAATAAAGAAAGTAAGTTATTTTACTTTTCTACCCTCAGCATTCACGACCAGTCCAAACAGGACAGCCAGTATATCATCCATAAGCTGAAGCTTGAAGACTATATCAGGAAAAATGCAGAAAACTACATCATTTTAAGAATTGGGAATATCGTGGGTAAAGGAGGCAATCCGAATACTCTTTTTAATTTCCTTAAAAGCCAGATTAAAGCTGAATCTAAGTTTAATCTTCACCGCAGGGCAAGGAGACTCCTGCTGGACATCGATGATATTCCATGGTTTGTCAGCAGCCGTTGCTCAGAGATCAGTAATGATACCGTTAATTTCGCCTATCCTTATTATTATGACTTGAAATCAATTGTAAATGTTATACAGGAACATATCGGTGCAGAGGCAGATTATACTGAGTCTGATGAGGGAGATTTTTATAAGGTTGACTTTACGGAAGCAGTAAACACTTTTTTTATAGAGACCTCACCCGAAAGATACCTGAAGATGCTTGCAGAAAAATATATTTAAAAAATGACGCAGAAAATCTACATCATTATCGTTACCTACAACGCCATGAAATGGGCGGAAAGATGTTTTGGAAGCCTGAGAAATTCTTCCGTACACGTCAACTGTATTGTAGTCGACAATGGATCTTCTGACGGCACTCAGGAATATCTCAATGCGAATTTTCCGGAAGTACATGTAATTCAATCGGAACAGAACCTGGGTTTTGGTAAAGCGAACAATATCGGTATTGAAACAGCCTATGCATCCGGAGCAGAATTCTTTTACCTGATGAACCAGGATGCGTGGCTGTACAGAGACAGTATTGAAAACCTGCTTACGGTATATAACAGCCATCCCGATAAAGATGAAATAGGAATTCTGAGCCCGATGCATATTGACGGAAGCGAAAAGAAACTGGACATTTTCCTGGATAAATACATCGCTACTAATTTTGAACACACACGCCTGATATCAGACTTGTATTTTCGGGATCTGAAACCTTATTATGAGCTGAAATTCATCAATGCAGCGCATTGGTTGCTGCCTAAAAGCACTGTTGAAACGGTAGGAGGGTTCAACCCGTACTTTTTTCATTATGGAGAAGATGCAGAATATGCCAACAGGGTCACTTACCACGGAAAAAAAACACTACTGGTGCCGGGAAGTAAAGTTGTGCATGACGGCAAACAGTTTTTGAATAAGGTTGATTATTCCGTTTATGAAGACTTGGGGGTGGAGATCAATATTATGAATCCCAACCTTGACCACTCTTTCCAACAGGAAAAAAAAGCTCTTACACAAAGCATGGTTAAGACCCTATTATTACGTAAGTTTATTGATTATAAAAATTTATTACAGAAATACAGAAAAATTTCAAAGGAAGAAGGTCGGTTCAAAGAAATACTTAAGCAGGTCACTCAAAAGAAACCGACATTTCTAAATATTCAAGCATAAAAAACACAAAATAGATGTCCATTCTTAGAAGATTAAAAATTGCATTTCACTCAGGTTCAACATATGATTGTCCATTCTGCGGATATCATGCAAAAAGCTGGGAAACGGTAGGTCATGACCTCCCGGTACTTACAGAAAAGCAGGTTGTAGGCGGCGGCAGAAGAGCAGCAGGATGCTACCGGTGTCAATCCAGAGACCGTGAAAGGCTTCTGTACGCCTATTTTATGGAAGAGCTGAAAATTGCTGACCGGAAAGATCTTGCTATTCTGCATATTGCTCCCGAACAGAAGCTTTCAAGGCTTTTCCTTAAGCAGAATTTCAGAGAATATATCTGCGGAGATCTTTTTACGAAAGGATATGAATATCCGGACCACGTACAAAATATGAATGTCCTGGATATACAATATCCCGATCATCACTTCGATATCGTTATCTGCAACCATGTACTGGAACACATTCCTGAAGATTCAAAAGCGATGTCCGAACTTTTCAGGGTATTGAAGCCTGGCGGAAAAGCCGTTCTCCAGGTTCCGATTTCTAAAAACAGCCTGAAAACAGTTGAAGATTTTACCATTACAAACCGTGCTCAGCGTGAAGCTTTATTCGGTCAGTTTGATCATGTGAGAATTTACGGACAGGATTATGAGCAAAGGCTTCGAAGTGTTGGTTTTACGATAAACAGGATCAACATTTCCAAAAAATATAAGAACATGGGACTTAATCCAGATGAAGATCTTTTTGTATGTGAAAAATATTAATCCTTATTATTGAAATCATATGTGCGGAATTGCAGGAATTATTGCAGGGAACTCAGAAAGCTATCAGCAGCAGCTTCAAAACATGACCGATGCCATTGCGCATCGCGGTCCGGATTCGGCACATTTTGAATTTTATCCGAATGCCGCATTGGGTCACCGCAGGCTTTCCATCATAGATTTATCGGATAGCGGAAAACAGCCGATGTTCTCATCTACCGGAAACGAATGTATTGTCCTGAACGGTGAGATTTATGGCTATAGAAATATCAAAACCCAATATCCGGAATATGCGTACCGCGGAACCTCAGATACTGAGGTCATTCTTGCCATGTACCATAGAAAAAAGGAAAACCTGATCCATGATCTTCCGGGAATGTTTGCTTTTGCTATCTGGGATGAAGAAAAGCAGCAGCTTTTCTGTGCGCGGGACCGTTTCGGTGAGAAACCTTTCTATTATGCCATAGGTCCTGACAATGAGTTCATTTTCGCCTCTGAAATCAAAGCCATACTGGCATCCGGACTGATCAGTCCGAAAATCAATCAGGAAGCGCTTTCCCATTACCTTCAGCATGGATATGTAAGTACCTATCAGAGTATTTACAGCAATATTTTTACGCTGCCTCCTGCACATCAGCTGATATGGAAAGATGGAAAAGTAATGGTTTCAAGATATTACAGCCTGCCTGCAAAAGACAGGTCTATCAGCCTTTCGGAAGCCAAGGAGGAATTTATTCACCTGCTTAAAAATGCCATTAAAAAGCAGCTGGTTGCCGACGTTGAAATCGGCAGTTTCCTGAGCGGCGGGCTTGATTCATCCTCTGTCGTTGCCCTGATCAGTGATTTACTGCCGCAACAGACCACCATCAGCTTCGGGTATGATAATGAAAGTAGTGAACTGCATTATGCAAAAGGGATAGCAGAACGGTACAGGACAAACCATATTGAGATCCATGAAAAAAAACAGAGCCTGGTCCGGTCGCTGCTGAAGGTGTCCCCTTTTCTCGATGAACCCTTCGCAGACAGATCATATCTCCCTCATTTCGAAATATGCAAGGCTGCCGTAAAAAATTTAAAGGTAGTACTTTCCGGTGATGCCGGTGATGAGCTTTTTGGCGGTTACAGTTTCTACAGTGTCGAGAATATGATGAGGAATCATTTCAGCTATCAGAACATTATTGCAAAATTCGGGTTATCTTTATATGGCAGAATACAACAATTGTCTTTTGTTTCGCAACAGAATCTGAAGTATGATTCCGTTCTTGATTTTCATCAGAATCATGTACGCAATTTCTTTTCAGGACAGGAGCGATCACAATTGGGTGTACAGGGAGATTATCATCAGCCTTACAGTTTCAGTCCGGATGAAAATTCCATGAATGATATTATGCGTACGGACCTGGAAAAATTTGTTCCGGGAAATATGCTGGTAAAGTCAGACCGGATGGCAATGGCCAATTCCCTTGAGGTAAGGACACCCTTTCTGGATCTGGATTTTGCTGAATTCTGCATTCAGCTGCCTGAGCAGCTTAAACTCGATCGTGAGCATGATAAAATAATCCTGCGTGAAGCGATGGGCTCTTACTGGACAGAGCAGATAAAAAACCGGAACAAGCAGGGCTTCGGGTCTTTTATAGAAGACTGGTTTGCAGAAGATGAGCTGATCAGGTTTTCAGACAGCCTGCTCAGGGATCCTGATCATAAAATTTTTAAACTCATTGATTTTAATGAATCCCAGAAGTTTTTAAATAAGGATATGAAACACTGGAATCTCCTCCAGCTAGCACTTTGGGCAGAAAATAACAAAATCCACCTGTAGATATGGCATTCAAAGAAAAGCTTTCTTCAACCTTTTATTATTATCAATGGGTTTTACAAACCAGGAAACTGAGGCAGGCATTTCCCAGATATAAGGTGATGCCTGTAGAAGAATGCATCTGTGAAATTATCAGCAACAGGAAATCAGCCAGCAGATTCGGGGATGGTGAATTCAGGCTCCTGTTTCCGGAACACTATCTTGAATTCCAGGAAAACAGCGAAGAGCTCCGCATGAAACTTAAAGAGGTACTGGCTGGGAGTCTTCGCAATCATATTGTTTGCCTTCCCGAACAGTTCTGTTCATTCCGTAAATTTGATATCAGTACAAAATACTGGTGGAAAAAGTTCATAAACCATTATGGGAGAAGAATAACTCCATTTCTGGATCCTCACAGGACTTACGGGAACGCATTTATCAGCAGGTTTTATATCGGCTTTAAAGATAAATCTGAAACCAGGGTACAAAGAACAGTCAGCAATCTGAAAAAAATCTGGGATGACAGGGATCTCCTGATTGTAGAGGGAAGGTATTCCAGGTTGGGGGTTGGAAATGACCTGTTCAGCAATGCAAAGTCAATGGAAAGGATCATATGTCCTGAAAAACACGCTTTCCGCGTTTATAAAAACATTTACGAGGCTGCGCAACGGTATGGAAAAAATAAACTTATTCTGGTAGCATTGGGCCCTACCGCAACGATTCTGTGTTATGATCTTGCTAAAGCAGGGTTTTGGGCAGTTGACATAGGCCATATTGATATTGAATACATGTGGTTTTTGAGAAAAGCAACTGAGAAAACACCGATTCCGGGACGGCATGTTAATGAAGCTGAGCAGCAGGAATCACTTGATCTCCCGGAAGAGTATGCAGAAAATTATATAAAAAGTATCCTATTACAAATTCCCGGATCACCATGAATATATCAGTCATCATTCCAGTATATAATGCATCTTCATTCCTGGAAAAGGCAGTACATTCTGCCCTGCAGTTTGACGAGGTTAAAGAAGTGATTCTGGCAGAAGACCAGTCTCAGGACAATTCACTGGAAATATGCAACAGGCTCGCTTCGGAAGATTCAAGGGTCAAAGTATTGAGGCACCCGGACCTGGGAAATCACGGAGCCGGAGCAACAAGAAATTTAGGAATGCAAAAAGCGGAAGGTGAGTTTATCGCCTTTCTGGATGCTGACGACCATTACCTCCCCAACCGTTTTGATGCTGAAAAGCAGTTTTTTGAAGATGCCCGGATAGAAGGGGTTTTCGGTGCCACAGGCGTAGAGTTTCTTTCGCAGAAAGGTCAGGAAGAATTTCAGAATAAATTTAAGAATGTATCCCTTACCACAGTTAATTTCCCCGCAGAAGGCAAAGAAGTCTTCAGAGGACTTTTAGGATTAACCTCAAAAACCTTTGGTACCTTTTTTCATCTGAATGGTTTAACGGTAAGAAGATCAGCTGTTCTTAAAAATAACCTTCAATTCAATGCGCGCTTGCGGGTTCACCAGGATTCGGATTTTATTATAAAATTAGCGTATCATTGTCATCTTAAATCAGGAATTATTGACAAGGCCATTGCAGTGAGAGGGGTTCATAATGACAACAGGATTACAAAAATAAAACTCTACTCTACCGGATTTTATAAAAACAATTTCCTGCTTCATCAGTCACTTTATCAGTGGAGCATACAGCAGCCTCTGAATCCGGATTGCCTGCAGGCCATAAAGCTGAATTACCTCAGCTTCAAAATAGCCAACCGGAAAGGGTTGCATAAATGGATTTCCTATTTTGCTGCTGCGGTGTTCAACCCGCTTATATTAAAGACCAGATACCGTTTTCATGCTTTAACCAGACATCACAATGCTTAGAATATTCAATCAGGTAAAAACCCTTATCAGGGATACGGCTGCATTTGCCCGGGCTTGGCAGTACACCCCGCCACAAAATAAGCGTGCCCTGCTCATTAGTTGTCCCAATCCTCATCTGTATCATCGTTTTTTTTACCTGCTGGTCAAAATGTATCAGCTTTCAGGCTATACCATCTATTACCCTATGGATTTTGCCAAATTCAGAAACCTCAGGAATAAAGACCATTATTTAGGGTTAATGGTGAAAGAACAACACTTTTTAAGCATCCGGAAGAAAAATATGCCCGATCATGTTGTTGAGCTTACACAGGATATGCTGAGTCCCGATTATTTTAAATCTTATTTTACATTGAAAAACCAAGAGGAAAACGTTTTTCATGTGCCCATGAGCTTTCATCCTTTCATGTATCACAAAGGGTTATGGAACCAGGAAATTGATACTGGCAAGAAACGAATCAATGCGGTCTTCTGCTATGGAAATTTTGATCCTACAGCTTATCTGGCCATTAAAAAAACAGCTTTTTCCGTTGTAACACGGATCGACCTGCTTAATTTTTTCAGGATACAGAAATCTTTTGTTTCCATTACCGGCAGAAAAGACATTACAGAATCCGGGGATCTGCTTGATAAGAAATATGTCTTTGCCATTAAGGAACAGTACCAGATTCCTATGGAAGAAGTAAGAGGATTAGTTTCCCGCTTCAATTTTTATCTATGCTGCCCCGGAGTGGTAATGCCTCTGTGCCATAATGTAATCGAAGCCATGTCAGTAGGCACCATTCCGCTGATACAGAAGGAATATGCAGAAGTGATGTACCCTCATCTGAAACACGGCTTCAACGCTGTTATTTTTGAGCATCTGGATCATTTAAAAGCTATTCTTGCTGATGAACTATTCAATTATTCTGAAGATGAAATCTCTTCTATGAAACAGAATGTTCTGAATTACTATAATGATTACCTCAGCCCTGAAGCAGTGGTAAAAAATGTCAATGAAAGCATCCGGAACAACCGGTTAATTTATTTACAGGCAGAACACCGAAGCGTAAAATTCAGGTCATGATGAAAATTTCAGTTATTATTCCGGTGTATAATGCCGAGAAATACGTAACCCAGGCTGTAGAATCGGCCCTGCAGTTTGACGAAGTCTTTGAAGTCCTTCTGATAGAAGACCGTTCTCCGGATAATGCCCTGGAGATCTGTACACAACTGGCTTCCCGGCATGAAAAAGTAAAACTTTTTCAGCACCCCGATAAAGGAAACCACGGCGCAGGTGCTACCCGGAACCTCGGCCTGGAAAAAGCAACAGGAGATTTTATTGCCTTTCTGGATGCGGATGATTATTACCTGCCGAACCGTTTCGATGCCGAAAGGGAAATTTTCAGAAATCATGAAGTAGAAGGAATATATGGTGCCCTGGGTGTGCATTATTATTCGGAACAGGCAAAGTCCCAGTACTACAACATATTCGGAGACCGCCTGACTACCGTATACAAGAGGCACCTGCCTCATGATGTGTTTGCAGGGCAGCTGAATATGCAGGGATCTTTTGGCCTGATCCATCTAGATACGCTTACAGTGAGAAAAGACTCCCTAAAAAAGATGCAAGATCTTTTTAAAACCCACCTCAGGCTTCATCAGGATACGGAATTCCTGTTCCGCCTCTCCTATTATCTGGATCTGTATCCGGGAATCCTGGATAAAGCTGTGGCAGTAAGAGGAGTACACGAAGAAAACAGGATCACAAAAGTGGATTCCGGCATCATTAAGCCTGCCTCCACGAAAATACTGCTCTGGAAAGAAGTCCATGACTGGGCCGAGCACGAACCTACGATCCCTCAAAACATCAAGAAACATATTGCCCGGATGTACCGCAGTTTTGAAATTGCCAACGCTCCTGTACCGAAAAAATGGGGTATGATAGCAAAAGACCTCATCACAGATTATCCAGGAATCCGTTCAGGTCTATACAATATCAACTTCAGAAAAGATTTATTCTGATGAAAGAACTGTTATCCTCAGAGAACAAGAGCAGGCTCCTTGACTGTCTCGTTATTCTGGGGACATTAAGTTTTTTAGTGCTTAAGTTTATATACTCATCCGGGGACCTGACTCCGGACAGCCTTCAGTATTTTCTCCAGGCGAAGGATTTCTGGACCTATAAAGTGAATTTTCCGTTGGGTTATCCTCTGCCCATTAAAATCTTAAGCTATGTAACCGGCAGTTTTTTTTCCGCTTCAAAATGGGTCAATATCCTTTCGTACATCGGAATTGTTCTCTTTTCATACAGGAAGAAATTTTACTTCCCGCAGACCCTGATTATATTTTCTTTTTATCCTTTTACCGGATTTTATACCTACAGCTTTTCGGAACCCTTATATTACTTCTTCAATTATCTAATCATTTATTATGTGTACAGAATCATAGCAGAAGATTTTAAAACTAAATACACCGTTTACTTGGGAATCCTGTTTTTTATGCTGGTATCCGTCCGTTTTTCAGGTATTTTTGTCTTTGCCTTTTCAATGCTGTTTCTAGCCTTGATATCCAGGAGAAAAAAATATTCAGTACAGTCTTACCTGTATACAGCTGCTGCTGCTTCATTGGGTATATTGTCGTATCTGATGATTAATTTCATGTACTGTGGCCATGCATTAGGAGACAGAAGCCATCTTCAGCAGGTTCCTGTAAACATCTTCAGTGTATTTATTCCTCATTTTCTGTATTCTTTATTCCATGATTTCAGTCTTTTCAATGGCATCCTGCATAAAGGAATTCTGTCGCGGATATCCTTTATACAGGTGTATGCAGGTTTTTTGTTGATTACAGGCGGGATTTTGCTTATCATTAAAAAAGGAAAAAAATTAAGCAGTTTCAATTTCTATCTGGTGCTTTGCTTTTCAGGAATCCTTTTAAGTTTATTGTACAGCTATTATACCACGGTTATCGATGATGATATCCGCATCAAAAGCAATGCTTTCCTGTACCTGGCCATGATTATTGTTTTTAATATTCCCCTGCGCACACTGAACTCCCTGAAAGTTTTTGTCTTTTTAATCCTGGTCCTGAACAGCATCACTGTATTAACCTATTACAAACGTGCAGATCTTCTGCTGGATAAATACGATGCTTTTATCAGCAATTGTGCACATAAGAAAGTGAATATCATATACAAAAACTTTAGAGATAAGCATGAACGGAATAATGCTGCCGTCCTGTTTTTTAAAACACGGCTTATTGATAAAGGATTTGATATGATTGAATCTGAATCACCCGTCCCATCAGGATCAGGATGCCGGATTAGCACATCCGAAATCATCCGTATGGATAAATAGGTTAATGTTTGGTTTTAGATTTCAATATATTCCGCAATGGCTTTTCTACCGTTTCATACAAAAGTGCTGAGCTCAGGATCAGGACCGGAATATAGATCAGGAAAACAATATCATTACTGAAATCATATTTTGCCGAGGCCAATGCAGCCCTAAGAATATAAAGAACAGGAATATGGACGATATACATGGCATAGCTGATCTCTCCTGAGTATTCCAGAGGTTTCAATGAAAATATACTTGTCAGCCTCCCATTATTCCGTGAGATCAGGAATATCAGCGGAATAAAAAATACCGCCATGAGACCATTATGAAAATTAAGCGGGATGAAAATCAACGACAGCAATATGGCCATGACCAATACTATGATTTCAATATCGTAATTTTTCCGTACTGATTTCTTAATAAAAAGGAGTCCGGCAAAGTTCCCTGCCAGAAATTCACTGATGTGAAGCAGCGGGAAATAAAACCCAAGTTCATGACTTTCCGTATGAGGACCTTCATACCAGGAAGAATGGACATAAAGGTTTGAAAATACCTGCGTAGTCAGCCAGATGGTACCGGCAATCACCCATATGCTTTTATTGTTCCTGGAATAATACCGGTTATACAGGAAAGGAAAAAGCACGTAAAACAGAAATTCAACAGAAATTGACCAGCCCGGGAAGTTCAAAACCAGTGCTTTGCCCGGAATCCAGCTCTGCAGGCCCGATAAATACAGAATCAGGTTCAACCAATTGAATCCTGAATATCTGGTAATAAGGTATAATATAACCCCACCGACATACAGCGGATAAATCCTCGCGAACCTGTTCCTGTAAAAATCCGCGTATGCTATTCTTTCTTTTCTGTGGTAAGCAATGATCATGATAAACCCGGACAGGATGAAAAAATAGCTTACGCCAACGTTAGCCCGCAGGAAAACTTCGGATACATAAGGAATCTTGTAAAGGAAAAGGTCTTTGTTAAAGTGGGAGATAACAATAGCAAGGGCCGCAACGAAACGGGTAAAGGTGATCTGACTGATTTTCACGGATCAAAAAATAGCCTGGATGATGTTATTTAATGAAAATACCGACGTACTTCCCTTCGAATTCCACGACAACGGAATCAATAGTATTTTTTTCACAGAAATCCTGATACGCAGAGTTGTCTCCGATGTCATCACTGATAAAAACCCCGCCTTTCCTCAAATGCGCATACAGTTCATGATACGCCCAGAACCTCCCGTTATAGCTTTTATCTGAATCATAATGCACAACATCAAAAACAGGATTATCAGCGAAGATTTTCGGCAACGATTCACGGTCTGCAAAACGGAACAGCTTCCATTGTCCTTTCAGGTCTTCAGGGACTACATATCCCACATAGCGATCACCATCCTGCGCCAGGTAGGGCATATCCGAGCTGTATAATGTTCCTCCCCTCTTTTTCAGGGATAAAAGTGCCGCCAGAGACGACCATCCGTAGGCTACACCGGTTTCAACAACGTTTATAGCCTGAGTATATTCACAGGCAAAGTAGATCATTTCCAAAGCTCCGGCTCCTCCCATTTTTACGGGACATTCCTGTTCCTTCTTTGCAGCCCCGGCAAGAATGTCAGCATACCGGCTCCTGAAAGAGGCTGTATCTGCTCCGAAAAGATGCTGTACGGCCTCATGCTGGGAAACCGCTTTGAATTGTGCCCATGAACCCGTTTTCTCTTTTCCTTTGAAAGCATTTTTCCTGTTCAGTGTATTTTTTATGATTTTTCTGCCCAGTTCAGGGTACAGGTCCGGCCTATTCAGATAAGCGATGAATGTTTTGAGAACTCTGGATATTTCACTCATTGTGTTGAATTTAATGGGCAAAAATAAGATTTTTTACGGTAATGGCATAAAACATTTATCTTTGTGCTACAAATGTGAATGAAATTTTAAATCGCTTATGCTGTATACCATTTTTGAAAAGATCCGGAGGAAAAGTCAGGCGTCTGTTCTCAGGCGCCACCCGCGCGTTTCCCTGAAAGACCTGCGTTCCGGTACAGACAATCACTTCATTCTGGATCCTGATCTGGAGCAGGTTAGTCTTGGAAGCAGAGCATCATTCAGGAACTATATCCATATTTTGGTGGGTAAAAAAGCACGACTCGATATCGGTGATGATTTTTTCATGAATAATTTCTGTTCCATCAACTGCCTGGAAAGCATTTTCATCGGCAATCATACCCTGTTTGGAGAGAACGTCAAATTATATGATCATAACCATGCTTACGAGACGGTTCCTGAATTCAGGATATCGTACTCAGACTTTAGCACGGCACCCATCAGGATCGGCAACAACTGCTGGCTGGGAAGCAATGTAACCGTTCTCAAAGGCGTTTCTATAGGAGATAACTGTATTATCGGAGCAGGATGCACCGTGTATCGTGACATCCCTGCAAATACTACCGTAGTTAACCGTCAGGAACTGCTTTTGAAAACAAGAGCATAATTTTCCCCATCTTTGTAACGGCAAAACACCCGCTGATGAAATTCTCCATCCTTATCGCCAACTATAACAACGGTAAATTTTTCCCCGACTGCTACAGGTCTATTATAGCGCAAAGCTATACAGACTGGGAAGCGGTAATCCTTGATGATGCTTCCACAGATGATTCCCTGGAAGTTATCCGGAAACTCACCGGTGCCGACAGCCGTTTTAAGATCTACCGGAATGAGGTCAACAGCGGTGTAGGCATTACCAAAAGCAAGCTGATAGAACTGGCAGAAGGTGATATCTGCGGTTTTGTGGACCCTGACGATGCCATACAGCCGGAAGCCATCTCATCAGCAGTAGCTGCTTACAAAAAAGACCGGGATATTGTGCTTACCTATTCCTACTTTATGAAATGTGACGAATACCTGAATCCGACAGAACCTTTCAGGTCCGGAATGCAGGTACTGAACGGCGATCCCTTCTTTTTCAACTGTCCCGTTCAGATCGCCCATTTTGTTACTTTCCGGAAGGATATATATAACCTGACGGAAAAGATGAACCCGGAACTTAAAATTGCTGAAGACCAGGACCTGTATCTTAAAATGTATGAAAAAGGTAAAGTATACTTCATTAATGAACCGCATTACCTGTACCGCATGCATGCAGAAGGTATTTCGCAAAACAGCAATAAGGCCAGATCCCATGATTATTTTGCCCGGGTGATCATGGCAGCCATGAAGCGGAGGCAGCTGAGCAACATACACGGAAAAAAGATCCCAGAAAGCTATACCCATCCTGATGAGGTATTTGCTTTGCTGGATTATCAGAATAAAATCCTGTTCAGGATAAAGAAAAAAATCCTGTTATTTTGCAGGAAGTATTAGATAAGACCGAGCCTATGTCAGAAAAAATAAAACTGCTCTTCAGGCACCGTTCCATGGAAATGGGCGGCGTGGAAAAAGTAATGCTGAGCATCCTTAACAATCTTGACAGAGAAAAATTCGAGATGACGGTCTGCCTCAACATCAATCAGGGAGAACTGCGGGACGAATTTCCTGATCATGTACGGAAAGTATCCCTTACCCCCGGCAGGGAAGACTTTTCTGGAAATACTATCATCCGGAAAATCCAGCTGATCCAAAGAAGGCTGAAGCTCAGACAGATCCAGAAAAACCCTGCTATCGCCGATCAGCTTCTGGGAGAACAGTACGATGTGGAAATCGGGATGACGTATGGGGATTTTGCAGCGGTGCTTCATTCTACCAACAAAAACTCAAAAAAAATAGGCTGGTTCCATTCCGAGATCAGCCTGCCGAAGCTGCAGCCGCTGGTTCCCGGAATCCTGAAGCATTTCCCGGAATTTGACCAAATGGTCTACTGTTCGCAGAAAATCAAGGATATGATGCATCAGTATTATCCGGATCTCGCTTACCCTCCGGAAGAAGTGATCATCAATGCTATTCCTGTAGAAGAAATTAAAAGGAAAGCGGATGAACCGATGGGCGAATTCCCGTCAGGACCGGTGTTTATCTCCATCGGCCGGCTGCATTCCAGAAAAGGATACCATAAGCTGATTGAAGCCCATACGAGACTGATCCGTGAAGGGTTCCATCATTCGGTGATCGTAGTGGGTGACGGGGAAGAACTTCATAATCTGACAGCACAGATTACAGCTGACCAAGTAGAAGATACGTTCATCCTGGCAGGAAACAAGATGAATCCCTATCGGTATGTTAAGCATGCAGATTATTTCATTCTTCCGTCAGAATCTGAAGCATGGCCCTTGGTTATTGCCGAGGCGCTTCTTCTTCAGAAACCTGTTATCGCTACGCGTACAGGAGATATTCCGGAAATGATCCAGGACGGCATTACAGGTTGTCTGATCAATTATGATACAGATGAGATGTATGAGGCTATGCAAAGGTTTTTAACGGACCCGGAGCTCACAGAACAGATCAGAAAAAACCTGGCCGATATCGAAGAACAGTTTGACAACCGGAAGATCTTCAGCGATATTGAAAAAATGATCCTTAATTTAGTAAAAAAATAAGCATGCTTTTATTATACCGTGCCCTGCTGAAAATACATACGACCTATCAGTTCATGATCCAGAAGATCTATCTTAAGATCTGCTTATCAAAAGGGCTGAAAGTAGGGAAAAATGTGCGTTTTGTAGAGGTTCCCCAGTTCGGAACGGAATGTTTCCTGATTGAGATCGGGGACGATACAACATTTTCCAATAATGTACGGTTTGTGAACCATGACGGTGGACAAAACGCCCTGCATTTCTTTGATGAATATAAAGATGTGCGTACTTTCGGGAGGATAAAAATCGGTAAACAGTGCCTGATCGGTGCCGATACCACCATCATGCTCGGCGTGGAAATGGGCGACAACTGTGTTCTGGGAGCAGGATCTATCTTAACCTCCTCCATGCCCAGCGGAACGGTGTATGCGGGCGTGCCTGCCAAATACATCTGTACCATTAAGGAATACGGGGATAAACTCCTGGCCAATAATGTCATGTATCCGCGTGAGCTGGAGCGGGACAGAGCCAAGCTTGAAGCTTATATCAAAGAACATCTCCCTCACACCTATAAACCGGTAAAGAAATAAATGGCTGAAAAGAAGAACATACTCATCCGGATTGGTTCCCTGCGTCATGGCGGCGCAGAAAAGGTCCTGGTGACGCTGCTTAAAAACCTTCCCCGGGATCAGTATGAAATCGATCTGCTGCTCAATCTTTATTCCGGAAAATACCTGGCGGATGTCCCGGAATGGATCAATATCCTATATCTGAACAAAGGGGAAATGATTACGACTAACAGGCCACACGAAATCCCTAAGAAGGCTGCAAGGGTACTCTACCAGGGAATGCTTAAAAGATTTCCGCGCCTTCTTTACAAAGGGAAACTGAAAAATAAAAAATACGACATCGAATTTGCGGCCATCCACGGAATGCGCGATGAAATCCTGAAGTCCCCGCTGAAATCATCAAAAAAAATCGTCTGGATCCATAATGACCTTTCCCGGGTAAAAGGCTACACGGAAAAAGAGATCCGGAAATTTTTCGGGTTTGACCGGATTATGGTGATTTCAGAAAAGATCGAACAGCATTTTCACAGCCTGGCCCAAAATGATGCGGAACACCGGAAGATCATCAAAATATACAATCCCCTGGACACCGGGGAATTTATAGCCAAAGCCGAAGAGCCGGTGCTGAATTATGAATTCGATAAGTCCGTACCCACCTTTCTTTCAGTAGGAACGGTTTTTCCCCAAAAAGGTTTCGACCGTTTGCTGAAAGTTCACAAAAGGCTTTTGGATGAAGGATTCAGGCATAAGATTCTGATTGTGGGAGACGGATATGATTTTGATAACATCAGAAAACTGCAATCTGATCTTGCACTGGACGAAACCGTAACCATGCTGGGCTTTACAGATAATCCTTATCCCTATTTTAAACAGGCAGATTTCTATATGCTGAGTTCGAGGTATGAAGGTTTTCCGACGGTACTTTTTGAAGCTATTACCCTGAAAAAGAAAATCATCGCCACTGAGGTTTCAGGAGCAGGCGAAATGCTGATGAATGGCGCATTAGGCATGCTGGTGGAGAATTCCGAAGCAGGGATTTATACGGGGATGAAAAAAGCTTTGGCTCAGCCGCAAGTGTTTGAACCGTACGTTGAACGCCTGAATCATTACGAGATGCCTTTCACGCTTGAAAATTCCGTTTCCGGGATTGTTTCAGTGTTAGAGTCTCTTTTTAATTTACCTTCTAATCCTGATCAATAAATATTTTTATGGCAGACCACCATTCTATCCTCCAGAAAGATTTTTACCGGGAAAGCGGCCAATGGCTTTCCACAATGGGAATCTGGGCAAAATGCATCAACCCGAACCTGCATTTCATCTACGTATTCAGGAAAGCACAACAATATCGTGAAACCCTTGTTCTGAATGTGGTGTGGAGATGGATTCTACGCCATTACCAGATCAGATACGGTTTCCAGATTTACCCGGAAACTGAAATCGGGGAAGGGTTTTACCTGGGACACTGGGGAAGCCTGGTGATCAACCCGCGTACAAAAATCGGGAAAAACTGCAATATCGCCCAGGGCGTTACCGTCGGCCAGCAGAACCGCGGGAAGAATGCAGGTATTCCGGTCATCGGCAACGAAGTGTGGATCGGCGCCAATGCCGTAATCGTAGGAGGCATTACCATCGGAGACAATGTGCTTATCGCTCCGAATGCCTATGTAAATTTTGATGTGCCGCCGCATTCCGTCGTGGTGGGGAATCCTGCCAAAATATACTCTAATCCTGAGGCAACAGAAGGGTATATCAATAATAAAGTCTGATTTACAGCTGCTTTTAATTGATCTTTCTGAATGAAGATGCGGTGTCACAGAATCTATATTCCGTTTATTCAGAATTTACGCTCTCACGCTCCTGTTCAGAAAATAAGCGGTCAATACATTAGGAACCCAGCACAGCCATGCCACAATACTATAGGAATTAACAGGATCACCAGTCATTCGTATCAACAGGGGATACCAAATTCTCAGGGTTACCGCTGCAAATGCACACGCATAGCTGTACGTCATTAACTGCTGGTGTTGAATGACCTGTCCGTTTCTGATTTTAGCCACCGCTATGGCCGTAGTCATCAGCCAGGTAATTCCTAATATGATAAATCCTGTTTCTGATACCAGGCCACCGTTTGCATAGAAGCCCATATACACTGCAGATACAGAACTGATGATGGCCGCAGTTACGTAGATCTTCCCGATCACCCTATGCAGGCCGGTATATTTGCTTCTGAATGAAGGCCCGAACTGCCGCCAGCCTATGAAAAGTGCCAATCCACCGAAAATGATGTGGGCAAGAAAAGCTGTTTTCCAAATGATATTATGAAGAACTTCGGGAGACTTGGAGCTCAGAAAGGTATATTTAGACTCAACAAAAGCATATAGCAAGGGATAGGCACCTACCAGCAAAGCCAATATGCACATGGTTGCAAAAAGTAATTTTTTCATAATACCTGAATAATTTTTTGTAAAGGTGCACATTAAAAAGGTCTTAACCGTACCAGAATGAAAGGTGGCACAAATTTACTCACCTCTAACAATCAATCAGTTACATTTTATATTCATTATTCTACGCTGACGTTTTTGTTTTTTAAGAACTCCCTGGGTGAGCAGCCCGTATACTTTTTAAAATTTCTGTTAAATGAAGTTTTGGAGTTAAAGCCGCTTTCAAATGCGAGAGATAAAATAGTGAACTTATCATTTTCAGGTAACACGGATATCCTTTTGAACTCTTCAATACGCTGACGGTTGATATAATCGTAAAAATTTTTATTTTCAATGAAGTTGATGGTCTGGGAAAGCAGGTTAGGATGTACTTCCAGAATCTTTGCCACATAATTCAGATTTAACTCAGGATCCATGAACAGTTTTTCCTTTTCCATTTTCATCGTTAGCTGATGGTAAATAGCCTGTAAAGTGTCTTCACCTGCAAAAGTGTTTTCATATTTTGAAACTGATGATACGGCCTTATTTATAACGTTTTCCCTATTCTCTGCTTTGTTAATCCTCTGTTCATTAAGAATCCCTATGTGAGTAATCCCGAAATAGGCAGCCGAAAGTATAAACATAACAACCAATGAAAAAATCAGAACATCATTTTTAAGAATAACGGCAATCCATATCAATCCTATTGCTGTTATAAGATAGTAGAGCCACTTCAGGCTGATCTTCTCCGTATTGGAATACAAACCTGAAATTCTTTTTCTGTAGTTTTTAACAGCAAGGAAACTCAGGATCACATACAGAATCCCTGATATGATCACTAAAATGCTGATATATTTCCTTAATGTCCTGTAATTGCCTCCTCCGTCTTTATATATCCTTAGTTTTTCTTCCGGAGTCAACATGAAAAATTCTGCTAAAATCATGTACACGATCAAGACCGGAATCAGATGAACCCAACCCATATTTCTGTCTTGACGGCTATCTGTGAGTGATCTCACGTAGAGATAAAGTATTGGACCATGAATCAAAGGAAACGGTATTTCGAGACCGAGAAAATAAGGAAACCTGATATATGTTCCTGATAGAAGCCAGACAAAAAAGATGAGGTGCACACCTATAATGATAAACCACAAAGCCAGTATATAGTCCGCTTTAGCCTTTCCTGCTTTTCCCAGTATCAGGAGTGAGGCAAAAAAAGCAATAAAAATCCCTGCCAGGTAAAAAACAGGAGATAATGGATATAGGAAAGATTCAGGCATGAGAACAAGATATTGGTAGAATTCCGGTAAATCTTTTTATGCTAACAAAAAGTTTAAGCTCTTTGGTTCTTGCTGATATATGCATAATCTTACGTTTTTAAATACCTGTTGGTTAACCCTCAATTCTTAAAAATTGGATATGACTTTATTCACATTAGAGTCTTAAAATTTGTTAAAGATGGTGATTTTCTGATCAAAAATAATATTTTTGTAGCGTTATTGATTTAGTCTATTGAATTTGGAAATAATTTAAACGAAATAAATAATTATTATATTATGGCACAATCGTACGAAGTTATTTTCGAAAACAACAGAAAGTGGGTAGAATCTAAAATTGCAGACAACCCGGGCTTCTTTGAAGAACTTGCAAAAACCCAGAATCCTGAGTATCTTTACATCGGATGTTCAGACAGCAGGGCTACAGCAGAAGAGCTTATGGGAGCAAAACCGGGCGAAGTGTTCGTCCACAGGAACATTGCGAATATTGTGAATACACTGGATATGAGCTCAACAGCCGTAATCCAGTATGCAGTAGAGCACCTGAAGGTAAAACACATTATTGTCTGCGGGCATTACAACTGCGGTGGGGTAAAAGCCGCGATGACGCCTCAGGATCTCGGATTGCTGAATCCTTGGCTGAGAAACATCCGCGATGTATACCGGATCCACCAAAGCGAGCTGGATGCTATTAAAGATGACGCCAAACGTTATGACAGGCTTGTGGAATTAAATGTTCAGGAGCAATGCATCAACGTTATTAAAATGGCCTGTGTGCAGGAGCGGTATATTCTGGAAGAATATCCTGTGGTACACGGCTGGGTGTTCGACTTAAGAACCGGTAAAATCATAGACCTGGAGATTGATTTCGAGAAGATCCTGAAAGATATCCAGAAGATCTATAACCTTACCAGTTCAGATTGGGTGATGAGCAGAAAAACGCAGTAGTTTTTCAAAAAAAAAGTAAAATGAAACTCTGGAGTATTGTAACATTATTGTTTTTCCTGAATTTCACGGCTTTACCAAGTATTGCCGCGGTATTGGGCTGGGACCTTACCCAGACAAATATCGTGATCAATGAAGAAGAGCCTCACTCCCATCCTACCTCTTTTACTGTTTACGAAAAGACACTTCCCAAACCTCTGAATGTCTATGACTATCTGAAGTTTTTTGAGCCTTCCCTGGAAGACCGTTCTTTTGTACTGATTGATGATTCCTTTCATCTTTCACCCTTACTCACTATTTTTTCTCCTCCTCCGGAGGCATAATCCATCAGGTTTTCTTACTTATCATCATGGTTCACATCAGGATTTTCTGGTCGTGGATGCATCTTAATACTGAAATTAAATTTTCAATTTTATATTGGCTTATTAAAGCTCAGTAAGCCTTTTCTATTCACAGCAGTTTACATTATGAAAAAGACATCATTTATCGGAGGAATCAAGGAGAATTTCCCTTCAGGGCTCGTTGTATTCCTGGTAGCACTCCCGCTTTGCCTGGGAATTGCCCTGGCATCGGGCGCACCGCCTTTATCAGGAATCATCGCAGGCATTGTGGGTGGCCTGGTGGTAGGGTTCATCAGCAACTCTAATATATCGGTCTCCGGACCCGCAGCAGGATTAACAGCTATTGTCCTTACGGCCATTACGGATCTGGGAGCCTTTAATATTTTTCTATGCGCAGGGATCATAGCAGGGATGATTCAGTTGGTTTTAGGATTTATCCGGGCCGGAAGCATTTCCAATTATTTCCCCAATAATGTCATTGAGGGCATGCTTGCCGCCATCGGGATCATCATTATTTTAAAACAGATCCCTCATGCAGTAGGTTTTGATAAGGATTATGAGGGGCACGAATCCATTTTCGACAACGGGCTGAATTTTGGGTATTTTACGGAACTTTTAGGAGCCATCCATCCGGGTGCCGTTATTGTCACCCTGTTTTCGATTGCCATACTGATTGCATGGGATAAAGTGTATGTGCTCAGAAGGATCAAAATGCTTCCGGGCGCCCTGGTAGCTGTAGTTGCGGGCATTATCTTAAATGAACTGTTTAAGCTCTCCGGAAGTTCGCTGGCCATCGGCCCAAAGCATCTGGTTTCGCTGCCGGTTCCGAAATCTGTTGATGACTTTAAAAATTTTGTGACGCTTCCTGATTTTTCAGGTTTTATGAATGCTAAAGTATGGATTACAGGAGCTACCATTGCCGTAGTGGCCTCCATTGAAACCCTGCTTTGCATCGAGGCTTCAGACAGGTTGGATCAGCAGAGGAGAATTACCGATACCAACCTCGAACTGAAAGCCCAGGGAATCGGGAATCTGATCAGCTCATTCATCGGCGGCCTTCCCATGACTTCAGTTGTTGTGAGAAGTTCAGCCAATGCCAATGCAGGAGCTACATCAAAGCTCTCGACCATTATTCATGGTATATTGCTGTTGTTATGCGTACTTTCCATCCCTGCCATATTAAATTTGATACCCTTTGCCACATTGGCTGCAGTATTGCTGCTGGTAGGATACAAGCTGGCTAAACCGGCTACGTTCAGGCACTTCTGGCATTTAGGAAAGTTCCAGTTCATTCCTTTTCTGGCAACAGTAGTGGCCGTAGTGGCAACAGATTTGCTGAAAGGTGTAGGGATTGGATTAGCGATCTCGGTATTTTATATCCTGCAGGGAAATATGAAGCGGGCATATTACCTGAGCCGTGAAAAGCTGAATGATGCAGACGGAATCATGATCAGGCTTTCTGAGGAAGTTTCATTCCTCAATAAAGCTGCTATTAAGAAAACATTGAAAAATATCAAGCCAAATTCTGCGGTAACGATTGATGCCAGAGAAACCTCGTATATTGCAACGGATGTCCTTGAAATGATCCAGGATTTTGCCAATATCCGTGCCAGGGAAGAAGATATTACCGTAGAACTTCTCGGTTTCAAAACATCGTACAGAGACTATGAGAGGAATGAAGATTCCCATATTGTAGTGACCCATAAAAGGGCAATGTAAATACTTTAGGTAATAGATTAATAAAAATAAATAGAATTATATGAAAGCACATACACACGAAACACAGTCGACCATCAGTCCTGAAAGAGCACTGGAATTTTTAAAAGAAGGTAACCAGAGATTTGTCAATAACCTTAAAGCCAACAGAGATCTTCTGGAGCAGGTGAATGCAACCCGTGAAGGTCAATGGCCGTTTGCGGTGGTATTGAGCTGTATAGACAGCCGTACGTCTGCTGAGCTCATCTTTGACCAGGGTCTTGGGGATATTTTCAGCATCAGGATTGCGGGTAACTTCGTTAACCAGGATATTCTGGGATCTATGGAGTTCGGCTGTAATGTAGCAGGGTCCAAATTAGTTGTTGTCCTGGGACACACGAAATGCGGGGCATTAAAAGGCGGACTGGATGCAGCCCAGATTGAGGGCATGGGAATGGATAACCTTAATCACCTGATCAATCATTTCAGCCCGATTATCAAAGAAGTGATCAAAGACGGAGAAGAGCATTCTTCCGCGAACAGCGATCTTCTTGAAAGGCTGAACCACCAGAATGTAAAACATGCCATTGAAGACATCCGTAAGCAGAGCTCAACACTGAGAAACCTTGAAAAGGAAGGTAAAATTAAAATTGTGGGAGCCAACTACGATGTAGAAACAGGAATGGTAAGCTGGTTATAGAAAATGATTCGTTCAGCCGTCATCAAGGCTGGATGTAATATTATGTTATAGTTAGATAAATTGATGTAAAGTTACATCACCAGGCCGCCGGGATCCGGCGGCCTTTTATATTGCAGCCTCCCTGAAATTTAATAAGGTGCATCAATCATCAATCATCAATCATCAATCATCAATTATAAAAAATATACGTCCGCTATATATTCTGAAATGATTATTTTTGACAGGAGATTAAATGATCCTGCGTCATGAAACTACAGACAAACATTCTTCTTATTATACTGCTGGTATTTTCCGGGCTTTTATCTGCCCAGAAACCGGTGAAAGATACTTTGGGATACCTGAAAAGGTTTGAAACCAATAAAGAGAAATATATAGGCAAGCCTTTTTCGCTGCTTCTCAAAGATATGGCACAGCTGCAGCCGGCCAAAGCCAAATCTGACATCCGTCCGGAGGAAGAAAACACGCTGCCAAGCACTTTATTTACGTTTTCCGGTAAAGATGTCAGTGCAAGGCCCAATGCAGTCCTGATCATCACCTGGAAACCCGATGACAGCCAGACCGCTCCTCTTGAGCTTCTTGAACAGGAACATAACTACCGCTTCACCCCAAGCGAACGGAACTTTCTGGAAAAGAAAATCGTTAAAAATATGATGGTGTCACAATAGTCTGATTTTATCGTAAGAAATTATTTCCGCTTTATGATCTGTGGAAGATTATTTCCCGTTAAATGAAGACATGGTATTGTTGATGCCTGCAAAGACAAATGACAGGGAGGCTTTGGTAAACTGCTCTATCCTTTCCTGGAGTTTTTCCGATTCTTCCCCGTTCCAGGTTCCCAGCACATAATCTACCTGCCTTCCCTCTGAAAAATCTGCCGAAATCCCGAAGCGGAGGCGTGCATAATTCTGGGTATGAAGAACTTCATTAATGTTTTTCAGTCCATTGTGCCCGGCATCCGACCCTTTCCCTTTCAAACGCAGGGTTCCGAATGGCAGCGCAAGATCATCAGTAATAATCAGTATATTCTCCAGGGGAATGTTTTCCTTTTGCATCCAGTATTTTACGGCATTCCCGGAAAGGTTCATGTACGTATCGGGCTTTAGCACCAGTACTCTTCTTCCCTTGTATTTCCCGTCTGCCATCCAGCCGAAGTTGGTCGTATTAAAAGAAGTTTCCAGGGTTTCCGCAATTTTATCCGCTACCTTGAAACCTATATTATGTCTTGTATTTTCGTATTCAGCACCTTTATTACCGAGTCCGACAATGAGATATTTCATGAAGAAATTTTTTGCAAAATTACGGTATATAAATAAAAAACTCAACCCTGTAAGGATTGAGTCTTGATATTTTTGAAAATCGTTTTACAGTGGTTTGTAAATATAATTGACTCCGAAGCCTTTCTTCATATAGCTCTGAGCATCGTAATTATAGTCTGTAGAGAATATAACCGGTGCCGGAACAGGAGTCATCAGATCGGTAATGGACAATCTTTTCGGACTGTTCGGGGAAAGCATACTGCTTTCAATATCATTTCTTTCCGTAGATAGGATCCTTGAAATTTTATACCCGAAAGGAATCAGTGTAAAAGGGCTGATCTTATCGTCATAATTGGTATACTCATAAGAATAAGCCGTAAGAACACTTCCGAAAGCACTTCCGTTAAGAGGGCCGTATTTTCTGGTGACCTTTGAAATATTATCTCCCAGGTACTCATATTTTGTTTTCGAATAATCCTGGAAACCGATGGTTCCCGGAGCATCCGGACCGTTTCTCATGATAATGGAATCCAGCTTGCTGGTCGCTGTTGCATACTTAAGTGTATAAAGCGATTTTGTTTTCTTGTACAAAGTCTGTGGCCCCGGCGTGGTAGACGGTGGCACGGTAGTTCTCTTAAAGAATGACCTGTTCTCTGAGATCGTTTCCAGTTTCCCGCTGTTCCCGTAGGTAAAAAGCTGGGTATAAGAGATGCTGTCTTTATCTAAATCTCCGTCTCCGTCCAGATCCAGGAAACCTTTAAAGGTGATTTTGCTTATTTTATCTCCGCTCCACATCACATCGGTTATAGAAGCGCTGTCCGTGATCACCCTGGACAGTAACGACCCGTTGTAATGATATTCTGCCAGCGTATCTGAATCCGTGATCTCTCTGAACAATGCTCTAGGTCCGTTCAGCCCTGTATTTTCATTGATATCCAACAGGGGATCGCCATTTTCATCCAGCAGATCTTTACAAGAATGCACGGCAGAAAGACCGGCCAGCAATAAAATAAAGTAAAAGAGTCGTTTCATTCCTTAAGGGATTATTTATTCGGTCAAAAATATAACTTTTTTTTGAATACAAAATATTTTACCGCCTGTTTTACGGTAAAAATTGCAATCAAAAACCATTATAATGCTTTATAAAGATATTTTACACTTTGGGTCTGGTCAGATACGGGATAATTTTGAGCATCATAAAGATAGGTTTTAGGAACCGGTATCGCCGGACCTACAGGACTCTGGATCGTAATATTCCCGACATTATTGCTGGAAAGCATATAAAAATTAATCTGAGCCATCAAAACTCCGGTCACCATAAGATATTCTTTCGGAAGCGTCGTATAAGGATTGATTTTGCTGTCATAAGAATCATACGCATATGCTATAGTGGAAGCCGTTGTAGGATCCGGCGTATTATTATCCATTAACATGGTCGTATGCTCTACCTTGGCTATATTGGTAGAAGCAAAGGTAAATTTATCTTCAATATAGTGGGTATATACGCTGCTTCCTCCCAATTTTTTCTTTTCCACAATACGGTACAGCTGCCCGTTTGAATCATAAAAAATAGTGAAATCACTGTGATTGTTTATGTTGAAAGCAGGATTATCCAGCGACATGGAAGTAATCTTACCATTGGTGTAAGTAAGCAGGTAGGTATGGTCGATAACATGGGTCGGCTTATTATCGATATATTTTATTTTGGCAACCTTATTATTATTGTATGTTAATGTGGCAGTTATAGCATCTGAACTGGAGTTATCCCTGATAACCGCCTGGTACAAAACTCCGGAAGTACTGCTATACTCCTCTACAGTGGTGTTTCCTATGTTAACTTTTTCAAGAATCCTGGGACCTGTAATACCGCTGCCACCCGGAGATGATGAAGAGGATGAACTATTTTTATTCTGATTAGGCGGGTCATCTGTGGTATTATCACAGGAAATAAAAAAACCAAGGGTAAGAATCGCAAAAATTCTCAGGAAATAATTGTTTGTCATAGATGTTAATTTTCATTGCCACCAAATATAAAAAAAATTATCTTATATAAAATCGATTTAATAAAAATACACCCCATTAAATGAAAAAAGCGCAAAAAAAAACATTAATAAATTCAAAATATATAATGAGCCTATTGATTTGGTAGAGTTATACCGAATAATTGTTTTACCGAAAAGAAAGATCACGTGAAGAATTTATTTCACGTGATCTGCAATGTATTTTCAATGGGCTTTCTAAAATAAAACCGTAGCCTGTTATTTGGTCTGAAGAATAGATTTCAGCAGGGTATTCACCTCATCCACATTTTTAATCTTATCTTTTCTCATCATCAGGTGATTTCCATCTTTGGTTACCTTTTCTTTCAGTTGTGCCTCAGCAGGGTTCTGGGTAAGATAACTGATGATATGCCTGAATTTATCGGTCTGATAAAATTTGTCCTGAGGGTTTGCCGGGAAATAACCCAGGAAAATACCATTCTTCATCACGATCCTTTCGAAGCCGATATCTGAGGCCAGCCATTTCAGGGAAACACTCTTAAGGAGATTCACGGCTTCTTTCGGTAATGCTCCGAAACGGTCCTTCAGTTCATGCTCAAATTTCTGAAGGTCTTTTTCATTATCAATTTCGGCAATTTTCTGATACAGCAAAAGCCTTTCTTCGGTGTTGGAAATATAGGAATCCGGAAGCATCAGTTCAAGGTCAGTATCAATGTTGACATCTTTAGTGCTTTTGAAAAGTTTCTGACGGTCTTCTTCGTTTTCAAAAAGGTTTTCAAAATTTTCATCATCCTTCAGTTCCTCAAGGGCTTCCTGCATCAGCTTCTGATAGGTCTCAAAGCCCATCTCATTGATGAATCCGCTTTGTTCAGCACCTAACAGGTCTCCGGCCCCCCGTATTTCCAGGTCTTTCATGGCGATCTGGAAACCGCTTCCCAGATCTGAAAACTGTTCAATGGCTTCGAGCCTCTTTCTGGCATCGGCAGTCATCATATCATAAGGAGGGGTAATCAGGTAACAGAAAGCTTTCCTGTTGCTTCGTCCTACCCTTCCCCTCATCTGATGAAGGTCTGCCATCCCGAACCGGTGGGCATCATTAATGAAAATGGTATTGGCATTAGGAACATCCACGCCACTTTCCACGATAGTAGTAGAGACCAGGACATCGTATTTTCCTTCCATAAAATCCAGGACATTTTTTTCCAGCTGCTTCCCTTCCATCTGGCCGTGTCCGGTAATGACTTTTGCATCGGGCACCAGGCGCTGGATCAGGCCTGCAATATCTTTCAGGTTTTCCACCCTGTTGTTGATAAAATATACCTGCCCGTCCCTTTGAAGTTCATAGGAAACAGCATCCCGTATAATTTCTTCATTAAAACCTACCAGCTGCGTATCTACAGGTTGCCGGTTAGGCGGTGGCGTCTTGATAACGGATAAGTCTCTTGCGGCCATTAAAGAAAACTGCAATGTCCTTGGAATAGGCGTGGCGGTTAACGTCAGGGTATCAACATTGGTTTTCAGGGTCTTCAGCTTATCTTTTACGGAAACCCCGAATTTATGTTCCTCATCAATGATGAGCAGGCCAAGATCTTTAAATTTGACACTGCTGCCAGCCAACTGATGCGTCCCGATGACAATATCTACTTTTCCGTCTTTAAGGGCTGCCAGGGTTTCAGACTTCTGTTTTGCCGTCCTGAAACGGTTGAGATACGAAATATTGACCGGAAAATCCTTTAACCGTTCCCTGAAACTCCTGTAATGCTGAAAAGCCAGGATGGTAGTAGGAACCAGTACAGCAACCTGTTTTCCGTCCGTAGCCGCTTTAAATGCTGCCCGGATGGCCACTTCGGTTTTACCGAATCCTACATCGCCGCACACCAGCCTGTCCATCACCGTGGAGTCTTCCATATCCTTTTTTACATCAATAGTGGCTTTCTCCTGATCCGGTGTATCTTCATAGATAAAACTGGCTTCCAGTTCATTCTGCAGGTAGGAATCCTGGGAGTACGAAAATCCTTTAGCCGATTTTCTCTGGGCATATAATTTAATAAGGTCGAACGCAATCTGCTTTACCTTTTCTTTTGTTTTCTGCTTCAAAGACTTCCAAGCAGGGGATCCGAGTTTGCTAAGGACAATCTCCCTGCCTTCCGGACCGTTGTATTTGGAAATTTTATGAAGGGAATGGATGCTTACATATAAAAGGTCACCGTTTTTATAGGTGAGTTTGAAGCATTCCTGGATCTTGCCGTCATTGTTTACCTTTACAAGTCCCATGAATTTTCCGATCCCGTGATCGATATGGGCAATATAATCCCCGATTTTAAGGGACATCAGGTCTTTAAGCGTCAGCTGCTCAGACTTGGCAAATGTATTTTTGGCTTTGTACCGCTGGTAGCGGTCGAAAATCTGATGGTCTGTATAGATCAGGATCTTCTGGCTGTTATCTACGAATCCTTCATGCAGTTCAGACGTGAAACTTTTAAAGGGCACTTCACGTTCCAGTTCTTCAAAAATCAGCTCCAGCCTTTCTTTTTGTTTTTCTGTAGAGAACGAGATCCAGGTATCAAAGCCTTCCGATTGCCTTTTTTCCAGATCTTCTGCCAGAAGTTCGAAATTTTTATGGAAAGAAGGCTGAGCGGTCTGCTCCAGAATGACCTCAGACTGATCTTTTATACTGTCTATAGCTACACTGCTGAAATCAATCGTATGGAACTTTTTGTAATCAAACAAGAATTCTTCATCGGAAATAAAGAGTTCCTGAGGTTCGCGGTGGGCTATATCCTGATGCAGGGTTCCGTATTTCTCCAGGGCTTTTTCATAAAAGGTCTTGATTTTACCCAATCCCACCACTGCATTTTTAGAAACGATGAAACTATCCTCAGACAAAAGCTGCAGTAATGAAACGCGGCTTCCGGTCACTGAAAAATTCATATTGGATACGAGCTGGAACTCCTTCACCTTGTCTACGGAAAGCTGGGTCTCGATATCAAAAGTACGGATGCTTTCTACTTCATTGCCGAAAAATGTAATCCGGTAAGGCTGCTCATTGGAATATGAAAAAACATCCACAATTCCTCCCCGTACGGAAAACTCTCCCGGTTCGGAAACGAAATCGGTCTGCTGAAAATGGTAATGGTTCAGCAATTCGTCCACGAAATCAAAATCAAGCTGGCTGCCAACTTCTATGTGATGTGAAATGGCTTTGAAATCTTCCTTTTTCAGTACCTTTTCAGATAATGCGCCCATATAGGCAACGATTACCCGCGGCGTTTTCCCGGAACTCATTTTATTCAATACTTCTGTCCGTAAAACCAGGTTGGCATTCTGGGTCTTTTCTACCTGATAAGGTTCAAGATGAGTGGCAGGAAAGTACAGTACTTTATCTTTTCCGAGCAGCCCTTCCATTTCAGTATTGATGTAGAGGGCATCCTCCTTATCATCAGTCAGGTATAGCACTGTCTTTTTACAGGTAAGGAACAGTTCAGCGGTAAGAACGGAAACCGCAGATCCTGCATTTCCTTTTACGGCAATATGATTTTGAGTGTCCAGCCGGTTAAAAATTTCCTTTCCGAACTCCTTCTGGAGGAGATACGGAAGAAACTTTTCATTGATGGTTTTTAACTGCATAAATAAAATCGGTATAAACAAGAATGCGATTCCGAAACTTTCCGAAACCGTATGACAGAGGCAAAGGTATGGATAATTCGGGATTATGGAATGCTAAAAGCCAATTTCTGTGCCATAGGATCTTGTCTTCAGCTCAAATAAAAAAGCTTTATAATAGGGTCAGGAAACGTTAAAAACTATTTCACTCTGCTTTTGTGGCATGCTGTTTGAAAGGTACTTTTTACAACTAAAGAAATGATATTATGAAAAAAGCAATCAAAATCTTAGGCTTATTTATGCTGGTATTCTTCACGGCATTGTCTTTCACTTCATGCAGCGATGATGATGATCCTGCGAATAACGACTTCTTTGCAGGAACATACAGAGGAAGTGTTTCTTACAACGAAGGCAGTAATAACATCAGTGCGAATGACGGAAGCGTGTTTGTAACGAAAATTGCCAGCGGAACAAAGTATAACTTTGCTTTCTCGAACAACATCCCGGACCTTAACGGTGTAGAATTTCAGCAGACAGGCGACAATACTTTGGTGATGGTAGGTTCCAATGCAACCACATACATCAGAATAGACAATAACGAATTGAAAATGTTCTTTACGAGAGACGGTAAAACGTGGACAGCTAACTGTACCCGTTAAACCAACTATTCATGCAATATGTAAGGACCTGCTTCTCAGTTTTGAGGAGCAAGTTTTATGTATAGAATAACAGGAAGTTTAATCTTTTTTTAAGCACTGATAAACTTTAGTTAAGTTTCTAAAAGGCAGATTTTTCAGTCCGGTTTTTTATCTATCTTTGATCAAGAAAACAAATACAAACAATCTCATGAGAAAATTATTAACCGCCATGTCACTGGTTCTTGGACTGGGACTTGCCACAGCTCAGCAGACAGCGCCGGCAAAAATGGCACAACAAACCGTAAAAACGGTAAAAACCACAGAAACAAAAACGGCAAAACCTGTCGCCAAAATGAAGAAAGACGGAACGCCGGATAAAAGATATAAGGAAAATAAAATGCTTAAGAAGGACGGTACCCCTGATAAGAGATACAAAGCAAATAAATAAACTTATATATATAGTTGTTATTTTCATAATCAAATTTCGAAGGCCGATGATTCATTCATCGGTTTTTTTATTGATTACCGGACTCAATATGGGTTAAGATTATTCAGTTATTTATAAATTTGACCTATGTTAAACTTCCTCAAGAAACAAGTGGCGCTCTTATGGGCCAGAAAACACGTCCGCAAAGCCGGTGCTTCCGGAAACAATCCTGTGCAAAACCAGGAAACATTATTGCTTGAATTGGTTAGAAAGGCTGAAAAAACACTGTTTGGAAGAGAGCGCGGTTTTGAAAACATCCGGTCTGTAAAAGATTTTCAGGCAAAGGTTGCTGTCTCCGATTATGAAGATATCAAACCATATATTGAACGGATGAAAAAAGGCCAGGCTAATATTTTATGGCCGGACATCCCGGAATATTTCGCGAAAACGTCGGGAACTACTTCAGGCTCCAAATACATCCCTATTTCCCACGAAGGAATGCCTTTTCAGGTTGCAGGAGCACAAAGTGCCCTGTTCCACTATATCGCACAAAAAAATAACGCAGATTTTGTAGGCGGAAAAATGATCTTCCTCCAGGGAAGCCCGGAGCTTGAGGACCTGTATGGAGTAAAAACCGGCAGGCTGTCAGGAATCGTGGCCCATCATATCCCGGCATACCTGCAGAAAAACAGGCTTCCCAGCTGGGAAACCAATATCATCGAAGACTGGGAAACGAAGGTTGACCGGATTGTCCTGGAGACGGAGAAGGAAAATATGACGCTCATCTCAGGCATCCCGCCATGGCTGATCATGTACTTTGAAAAGCTGACGGAAAAGCACGGCAAAAAAATAAAACAGATTTTCCCCAATCTTCAGCTTATCGTTACCGGCGGCGTGAATTATGAACCTTACCGTGAAAAAATGGAAGATCTGCTGGGCGGAACGGTAGATATCATCCAGACCTTTCCGGCTTCTGAAGGGTTCTTCGCATTTCAGGATGATTACACCAGAGAAGGACTTCTGCTGCTTACCAACCATGGTATTTTTTATGAATTTATCCCTCTTGAAGAATATGGGAAACCCGGTGCTGCCAGGCTGACCTTAAAAGATATCGAACTTAATAAAGACTATGCCATGATCCTGACCACCAATTCAGGCTTATGGGCGTATTCGATTGGTGATGTGATCCGTTTCATCAGTAAAGATCCTTACAGGATTCTGGTAAGCGGGAGAACCAAGCATTATACTTCAGCCTTCGGTGAGCATGTGATTGCTTTTGAAGCGGAAGAAGCCATTAAAGCTACCCTGCAGAAATTTCCGGCACAGATAACAGAATTTCACCTGGCCCCGGAAGTCAATCCTCAGTCTGGCCTTCCCTACCACGAATGGTTTATTGAATTTGAAAAAACACCGGCAGACCCTGAAGCTTTCAGACAGGAACTGGACCATCAGATGAGACAGCGCAATACCTATTATGACGACCTGATTTCCGGCAATATCCTTCAGCCCCTCAACATTTCTTACCTGCAGAAAAATGCATTTCAGGACTATGCAAAATCACAGGGGAAACTGGGAGGACAGAATAAGATCCCAAGGCTTGCCAATGACAGGATAATTGCAGATTTGTTAGAAGTTTATAAACTTTAACCACATTTTTTCAATTCCGAAAACGTATATTCAAAAAAAATTATAAATTTGAAAAACCTAAAAAATAAAAATGAAAGCATCTGTACTTTTTAAATCATCTTTATTAACAAGTCTATTCGTCATTTCGTCGTGCGCCACTACAAAATATACTGAAGACATCTCAAAAAACGATTATTCTAACCTGGAGGCCGGCAAAATGTATGTGGTAACCTTAAAAGACGGTTCTAAAAAGCAGACCATGCTGTTCCGTAATGTAGACGGTGACAATATCATAGGAACTGCAGGCAAGAAAGACAGTACAGTGGTAATCATCCCGAAATCCAATGTATCTGCGGTTAAAGACAGATCAAAAGCAAGAGTTACAGCTGGTGCTGTAGTAATCGGTGCAGCCGGAGTAGCCGCATTGGTACTGAGCTCTTCGAGAGCAGATAAATAGATACGGTCTTTCGCGCATTATTTGATTTATCATTTAAAAATACATACTCTGTAAAGCCCTGAATGGATATTTAGGGCTATTTTTGTGCATGATTTCATTCACTCCGTTAAAGACACTGCAAAATATTGAGTTCAGAAATCTTCTTACGGGAAGATTTTTTATCGTTTTAGCGTTCAGGATGCTGGCCACCTTATTGGGCTGGTGGGTTTACCAGCTGACAAAAGATCCCTTCTCTATTGGCCTGATCGGACTTTCGGAAGTTATTCCAGCCGTAAGCTGTGCCCTGTATGCAGGCCATGTGATTGATATGAATGAAAAGAAAAAACTGCTGCTGATCTGCAATTATGCCTATATATTCCTGATCGGGCTGTTGCTGATTCCGGCTTTCCTGAATGTAGAAATCCATTTTACCAGCCATCAGATCACTTATTTCATCTACGGCGTTATTTTCTTCACCGGTATAGCACGGGCTTTCATAGGCCCTATCGTACCTTCCATGATTCCGAAAATCGTCAAAAAAGAAAACCTGCCCAATGCCATTACGTTGAATCAGGCAACATTTCTGATTTCTTCAGTTTGCGGACATGCCGTTGGCGGCTTCCTGATCGGGTATTTCGGGGTACAATGGACACTGGTGGTCATCCTCTCACTGATTTTTGTGGCTTCCCTGTTTTTCTGGCAGCTTAATAAACAGTATTCTGAGTATAAAAAAGAGACGGTAAACGTCATGCAGAGCATGGGTGAAGGAATTACGTACATCCTGAAAACAAAAGAGATCCTGGGCGCACTCTGCCTGGATATGTTTGCAGTACTCTTCGGAGGCGCCGTAGCCATGATCCCGGTATATGCTACGGACATCCTTAAAGTTGGCGCGGAAGGATTCGGATTGCTGAATGCAGCGTCTGATATAGGTTCCATGTGTATTATTACGGTATTATCCATTATCCCGCTGAGGAGAAACCAGGGTAAAATCCTTCTAATAGCAGTAGCCGGATTCGGGCTCTGCATTATAGGATTCGGGCTATCCCACTTGTACTGGCTTTCTTTTATGTTCCTGGTGATGAGCGGAATGCTTGACGGAATTTCCGTCGTCATCCGTGGAACGATCGTACAACTTAAAACCCCTGATCACATCCGGGGAAGGGTTCTCAGCGTTAACTCCATTTTTATCATGTCCAGCAATGAAATGGGCCAGTTTGAAAGCGGGCTTATGGCGAAACTGCTGGGTGTGGTGCGCTCAGTGGTTTTCGGTGGAAGCATGACGGTGCTTATTGCCTTACTTGTCGGAACTACAAATGCAAAGCTGAGAAAAATGCAATATTAGGAGACTATTTGCGTTTTAATATTTATGTTACGTAAATATTAAATAAAAGGCAACTTTTTTTTATATTTGCTACAAATTTCCCCTTATGAAAAAAGTTTTACTTGTTTTTCTGATGATATTCTGTCAGATATTTTATGCACAGTCAGACTGTACATCCAGTCTTGCTGTCTGCGGGAACTCTGCTATTTCCTATACGCCCAGCGGATTCGGGAATATACAGGAAAACCCTCTGGGAGGCGGCTGCCTTACTTCTGAGCATTATTCCGTATGGTATACATTTACAGCATCTACCAGCGGAACCCTTACTTTCCTGATCACCCCTAACGCACAGGCAGATTATGACTGGGCGGTTTTCGGTCCCAATAAACAATGCGGAAGCCTGGGTGCTCCTGTAAGATGTTCTTATGCTTCAACGGCAAGCGGAATCCTTACCGGACTGAATATGACTGCCACAGACCTTTCCGAAGGGGCCGGTGGTGACGGATTCTGTAAATATATGGATGTCCTTGCCGGAGAAACCTATTACCTGATCATAGATAACTTCTCTGCCAATACCAATGGATTTGTTCTTACCTGGGGAGGAACAGCCACACTTTCTTCACCATTTACCTCTGCAATACAGCCCAACCCTTTTATTCCGCCTGGAAGCCCTAACGCTACTCCTAACGGACCTAACGAGGTTATTGTATGTGCCACTCCTGCTGTTTTTGATTTCAGCACATTATCCGCAGGAATCATTAACGGAAACCCTAATTTCGTGGTAAGCTACCATACTTCAGCCAACGATGCCCTTACCGGCAACAATCCGATTACGACACCACAAACGGTTAATACCACTTCAGTATATTATTACAGCATCAGCTATGCAGACCCTGTTAATCCGAACAGTGCCATCAGCAAATGTAAGCAGACCGGGACATTTAAATTCAAGCTGGGCAATATCACCGCTCAGGACGCTACGCTGAGTGGGTGTAATAACAACAATGCCGGTACAGCAGTATATGACCTCACCACGGCTGCTGTATTCTCAGACCCTACAGCCATTAAGAAATATTATCCTACCCTTGCAGACCTTAATGCAGGGACCAATGAAATTACGACACCTACCAATTATGTATCTTCAACAGGAACGGTCTATGTAAAAGTAACCACCCTTCAGGGATGTTCAGATGATGCAAAGATCACCCTGAATTTCAATCCTGTTGTTACAGTAACGGAAGCTACCCTGAGGTCATGCTTCATTGAGGGCAGCCCTGCCACGGCTTCTTTCAACCTTACAACAGCAGCTGTAACTACCCAGACTGGGGTAACCAAGAAATATTACCCTTCACTTACGGATGCCGTAAACCAGACCAACGAAATTGCTACTCCTTCACCTTATATTGCTCCTAACGGTGTAATCTATGTAAGAGTATCCAATTCGAACGGATGTTACAACATTGCTAAAGTAACCTTAATTGTACTGCCTCCGGTATACTCCAGTGTATTGGAAGATAAGATCATCTGTATTGAAGATACCACAACGCTTGATGCAGGCCCTGGATTCAACGGATATGAGTGGAGCACAGGAGCAACGACACGTACCATCACCAATGTTGGAGTAGGCACGTACTGGGTGAAACTGAAAACCGGAGATTGCGTGAGCTTACAGACGGTAAAAGTATATCCTTCCGAGCAGCCGGTCATTACCAATATTGACATTGCCAACAATGTGGTAACAGCAAGCGTTACAGGAGGAACACCACCATACAAATACTCCATGGACAATATCAAATGGCAGGATTCCAATGTATTCAATAATGTTCCGAGAGGTGACAATATGATTTACGTGAAAGATGCCTATGACTGTGATCCGATCAGTATAACAGTAATCGTTCCTAACCTGATCAATGTTATTACTCCGAACGGCGACGGAATCAATGACGTTATTGATTATTCTGCATTAGCCGGAAAACAAAGCCTGATATTCAGCATTTTCGACAGGTACGGAGTGAAAATATTCCAGGCGGACAAATCCAACGGATATAAGTGGGATGGTACTTCGGGAGGCAAGAAAGTTCCTACAGGCACCTACTGGTATTCAGTAACCTGGAATGAAAATGATAAAAAGAATACCCCATTCAAATATTCCGGTTGGGTGATGGTAAAAAACAGAGAATAAAAATTTCATCATAATGACAGAAACCGCTTAAATAAGCGGTTTCTTCATATCCGGAAAGTAGAAAATAACATTTTTTTAATATTTTCATTACATTTGTTTTATTAAAACTGTTTTACAATGAAAAAGTTACTACTCGTTTTACTTTTATCCCTGTCACATCTGTATTTTTCACAGTCAGACTGCTCTACAGCTATTGCAGTATGTGGGAATTCAGGCCAGTCCTATACCCCCAGCGGCCACGGATTGGTGCAGGAAAGCCCATTGGGAGGATGCCTGTCTACAGAACATTTTTCCGTATGGTATAAATTTACGATTGCTACCGGAGGTACACTTACCTTTGTTATCGATCCTACAGTAAACCCCAATAACCCTGTAAGCACGGATTATGACTGGGCTGTATACGGCCCCAATGTTCAGTGCGGAAGCCTTGGTACTCCGGTGAGATGTTCTTTTGCTGCAGGAGGAGGTCCTACAGGACTGAATATGACGTCCACTGATACCACAGAAGGAGCCGGAGGTGACCGGTTTGTAAAATATATGGATGTTTTACCCGGCGAAACATACTACATGATCGTCGATAACTTCTCTACCAACACCATGGGATTCTCCCTTACCTGGGGAGGGACCGCTACGCTGGCTTCCCCTTTTACAGATCCGAACTTAACGCCAAATCCATTTGTAGCCCCTGGAAATCCCAGCGCGACAACAGGCGCTCCTAATGAAATCCTGAAATGCCAGCTGCCTACTACATTTGACTTCAGTACCCTGACAAACGGCATTGTTAACGGTAATGCCAATTTCCAGGTTTCTTACCACTATTCTTCCAATGATGCCCTTACAGGAGCGAACCCGATTACGGGTCCCGTTACAGTAAACGGAACCGATATTTACTACTACAGCATCCATTACCAGGACCCGGCCAACCCTAATAACCCGATCAACAGCTGTACGCAGATCGGGCCGTTCAAATTCAAACAGGGAAATATTGTTGCCAAGGATGCCAACCTGCTTGCCTGTAACAATAACGGTGCCGGTACCGCAACCTTTAACCTCACCCTGGCCGATGTTTTCAGCGAACCTACGGCTACTAAAAAATACTATCCTACCCTGAATGACCTGAACGCAGGCACCAACCAGATCATGAACCCTACTGCTTACGTTTCCGGTCCCGGAAAAGTATATGTAAAAGTGACCTCTTCCGAGGGCTGCTCAGATGATTCAGTGATTACACTGGACTTTTTACCTGTGGTAGTGGTAAAAGATGCGACGCTGGAATCGTGTTATATTGATACCAATATCACTACAGCGGCATTTGATCTTCCATCTGCGGCAGTGTCCACTCAGACCGGTATTACCAAGAAATTTTATACGACCAATGCCAATGCACTGAGCCAGACGAATGAAATCCTTAATCCTGCAGCTTATATTTCAGCGAATGGTGTAGTGTACGTGAGGGTAACAAGCGCAGACGGATGTTTTGCCATTTCAAAAATCAATCTTATAGTTCTTCCTCCGGTAAAATCTACCGTCCTGAAAGACCAGACCATTTGTATTGAAGACAGGACTACGCTGGATGCCGGTCCCGGCTTTGACGGATATGAGTGGAGTACCGGTGCTACCACACAAAGCATCCAGGGCGTAAGTGTAGGGATGTATTGGGTAAAACTGAAAACAGGAAAATGCTTCACGCTCCAGAATGTCCGTGTCTATTCTTCCGAACAGCCCGTGATTACCGGCATAGAGATTTCCAACAATACCATTACCATCACCGCAAACGGCGGGAAGAGCCCATACCAATATTCTATTGACGGTGTGAACTGGCAGGATTCAAATGTTTTCACAGGACTTCCGAGAGGAGAAGCTAAAGTATATGTGAAAGATGCTTACGACTGTAATCCTGTAGAAGTACAGGTAACGGTTCCGAATCTGATCAATGTCATCACGCCTAATGGTGACAATATCAACGATGAAATAGACTACACGGCTTTAGCCTACAAGAAAAACCTGGTATTCACCATCTATGACCGATATGGAAACCAGCTTTACGTAGCGGACCAGCTAAGAAACTTCAAATGGAACGGTACCTCCGGAGGTAAAAAAGTTCTTACCGGAACGTACTGGTACACCATCACGTGGACCGAGAACGATAAAAACAATACCCAGACGAAATATACCGGATGGATACTGGTGAAAAACAGGGAATAGCCTTCGTTTTCAAATACTTAAAAAATCACCCTCTTGCAGGGTGATTTTTTTTTACACACCGCATTGCCTGATTTGATGGGCATTTGCTCCTGATCCCTTTAATTTGTGGATTACTATTTTTAATTTACTTTTCAAAAAAACTATCTTTGCATCATGGCGCAGAAAGAAACATTATCATCTCTCACACATGGAAATTTTGCCAGAGAGCTGTCAATTGCTGATGGAAAAATGCCTCCTAATGCAGTGGATTTTGAAAGACTGGTGATCGGAACTTTTTTAATTGATAAAAAAGGGCTTGACCATTCCATTGACCTGCTTACTCCTGAAGTTTTCTATGATCCGAGGCATCAGGTAATTTTTGCAACCATCCTGAAACTATATGAAGGGAACCATCCGGTAGACCTGATGACCATCATACAGGACCTGAAAAAAGAAGAGAAACTGTATACTGCGGGCGGAGATCATTATATTATTGACCTTACCATGGGGGTAAGTTCTTCTGCCCATATCGAATACCACGTACGGGTTATCCTTGAAAAATATATCCTGCGGAGCCTGATCAATGTTTCCGCCAATGTTATCGATTCTGCCTATAAAGAATCAACAGACGTTTTTGAACTTCTGGATAAGGCGGAACAGTCTTTCTTCGAAATCACCAACGGAACCATTAAAAAAGGATTTGACACCGCCAATTCCCTTGTAAAACAAGCGATTGAAACAATTAAGTCCCTTAAAGATAAGCAGGGACTTTCCGGAGTACCATCAGGATTCCGGGATGTAGATAAAGAAACAGGAGGGTGGCAGAATTCTGACCTCATCATCATTGCGGCACGTCCGGCAATGGGGAAGACAGCATTCCTGCTGTCCATGGCCAGAAATATCGCGGTAGGGCATAAAATCCCAATGGCACTGTTCTCTCTCGAGATGGCGTCCGTACAGCTGATCACCAGGATGATCGCCTCGGAAACCAGGATTTCATCGGAGAAACTCAGAAAAGGTACCCTGGACGATGATGAATGGCAAAGGCTGTTCTCCAATGTTTCCGAGCTGGAGAATGCGCCGCTTTATATTGATGAGACGCCTTCCCTCTCCATATTCGATTTCCGGGCAAAATGCCGGAGACTGGTGATGCAGCATGGTGTAAGGCTAATCATGGTGGATTACCTTCAGCTGATGACTGCCGGAAGCGGTGGTAAAGGCGTAGGAAACCGTGAACAGGAGATTTCCATGATTTCACGTTCACTGAAGGCTATTGCCAAGGAACTTAACGTGCCGGTTATTGCACTTTCTCAGCTCTCCAGGAGTGTGGAAGCCCGCCCGGGTAAAAGACCCCAGCTTTCTGACCTGAGGGAATCCGGAGCAATTGAGCAGGATGCGGATATAGTATCCTTCATCTTCCGTCCTGAATATTACAAAATTACTGTCTGGGACAACGATGAAGAAGGACAGGAAACCTCAACGGAAAATCAGGCAGAGCTTATTATTGCCAAGCACAGGAACGGTGCCACTGCAGATGTAAGGCTTTCCTTCCTTAAGCATTTTGCCAAATTCGGAGATGTAGAAGCAGCTTTCGAGGGTGGCGGAGGCTATCCTTCAAACTTCGGGTCTGGTGATGCCAATGGCTTTGATAAAATCAGGACCACCATCCAGCCGGGTGCCGCGTTTGACATTCCGGATAGCTCACAATTGTCAGGATCTTCCATGAATGATTTTGATGAGGATGACGATTTTCCTTTTTAATTGAACCCACTCAGGACATTTAAAAGTCAGACAGAACCTGAAGCTACTTATAATTTTACGACGGAACCCATTGAGAATTGAAATTTACACAGACGGAGCCTGCAGCGGAAATCCCGGAAAAGGAGGATACGGAATTCTCATGCGTGTCCCTGAAAAAAATTACCAGAAAACGTTTTCAAAAGGTTTCCGAAAAACTACGAATAACAGGATGGAGCTCCTCGCCGTAATTACAGCGCTTGAGAAGCTTAAATCCACAGAAAACGACATCCATATATACACCGACAGCAAGTACGTAGCAGATGCGGTAAACCAGAACTGGATCTCAGGCTGGGTCCGCAGAGGATGGAAAAACGTAAAGAATCCTGATCTATGGAAACGTTTTATTGAAGTATACCAGAAACACACACCTAAATTGCACTGGATCAAGGGGCATGCCGGGCATTTTGAAAATGAACTGTGCGATAAACTTGCCGTTGCAGCAGCTGCTTCCGGGCAACTGGAAACTGACATATACTTTGAAAACATGGAAAATAATTCGCTCTTTTAATCTGCAAACAGGATTTTATAATAAGACAATTTAATTATTTAAAATTTTAACCATTTTCGATTTGGGTTATCATTTATTAAAAAAAAGACATCATTTATAACAAAATCATTATGTAATACCTGTTATTCAATTAGGATTTAATATCTTTACGCGTCTAATTAAAAGTATTATATTAATGAAAAGAAAACTACTGTCTTATTTAACTATACTATTGTTTTGCTTTTCCGGAACTTTTTTCTCCCAAACCTATCAGCTCACAGGAAATCCTGTCAACACAACCGGATGGGATGTAGTTCCTTCAGCAACGGTCAATACCGATTTCATACAGCTTACAGCAGATCAGATTTCGCAGGTGGGAGGCATCAAGCTCAATGCACCGATCAACCTGAAGTTCTGTAATAAATGGAGGGTGGAATTTGATTTCAGGATTGACGGCAACGGAACCGCCAGCTATGGAAAAGGGGATGGCTTTGCGTTCTGGTACTTGGCTAATCCTCCTGCCTCCTATGTAACCGGTGGCGGACTCGGGATCCCCGCTAATGCCACAGGGCTGATGATCGGATTTGATATCTTCAACAACAGCACGGAAGCACAGATGAGCAAGGTTCACCTGCTCTATGGAACCAATAATACCGCAGGAAACAATATAGAATATAATACTACTCCGGGAAGTACTTTCCACTCACCGGACCTTATTGCAACCCAGCCTTTTGTAGGCGCCAATTACAAGCACGTAGAAGTAACAGGGGAAGTAGATCCGGCCAATGTAACTAACTGGATCATTACCATAAAGATTGATAACAACACTATTGTTTCGCAGTCTTTTGCTCCATCCGGGACAGCAGGGGGAATGACCCAGGGGTATTTTGGCTTTTCAGCGTCTACCGGAGCGGCAAGTGCCAGGCATTCCATTAAAAATGCAAAAATATACACAGATAAAGTATCCATTTTACAGACTTCGACGACACAGTCATTCTGCCCGAATCCTACGACAGGAAACGCGGTGGTTAACCTGACTTCTTTCAACAGCCAGTTTGTTTCCAATCCGGGCAATTATACATTTACCTATTATGTTACCGGCAGCTCGACGCCTATTGCCAATCCTGCCAACTATCAGTTCAGCACCAATACGTCAATTACAGTAGTAGTGAAAGATAACGCCGGGATCCTGTGTGATAACCCGGACGGAAAGATCCTGCTGACGCTGTCTCCTTTTACAGCGAATGATGCCACACTGACCGCCTGTAATAACAACAATGCAGGAATGGCAACCTATGACCTTACCGTAGCTAACGTAACCGCTCAGACCGGTGTAATAAAAAAATATTACAAAACCCTCAACGACCTCACCGCTGGAACCAACGAAATTACCAACCCGGCTGCTTACGTTTCTGCAGCAGGAACCGTATATGTAAAAGTGACCACATCACAGGGATGTACAGGAAACGCCAAGATCAACCTTACCTTCCACCCCAATACGACAGTGAATGACGCCACGCTTCAGTCCTGTTTTATAGATGCAGCACCTACAACGGGAGCTTTCAACCTGACTTCAGCAAATGTAACTTCAGCGACAGGGGTTACCAAAAAATATTATACTACGGTTGCGAATGCCGTTAGCGGAACCAATGAGATTTTGAATCCGGCAGCGTATATTTCAACGGATGCAGTAATATATGTGAAGGTCACTGATTCAAACGGCTGCTATATGATTGCTAAAATTACCCTTAAGGTATTGCCGCCTGTACAGTCATCAGTCCTGAAAGATAAAACCATCTGTATCGCAGAAAGAACCACACTGGATGCAGGACCGGGATTTGACGGATATGAATGGAGCACCGGCGCCACTACCCAGGCCATCCAGGGAGTCCCTGTAGGAATTTACTGGGTAAAGCTGAAAACGGGCAACTGCTACACTCTTCAGATGGTTAAAGTGAATGCTGCCGTACAACCGGTAATTTCTTCTATCGACATCAGTAACAATACCATTACCATTAATGTAAACGGAGGGTTACCGCCATACAAATACTCGCTGGACGGCATTAACTGGCAGGACTCCAATATCTTTACAGACCTTAAAAGAGGGGAAGTTAAAGTATACGTAAAAGATGCCTATAACTGTGAACCGGTTCAGATCCAGGTTACCGTTCCGAATCTGCTTAATGTCATTACCCCTAACGGAGACAACAAAAATGACTTTATCGACTATTCTGCGCTGGCTTATAAGAAAAACCTGGTATTTACCATCTATGACCGTTATGGAAACCAGCTGTACAAGGCAGATAAAATACGAAACTACAAATGGGACGGAACTTCATCCGGAAAGAAAATCCTTACCGGCACCTACTGGTATACCATCTCATGGAATGAAAATGATAAAAATAATACACAGACAAACTATTCAGGCTGGGTATTGGTAAAAAACAGAGAATAAACTATCTGAAGATCACTTCTGCACAGGAGTGATCTTCTATTTTAACCATGATACATGCATATGCACTGCCATATCATATCCAATTCTATTAACAAACAATCAATTCTGATCAGATGAAAAAAGCTCTACTCACGTACTTTCTACTGCTTGTGTTCTGCGGGATCCCGCAACATTCATTGTCCCAGACCTACCAGCTCACCGGTAATCCCGTGAATACCACCGGCTGGACGCTTATCCCTTCCGCAACTACCGTAACGGACTTTATCCGGCTGACTGACGACATAACCGGGCAGTCGGGTGCGATCAAACTGAACGACCCTATCAACCTGAAATATTGTGATAAGTGGAAGGTTGAATTTGATTTCAGAATTGATGGCAACGGAACGGCTGCTTACGGAAAAGGAGACGGATTCACATTCTGGTACCTGAATAATCCTCCTACAGGATTTATCACCGGAGGAGGGCTTGGGATTCCTGCCAATGCTACCGGACTGATGGTTGGGTTTGATATCTTCAACAACAGCACAGAGGCTCAGATGAGTAAAGTCCATTTGCTGTACGGAACCAATAATTCAACCAATAATAATATAGAATATAACAACACTCCGGGAAGTACTTTCCACTCTCCGGACCTGAATGCTACACAGCCTTTTGTGGGACCAACGTACAAACATGTGGAAGTCAACGGCCAAACCGACCTTACCAATCCAACAAACTGGATCATCAGCATTAAAATTGATGGTGTACAGATAGTCAATCAGTCTTTTGCCCCGTCAGGAGGAGCCATAGGCATGACCCAGGGATATTTCGGATTTTCAGCGGCTACCGGGGCGGCAAGTGCAAGGCATTCTATAAAGAATGCTAAAATATTCATCGACAAAGTTCCTATTTTAACCAATACCGTGACCCCTTTTGTCTGCGTTAACCCGGCAAGCGGTACCGGTATCGTAGACCTGACCTCTTACGCTTCGCAATTTGTAGCCAATCCTTCCAGCTATATTATTAGTTATTATATTTTAGGAAGCTCTACCCCTATTGCCAATCCTTCTAACTTCCAGTACAGCGGAAATACAACCATTACTGTAGTCATCAAAGATCCCACCTCAACACTCTGCGACAACGGAGACGGCGTCATTCAGCTGAATCCTACTCCATTTGCAGCACAGGATGCGAGCCTTACAGCCTGTAACAATAATAATGCAGGAGGAGGGCTTTTTGACCTTACTACCGCGGCAGTAACCAATGTACCGGGTGTCACCAAAAAATTCTACAATACCCTGGCTGACCTGAATAATGGCGGCCCTGAAATTACCAATCCTGCTGCATTTTTCTCTCCGGCTGCTACCGTATACGTTAAGGTGACCACATCCCAGGGATGCGTTTCCAATGCCAAAATCACGCTGAATATTGCTCCCACAGTTACGGTTACCGATGCTACTCTGAGATCCTGCCCTATTGAAACCAGCCCGGCCACCGCGTCATTCAATCTTACGGCAGCTACAGTGGGAACTGGCACCAAAAAATACTATCCGTCGCTCACAGATGCGGTAAACGGAACCAATGAGATTTCTACACCAACGGCTTATATCGCTCCTAACGGGGTGGTGTATGTAAAAGTAAGCAACACCAGCGGATGCTACGGAATTGCAAAAGTCACGCTGGTGGTGATTCCTCCCGTATATTCTTCTGTACTGGCTGACAAAACCATCTGCCCTGAAGCAACCACCACGCTGGATGCAGGTCCCGGATTCGCAAGCTATGAGTGGAGCACCGGAGCCAATACCCGTTCCATAACCAATGTAGGCATAGGAACGTACTGGGTGAAATTAAAAACCGGAGACTGCGTCGTTACCCAAAGCGTCAAAGTCTATCCATCGGAACAGCCGGTGATTACTTCCGTTGATATCTCCGGCACAACGGTAACAGTGTATGTTAACGGCGGAACCGCTCCATACCAGTATTCTATGGATAATATACACTGGCAGGATTCCAATATCTTTAAAAACGTATCGAGAGGAGTAAACAAAATCTATATAAGGGACAGTTACAGCTGTACTCCGATGGAAATAGACATTACCGTACCTAATATCATCAATGTCATCACACCTAACGGAGACGGCGTGAATGACGCCATTGATTACTCTGCGCTTGCCGGGAAAAAGAATCTCGTGTTTAGCATCTTTGACCGGTACGGAGCTAAAATCCATCAGGGGGACAAATCCAACCGTTACCGGTGGGATGGCACGGTAGGAGGACGAAAAGTGCCTACAGGAAGCTACTGGTATTCGGTAACCTGGAATGAAAACGATAAGAAAAACACCTCTGTTACCTATTCAGGATGGATCCTGGTTAAAAACAGGGAATAAATAGCAACTATTCATCAGCAGGAGCCACTGGAATACAGTGGCTCTTTTTTTATGTTTTTACTGAATGATATATCATTTTTTAACCGGTTTATTAATATCCAATGCTTAAATTTGTTGTATGAACTATTTGGAAGCTTTAAGCAAAAGATATTCTGTAAAAATATTCAACCGGGAAATCATTCCCCAGGAAACCCTGCATTCCATACTGGAATCCGGAAAACTGGCAGCCAGTTCTCTGGGTCTTCAGCCTTATAAAATCATCGTGGTGCAGAGTGAAGAGATGAAGCAGAAATTGATTCCTTCGTTCTACAACCCATCACAGATTTCCACCTGCTCCCACCTCATCGTTATTACCTCAAAGAGAAGTATTGATGAAAAGTATATCCAGGGGTATTTCAACCACATTGCAGAAATACGGAATACTCCTGTGGAAGAGCTGGATCCTTTTAAGAAAAGCATTCATCAGCATATGGACCGGCAGACAGATGACCAGATCTTCAACTGGGCAGAAAAACAGTCGTACATTGTATTGGCCAACCTGATGTATGCGGCGGCTCTTGAACATGTGGATTCATGTCCGATGGAAGGCTTTCGTCAGGATGTTCTGGAAGAAACGCTGAACATTGATCCTGCCATGGAAAAGGTGACCGTTACCCTGGCACTGGGCTACCGCTCGGAAGAAGATCTTTTCCAGCACATGAAAAAAGTAAGAAAACCAAACGAAAAATTGTTTACATTTATTTAGTTATTTGTGACGATTGTACCTAAAGCAAGCATAATGATAAAAGCGGATGTATTAGTGATCGGCTCCGGTATTTCGGGTCTGTCCTATGCCATTAAAGTTTCTGAACAGTTTCCTGATGCCAAAATCATCATGGTCACCAAGTCTGACAAAGACGAAAGCAATACCAAATACGCGCAGGGTGGCCTGGCTGTAGTCACGGATTTTAAGAAAGACAATTTCGATAAGCATATAGAAGATACCATGCGTGCCGGCGACGGAGGAAGCCTGCGCGACATTGTGGAAATGGTGGTAAAAGAAGCACCCGCGAGATTTAATGAAATTGTGGAATGGGGAGCCAACTTCGATATGAAGAACGGGAAATTCGCTTTAGGAAGAGAAGGCGGGCATACGGAAAACAGAATTGTCCATCATAAAGATATTACCGGGTTTGAAATTGAGCGTGCCCTGCTGCAGACAGCCAATAGCAGTCCCAATATTGAGATCCTCGACCATCATTATGTCATCGATATCATCACGCAGCACCATGTTCCCGGAAAAGAACTGGTAGAAGGCGATATTCATTGCTACGGAGCCTATATTCTGGATGAGAAGCAGAAAACCATCAAAAAAATCACTTCAAAAATCACTCTGGTAGCTACAGGAGGAGCAGGCCATGTCTATAAGAATACGACCAACCCTACCATTGCTACCGGTGACGGGATTGCCTTCGTGGCCAGGGCCAGGGGAAAAGTATCTAATATGCAGTACTATCAGTTCCACCCTACGGCCCTCTACAGCAAGATTGACGGCATGCTGTTCCTGATCTCTGAAGCCGTACGCGGTGACGGAGCCAAATTAAGGACGAAGAAAGGTGAAAAATTCATGCATAAATATGATGAGCGTGAAGAACTGGCTTCCCGGGATATTGTAGCGCGCGCCATTGATGCAGAAATGAAAATAACCGGCGACGAATATGTCGGCCTGGACTGCCGGGAGATGAACCGGGAAAAATTCCTGGAACACTTCCCCAACATCTATAAAAAATGCAAGGATGAAGGTATTGATCCTTTCTCACAGCTGATTCCCGTAGTTCCGGCCTGCCATTACCTGATGGGCGGGATTGAAGTGGACAGGGACGGACAGTCTTCCATCCATAACCTGTTTGCTGTAGGAGAATGCACCAATTCCGGACTGCATGGCGCCAACAGGCTCGCCTCCAACTCATTGCTTGAAGGACTGGTCTTCGGACATAACGCTGCTATGAAGACGGTAGAGCTCCTGCATCAGAATAGTTTCAACTTTGATGACCTGAAAGCCGTTCCGGAATGGAACGAGGAAGGCATGAAGATCATGGATGAAATGGTGATTGTATCCTATCTGAGGAAACAATTGCAGGAAATGATGAGCGACCTGGTGGGTATCGTAAGAAGCAACCGCCGCCTGAGTATGGCCCTGCAAAAACATCAGGAAATCGCGGCAGCTGTAGATGAGATCTACCATTATTCTATCCTTTCCCCTCAGCTGTCCGAACTCAGAAACTTAACGACCGTTGCCCGGCTCATCATTACCCAGTCTATGGAAATGAAAGAGAACAAAGGTGCATTTTACAACAAAGATTTAGCATAATCCCACATACTATGAAAAGACCGGCATATGTGACCGATAAAGCATTAAAGCAGTTCATTAAAAATGCTTTGGAAGAAGATATTCAGGACGGAGACCACTCTACTCTTTCCACCATCCCGAAAGACCTTGAGCAGAGCGCAAAACTGCTGGTAAAGCAGGACTGCATTCTGGCAGGCGTGGAAATGGCCGAGATGATCTTTAAAACATTTGACAAAAACCTGAGTGTTGAAGTTTTCATTAAAGACGGTGAAGCAGCCAAGGCAGGAGATCTTGCCTTTGTCGTATCCGGAAGCGCACAGTCCATCCTTTCTACCGAGAGGCTTGTGCTGAACTGCATGCAGCGCATGAGTGGTATCGCGACCCTTACCCATGACTGGGATTCCCGCCTTGTTGGAACCAAAACCAAACTTCTGGACACCCGGAAAACCACGCCTAATTTCAGGATCTGTGAGAAATGGGCGGTCGCTATTGGCGGAGGCACCAATCACCGTTACGGATTGTATGACATGATCATGCTGAAAGACAACCACATTGATTATAACGGCAGCATTACCAATGCGGTGAAAATGGCAAAGGATTACATCAAAAAAAATAAAAAGAAGCTTAAAATAGAAGTGGAAACCAGAAACCTGGAGGAAGTTGAAGAGGCGATCCGGGCAAAAGCAGACAGGATCATGCTGGACAATATGGATGTGAAAACCATGAAAAAAGCGGTTAAGATGATTAGTGGCGCCTGTGAAAGTGAAGCGTCAGGAGGAATTACACGTGATATGTTAAAGGAAATTGCTTCCACAGGGGTTACGTATATTTCTGCCGGCGCGCTTACTCATTCAGCACAAAATATTGATTTAAGCCTTAAAGCTGTGAAATAACGTTGAATTTTTAATAAAAATGGTATTGATTTGTTAAAAATTCAATAATATGATTTTTTTCATGTTAAATATCAACAATTATGCAGTACATTGAAAATCAATTTTATAAAAGCTAATAAGAATGATTAAAAATTAACATAAAGTTAATATTGGTTAAAATTTATTTCCTCAATTTTGCAGAAAATTAAATCTAACTATTACTAACGATTATGAAATTAATCAACAAATCGATTCTAACTGCAGTAATTACACTGTCTACAGCTAGTGTCTATTATGCTCAGCAAGTTCAGGATACCGTTTCTAAGTCCAAAGACATTGAAGAGGTAATCCTAAGAGGTGTTACAGATATCGCTAAAGATAGAAAGACACCGGTAGCTGTTTCTACCATTAAGGCAGCACAGATTCTTGAAAGACAAGGAAACCAAGAGCTTGTTGAATTACTTAATACAACACCTTCCGTATATGCTACAAAAGGTGGTGGTGGTTTCGGAGACTCTCAGATTGTTATGCGTGGGTTCGAATCCAGAAACATTGCAGTAATGGTAAACGGTATGCCTGTTAATGATATGGAGGGGGGTACTGTTTATTTTTCAAACTGGACGGGTCTTTCTGATGTAACAAGCTTTATCCAGGTACAGAGAGGACTTGGTTCTTCCAAACTGGCGATCGCATCTGTAGGAGGTACGATGAACTTTATTACAAAATCAGCCGACATGAAAAAAGGCGGTATTGTAAGATTAGGGGTTGGTAACAATGATTATTTAAAAACTTCATTTGCTTATAATACCGGAAAATCTGATAAAGGATGGTCTTCATCATTCTTAATGGGTAGACAATCAGGATCTACTTATATTCAGAACACAGATTATGAAGCATATACATACTTCTTTGCTTTAGGTTGGGAAGTAAACCCAAAGCATAATTTACAGTTTACGATTACAGGAGCTCCACAGTGGCACGATCAAAGATCTTTTGCACCTACTATTTCCGACTATATCAGATACAATCCGGATAATGACGGAACACCGGACAGAACGTATAATAGCGACTGGGGATATTACACCAATGCAGAAGGCAGAAGAGTGGCATTATCCAACAGATCCAACTATTATAACAAGCCTGTTATGATGTTAAACTGGGATTGGACATTCAATGAAAAATCCAAATTAAGTACCGTAGCCTATATGTCTAATGGTAGAGGTGGCGGAACAGGTGACCTTGGTAGAGTAAACGGAAGAAACCTTACCGCTTCTGTAAATGGTGTACCATACTTCAGAGATGCACAAGGACTTTACAATTACGATAAATTATTCGCTGAGAATGCGGCTGTGAACGTAAATGCAGCCAATGCAGGAAGTACCCTTATCCGCAGAGCCAGCATCAATTCTCACAACTGGTATGGTATCTTAGCCAACTTCCAGCATAAAGTAAATGACAACTGGAATTTCTCAATAGGTACAGATAACAGATACTATTACGGGTATCATTATCAGGTGATTTCAGATCTTTACGGAGCAGCAGGATACAAAGACAACGCTAATAAGAACATCGCACCTAACGTGGTGACGGCTACTTCTGATTATAAGAAATTAAACTGGAACCCTTTCGGTGGAAGCCAGGTTCCGTTAAACGAGAGAGTAGGATTCAGCAATGACGGTGAAGTACTTTGGTATAGTGGATTCGGGCAAATCGAATATTCTAAAAACGATTTATCTGCTTTCATCCAGGGATCCGTTTCAAACCAGGGATATCAGAGAATTGACGAGTTCGTTCAGGATGGCGTTACAGTACAGAGAAACCAGACGGTAAACAGAAAGACCGGATTCAAAAACATCTTCGGATACAATATTAAAGGAGGTGCAAACTATAACATTGATGATAATAATAATGTTTTTGCCAACATTGGTTATTACAGCAAGCAGCCGTTTATGAATACGGTATATCCTAGCAACCAGCAAGTAGTGAACCCTCAGCTTACCAACGAGAAAATCTTCTCTGCCGAAGTTGGATACGGATTCAGATCTGCAAAATTCAATGCGAATGTTAACCTTTACAGAACGCAGTGGAAAGACAGAGCTTTAAGGAGAACGATTACGGTTCCTAACGTAACGGACGCTTATGCAGAAATGAACGGGATCACTGAAATCCACCAGGGAGTTGAAGTAGATGCAGTATACAGACTTAACAGCTTCTTAGAATTCAACGGAATGTTCTCTTGGGGTGATTACCACTATGAAGGAAATGCTACCGGGACAACATTTGACGGAAACAATAATCCTTTAACCGTTGCCGGTGATTCTAATACAACGACCCTTTATCTTGATAAAGTAAAAGTAGGAGGAACAAGCAACAACAGTATCCCGCAAATGACAGCTGCTCTGGGAGCGACTCTTAAGCCGGTAAAAGACTTAAGCATCTATGCAGGATGGCGTTATGTTGGAAAACTGTATTCATCTATTGATATTGCTACATTCTCAAATCCTGCCAACCAGGAAAGAGGGGTACTAAAATTACCTGATTATAATTTAACAGATGTTGGTGTGTCTTACAAAATAAGATTAAAGGATGACTCTAAATTCTTTACCATCGGAGCAAACGTATACAACTTGTTTGATAAAACGTATATCCAGGACGGTGCCACCAATAACTTTGTTAAGCAGCAGGGTGACTTCAAAGATGCTGGAGGTGTAACTGCTCAGCAACAGTATAATAATTACATTAATAATCCTAATAATTTCTTCAAAGGTATTGATACGTCAAACCGTGTATATTTCGGATTCGGAAGAACATGGGCTGCCACATTATCATTCAACTTCTAAGAAAAACATTAGATTTTATCCCTATCAAATCCCGGCAACAAGCCGGGATTTTTGTTATATTTGTGTACAAAAAAATTGACTATGGATTTTTACAACATTTTATTGAATGCACACAAAGGATTTGGATACCTGGAACTGCTTCTGGTAGCATTATTTGTTATTGCTCTTTTAACTACCATGTTCGGATTCAGCGGTAAAGTGAACGGCTTTCTGAAAAAGACCACCCTGTTTACCATGATCTTCTTCCACATTCAGTTCCTGATAGGGCTTACCATGCTGATCATCAATTTCAGCAAAGGAATGGACATGGGATCCGTGATGAAAGATTCTTACCTGAGGTTCCAGTATGTAGAGCACCCTTTCTCTATGCTGATTGGTGCCGTACTGATGACCATCATCAATAAAAAAATAAAATCCAATGATACGATTTCCCTTGCCATTGTAATCATGGGGCTTATTGCAGTAGGATTATTTACCTTTGCATTCCCTTGGGCCAGAGTCTTCGGGGCATAGATATAAATTAGGAGTTATAAGCCATAACTCTTTTAGAGTTTAATATTTAAATATTTATTACATCAATGAAAGTAGCAGTAGTAGGTTCAACAGGAATGGTTGGCCAGGTTATGCTTAAAGTTTTGGAGGAGAGAAACTTCCCTGTCACAGAATTAATCCCGGTAGCATCCGAAAAATCTGTAGGTAAGAAGGTGAAGTATAAACAGGAGGAATTTACGATTGTAAGCATAAAAGACGCTATTGCCGCAAAACCTGATATCGCCATTTTTTCTGCCGGCGGATCCACTTCGCTGGAATTTGCCCCGCAGTTTGCGGAAGCAGGCATTACCGTGATCGATAATTCTTCCGCCTGGAGGATGGATCCGGATAAAAAACTGGTGGTACCGGAAATCAACGCTGATGTTTTAACCAAAGAAGATAAAATCATCGCCAACCCGAACTGCTCTACCATTCAGCTGGTGATGGTTCTGGGACCGCTCAATAAAAGATATGATCTTAAAAGAGTCATTGTATCTACTTACCAGTCGGTAACCGGTACCGGAAAAGCAGCGGTAGACCAGCTGAACGCTGAAATCAGTGGGGATGACTCCGTTTCCAGAGTCTATCCGTATCAGATCTTCAAAAATGCATTGCCGCACTGTGATGTATTCGGTGACGATGATTATACGAAAGAAGAAATAAAGCTGATGAAGGAGCCTAAGAAAATCCTGGGTGACGATACCTTCAATCTGACTGCCACTGCCGTAAGAGTGCCTGTGCAGGGAGGACATTCTGAAAGCGTTAACATCGAATTTGAAAACGAGTTTGACCTGGATGAAGTGAGAAAGATCCTTTCCGAAACACCCGGCGTAGTCGTTATGGATGATGTGAAAAACAACCACTACCCGATGCCGCTCTATTCGGAAGGCAAAGATGAAGTGTTCGTCGGAAGAATCAGGCGGGACCTTTCGCAGCCCAAGACCCTGAATCTCTGGATCGTAGCAGACAACCTCAGGAAAGGAGCTGCTACCAACGCGGTACAGATTGCAGAATACCTTGTAGAACATAACTTAGTATAAACTAACAAATAAAAAAGAATCTCAGAATGGGATTCTTTTTTTATCCGAACTTATGAACCGGAAACAGGAAAACAAGACAGAAAAAATAGGATTCCAGAAGCTCATCGCAGTTTTTGGGATCATCCTTTTCATCGGGAAGCTCATTGCGTGGAAACTCACCAATTCTGATGCCGTCTTCTCCGATGCTATGGAAAGCATCGTCAATGTGATCAGTGCATTTATGGGGCTATACTCGCTACACCTTGCTGCCAAACCCAGAGATGAAGACCATCCGTACGGCCACGGGAAGGTTGAATTTGTCACTTCAGGAATCGAAGGGGCCCTGATTGCCATTGCAGGGATTATGATCATCTACGAAGGCATCAACAGCCTTTTAACGGGCAAAGTACTGGATAAACTGGACTGGGGTATCTTAATTATTGCGGCAACTGCGATAGTCAATTATATCTTAGGATATATCTCTGTCAAAAAAGGCCGCAGAGAAAACTCGCTCGTGCTGATCTCTTCCGGAAAGCACCTCCAATCCGATACGGTAACAACGCTCGGTGTTGTCATCAGTCTCGTGGTAGTTTACTTTACTAAAATTTACTGGCTGGATTCGGTGGTTGCCTTAGTTTTCGGATTGTATATTATCTTTGTAGGGTATAAGATTGTCCGCAGGTCTTTAAGCGGCATTATGGACGAACAGGATCCCGATCTCCTCAATCAGATCGTCAGCATCCTCGAAGAAAACCGGAGAACGGAATGGATTGATATCCACAATATGAAAATCCAGCAGTTCGGGGCTTCCCTCCATATTGATGCCCACATCACCCTTCCCTGGTATTACAGTCTTCGGGATGCCCATAAAGAAATGGAAAATGTCATCATGTTGCTGGCAAAAAATACCCAGCGCAGTGTGGAATTCAATTTCCATATGGATGACTGCAAAAGTATCTCCTGTCCGGTATGCCAGATTATGGACTGTCCGGTAAGAGAACGCAACTTCGTCAAAAGAGTACAGTGGACACCGGAAAATGTGACGCGCGTGGAGAAACACACCACGGACTCATAAAAAAATATTACATTTGCTAAAAAGTAACCGTAATGGGAGTAGGAACCAATCTTAAAAGATTAAGAGCTAAAACTAAGCTCTCGCAACAGGATATAGCAGATCAGCTGAATATTGACCGGGCTACGTATATCAATTGGGAAAATGAAACCTTTGATATAAAATCCCAGTATATCCCCAAACTGGCAGACATTTTCGATGTTGACCTTCAGGAACTTTTTAAAGATGACCAGAAAATTCAGATTATCAACAATATTGAAAATAAGGATAGGGCTGGCGGAGTAGGTGTGCAAAAAGGAAATATTGTTATAAATATCATTAATGTCTCGGATGAAAATTCAGTATCTAGAATTACAGAAGAGTTAGATAAATATTTTAGACATAAAAAATAATATAAAAGCTGTTTTGAAGGGCAGCCTCTTCAGACGTAAATGATTAATGTCAGTCTAAGTATATTTAATAAATATTTAATTCTATAGGATTATAAGTTTTTTCCGCGGCAATTGCATTACGTCTTAACTGTTCAATATCCTCTTTGTTTTCCAGATACTGTTCATGCAATTTCATTCTGCCTGCGAGTCTGTTCTTAAAAACTTCATTGAATTTTTCCTTAGTGATCTTTTTAGCATTTTTTGCAACATTTGCTGATTTGCACGTATATTTTCGCTTTCTAAATGCATATAAAGTATAATGATAATCGTCTTTTGTATCATATATTTCAGCTATCAAGCCAGGTAAAGAATTGAACTTATACGGTCCAAATTGAAAAGGAATATCGGTAGTAAACCAAGCAATCCAAGTACGGCCATATTTTGTAGTTTCGGCCTTCTGACATTTATATCCTGAAACAGTCTTAAATTCATTCTTTATTTTCCAATCCGTTTTATTTATTTCCTGATACTCAAAAGCAATATAATTTACCTCAGCAGTTACATAAATTTTTGCAGATGTTGTTCCAATGTAGTCGCGAAAGTCAGTATTATATTTCATTGATTCCTCTAATGAAATATTAGCTTTTTCAACTTCAAGAGAATCAGCAATATATTTATGCAAATCTTTAAAAAATGAGGATCTCTCATTAATTAACAAGGCAAAAGTAGTTTCTTTTCTATAATTGCTTGCATTGGAAAGTTTGTAATCCAATTTATAATCTGCTTCATAATCAACATCAAATTTTTTTTGAGAAAAACCAGATGTAATCATTAGCAAGAACATTAATAATATAATTTTTTTCATTTAGTCTTTTTAAACAACAGACCGCCAGATTAAAGGCGGTCTAATTTTAAACAATTAATGATAATAAACGTGAATAATAATGGCAGAATTAGCATGTTGCGGACAGGCTTCACCATTTAATACAGACAGATAATCTGTAAGTTGATTCTGTGTCATGTGATCAGCAATAGTTTGGCTAACTTGAAGAGTACTCCCACATGAAGTCCTAAAAGGAAATGCACTCAATACACTTGCTGCCAGTAAGGCAGAAACCAGAAATGTTTTTTTCATATTTTGTTTTTTTTAATTGTTAACATCACAAACTTAAGAATTAAAAACCATGATATCTGTTGTGAAAATACAACAAATTTTGTGGCGTTAATCCAACATTCAAGCAAAACAAACACCTGCAATTCAAAACATTACAAAAATACCCTGATTTAATTAAGTATTATAAACAGATCTGTTTTTATAAGAGAATATTTTTTACGATGTGGGTCAGGATTTCTTTTACGGATTTCTTTCCGATAAGCTTTTCCGGTAATAAAACATCGGAATAAGAAGCAGCAGGATCAGAGGCTGGATCACAAACCTCCTCATATAGAAAGAGAAAAGGTAACCGGTTTCAAAACGGTCGTAGATGCAGTATAAATAAATCGGGAAGGTAATGGCAAAGATGATCATCATTAAAACGCCGCCCTGAAGCATCCATTGTTTATTCCTGAACCAGAAATAGATGATGAGGCAGGAAAAGATGAGATTCAGAATAAACCTGAAAAGGTGGCTGAGGATTAATTTACCCCAGTCAAAGGCGGGGAAGGCGACCTGTTTGCTGGCTTCATGAAAATAGGTCAGAAAAGGATCATAAAAGATTCGATCTTCCATCATCCTCACGCCGATCAGCCCCAGAATTCCCAATCCTACAAATAGCCAGTTAAGAATTTTCATTTTTAAGCGCAAAAAATTTAATCCAGACCAGCCAGAGTACGACTACCGTTCCGTAAATCACAGCCGGAAAAATAAAATCATGGGCGGCCTTGCTGTATTCTTTATGATCGATAACAACGATATTCAGCCCTACAATCCTCAACAGGTTCATGATATACAAAGCTACAAGCCCGGCAAAAATGAAGGCCAATGTTTTTACCCCTTTATAAAAAGCAAATACAAACGCAACGAAAAGGATCATCACGGAAATGGCGTTGCATCCTTCCACCATCCTGGAAGTATATTCTTTCTGAACATAAAACCACACCTGCTCCCCTTTTATATCATCATACAGCTGAGTCGGGTAATCCAGTGCATTCTGGATATGCATGACCTGGCCGGCCATCACCCTTGAGAAAGGATCGAGTCCGGAACCGGCAAAAGAGTTCAGATACAGCTGGTACGCCAGCAGCAGCAGCACGTAAATGATGATGAAACGCAATAAGATACCTAAAACCGGCCTGAAATCCTTTAACATGCTGCAAAGATAGAAATTCGTCTGCAAATTAGTATATTTGCTCCGTATTATGACTTCCGAAAACGCAAAACGATTTTTTGAAAATTATCTGGATAAAAAATCTTCTGAGTTCGTCACCCTGGCTCAAAGCGGTTCGGCGAGGATTAATTTCCTGGCGAAAGCGGATGGCATTTCCTATATCATCACCTACAATACCAATCTTCAGGAAAATGAAAGCTTCCTGTATTATTCAGAAGTTTTTTCGTCACTGGAACTCAATACGCCAAAGATCATTGCCATTTCTGAAGACCGTAAAATGTACATCCAGGAATTCCTGGGCAGCAAAACGCTCTCTGACATCATTGCAACGCAGGGACTGTCAGCTGAAGTAAAAGGACTGGTACAACAGACGCTTGAAAAACTGTTCAGGCTCCAGAGCCATACCATGGATAAGATTGACTTCAGCAGGACTTTCGAATATGAAAGCTATGATGAACTTCCCGTTATCCATGACCTGTATTATTTTAAGAATTTTATTGCCGATGTCCTGGAACTGGAATACCACAAGTCTACCCTGCTGAAAGAATTCAAAGCCATTGCCGGGCTTATCGAAAGCCTTCAGCCGCAAGGAATGATGATCCGTGATTTCCAGTCGAGAAACATCATGGTCAATGACCGCAATGAAGTATCGTTCATCGATTACCAGTCTGCCATGAAAGGCCCGCTCATGTATGATGTGATCTCTTTCCTCTTTCAGGCTAAGGCCAGCTTCCCGAAGGAATTCAAAAATGAAATGCTGGAATTTTACATTCAACTCTCTGACAGTGAGGAAACCCGAAATCAACTAAAAAAATCGGCAGAGCCCGTTAAAATGATGCGGTTCCTTCAGGTTCTGGGAGCTTATGGATTCAGGGGGCTTATTCAGCGAAAGCCGCATTTTATTTCAAGCCTGGAAAAAGGAATAGACAATATCTCAGAATTTGCAGATTCCTGGAAGGGCATGACGGACTTCCCGGAACTGAGCAACGTGATACAGCAACTTAATACACAGGAAACCCAATTAAAGATCAACAAAATTCTGAATCCATGATCCGGAGATCAGAGATCATCCACTCATTTAAAACCCATATTTATGCTACATATAGACATCCACAGTTTTTCCTATAAAAAAGGAGGCATTCCAAAAGACACTACCGGAAACGGAGGCGGATTTACTTTTGACTGCCGCGGCATCCTTAATCCCGGAAGGATTGAAGAATATAAAAGCCTTACCGGAAATGATCCCGGCGTACAGGAATTCCTGGAAACCCAGACTGACATGCCGAAATTCCTCGACCTCATCAAGAATATCATTTCCATCAATATTGATAATTACCTGGAAAGAGGATTTGAAAACCTGCAGATCAATTTCGGATGCACCGGGGGACAGCACAGATCCGTATACTGCGCTTTGAAAATAGCTGAATTTGTACGGGAAAAGTATCCTGAAGGGACGGAAATCAGCCTGCACCATGATGAACAGCACCAGCTGAATTCATAATAGATGATTGATAATTTATAAATGATCATTAAACATTCTATACTATCAATCATCGCTTATCACTCATCAATTATAAATAATGAAAGCACTTATTTTTGCAGCCGGAAAAGGAACCCGTCTTAAGCCTTTTACAGATCACCACCCGAAGGCACTGGCCAAAGTTAACGGCATCCCGCTGCTGGAGCGGAACATCCGTTACCTGAAGGGATTCGGGATCAGTGATTTTGTCATCAATGTCCATCATTTCGGGAGCCAGATCGTGGAATTCCTTAAAGAAAATGATGACTTCGGATGCCGGATAGAGATTTCGGATGAATCAGAAGAGCTGCTGGAAACCGGCGGAGGTCTGGTATTCGCAAGAAGTTTCCTGGATCATGGAGAAGACTTCCTGATTATGAATGCTGATATCCTTACCGACCTCAATATCAATTTACTGGTTGATTACCATAAAAAAATAAAAGATTTTGCTACTTTAGCAGTCTCGGACCGTGAAAGTTCGAGAAAGCTGCTTTTTAATGAAGAACTGGTTTTACGGGGCTGGCTCAATGTGCAGACCGGAGAACAGAGGCTTGCTGAGTTCAATAAAGGCTTCAAGCCGCTGGCTTTCAGCGGGGTCCACTGTATCAATCCGGTTATTTTCAATAAAATAAAAAGGACAGGAAAATTCTCCATTATGGAAGAATACCTGGATCTGATGCATACGGAGCATATTCATGGATTTATCCATGACAGTATCCTGGTAGATGTAGGAAGACCCGAATCCGTAACGGCAGCTGAAAAATATTTTAAATAACAGACCGCAATGAATACTAATGGAAGAGACGAGAGCCTGATTAATCCTGAACTGGATAACAACGAAACAAGACTGCACAACAGCTTCAGACAGAAAACCTGGGATGAAACCATCGCCAAGGACAGCTGGATGGTATTCAAGGTGATGGCCGAATTTGTAGACGGGTATGAAAAGCTGGCTAAAATTGGTCCGTGCGTGTCTATTTTCGGATCCGCAAGGCTTCAGCCCGGCAGCAAATACTATGAAATGGCTGTGGAAATCGCCGAGAAAATCACCAAAATAGGTTTCGGGATTATTACCGGAGGCGGTCCAGGGATTATGGAAGCGGGAAACAAAGGAGCCTTCAATGCCCAGGGAAAATCCATCGGACTGAATATCGACCTTCCTTTTGAGCAGCATTTCAATCCGTACATCAATAAATCCTACTCCATGAACTTCGATTACTTTTTCGTACGCAAAGTGATGTTCGTAAAATATTCCCAGGGATTTATCGTTATGCCGGGAGGGTTCGGCACGCTGGATGAATTTACGGAAGCTTTGACCCTGATCCAGACCAATAAGATCGGTAAGTTCCCGATTGTCCTCGTAGGGTCGCAATTCTGGAACGGGATCCTGGATTGGTTCAAGACTACTTTGCTCAATGACGGAATGATCTCAGAGGGCGATCTGGACCTGTACAGGGTGGTGGATTCTGCAGATGAAGCAGTAGCCCACGTGAAGGCATTTTACGACAAATACTCGGTAAATGTTAACTTTTAATTGGCACATTATTTGTGAATTATAACCAGCAAGCATGATTGTAAATCTATTAATCAGAATGAAAAATTTTTTTTGTATTTCGGGGGTTTTAACACTTTTTATATTGATGAGTTTCGTCGGAGTCGACTTCTTCTCTTCAATGACTAAAGTGGATTATGTAGAAGGCAGCAGGACGTTGAAATTCACTACAAAAATGAATACGAGCCATATTTCAGACGCCATAAAAATCAATCCTAATACTGCGGGATTTGAAGCGGAAGTCAAAAAATATGTCAACAACAATTTTGATGTCTACGTTAACGGTGCTCCAAAAACCATTACTTTCACAGGAAGTCAGGTAAGCGGAGAAACGGTATGGGTGTATTTTGAAGCCGGAGGTGTTTCAGATATCAGTACCCTAAAGATTAAGAATACGATACTGTTAAGCGCTTTTCCCAAACAGATCAATCTGGTGAATATTGCTTATAAAGGAAGCCAGAAGACCATGAATTTTCAGCGCGGTAAAGAAGTGAATGAAGTATCTTTTTAAAAAAGTTTAATTTTGAATCATAAAAGGCCACTGCAATACCATTGCAGTGGTTTTTACTTGCTCAAAAGCCCATTAAGGGTTAGCTTTAATTATAAAAGATTGATCAGCTTATAGATGCATCAATCTACGGTGTCAATTGATCGACATGTCATTTAGAATGAGAAATAATACTTCCAGATAATAAAAAAGAACCGCCATGAGCGGTTCTTTGTATCATCATAAAACAGAGTTTAAATTAGTTTCCTGCCACTTTTACATTATCAAGCTCCCAGGTAGCGGCAGCTGCTGTGGTAGACGTATATTTAAAGGCGACCTGTACATTTTTATTCACAAAAGCATTCAGGCTGATGTTCCCGGAATTTGTCCAGGTATTGAATGCTCCGGAATTGGTATCCAGAACCCCTGAAAGCTGAACCCAGGTGGTGGTTGCCGGGTTTCCGGTATAATTCTCCGTCACATATACTTCAAGAGGATTTCCGGCATAGCGTACATCCGTCTCAAATGATAAAGATGCCGATGTAAAGCCCTGTAATGAGATCGGCTTGGAGATCAGCCAGTCTTCATTGGCATTATTTGACCCCGCAAAACCATTCATTACCGCACAAGGCTTCGGATTTCCGAACTGCTGGATATTCCAGATCTGAGCTCCGGTAACACTTACCGGGATCCAGTTGTCCGTAAGATTTCCGTCAAATCCTTCAAAGAAGAATCTTTTTCCCGTAAACTGAACATCATTGGTGCTCCTGATCAGCATCTGCCAGTTGCTGTTGTAGCGGCTGACTACAAAAGTAAGGTCTCCTTTACCATCAGGAAGCTGAGTGGCACCGAACGTTGAGAATCCTGAATTCCTGATGATGGTAGCGTTCCCGGACTGGTCTACAATACTCCTGTCGGTATCCACTCCTGCACCCGCCTGATAATCTATGTATTTTTTACCCAGTTCTCCGGCTGAGAACTGTACATTCGGTACTTTTACCAGCATGTTCAGGTATTTTTCATCCTGGGCAAGCTTAAGGTTAGCCAGCTCAACAGGTTTTATCGTGGCTACATCAAGCCCGTTCCCATTACAAACTCCTGCAATATAGCGGCTCACCAATGCTGCAGGAATTCTTCCGATAGCATACGTAGGATCTACAGCGCCAATTTTCACTACGCCTCTGTCTGTCCCGATTCTCAATCCGTTTGCATTGATCCTGATATGGGCTCCTACAGGAAAATCTGCATAGTTGCTGGATTTATCTACTTCAATCTGTAACCCTACAGTAGGGTTTTCAGGTTTGTCCTGGAAGGAAATGGTTTTATAGAAGTTTCCGTTCTCATCCGAAGATACTACATACCCATCGATGATCTGATCTGTACTGATCAGAAGGTATCCTGATGAAGGCGCCTGCGCTTTAAAGGCTGCCATAGTCATCGTTGGGGCAGGAAACTTATTGTTGCAGTTGATCGGCGGCGTTTCCCACTCATCTTTCTGTACACAAGAGGTAATGGAAACCGCTGCGAAGGCAACTCCCGTTACAAGGCTTAGGTATTTCTTTATATTCATTATGATAATTTTTAAAAGGATGATTGTTATGGTTAAAATCTAAACTGTACATTCACAAAATAAGATCTTCCCTGGGTATACCAGTATTTTGGTCCGAACAGGGTAAATTCCCGGTCGTTGTCCTGTACGAAATCAGGGAATTTGGCATTCCTGGTCTGCTCAAAACCTCCGGTAATGTATTTTGTATTATCCAGGATATTATTTACCGTAGCTGAAACCAGCACATAGTATTTGCCGATCACCCATGATTTTCCGGCATTCACATTCAGGAAAAAAGAAGAAGGAAGCTTGTTGGGCTCCAGGACCCTTCTTAATTCGGATTCGGTAAGGTTGTAATAGGGTGTGGAAGAATTATTATTCTGTATAAAACCTTCTGTCCTGATCAGTGCGGAAGGATCCAGGTAGTTGTCATCAAAATAATTCCAGTTGGCTCCTACCCACCAGTATTTAGGGTTATTGTACCGGAAACCCAGAGAATACGCCTGTTGCGGCGTACCTCCCTGACGGTAGTTCCTGATGTATGCTTTTCCTAAATTAAGGTAAGAAAGCCCATTCGAGAATACCCCGGTGGCATCAGAAGCAAAATACGTAACCGGATCATTCTGATAGGTATATTGCCCGATACTGGCAAGGCCCTGAAGCGATAATGTAGGAAGGACTTTAACATCAACACCGAGTTCAGCCCCCATATTTCTTTTCTTTACATCCGTCATCACCTGCGTTACGAAAGCACTCTGCACGATGGTCTGATTTCCCTGGTCATCTGAGTTGTTCAGCTGGATCCCGTCGGCAAAGAACCTTTGTACGGATGTTTCATTTTCCGTGTCTACGAGATATCCTGTCAGCCTTAGCTTAAGGAATGGCGTGGAGATCACATAGCTCAGGTCATTGGCATTGACTACCATATTCTTGATATTGGGAGCTACGGAACCGTTTACCCTTGGATTGATGAACAGGTCCTCCAAATAAGGCGCTTGTGAATAGTATGCTCCGTTATACACGAAGAAGTTTCTTCCGTTCAGCTTATAGATCAGCTGTCCTTTAAGACCATAGTTCCAGAAGTTATAATCTTTACCCTGTCCTTTGGAATCCAGATACAGGTAATGCTTGAACAATCCTTCCCTGTTGGAGCTGGAATATCCTGCCATCGCGGAAACAAAAACATCAAACTTCCCTGTGCTGAATTTCAGTCCGGGATTTACTTTTACTTCCTGTCTTCTGAAAATGTAATCGTAGGTCATCCTGTCGCCTGCTCTTTTGGTTACATTTTCCTCCCCTTCATTAAACAGCCCTGATTTTCCAGGCTGATTCGTTGCGGCAAACGGATCTCTGTTTAACACAAAATCAGCACCCAGAAGGTCTTTCACCTCCCGGTATTGCTCAGAACGGTAGTTCTGGTAAGATACATTCAGCAGGAATCTGATATTATCATTAAAATTATGTACAAAGTGAGTGGCTGCATTCCAGATCTTGTCATCGCTTACATCATTAACAAGATAATAAAGCGCTCTTCTTCCGGTCTGTCCATAATAATTTCCTGCCGGCTGCTGCATATTTCTTCTGTAGAGGTTATCCCAGTTGATCTGGGTAACATTCGGATCGCCCGACATCCAGGCTTCCATAGAAGCTTTATAAGCTTTCTGTGCAGTGGTTGCCGATGCGTCAGGTGTATCTACAGAAGCATTAGGATCTAAGGAATCGTAATAGCTCGGAAGGTTTCTGTAATAAGTCGGTGAAGGATTCGGTACATTCTGCCAGTCAAGGCGGGATCCCTTATCTTTTCCAAACTGATAAGACACGGAGGTCCAGAGGCTGGAATTTTTACTGATCTTCCAGAAATCCTGCCATTGGATGAGTGGCTGGAAACCTTTCCTCACCCTTTCACTGCGCTGTTTTCCATCCTGGTATCCCCAATAGGAGTTGTAATGTACCCCTCTGTAATCATAGACTTCCTGAGTGCTCGGGCTTGCCGTAGACCTGCGGTAAGGAGCTCCGATAAAATTCAGGGTCATCGTATGTTTATCACTGAATTTTTTCTCAATACCCAGGTAAGCTCCGTAAGCATCATAGAATGTTCCTTCCTGGATGCCTTCTTCAGCCCACCTTCTCGCCCCCATTGCGGTAAATGCCCAGCCGCTTTTGCTCATCCCGGACGTATAGCGGAGCGATGTCCTGTTTCTGTAGTTCCTGTTGGTGAGGGACTGCGTAAACTGGAATCCTTTCCTGTACTCACTGGCTTTGGTATTTTTATAGATCACAGAGCTATTTCCTCCGAAAGCATATTCGGATGGAGCATGGTTCTGTGAAATTTCCGGATAACGGGTAATTTCATTCAGACCACCCCAATTACCGAAATCAACGTTTCCGTTATCCGATTTTACCATGGAAACACCATTCAGCATAGTTTCTCCCGATCTGCCGTCTATCCCTCTCGGTCGGAACCAGTAGAATCCAAGATCAAAGGCAGCAATCCTGCTGAATACATCCTGGGACGACTGCAAGAGCCCAACGGTAGAAACCTGGCTGGTGCTGGTATCGTCATCGTTATCGGAATCAATGATTGTCAATCCCTGGTCGGCGTTCGTAAGAGCGGAATACAGCGTAATGGTTCCTAAATCTTTTTTCTTTTCCTCGGCCACGTCGAACTCCATTACTTTGGTTTCGTAATTGGGTTTCGTAATCACAATCTGATAATGTCCCGGCATCAGATCTACAAACTGGAAATATCCGATTTTGTCTGCCGTTACATCATTCTCACTTCCCTTAAGATCTACTTCTGCCCTTTCAACGGGCTTTCCTTCCGCATCTTTAAGATAGGCAAACACCGTGGTCTGCGCAAAATAATAAGATGCCGGAAGCAAAGTAAATAAAGAGACTAATGATAGTTTTTTAATCATGAGTATATTTCTTTTATAAATACTTTAATTCCTAAGAGTCAACACTTTAAAAGTGGGGCACAAATTTAATTAAAATTTACAATTTAAAACTATTTGTACATTATTTTTTCTTAACATTGCAATGTTTTATGATTCATTATATAAAAATAACAGGCATACCATAATTTCTGTTAACAAATAATTAAAATGAATTAATTCCTAAAAGCATTACATTTGTCGATTAATAATTTTAATATTCCAGCAAGAATGAGAAGATTTTTAAGTTTATGGACTGTTATGTTTTCCATAATAGTTTTTGCACAACAGGGCAAACTGAGAAAAGTTGCTGCTGTAGGTTTTCTGAATGTAGAAAATCTTTTTGACACGATCAGATCAGCCGATTATATAGACGGAACCAAGGACAAAAGAAATCCTGCTTTCCACAGAAGCATCCCTTTGGATTCAGTAAAATTTCTTGAAGCTGAAAAATATGACGGTGAATGGAATGATGATCTGTTAAAAGGAAAGAAAGTCGTTCGATACCAGGGAGGAGCAGAAGAGTTCACCCCAAGAAGTGCCAAAAATTACAATTCCAGGGTTTATAAAACCAAACTGGCCAATGAAGCTAAAGTGATTTCAGAACTCGGTGCGCAATACACCAGAACAGCTCCGGCAGTGGTCGGGTTGATTGAGGTAGAAAACAGACAGGTTATTGAAGACCTCATCAAACAGCCGGCCCTGGCTAAATATGACTATGGCATCATTCATTATAATTCGTATGATTACAGAGGAATTGATGTAGCGCTGATCTATCAGAAAAGAAGGTTTACACCTATCCATTCTCTGAAGAAAGAGCTGAAGGTATTTAATGAAGAAGGAAAAAGAGAATATACCCGGGATATCCTGGTGGTTACCGGCTTCCTGGATAATGAAAAAGTGGCCTTCTTCATGAATCACTGGCCATCAAGGAGAGGCGGTGAAGCCGCATCACTTCCGAAAAGAAATGCCGCAGCAGCTTTGTTAAAGCAACAGATGGACAGTGTCCGAACAGCAGATCCTTCTACGAAGCTTTTTGCTATGGGAGATTTTAATGACGACCCTGTAAGTTCAAGTTTAAAAAATTACCTGAAGGCCCAGGCAAATCCTAAAGACCTTAATGACAATAACCCCTACCTTAACCTGATGTACCCACTCTATAAAAAAGGTGTGGCTTCTCTGGCTTATCAGGATGCCCCTAACCTTTTTGACCAGATTATCGTTTCCAAAAACCTGATCTCAGATCAGGTAACCAAAGAATATTCTGTTTATAAAGCTGAAATATTTGCACCGGCTTACCTGGTGAATAAAGAAGGCAATTACAAAGGTTATCCTTTCAGGTCGTGGAACGGGGATCAGTTTACCGGAGGATTCAGCGACCACTTTCCGGCATTCGTTATCCTGCAGAAAGAACCATAGATACAAAGCACTCCGCCAGAGTGCTTTTTTGTACCTTTATCCTATGAAGAATATAATACTCATCCTCATCATAGCATTGATCCCTTTCAGCTGTTCTGCACAGGCCGATAGTAAAAGCGAGAAAGAGAAACAGGAAATGAAACCGTCCAAAAATGAAGACGGCGAATGGGACCTTACGGTTATAGATACACAATTCGATTATTTTCTGAGTGCAATAGCCAAACCTATGAATCAATACTCAGAGGCTGCTCTGAAAAGTCGTAATACACTGCTGGTGAATGAATGGAATTCCTATTATAATTTCGGAAGGTACCGGAATGTGATTGAATCCTCCATCGATTACGACCCCAGAGAAAAATACGGGCTGCAATTCGAGTATAAGCTGTACCAGGTTTTTGCTTATGTCAACTGGAAATACGGACTTCGCATGAACGGTTTAAGCGGAAGCGATGTTTTCCGGAGGTAAATAAAAAGGTTCAGCTTTCAGCTGAACCTTTTCTTATCTATTTTGACTAACAATTATTTGTTGAATAATTCTTCCACCTTATCCCAGTTGACCACATTAAAGAATGCCGTAACGTAATCAGGTCTTCTGTTCTGATAGTTCAGATAGTATGCATGCTCCCAGACATCCAGTCCCAGAACAGGGGTTCCTTTAGCGTCAGCTACAGGCATCAGGGGGTTATCCTGGTTAGGTGTAGAAGTTACGGAAACAGAACCGTCTTCGTTTTTGATCAGCCATGCCCATCCGGAACCAAATCTTGTTTTTGCTGCTTCAGAAAAATCAGTCTTGAATTTTTCAAAACCGCCATAGTTTTCAATAGCAGCCTTTACATTTCCTACAGGTTCTTTGCTTCCTCCGGGAGTCAGGATTTCCCAGAACAGCGTATGGTTAAAATGTCCTCCTCCGTTATTTCTTACTGCCGGCTTATCCGTTCCGGTTTTGCAGATATCTTCAATGGTTTTTCCCTCAAGATCAGTTCCTTCAATAGCCTTATTCAGGTTATCGATATAGGCCTGATGGTGTTTTGTATGGTGGATTTCCATTGTTTTTGCATCAATGGTAGGTTCCAATGCATCATAAGAGTATCCTAATGTTGGTAATTGAAATGACATAATTTTAATTTTTTAATGTTATTACTCAAATTTAACCATTTATTGCCCGAATATCAAAAAATGAAATTACTTTAATAAATCTTTAACATTGAAAATTTAAGTGAAAAATTCTTTGCTCAAAATAAAAATCGCAGGCCTCTCCAGGCCTGCGATTTTCAATTATATAAACTGAAGATTTATTTGTTCATAGACATTAGGAACTCTTCATTATTGAGTGTTCCTCGTATGTTTTTACTGACAAACTCCATAGCTTCTACAGGATTCATTTCAGAAAGGTATTTTCTGAGAATCCACATTCTCTGGGAAGTGGTCTCATCCAGAAGCAGATCATCTCTACGCGTACTGGAAGCAACCAGGTCAATAGCAGGATAAATCCTTCTGTTGGCAATTTTTCTGTCCAGCTGAAGTTCCATATTCCCTGTTCCTTTGAATTCTTCGAAGATTACTTCATCCATCTTGGAACCGGTATCAATAAGTGCGGTAGCAATAATAGTCAGGGAACCTCCTCCTTCAATCTTACGAGCGGCTCCGAAGAACCTCTTCGGCTTGTGGAGCGCATTGGCATCCACCCCTCCTGAAAGTACTTTTCCGGATGCAGGTGTAACGGTGTTATAAGCTCTTGCCAGCCTTGTAATGGAATCCAGCAAAATAACCACATCATGTCCGCATTCCACCATTCTCTGGGCTTTTGCCAGAACCAGGTTGGCTACTTTCACATGTTTTTCAGCTGCTTCGTCAAAAGTAGATGCGATAACTTCTGCATTAACGCTTCTTTCCATATCGGTTACCTCTTCCGGACGTTCATCGATCAGAAGGACCATCATATAGACTTCCGGGTGATTGGCAGCTATAGAGTTGGCAATATCTTTTAACAACATCGTTTTACCCGTTTTCGGCTGGGCAACGATCATTGCTCTCTGCCCTTTCCCGATAGGTGCAATTAAATCCACAATTCTTGTTGACATCGTGGAATTATTTCCTGTAAGGTTAAATTTTTCTTCCGGGAAAAGCGGTGTCAGGTATTCAAAGGCAACGCGGTCTTTAATAAAAGCCAGGTCACGTCCGTTAACTTCTGTAGGCTTTAGCAAAGAAAAATATTTCTCACCTTCTTTCGGCAGCCTTACGATCCCTCTTACGGTATCTCCTGTCTTCAGTCCGTAATTTCTGATCTGAGCAGTAGAAACGTAGACATCATCCGGTGAAGAAATATAACTGAAATCTGATGAGCGCAGGAATCCGTAATTGTCAGGAAGGATTTCCAGCACCCCTTCTATGCTTACCATCCCGTCGAAACTGAATTCTTTCTTCTGTTCCTGGTGGTGCTGATTTTGCTGGTGGTGTTGTTCATCCCCTCTCTCAGAATGCTGCTGTTGTTGCTGCCTGTTCTGATTTTGGTGTTGATGTTGGTTCTGATTTGAATTTTGATTCCGGTTCTGATTTCCGTTGTTGTGCGGATTATTGTGTTGTCCTTTCTGAGGACGGGCCTGATTCTGAGGATTCTGAGGCTTTTCTTCTGCAGGGGCAGGTTCCTGGGATTCTGTATTTTTTGGAGCTTCCGGTTTTTCCTGTGCGGGTTCTGTACCGCTTGTAGCGGCTGTGGAAACTCTTTTTCTTTTTTTTCTGGCTGCTGTTGCTGCAGCATCTTCTGCAACGGGTTCAGCAGGTTCTGCTTTAGGTTCTTCCTGTTTAGGTTCTTCGGAAACAGGAATGTTCTCTTCTGCTTTTTCTTTATCCTGTTTGGCTGCCGCTGCTGGCTTAGCTTCCGGTTTGGTTTTGGTGGCCGTTTTTTTTGCAGTGGTCTTTCTGGTGGGAGCCTTTTCGGTTTTCTCCGCTGCCGGTTTTTCTTCCGTGACTGAAGGGGTTTCCGTAGCGTTGAAATAGTCTTTGGCTACCTTTGGATTGGAAGCCTGATAGTCAAGAATCGCAAATATCTTATCGTTTTCATTGCTGTTTCTTGCTACTTTAACGCCCAAATCCTTTAAGATTTTAGTCAACTCCGTTACGGATTTTGACCTTAACGTTTCGATGTTAAACATATTTTATGTAAAAATGTAATTAATTGTGAGTAAGAAAAGTAAGTCCGGTGACTTTTGTTTTCAGGTACATTGTATAATGCAAATCTACACTAATTTTTGAATTGTGCAAAATTTATGTTACTTTTGCCTGGAATTTACTTTCAATGCTACAAAGAATACAGACCATATGGATTTTCCTGGCAGTTCTGGCTGCCGTCTTTCTTTTCATCACAGGACAGGATGTTGCCGTTGCCGGCAATACACCTATTATTGATGCAGCCTGTATCGTACTCGTAATTGTAGGGGTACTGAGTATTTTCAGTTTCAACAACAGGAAAAGACAAATCATGCTGAATACAGTCAGCATTATTATAAACGTTTTGTTGATTGGCATATTGGTGTACTGGTTACTTAACTTATCCGGAGGAATTCAGTTTCCTGAGAAGGGTATTGAGCCGTTTTTTCCATTGATGGCGATTATATGTCTGCTTATTGCAAATGTATACATCAAAAAAGATGATAGGCTCGTAAAATCTGTAGACAGGCTCCGATAGCATTACAACGATTTTTTGAGTGAGAACAGCTTCTGAAAGGAAGCTGTTTTTTTTGTCTCGTTATGATCATTACAATACATTTGATTACAGGGTATGTATGCTCTGCAAACGCCCTCTGTTAACGCTATTTCAAAACTATTTTTACTTCTGTGCAACATTTCCGCTCGGAATGCGACAGATTAGTGAAAATTTGACTTCATGAAAAAACTAACCTATCTTGCCTTTTCATTTTTCTCCGTACTGATGTCCGCCCAGGAAGTGAGCCAGGAAACAGTGCAGACCGTGCTTTCAACACTGGCATCGGATGAAATGAAAGGTCGTGAAATCGGGACACCGGAAAATGAATCTGCTGCAAATTATATTGCCAAGCTTTTTAAAGAGAACAACCTGGAATACTGTACGGGAAATTCTTACCTGGTACCGTTTGAGTATAAAGGCAAAACAGCATATAATGTCTGCGGGATCAAAAAAGGAACACACCCGCAATACCTGGGATTTTCAGGGCATTTTGACCATATCGGAACCAGCAAAAACCCTAAAGACAAGATCTATAACGGTGCTGATGACGATGCCAGCGGAATCACAACCCTGGTAGGTATCGCCGATTATTTTAAAGATAAAAAGCCTGAATTCTCCATGGTTTTTATGGCTTTCAACGGGGAAGAAAAGGGAATGCTCGGCTCAAGGGCTATCGCAGCTGATAAGAATCTGGACTATATTTATGATCACATGACCGCACTTTTCAATTTCGAAATGGTGGCAACAGAATCAGCTTTCGGCAAAAATGCCCTGTTTATGACCGGCGATGAATTTTCAGATCTTGATGAACTGTTCAACAAGAACGCTGAAAACGGCCTGAAAATCTATCCGGATCCTTATGCAGCACAGCAATTGTTTTACCGTTCAGACAATGTTAGCTTTGTAAAAAAGAAGATCATTGCCCATTCTTTTTCAACAGTCGATATGACCAAAGCTACCCATTATCATCATGAGAATGATGATGTCTCTGTAGTCGATTTCGGCAACCTGACCAAAATCATCAATAACCTTGCGAAAACACTGGAAAAACTGGCTCCTGCAAACTTCAGTCCTCAATACAACAATAAAGTAAAACTGGATTAGAAACGTCTGATGTATTAATTTTCCTTACTTTTGTCTGATTAATCCAAAAATTTAATGAGTTATTATAAACGAGCAATAGACCAGATACTTCCTTATAAAAAATCTATTGCAGCCGGCATCTTTTTTAACGTTCTTTACGCCTTATTCAATATCATTGCCATGCTTTTCTTCATGCCTGTATTGAATATCCTGTTTGATAAAGAAACGGAAAAAATTGCTGCTCAGCCGGTCTATACCGGGATTTCCAGCGCCGCAAAATTCCTGAAAAACAGCTTTAATTACTACATCCAGCAGTTACAGGCAGAAAAAGGACCGGAATACATCCTCCTGATCACCTGCATATTATTTATCACGATGTTTTTCCTGAGAAATATCTTCAGTTACCTGTCGGAATTCTACCTTACTTTTTCCAGGACCGGTGTTTCCAGGGACTTCAGGATCAAACTTCATGATAAGATCCTTGAACTTCCGGTAGCATTCTTCACCAATTCAAGGAAAGGGGATGTTTTCGCAAGGATTACTTCCGATGTAGGAGAAGTGGAATCCAATATCCTAAACAGCCTGATTGATATCATACGGTCTCCCATCGTCATCATTATTACCATGGGGTACCTGTTGTATTCCAATTTTGAGCTGACCATTTTTACACTGATTGTTTTTCCTATCATGGGTACCCTGATATCCATTATCGGGAAAAGCCTGAAAAAAGATACCGGTGAAGCACAGAATGAGCTGGGAAAAATGTATTCTTTTGTGGATGAAACCCTTGTAGGGCTTAAAATCATTAAAATCTTTGATGCTTCGCCACAGATAAAAAAACGGTTTGATGAGGTACTGAATACCATCAGGCATTTATCGCTGCGCCTTTTCAAAAAGAAAGCGCTTGCTTCTCCGGTAAGTGAGCTTCTGGGGGCGATTACCATCGGTATGATCGTTTATTTCGGGGGGCGCCTGGCCATACAGGGAAAAGGGCTGTCCGGAAGTGAATTCATTACGTATATCGCTTTATTTTATACCATATTACAGCCTCTGAAAGCTCTGTCTTCCGCTATTTCCAACCTTCAGAAAGGGGAAGTTTCGGCTAAAAGGATTTTTGAAATCCTGGATGCGGATTTCCACATCAAAGAAGTAAAAGATGCCAAAGAAATAAAGGATTTCAAACAGAGTGTCGAATTCAGCAATATTACTTTCGGGTATGAAGAAAAAGAAATCCTTAAAAATTTCTCTATTTCTATTCCTAAAGGAAAAACCATTGCCCTGGTAGGACAGAGCGGAAGCGGAAAGAGTACCATCACCAATCTGATTACCCGCTTTTATGATGTCAACAAAGGAGAAATCCTGGTAGACGGTGAAAATATCAAGAATATAAAGCTGTCCAGCTACAGGAAACTTTTCGGATTGGTCACCCAGGATAATATCCTGTTCAATGATTCTATCCGGAATAATATTTCACTCGGTAAACCCGATGCATCACTGGAAGAAATTCAGGCTGCTGCTAAAGTAGCCAATGCACATGATTTCATTATGGATTTACCGAAGCAGTATGATACCAATATCGGTGAAGCCGGAGGAAAATTATCCGGGGGCCAGAAACAAAGGATTTCTATCGCAAGAGCAGTCCTCAAAAACCCTCCGATCATGATCCTGGATGAAGCCACCTCTTCACTGGATACGGAATCGGAACGATTTGTTCAGGATGCTCTGGAAAAAATGATGGAAAACAGGACTTCCCTGGTAATTGCCCACCGCCTATCCACGATTCAGAAAGCCGACTGGATTATCGTGATGGAAAAAGGAAATATCATAGAGCAAGGAACCCATCATGATCTTATTTCCAAAAAAGGCATGTACAATAAGCTGGTCGAACTGCAGAATTTCGATTAAAAAAGAAAATAAAAGATTCCGGGCGCGACAAAGTCGCGCCCGGAATCTTTTTATCTGACTATACAGGATTATTTTTTAATGACCTTATGGCTAAAGCGGACGCCGCCTTCTAAAAGGACATCCAGAATATAAGTCCCGGCCGGATAAGCCGTCAGGTCAGCTTTTGAATCAAATGTTTCTGAGAGTGTTCTTCCGTCAACGGATAATATTGAGATGTGTTTCACCTTTTTACTGCCTTTTACCTGTACATAATCAGCAGTTGGATTAGGATAAATGGAGACGTCTGTAGTCGCAATGTCTTGTACTGATAAACTCTGGTTCTGGCTCTGCATGTACATCGACAGTACAATCTGTCCTTGCTGGCCGTTAAATACAGCAGTAGGCACTTCATACTTCAGGGTATGGTTTCCGGCTGACAGAGAAGCTACAGAAAAGCTCCTGATAGGCACCGCATCTCCCGGACACCAGTTATTCCAGCTCGTCCACCAGCTTTCCGACTGTGCATAATTTCCGTAGATGCCGTTAGGTTGGGTATTATACATTCGGTAAGGCTCACAGGATTTGCCACCAGGCTTAAAAGTGAGGACCTGGGCATTATCCAACGAAACATAGTTCTGTCTTCTCACATATTCTTCTCCGCCGCTATTCGCTCCGTGAGGAGTCGTTACAATAAAGAATTTGGGATTGGTAGCGTTTTGGGAAAGGTTGAAATTAACAAACCGCACGGTCTGCCCCGCCACGTCCGTATTGGCATAATTATTCAGCGGATCTGAATCCAGCATTGGTAAGATCGTATTGAAACTACCTGAAACTGAAGGATCGGAAGAAGTTACGAAATTCAGTGTGCCGGCAAAAACATCATTCCTCCCGGAGCATCCTGCCACCTGCGTATTGGCTGCGTAAGGGACTCCGAAAACATCCAGCTCCACCCAGATGTCATACATATTTCTCAAAGCCATATTGCTGAACACAGAATACAGGTTATTTACCTCATAGGAGTACGGAACTTCCGTCGGAGAGATATTTTTGTTCATAAAAGGAGTAATATACCGGCCTATCTCAAATCTTTTAACCTGAGTATCATTAAGGGTATAAGAGGCCTGCCCTTTAGGCACCAATGCAATATGTACCCCTCCTATCCTGTCATAATTGTCACATAGCGCACCGATACTGACATTAAGGGTTATTTTATTCTGAAAGCTGTTCAGCTCAGCATCCGTCAGCTTTCTGGTATAACGGAAATTAGCGAGCCTAAGGGTATTCGCAGGTACCGGCTGGGTAACCGTACTGGCATATCCGTCATAGAATACTACCTGGGAAAATACGTTAATGGTGGTTTGTGAATTGAATAAAGAAGAAACAATAAAAAAAGGAAGTAGGAATCTTTTCATACGCTAAATTATTTACCTATTATTTAATTAAAATTCAAATATACAAACAATATCATGTATTTAATGCAACAATAAATCAATTAACATAAAAATCCCAATCCTGATAGAAGTCAGATGATGATAAGGTAAGGAATAAAAAAAGAGGAACTTGAATTTCCTCTTTTTGTTAATGCAATCATTTTTTTATTAATCTTTCATCCTCGCGATCACATCCAGCCCGCCTTTGGTAATATCTCCGATCTTACAGATAATTTCAGTATCCAGCGGAAGGAATATATCCATTCTGGAGCCGAATTTAATAAACCCGAATTCATGCCCTGCTTTAGCTTCATCCCCTTCATTGCAGTAGAAGACAATCCTTCTGGCTACATACCCTGCAATCTGCCTGAAAACAACTTTATGGTGCGTGAGACTCTCCACCGCAACGGTCGTCCTCTCGTTATCGGTAGAAGACTTTTCATGCCATGCCACCAGATATTTTCCGGGATGGTATTTTTTATAAATCACCTTTCCTGAAACAGGATAACGGCAGATATGCACATTAAGTGGTGACATAAAGATGGAAACCTGGATGACTCTTTCATTAAGGAACTCATTTTCATCTACTTCTTTGATCATGACTACTTTTCCGTCCACAGGTGCCACTACATTCTCTCTGTGTTCCAGAATTTCACGGTCAGGAACACGGAAAAACCAGAATACAAGGCTGTAAATGATCAGCAATGGCATAATGATCAGCAATGACCACATCTCAAGAAAATAGATCGCTGCTGCGCTGATGATGATAAAAAGCAGCGTAGCTACCGTAATGGTTCCTTTTGACTCTCTGTGTAATTTCATGAGCTATATAAATTTTTCTAATATAAAATACAAATATACGACTGGCACACAGATCAGGAAACTGTCAAGCCTGTCTAATAATCCACCATGACCGGGAATAATATTCCCACTGTCTTTCACCCCGAAATTCCTTTTCAGCTGGCTTTCTACCAGGTCCCCTACCGGTGCAAAAGCAGCAATAAGAAAACCTACTACCATCCAGTTCCCACGCAGGCCGGGTTGATTATGTTCGATAAAATACGACAGGATAAGCGTAAGGACCACACCGCCGGCATACCCTTCCCAGGTTTTTTTCGGAGAGATTTTTGGTGCCATCTTATGTTTTCCGAAAAACTTACCTACCAGGTAAGCGAAAGTATCGCTACTCCAGATGAGGATAAATAAAAACATTACTTCAAGCGAGAAATGATCGTCGAAACTGGAAAATTTAGGGAGCCCAAGTGCAAAACAGAAAGGCAGGGCAGTATAAATAACGGTAAAGATCAGTTTACCACTGTCATAATAGAGTTCATTGGAATACTTGAATAGGGTGACTACCGCAATCAGGATCAGAAGGATCGCCAGAAGCTCACTCAGCCTGAAGTCGAAGAAGAAACCATATTGGAAGTACCGTTTGGAGAAAATATAAAAGATGAAGATGATAAGCGGCCATACCGCCCATTTTTCGTAACCATTCCCGAACTTCATGATCTTAAAACACTCCCATGAACTTACTGCCAGAAACAGTGTTATCATTCCGTAATACAGGTACTGCTGTTTTACCGGCTCAGGAGAGATGCTGTTGATGAGATGTGCACCCACCGGGCTGGTACAGAAAATAATGACTGCCACATATACGATTCCCGAGAGGGTTCTTTGAATAAGATTTTTGTCCAAAATTTACAGTTTAGTACGTTGTGCTAATCTTCAAGCAGCAATAAAAATAATTTCGTAGCAGGACCGGAAGAATGGTCCATTTTAGACTGGCTCCCGCTGATAGAAGTAAGGTTTTTGATATTCCCGTTTCTCTTGATCTTCCCCATAGCATCATTAAGATTATTGACGATCTGCGATACATTAGCGATAATAATGATTTTTGCAGGCAGCCTTGATGAATGGTAATGAAGGATATTATTATGGGAAAGCATGATTCTGCCGTCATAAGCAATGAGATACTCACAGGTAATAAAAGCGGCATCATTGGAAGGTTCAAGTTCTGATGTGCATGGAGTTCTGATCACATTCAGAAAGCTCTGTAATTCTTTATCCCAGCAGAAGACATTACCGATGCCTTCTATCTTGATGATCTGATGTAAAGTCTGCAGTGCTTCCGCCTCATCTGCACAGTAATTGAAAAATCCACCGGAATGCGTAAACAATTGCGCAAACTTATAGTCGAGATCCGCATTTTTCAGCGAATCCCCAAGCTTCTCCAGACTTTCTTTTTCACTCTCCTCAGGCTGGCTGGTAAGTTTGTTTACAATCCTCTTAAATAAATTCAACTTAATCGATTTTTAGTCAACTTTATACAAAAGTAAAAAATTAATTATATAGATTCTAAAAAAGTCCCTTTAAATATGAAAAAACCCGGCAATTTTATATCGCCAGGTTTTTCAGGTAGTGTATTTTAAAGGGTTAAAGCTGGGTAGGGCTTTCAGGAGCCTGAATTCCGCTTTTGCCTTCTTTCTCTTTTATGATGATTTCTTCATCCGGCTCTTTAGTTCCCGGAATTGTATTGGTAACCGGTTTCTCTGTTAATTCAGGATCCCATGCCCGTTTACCGAAGATTTCCTCAAGGTCCTCACGGAAGATCACTTCTTTCTCTAAAAGCTTATTGGCCAATGCATCAAGCTTATCTTTATTCTCCGTCAGGATTCTTACGGCACGGTCATACTGGTTTTCAATAATCCCTTTGATTTCAGAATCGATCTTTGTTGCGGTATCTTCTGAATAAGGCTTACCGAAATTATATTCCGACTGCCCTGAACTGTCATAATACGAGATATTACCGATATTCGGGCTCAATCCGTAGATGGTAACCATCGCCTGAGCTCTCTTGGTTACACTTTCAAGATCAGAAAGTGCACCTGTGGAAATATTATTGAAAATAACCTGCTCGGCAGCTCTTCCTCCCAAAGTGGCACACATTTCATCCAGCATCTGTTCTGTAGTAGTCAGCTGTCGCTCTTCAGGAAGGTACCATGCTGCTCCCAGGGAACGTCCTCTCGGAACAATAGTAACTTTTAACAGCGGCGAAGCATGTTCTACCAGCCAGGAGATGGTTGCATGTCCGGCTTCGTGATAGGCTACTCTTTTCTTTTCAGAAGGTTTTATAGCTTTATTTTTCTTCTCAAGACCACCGATAATTCGGTCTACTGCATCCAGGAAATCCTGCTTGTTTACGGCGGTATGGTTATTCCTGGCCGCGATAAGCGCTGCCTCATTACATACATTGGCAATATCCGCACCACTGAAACCAGGGGTTTGCTTGGCTAAAAACTCTCTGTCTATCGAATCATCAAGCTTGATTTTCTTCAAATGCACGTCAAAGATCTGTCTTCTTTCATGCAGCTCCGGAAGATCCACATAGATCGAACGGTCAAAACGACCTGCTCTCATTAATGCTTTATCCAGGATATCAGCTCTGTTGGTTGCTGCCATTACAATTACGTTGGTATCGGTTCCGAAACCGTCCATTTCCGTAAGCAACTGGTTAAGGGTATTTTCACGCTCATCATTGCCGCCGGAGAAATTATTTTTTCCTCTTGCACGCCCGATAGCATCGATCTCATCAATAAAGATAATCGCCGGTGATTTTGCTTTTGCCTGGGCAAAAAGGTCTCTTACCCTGGATGCTCCCACCCCTACAAACATCTCCACGAAATCAGATCCTGACAGAGAGAAGAAAGGTACTTTAGCCTCCCCTGCAACTGCTTTTGCAAGCAATGTTTTACCGGTTCCCGGAGGACCTACCAAGAGTACCCCTTTCGGAATTTTACCTCCCAGTTTGGTATACTTTTCAGAGTTCTTAAGGAAATCTACAACTTCCTGAACTTCTTCTTTGGCACCTTCCAGTCCTGCAACATCCTTGAAGGTCACCTGGATTCTTTCTTTTTCGTCAAAAAGTTTGGCTTTGGATTTCCCGATAGAGAAAATCTGACCTCCAGGGCCGCCACCGCCACCCATCTTTCTGAAAAGAAGGAAATAAAATAATCCGAGAATGGCAATCCAGATCAGTGCAGAAACAAGGATGTCTGCAAACGGGCTTTTACCGGCACCGTAATCTTTGGTTGTTTTTAAATTGGGATTATCTGCTTTAACTTTATCAAACTTTTGGAGAAACAGCTGCAGGTCACCGTATTTTACCGTGTAATCTGCCTTGGATGCCATTCCCAGAGATGAGAAAGGATCGTTCTGTTTTGCTGTTTTCTTTACCATTTCAGACCGGGCAGCCTGTGTAAGGAATACATCTGCTTTCTCCGTGTCTTTGTATATCAATACATTCTGGACTTTCCCCGCCTGCATGATCTGGAAGAATTCATCTTCATCAATAGATTTTGCACTATCGCCTCCTAAAAAATTGGAGCCGAAAAATAACAAAAGAGCTATGATCGCAATCGGAAAAAACCAGTTAAATCCTTTATTGTTCATTTACCTTTTTTAAATTAATATTCATTTTCGATTCTTGTGATGGCTGCATCACCCCAAAGTTCCTCAATATCATAGTATGCCCTCACTTCCTTCTGGAAAATATGAACCACTACAGACACATAGTCTACCAGTACCCACATAGAGTTTTCGGTACCTTCCACATGCCAAGGTCTGTCCTTTAAATCATTTCTTACTTTTTTCTCCACGCTTCCTGCTAATGCAGAAACCTGCGTATTGGAGTTTCCGCTACAGATGATAAAGGTTTCAGCCACCGAGTTTTCAATATTTGAAAGATCAAAGATCATAATGTCTTCACCCTTTACATCTTGTAATGCCTCAACGATTTTATCTTGTAATTGTTGCTTTTCTGCTGTTTTATTCATTAAAAAAATACTATAATCTGCAAATTTATTGTTTTTTCTTTACTTTAGCCTTACTTTTAGCCCCGGAAAATCTTAAAGTTTTCTTAAATGAGCGAACTGTTTTATCTGAAAGAATGTTCTTCTACTAATGACGAAATTCCCGGATTTTTACTTTATGGAAATGCAGATTTTATCGGCCTGCATACTTTCAACCAAACTCAAGGCCGCGGTCAGTATGGAAACCGCTGGACATCAGCGGCCGGACAAAATGTAGCATACACTCTGGCGGCAAGCGTCTCGAATTTCCGGCTCCCGGATAGTTTATTCAATTATTATACCGCAGGCCTTATCAGGTCATTCCTTGCCAATCTGACCGGTTTGCCCGTTAAAATAAAGTGGCCCAATGACATCATCCTTAAAGGTAAGAAAATCGTCGGGATTTTAATCGAAAAGAAGAAAATTAATCAGAATACCTATTACATTATCGGGGCGGGCTTTAATGTGCTGCAGCAAGCGTTTGAAGACATTTCCAATGCCGGCTCGCTTCTGACGCAGACCGGAAATCATTTTGAACTGGATGAATTGACGATTCAGCTCCATCAGTTCCTTACAGAAAATCTAATGCATCCTCCTTCTGCACAGGAAATCCTGGAAGAATTCAATGCCCATCTGTTCCGCAGGAATGAAATATCAGTTTTTGAAATTGAAAAAGAACGCCAAAATGGCATCATCCGTCATGCCGATGAACATGGCGCTTTATGGATTGAGCTTGAAAAAACCGGTTTACAGTCTTTCTACCATAAAGAAGTAAAACTGCTTTACTGATTAGCCCTCTTGAAATACAGGTAAGCTGCGATCGGGAAGAATATCATATTGGGGAACCACATCGCCAGCGCAGGAGACATGCTTTTGTTTTCAGAAACAACCTTTAAAGCCTCAAATGAAAATACAAAGATAAACGCCAGTGAGATCCCGAGCGCAAGGTTAATTCCCAGTCCGCCCCGTTTTTTCTGCGAGGAAAGCGATAGTGCCAGGAAAGTGAGAATAACTACGGAAACCGGCATTGACGTCCGCTGATACAGCTCATTAAGGTGGGCATTCAGGTTGCTGTTTCCTTTTTCCTTTTCCCTCCGGATGAATTTCAGAAGCTCAGGAGTAGTCTTGTTCTGTCCTAACAGTTCATTGGGAAATAGTTCTTCCGGATCATGTCCGTAGCTTTTCTTCAGGTCGAAGCCGCTGTTCAGCTTTTCGCTGTCATCCCTGTTGATCGTTTTCTCAACGAAACCATTCAGCACAAACTGCTTTTTAGCTTTATCCCAATAAACATCATTGGCTTTCAGCTCATAGGTCATCTTCCTGTTTTTATCAAATTTCTGGAACACGAAGCCGGAGCCTCTTTTTTCACGCTTGTTCCAGGAATTGATAAAAATATATTCCATACGGCTCAGCTGCGCGGAAACCGGAGCAGTACCCAGAACCTTTTCTTTATTGGTCGAGTTATAAGTGTAGGCCTCCAGCTGGTTTTTCTTGATATTGGCCCAGGGAAGCACAAAATGATTCACCAGAAGCGAAAGCAGTGCGATAAACAGGGACGTAATGAGATACGGCCTTGCAAACCGGTGGAAGCTGGCTCCACTGCTGATCACGGCAACAATCTCCGTATTGTTGGCCATCCTGGAGGTAAAATAAATGACGGAGATGAAGACAAGAATAGACAGGAAAGTCATCACAAGGTTGATGATCCAGAAAGGATAGAAATGAATCAGGAAATAATTCAGATCCAGTTTCGGGTCCAGTGCCCGTGCATTTTCTATCCTTGGGATTTTCTGCTGAACATCAATGACCAGAACGACCACAGACAGCAATATCAGCATGAAACTGAAGGTCCCAAGGTATTTTTTAATGATATATCTGTCTACTATTTTAAGCATGCCTTACAGTCTTTGTCTCAGAACAGGAAGAACGGATTTTTTCCATTCGTAGAAATCTCCTGCTACAATATGTTCCCGGGCTACTTTTACCAGATCCAGGTAAAATGCCAGATTATGAATAGAAGCAATCTGCTTGCCCAGGTATTCTTTGGATACGAAAAGGTGCCTTACATAAGCTTTTGAATATTCCTGATCTACAAAGCTGGTCCCGAACTCATCCAGCGGAGCAAAATCATCTTTCCACTTTTCATTTTTAAGGTTCACAACCCCTTTCCAGGTAAAGATCATCCCGTTCCTTGCATTCCGGGTAGGCATTACGCAATCCATCATATCAATTCCAAGCCCGATGGATTCCAAAATATTCCATGGGGTACCGACTCCCATCAGGTACCTTGGTTTTTCTTTAGGAAGAATATCCGTTACCTCATCGGTGATCCTGTACATCTCTTCTTCAGGTTCTCCTACAGACAACCCTCCGATCGCGTTTCCTTCTGCTCCTGCTTCGGAAATCACTTCGGCAGAAATTTTCCTCAGGTCGGAGTACGTTGATCCCTGAACAATTGGGAAAAGTCTTTGTTTATATCCGTACAGCTCAGGATTCTGCTCTGTCCAGTCGATACACCTCTTAAGCCACCGGTGGGTAAGCTCCATAGAAGTTTTGGCCTGGTTATACTCACACGGGTATGGCGTACATTCATCAAAAGCCATAAAAATATCGGCTCCGATCTGCCTCTGGATCTCCATAGACCTTTCCGGGGAAAACATATGGTAACTTCCGTCGATATGAGATTTGAAGCGGGCTCCTTCTTCCGTCATTTTACGGGTATCTGCAAGGGAAAACACCTGAAATCCTCCGGAATCGGTAAGGATAGGCAGATCCCAGTTCATGAACTTATGCAGCCCGCCTGCCTTCTGCATGACATCCATTCCCGGACGAAGGTAAAGGTGGTAGGTATTGCCCAGAATAATCTGCGCCCTGATATCTTCTTTTAATTCTCTCTGATGAACGGTCTTTACACTGGCCACGGTTCCTACCGGCATGAAAATCGGTGTCTGAACCACCCCGTGATCTGTGGTGATTTCTCCTGCTCTGGCCTTACCTTCAGAGGTTTTATGTATGGTAAAAAAATTCATTCGTATGCTTTTTGATTCATCTTCATCGTCAGCACAGCTCCTGCACTTTCATTATCTTGCAAAAGCCGGCACATTTCCAGTTTGCTTCAGCTTATTCTGTATATATTTTTCTGCTTTGGGATCTTTCTCCAGCAGTATTTTCTGGGCATCATCCGCAATCCCTTTCATCTGCTGATTAATCGTGTAGTATTTGAAACTATCCACAAAATCAGCCGGTTTTACCTGGTGCGCCTTAAGCACAAACCTGGTGCCTGCCTCAAGATTGCTGTTGGGGTATACAAAGGTTGCCTGATCATTGATAGCCATATCCGCCATGATTTCCGCCATCCGGTCTTTAGGAATGAGGTTTTCAGGCTTATCCATATAACCGCTGCAAGCCAGCAGCATGCTCATTAAAACAAAAAAGAAAACCAGTTTTTTCATAATCTGTTGATGATGGATTTCCACTTTAAATTGAGTACTCCGAAAACCGCTTCATGAATGATCCCGCCGTTCATCTTGCTTTCCCCGAGGATCCTGTTGGTAAAAATAATCGGCACCTCCACAATCCTGAAGTTCTTTTTAAAAGCCCGGAATTTCATTTCAATCTGAAAGCCGTAGCCTTTCAGCTTCACATTTTCCAGTCCTATCTCTTCCAGTACTTTCCTTGAAAAGCAGACAAACCCTGCGGTGGTATCATGAATAGGCAGTCCTAAAATAAACCTGACATACCGGGAAGCAAAATACGATAATAATACACGCCCCATAGGCCAGTTAACCACATTCACTCCTTTGGAGTACCGGGAACCGATAGCCATATCGGCATTCAGACAGGCTTCATAAAGCCTCGGAAGGTCTTTCGGGTCATGCGAAAAATCCGCATCCATTTCGAAAATGTAGTCGTATCCATTCTGAATAGCCCAGTGAAAGCCATGAATATAGGCCTTTCCCAGGCCATCCTTAATATGCCGTACGGAAAGGTGAAGGTCGTGTGGAAATTCTTTTTGCAGCTCCTTTACAATACCGGCAGTCCCGTCAGGAGAAGAGTCGTCCACCACCAGAACATGAAAGCCGTCTTCCAATGCAAAAACTGCGGAAATAATATTTTCAATATTTTCCTTTTCGTTATACGTTGGAATAATGACCAGTTTTTTCATTTCAGTTTGCAAAGATAGTTTATTTAACCTTTTTATTTTATACAAAATAATCTATAATTTTGCAAAAAAATATCCCTTTGCCATCACCACAAAATTTTGTCAATCACGTAAGAATCCCTGAGCATAACGACTGGGTCATCTTTATATTGTTAGGCTGCATTTTTTTATATCTTTTTATGATGAACATCGTGGAAAGGGAAGCCAGCCTGAGGGACTTTTTGCTTCAGAAGTATTTTGACGCCAGCAATAACCTTCCCAGCTGGATCATTACTTCCTGCATCACCACCCTGACGCTCGCTGCGCTTATATCGCAAACCATACCCACAGTTCCGAAATTCATTTCGGACATTCAGGTTTCAGGGTTCCAGCTGAATAAGTTTGGGTACACCTTACTGGTGATTACATTTTTTTATCTGTCGAAATCAGCCTTGGGCTTTATGTTCTACCACAGTACGGGAGACGGGAAAAAATGGACTGTATTTTATTTTACGGCTACCAAATTTTATTTCATCCTGTCTTTTATCCTCATTATTCTCTGCATTACCCATTATTACTTCCCTGTAGACAGACATCAATTGTTTTTTTATTACCTGATATTCTTCTTATTTGTATTTATCTTCAAGATTTTTTTCTATTTATTTCACAGAAACAACATTTTGCCGCAAAAATGGTATTATAAATTTTTGTATATTTGCACCCTCCAAATCACACCACTATTGCTGCTTTGGAAATTATTATTTTTTTAATAAAAGTCAATGATGAGAATAAAGTCTATATTGGTCTCTCAACCAGCGCCGAGTGAGTCATCTCCATACCTGGATATTGCAAAGAAGGAAAAAATAAAAATTGATTTCCGCCCGTTTATCCACGTAGAAGGAGTTGACAATAAAGAACTTAGAACACAAAAAATTGATCTAACGCAGTACACAGGGATTATTTTCACCAGCAAAAATGCGATTGATCATTACTTCAGGCTTGCTGAAGAGCTGCGCTTTGCAGTACCGGATACCATGAGGTACATCTGCCAGTCCGAGGCCATTGCCAACTATCTTCAGAAGCACATCGTATACCGCAAAAGAAAAATCAGCTTCGGGGAGAAAAACTTCTCAGATCTTTTACCCCTCTTTAAAAAGTTCCCGACGGAAAAATACCTCCTTCCCTCTTCTGATGTACTGAGTCCGGATATCGTAAAAACACTGGATGCCGCCAATGTCAGCTGGACACGCGCCATCATGTACAGAACCGTATGCAGCAACCTTACCGATATCGACATCAAGGAATATGATATGCTTATTTTCTTCAGCCCGCAGGGGATCAAGTCTCTACAGCAGAATTTCCCGGATTTCAAACAGGAGGAAACCAAGATCGGTGTTTTCGGGAATACCACTTTAGCTGCAGCAGAAGAAGCAGGACTGAAGGTTGATCTGATGGCTCCTACCAAGGAAACACCATCCATGACCATGGCTCTTGAAAAATACATTAAGGCACTGCACAAGTAGTTCTTAAAGTCAAAATATTCAGCGGCCATCTTTCTCATTAAAAGGAAAGATGGCTTTTTTTAGTTAAATTTGAACAAGATTTAATATTGCATGAAAGCTCCACAGGCAAAAAAAATAGAAAAGACACTTGAAATTCACGGGGATCAGAGAATGGATCCTTATTTCTGGCTCAACGAAAGGGAAAATCCTGAAGTCATACGCTATCTTGAAGAAGAAAATTCCTACGCAGACCTTATCATGAAGGATACCGAGGAACTTCAGGAAGAGCTTTTTGAGGAAATGAAGTCCCGGTATAAAAAAGATGATGAGTCGCTTCCTTATTTTTTCAACGGGTACTGGTATATCGTAAGATACGAAGAAGGCAAGGAATACCCTATTTTCTGCAGGAAACAGCACAGTCTGGATCAGCCGGAAGAAATCATTGTAGATGTTAACATACTCGCAGAAGGGGAAAACTTTTTCGAGGTAGGGAGTGTAGCTGTAAGCCCGGATAACCGGCTGGTTTCTTTTTCCGCCGATAATATCGGAAGAAGGATCTATACCATTAATTTCAAAGATCTGGAAACCGGGGAAATCCTTGCTGATCAGATTCCGAATACGACCGGTAAAGCAGTCTGGGCCAATGATAATCAGCATGTATTCTACATCAGGAAAGACACGAACCTCCGTGCTTTTCAGGTATACAGGCACCAGCTCGGAACAGACCCCTCAGAAGATGTATTGATCTTCCATGAGGAAGATGACACTTTTGACGTGAATGTATTCAAAACAAAATCCCTGAAATACATTTTCATAGCAAGCTCCAGTACGATTTCGGATGAACACCGCTTTATTCCATCTGACGATGTTTTTGCAGACTGGATCGTTATACAGCCGAGGATAGATGACCTAGAATATTCCGTAGAGCATTATGAGGATGAATTCTACATCATCACCAATGCCGATGAGGCCACCAATTTTAAAATTGTAAAAACCAGGATCAGCCAATGCAGCATGGAACACTGGGTAGACGTTATTCCGCACAGGGAAAACGTCCTTCTGGAAGGTTTTGAGATCTTCCGGGATTACCTGGTTCTTGAGGAAAGAGAGCAGGGACTGCTGCAGATCAGGATCATCAACGAAAAAACAGGGGAATCCTATTACCTTCCGTTTTCAGATCCTACCTACACTGCATACATCGGAATCAACCTTGAATTTGATACCGATATCCTGCGTTACGGATATACTTCCCTCACCCAGCCCGGCTCCACCTATGAATATAACATGAAAGAGAAAACAACCCAGCTCCTGAAGCAACAGGAAGTACTGGGCGGCACGTTCTCCCCTGAAAATTATATTTCGGAAAGAATCTGGGCAGATTCCAGGGATGGCAAAACCAAAATCCCGGTTTCGCTGGTGTATCATAAAGATACAGCGAAATCTCCACATACTCCTTTGTTATTATATGGCTACGGAAGCTACGGACATACGGTAGATGCCAGCTTTTCCAATGTGCGGCTATCCCTTCTGGACAGGGGGTTCATTTATGCCATCGCGCACATCCGCGGCGGGGAATACCTGGGCAGGGAATGGTACGAAGAAGGGAAAATGCTGTATAAGAAAAATACATTCTTCGATTTTATCGATGCAGGAAAATTCCTGATCCATGAAAACTATACTTCCTCAAAGCACCTGTATGCCATGGGCGGAAGTGCAGGAGGACTTCTGATGGGAGCCGTGGTCAACTTTGAACCTGAGCTGTTCAACGGTATTGTAGCGCAGGTCCCTTTTGTGGATGTGGTTACGACCATGCTCGACGAGACGATCCCGCTGACTACCGGAGAATATGACGAATGGGGAAATCCGAATGACCGGGAATATTATGACTATATGAAATCCTATTCTCCCTATGACAATGTAGAAGCCAAAGATTATCCGCATATGCTAATTACTACAGGCCTTCATGATTCACAGGTCCAGTACTGGGAACCTGCCAAATGGGTAGCCCGGCTTCGGGAACTGAAAACAGACGATCACCTGCTGATCTTCAAAACTGATATGAGCGCAGGGCACGGCGGGGCAAGCGGAAGATTCGAATCACTGAAAGAAGATGCCCTGGAATATGCATTTCTTCTGATGATCGATAAAAGATAAATGATCAGGCTCTGATCTTACCGGTTACCAACCCTCTGTTAAAGAAGAATCAAAGTTCAAAGATCAGAAAATCAAAGATTGCTAAAGCTTGATGTTCTTTATCTTGTATGGTAATTATTTTTAAACAAAATATTCAACTCTTCTGTGGCTTTTGCAGCTAATGGAAGGTATAAAATGTGAGTTTGAAAAGGCTCTCAAAATGAATTGTAATTTATGAACGAAGCAGAATACTGGCAGAAAATAGAACAATTTTTCATTGAAAATTTCGATACGGAAAAAAATGCTCCGATTGAAACATACCTTTTTTTAATAGGCCTTCAGGAACTGGGCAGCGGACAGCAGAAATATACGAAAGATGATAAGGTTAACCTGCTGCATATTGCAGTATGCAGGTTGCTGGAACCTTTCGGGTATTATCAGTTTTCACATTATGACGATGACGGATATCCGCATTTTGATCAACTGGAAGAGCTTCCGGAATTAAAACCCAATGAGCAGCAGTTGCTAATGAAAAAGGCGATCATCCAGTATTTTCAGGATGAGGAATTACTTTGAATCTGAAAACTGAGGTATCAGGACTATACGATATGAAAAATGGAAAGCAGTCTATTCTGCTTTCCATTTTTGTTTTTCCTTGTATCGGTATCATGATAAAAAACAGGTGGATTATGCAGGAAGACCTATTTAAATTAGGATACGGATTTATGTTCCATAACAGACAAATTATACCATATTTCATTAAAAGACGGCAAGAGGATTTCAAACCATTAATTTTTTCATGGGTTTGCTGCTTATCTGTCAATGAAAATGATACTATGGAACACATACCACATTTATAAATAAATGTTAAAATTGATTGTTTTAAGAAAAATAACACAATATTATGGCTCGTTTTTTGTTTATGAAATCATAAAATGATTAATTTTAACATTCGTAATCATAACTGCATTATCGAATAATGAATAATAAGTTCATCCCTATCATTTCAGTGTTTATGACGATCTCACTGATTGTCTTTGTTACGCTTCAGTTCTACTGGCTGAAAAGGTATTACGGTACCCTGGAACAGGATTTCTCAAATAAGGTCTATTCCGCCCTGGAAAGTACATCTAAAAGCGTTGGCGAAATTGAGGTGGAGAAATACATGAATGAAGATTTTAAAAACTTCAGGAACAATATCCTCGCAAACAATGACCAGCCGTCATTGACTACCATTCAGCAGGTGGAAGATTCAGGAACACAGAGACAGATTATTTATTCAAAGAACATCATTGAAAAAACTCAGCTCCCGATTTCTCAGAAAGGGGATTCTATAAAACTGACTAAACTCTATTCCGACGAAGCTGCTTATAAGGTTAAAAAGGACACCAATAACCGTGAACTACTGACTGCCGATATCAACCAGGATATTGAAAACGGGGATTACACGGTAAAGGAATTTGCCAAAGTATATGGAAACAACCTTCCCCTGAATAAAAGAGTAAACACTAAAATCCTGGATTCCGTCATTACCAAAGAACTCAGGATCAGAGGCATTTCTGCTCAGTTCGGTTACGGCATCACCGATAAAAATAATAATACAACCGGCATATTCAATAAGCTGTATAAGGATAAAAAAGACAACAATACCTATAGCTATCCCCTGTTTACAGATAATAAATACAGGACGATCTATAACCTTGCGTTGGTTTTTCCAAAAAAGGAATATTCCCTCGCTATGAACAACTGGCCCATGCTGCTGGGAACCTTCCTTTCTTTACTGACCATTCTGGGCATCTATATCATTTCTATCAACTATATGATGAAACAGAAGAAGCTGGCGGAAGTGAAGACCGATTTCATCAACAATATGTCCCATGAGTTCAAGACGCCATTAGCGACCATCTCCGTAGCTACGGACTCATTGGCCAATGATAAAATCGCCACCAACCCGGACAAGGTAAAATACTATTCGGAACTGATCAAACAGGAAAACCTCCGGATGAAAAAGCAGGTGGAGAATGTCCTGAACATGTCTAAACTGGAGCGGAATGAGGTTAATCTTTTCCTCAAAGAAGCGAATGTAAGGGAACTGATCAAGAAGACAACAGAGTCTTTCAACCTGATTGTCGGCCAGAGAAACGGTACGCTGACCCAGGAGTTCACAGCGGAACAATACCAATTCAAAATTGACGAGTTCCATATTGCCAATGTGTTGGTCAACCTGCTGGACAATGCCAATAAATATTCTCCCGAAGCGCCTGAAATCCATGTTAAAACAAGAAATGAGGGAAATTGGTATGTCATTGAAGTCTCGGATAAAGGAATGGGAATGGAAACCCACAACAAAACCAAGATCTTTGAGAAATTTTTCCGTGAAGAGACCGGAAACATCCATAATGTAAAAGGACAGGGATTAGGCTTGTCATATGTAAAAAAGATTGTTGAGCTTCATAAAGGCCATGTGATTGTAGAATCCAATAAAGGAAAAGGCAGCACCTTTACGATAAAGCTGCCGATGAATTAAAAATTAAATTAAGGTTATCAGGATAAAACCATTGGATAACGCCACCATAAATGATTACCAACTAAAAAAAATATAAACTTATGAGCAACAGGATATTACTGGTAGAAGACGATCAGAGTTTTGGAGCCGTGCTAAAAGATTATCTAACGATCAATAATTTTGAAGTAACACTGGCCACAGACGGAGAACAGGGATTGAAAGAGTTTACTGAAAATGAGTTTGACATCTGTATTTTTGACGTAATGATGCCCAAAAAGGACGGATTTTCGTTGGCAGAAGATGTAAAAAAGATTGATAAAAACACTCCGATCATTTTCCTTACCGCAAGGAACATGAGAGAAGATATCCTGAAAGGCTATCAGCTGGGTGCCGACGATTATATTACCAAGCCTTTCGATACCGAATTGCTCCTGTATAAAATCAAAGCCATCCTTCAGAGAAGTTCAACCCTGGAAAATGAGGAGCAGGAACAGTTCAAGATCAGCAATATCTTTTTTGATTCCATGCTGAGGCAGCTGCGGGTAGGTGACAAAGAATACAAGCTTTCCCCTAAGGAGAACGAGCTGCTTAAACTTCTGTGCATTCACAGAAACGACTTTATGCCGAGAGATCTCGCACTGCGAAAAATCTGGAAGAAAGAAAATTATTTTACCGCCAGAAGTATGGACGTGTACATTGCCAAACTCCGTAAACTGCTGAAAGATGACGAAGGCCTGGAAATCATCAACGTTCACGGTGAAGGTTTCCGCCTACTGGTTAAAAATTAGCCTGATACCTATTTACGTTTTTAATCATATCTACCAGAAAGATTCAGGATTATTCCTATACAATTAGCAAAACAATTAAAATGTTTTGCTAATTTTGCGTTTATGGGATTATTAAATATAAAAAACTGCTGTTTAGGATTGCTTGCTGCTTCGGCAACACTGGTTTCATGTAAAAAAGATCAGCGTGCCACGTATTTAACAGAAGAGGCCGCAATAGACCAGCCCGTTCAGGCGGGAAATGCTCCTAAAGTATCTTTATTTGATCAGGCGGGAGTTCAGCCTGCTCAGACGGCATCAGCATCTGTAAGTACACCGGGAATGAACCCTCCCCACGGACAGCCGGGCCACCGGTGTGACATTCCGGTAGGACAGCCTCTGAACTCAGCACCGTCGCAAAATGCACAGCAGGGAGCGCAGAATATCACCGTTAATCCTAACCAGGGACAGCAGACCATTCAGATCGATCCCAATGCTCTTAAGCCCGGAAAATTCACGGTAGATGCCAATGGAAAGCCTGCCGGCGTAAAAACGGCAAAAGGAATGAATCCTCCTCACGGGGAACCCGGACACCGGTGTGATATCCCGGTAGGGCAGCCTTTGAACAGCAAGCCTGCACAGACCGTACAACAACCGGTACAAACCATAGCACAAAACACTCCGCCGCCTGCGGCTCCGGCTCCTACAGGAGAAAAGCCCGCATTGAATCCGCCTCATGGGGAACCATGGCATAACTGCGCGGTAAAAGTTGGTGAAGCTTTGCCGTAATTTTTGTATTTTTGCATCAGTGAAACTATTTCAGATCATAGCGATTGTTTTCTGCCTGGGAATTTTTCTGGTTCCTAAGGATACGCTGTATCTCGAAAATATGCAGGAAACATGCTGTAAACAACAGGATTCGGAAATGCAATGCTGTAAGAAAGACAGCCGGCATACTCATCATTCCAATCAGCGTCAGGATAAAAGCCAGAAACCCTCTTCCTGTGATGACCACTGCTGCTCCACCTGTGCAGTATGCTATACTTTTATCGGAACTCCTTTTTCCGTAAACCAAAAGCTGGAATTATCCTATTATAAGTCTAACAGGAACTTACAGTTTCAGTATTCCGATCCCTATCTTTCAGACCGTTTGAAAGAAATATGGCAGCCGCCTAAATTAGGTTAATACTATTCGCTAAAGTTTACCATCAACAGGTGAACTGAATTTTTATTAATCTAAATTTTAAACCACATGAAATTATATATTTCCAGGATATTTCTTGGTATATTCCTGGTATCTTCCCAATGGATTTTTGCCCAAACCCTTTCTAAACAGCAGTTCGGCGTAAAAGGAAAGTGTGAGATGTGCAAGGCAAGAATTGAAAGTACAGCAGTGAAAGCAGGCGCAAAAAAAGCTGTATATTCTATAGATTCCCAGATATTAACGCTTAAAACAGACAACAGCACCTCTACAGATGGTATTTTACAGAAGGTAGCTGAGGCCGGCCACGATAATGAGAAATTTAAGGCAAGTCCTGCGGCGTATGAAGTACTGCCTGCCTGTTGCCATTATGATCGCGGACCCGATGATACCCAGGGTACTGCTGAATACAGCCATCACAATACAAAGAAAGAAAATGAATTTTTTGTCAGAGGGAACTGTGAATCCTGCAAGGCAAGAATTGAAAAAGCATCCAAGGAAGCCGGTGCCCGTTCTGCTGAATGGAATGCAGAAAGTCAGACGTTAACCCTTGACTTTGATCCGGCAACCACCTCATCAGACAAAATCCTGCAGAAAATTGCGGATGCAGGCCATGATAATGAACGATACAGGGCGTCAGATGCCGTTTATAAAAATCTCCCTTCCTGCTGTCTCTATGACAGGAACATCCCTTTCGGGGAAGTTAACCCCAAAGTTCATGCAGAAGAAGCAACAGATTCTTCCCATGCTCAACACAGCGTATCTGAAACAGATGGGAAAACAATTGAAGGGGTAACGGTGACAGGCTCAAAGGCTGCTACTTCACTGAATAAAAAAGAAGCCGGAATGGTATTCAATATCGACCGCAAGGAATTGCTGAAGGCTGCATGCTGCAACCTTTCCGAAAGTTTCGAAACCAATGCGACCGTAGATGTTTCTTTCAGCAATGCCGTTACCGGAACCAAGCAGCTTAAAATGCTGGGACTGGATCAGAAATACACCAGCTTAACCAAAGAACTGCTGCCGGAAATCAGGGGACTGGCTTCAGCGTATGGCCTCAGCTTTATTCCGGGAAGATGGATTGAAAGCATTCAGCTGACCAAAGGAGGCAGCACGGTTACCAATGGATATGAAAGCATTACCGGGCAGATCAATACCGAGCTGCTGAAAAATGCATCAAAACCTGAAACTTCACTCAACCTTTTTGCCGATTTCAACGGACGTACCGAAGCCAACATAACCAGTGTCTCCAAAATCAATGACCAATGGTCCCAAACGTTCCTTCTTCACGGAAACGGAACATTCGGCAATACGGATATGAATAAAGACGGGTTTCTTGACAGGCCGAAAGGCACACAGATCAATGCCGCGTATTTGTTAAATTACAATGACCTGGAAAAATCCGGTTTCGGTTCTCACTTCGGGATTAATTTCATCAGGGATGAGCGGACTTCCGGACAGACGGGATTCGATAAAAAGATTGCTCAGGATAAACAATCGGCTTATGGTGTAGGAATCGATATCTCAAGGTTTCAGGTATGGAACAAGACCGGCTATGTTTTTAAAGGGAAACCTTACCAGAGCTTAGGCTGGATGAACCAGTACACGTATCACCAGCAGGACAGCTTCTTTGGGTTGAGGAATTATTCAGGTAAACAGCATACCTATTATTCCAATCTGATCTTTGAGAGCATACTGGGCAATACCAACCATAAATATAAAGCAGGAGCAAGCTTCATGTATGATGGTTATGATGAAAATTATCTGACCGATCACTTCAAAAGGAATGAAATCGTTCCGGGAGCCTTTGCCGAATATACGCTGACCGGCCTGAAATATACTCTGGTTGCAGGCGCGCGCGTGGATTTTCATAATCTGGCAGAAACGCAGTTTACACCGAGAATGAACTTTAAATACGACATCAGTCCGCAAACCATCCTGAGGCTTTCTGCCGGAAGGGGATTCAGGACGGCTAACGTTTTCGCGGAAAGCCAGCAGTATTTTGCTTCCAACCGTATGGTTCAGATCATGCAGAACGGCGGAAATATCTATGGACTGAAAACTGAAATTGCCTGGAACTACGGTGCCAGCCTGCAACAGGAATTCAAACTGTTCGGAAGGAAATCCTCCATCGTCGCTGATTTTTTCAGAACCGATTTCCAGGATCAGGTACTGGTAGATCTTGACCGTTCACCGCAGCAGCTGACCTTCTATAACCTTGAGGGGAAGTCTTTTGCCAATTCTTTCCAGACCCAGTGGGACTTTATTCCGTTCAAAAACTTCGAGGTAAGGCTTGCTTATAAATATTACGATGTTCAGGCAGACTATCTTGAAGGAAGGCGCGAAGTTCCGTTTATGGCAAAACACAGAGGATTTCTGAACCTTGCGTATGCAACCAATAAAAATACAAAAGGCGGATTCTGGAGCTTCGATACCACACTTAACTGGATCGGAAAGCAAAGGCTTCCGGAAACATTTTCCAATCCTCAGGAATTCAGGCTGCCGGCTTACTCAGAGCCTTATGCCGTGCTGAATGCGCAGGTTTCCAGAAATTTCAGCAATAAGATAAGGGCTTACCTGGGAGGTGAAAACCTGACTTCTTATTATCAGAAGAACGCTATTGTAGATTTCAGGAATCCGTTTGGAAACTATTTTGACGGCGGAATGGTTTATGCGCCGATCATGAAAGCCAACTTTTATGTAGGACTGGATGTGACGTTCTAACCGACCTGGATAAACAGCGTCTAAAAGGTTGCTTTTACCATCGACAGATTCCGGTCGTAAAACATGGCTTGACCGATACCGTCAAGCCATGCTTTTTTGTATTTTTATCCAATATATCCATATGCTGCAACCGCTCATTTTTGAAGACCATTATAAGAAGCTTGGGCTCGAATTCTTTTTCGGTGAACATCCCGGAATTGTTAACAGCGATAAATTCCGTCATGACGTGAAAATATTTTTTATTCCGGCGGGCTATGAACTTACCGTTGATTTTAATCATTTCAGGACCCAAAAACCTAATCTTTTTTTCCTCAGCAACCAACAGGTAAATATAGAGTACGGTAAAGATGAAGCGGCTCTGCTCTATTATAACCGCGATTTTTATTGCATACAGATCCATGACAAAGAAGTAGCCTGTGACGGGCTCCTGTTTCATAATGTTTTTGAAATCCCGTTTGTAGAACTTGACGATCAGGAAGCAGCCGTTGTAAAAAATATATTCAGCAACATACAGCATGAACTGGAATGGAAAGATTCCTCTGCAGAGGAGATGATCCGCACCTACGTGAAACAGCTGATCATAAGATCTACCAGAATGTGGAAGAGGCAGCATCTGGATCAGGACAAAATCAGGATTTCCGGTCATGAGCTGGACATTTTCAGGGACTTCAGCAGGTATCTTGAAATTCATTTCAGGGAGAAGCACAACGTTTCAGAGTACGCAGACCTTCTGCATATTGCTCCAAAAACACTGAGCCATAAGTTCAGAGCTTTACAACTGGAAAGCCCGAACCAGCTGATCATCAACAGGATTTTACTGGAAGCCAAAAGGTTATTGCTGTATACCGATAAACCTGTTAAAGAAATTGCCCATCATCTGGGTTATGATGATCCGGCGTATTTCAACAGGCTTTTTACCCAAAAGACAGAAAATACGCCTGCCAATTTCAGGAAAAACTACCTTTCGGGAAAAAAGTACAATAGGTAGTTCCTTTTGTGTATTGAGTTGGAACAGTATGTGATATATCTTTGTCCTGTAAAAATTAATACACATAACAATAAAAAGCAGAACTATTATGAAACGCAATGCAACAGCCGTTTGGACCGGAACCGTAAAAGAAGGAAAAGGCCACCTTACTACCCAGAGCACAACTTTGAACCAGACCCAATACTCTTTCAACAGCCGTTTTGAAGAAGGTGTGGGAACCAACCCTGAAGAATTACTGGCTGCAGCCCATGCAGGATGCTTCACGATGAAACTGAGCGCGGAGCTTACTCAGGCAGGATTTACGCCTGAGGAACTGACTACTAAATCTGTGGTAACCCTTGATCCAAGTGCCGGAAAAATTACAAAATCGGAACTGACATTAACAGCAAAAGTACCGGGAATCTCTGAAGAAGAATTCCAGAAGCATGCAAAAACAGCAGAGAAAGAATGTCCGGTAAGCGCCGCTTTCAATTTTGAAATTACGCTTAATGCTACATTAGCCTAATTTAATAGCACTGCTATTAAGATGACAAGCCTGGATTTTTAAAGTTCAGGTTTATTTTTAAAATAAAATATACTATTCGGTATATTTTTATATATTTGCTTCTAAATATGATCTATGTCTAAAGCAGAAAAGACAAGACAGTTCATCATCGAGAAAACTGCCGTTTTGTTCAACACCAAAGGTTACCTTTCTACATCGTTATCTGATATCAGCGAGGCTACAGGATTGACAAAAGGAAGTATCTACGGGAATTTCGAAAATAAAGACGAAGTAGCGCTTGCCGTATTCCGGTATAATTACGGAATACTAAGGAAGAACATGCAGGAAGTTATGAAAGAAGAATACCCTACAGTCTCAGATCAGCTGTATGCGCTTGTATCGTTCTACCGCAACCATTGGCCGCTGGTCTTTAAAACCGGGGGCTGTCCGCTGATGAATGCAGCTACAGAGGCGGATGATACTTTTCCCGCACTCAGCAGCCAGGTGAAGAATTCTTTTGAATCATGGATCGCAGCCATTACAGAAATCATCAGGTCCGGACAGGAAAAAAATGAATTCAGCATGACCATTGATACAGAGGAATATGCTTCCCTGTCGGTCACTTTGATAGAAGGCGGCATCCTGCTCTCCAAAAGCACAGGAAATGAAAAGCACCTGCATTATGCGCTGGACCGGGTCTTACAACTGATTACCGAAATACAAAAAAATTCCTATTATTAATATCATGGATAAACTGGAAATCCTCCGGTCCTTTACCGGAAAAGAGTTTACAGGCTCACCCTCTCCTTTTATGCGCTGGCTGAATCCTGTTGTGCTTTCTGCAGAAGAAGGCGAAATATCATTTCAGTATACGGTAAGGGCAGAATGGCTCAACCCGATGGGCAACCTTCATGGTGGTGTTACTGCTGCAATCATAGACGACAGTATTGGCGCTACTATGTTTACACTGAATAAGAAAGACTTTATTGTTACGGTAAATAACAGTATTGATTATTTTTCAACAGCCAAAGAAAATGATCATATTATAGCCGAAACGAAAATTATTAAAAGAGGGAAACAGTTTGTGAACGCGCAATGCGAAATATGGAATGCAGACAAAACACGCCTTATCGCGAGGGGAACCTCTAATCTTTTTAAAATCAATACCTAAATGAAGAGAGTTGTTATTACAGGACTGGGCGCAGTAACGCCTTTGGGAAATAATGTAGAAGAATTCTGGCAGAACAGCATCAAAGGAGTGAGCGGTGCCGGTAAAATTACCCATTTCAATCCTGAAAAATTCAAGGTGGACTTTGCCTGTGAAGTGAAGAACTTTGATCCTAAAGTGCACCTTACCCATAATGAAATCAAAAGAAGTGACCTGTTTTCACAATACGCCATGTATTCTGCTGCTGAAGCCCTGAAAGACTCCGGTCTTGAGCTGGAAACTATGGATCCTTTTGATACCGGTGTAGTCTGGGGAACCGGACAGGGCGGTATGTGGACTTTTGAAAATGAAGTGATGAATTTTGCACAGGGCGACGGAACGCCAAGGTTCAATCCGTTTTTTGTCCCTAAATTCATCGCCAACATGGCTTCCGGAATGATTTCCATGAAGTTTGGCCTTCAGGGCATTAATTACACGACTATTTCAGCATGTGCAACAGGGAACACCGCACTGATGGATGCTTTTAACTACATCCGTTTAGGCAAAGCGAAAGTGATGGTAAGCGGAGGTTCCGAAGCTGCCATTTCTCCGGCCTCTGTCGGCGGTTTCTCTATTATGAAGGCCATGTCTACCCGGAATGATGATTGTGCAACGGCGAGTCGTCCGTACGATGCAGACCGTGACGGTTTTGTGATGGGAGAAGGGGCAGGAGCGCTGATCCTGGAAGAATATGAACATGCCAGAGCAAGAGGAGCGAAAATTTATGCGGAACTTGCCGGAGCTGCCATGACTGCGGATGCCTATCACATGACGGCACCTCATCCGGACGGAGTGGGAGCGATTAAAGCGATGCAGCTGGCCCTGAAGGAAGCCGGGGCCAATACAGAAGATATCGATTACCTGAATCCTCATGCAACCTCTACCCCCATGGGAGACCTGGTAGAGCTTAACGGGATCCATACTTTATTTAAAGGAAGTAAAAACCTCGATATCAGTGCTACGAAGTCCATGACCGGGCATTTGCTCGGGGCCGCCGGTGCTGCGGAAGCGATCTTATCCGTCAAAGCCATTGAGAACGGGATCATCCCGCCGACGATCAATCTTCACAAACTTGACGAAAATATTCCGAAAGAAGTTAACATTATATTCGGAGAGGCGAAAGAAAAAAAGATCAATTTTGCATTAAGCAATGCCTTCGGTTTCGGCGGGCACAATGCTACCCTGGTGTTTAAAAAGTTTCAGTAATTTTTTTAGATTACAGAATATAATACACAAAAAGCAGCCTTTCGGGCTGCTTTTCCATTGTACGAATAATATAAACTCAGCTGTACAACTGAATTAATCCTTGTCCTTGTCCTGATCAGCAATAAACAGATCGTCTGCATCTTCTGCAATCGGAATATACAGCCTCTCCCAAACCTTGCTTTTCACCATATCCCAGCTGTGCCCTTTTCCTTTAAGGTCCTCTGCCAATAAAACGGTTCCGGGCTTAATGACAAACGTAGAGCCGTCCGTTACCTTGAACTTGATGTTCCCCTTGATGGTAATCACATATTGTCTCCTGGGTGCAGGATGGGCATTTTTTTCCCAATCCTCCGTCTTATTGCTCATCCAGAACGTAGTGGTGTTCATATGCTTCAGGGTAGGAATTCTTCCTTTTTCAAAAGTACATGATCCGTCCGGATTGTTGACAAGCCGGATAGCAGGGATGTATTCAGTGGTTTCTTCTGCTTTTACACTGATTTTTTTGTCATGATGATGTTGTGCATTCATACAGTTCATTGTGGAAAGTGCTACAACAAGGCTTATGCCTTTAATGATGTTTTTCATTTTTTTAATAGGATTCTTTTATGCGTTATAAACGGTATCATGAACCAGCATTCTTTCGAAGAATGGCTTGTATTGCTTTACGAGGGCCAGGTGCTCCGGAAGTTGCCCGTACGCTTCCAATTCTTCCAGGCTGTCGAATTCCATGGAGGCATTGTACGTAAAGCTGTTATCCAGAACACTTCTCGGACTGGACGCTGCGGGTTTTCCGTAACGGAGATTTTTCTGATAAGGTAGCTTTGCAAGCCCTTTGAAGAAGTTCTCAAATTCTTTCACCTCAGCTTCAGAAAGATCTTTTCTGAGCCAGAATAACAAATAATGGAAATACACTTTTTTCTTTTTTACGGGGTTAAACATAGGTAAAGCAGAGGCCAGTATATTCCCTGAAAACAGCAGGAATGCCGAAGCCTGTACTGAGCGGAATAAAAATTTTCTTCTTTCCATACTAAATACTATTGTTTATGGTTGTCTTCTGTCAAGTAGTGACCGGAGGGAGTCATTTAATTAAAATCAATCCTGTACTTCAGGACAAACTGCCACTTACGGTCTGACACGACAGCATTATTTGCAGCATCACCGGTAAAAACCGGACGGTTCTGTGCATTGAAGGTAAGCCTGGAAGACATTCCGTTCATGAGCAGGGAAATTCCGGCATCATAAATAACGGCATGATCATGCAGGGCTTTCAGGTCGGACAATTGTACGCCTACAGCAGGCTGCAATTGGAGGTTTTTCTTTTCTTTGTTGAGATAGGGCAAAGTTCCGCCCAGCTGGACATAATAGGTATTCCCGGTTCCGATGACAGGCATGGCATTTCCGGCACCGTTAAGGCTGGCAAGCGAAGCATCCACCGAAGTGGCCGGGTTATTGGTTCCCACATAACGGACATAATTCGGACCGTAGTCATTATGCATAGCCATGGCATAGGCACTTACGGAGGTTCCTTTTTCCCGGTTTAGCGGCGCATCATAGAACAGGTCTACCGCAAAGCTTTTCATATCATCATTCACTGTATTTTTAGCAGCATCCTGATGCCACATGGCATTGTGGATATAATCAAATCCGGCACCCAGGCTTAACACATTCTTTTTTCCTACATACGTTCCGGAATTAAAGGGCGTAGAAATATTTTCCGTATCCAGGAAAGCATACCTGAAATACCCTGAGAAATCTTTGTGGGGCGAATTTTTGCTGAAGGTGGACACATTGGGTTTCGGGTCTGCCGTTGCCATGGTATACGGATCTGCAATTACCAGACGGTAATCAAATTTCCCCAGCTGACCTTTGATATAAGCACTTAATTCTCTCACGGTATAATCTGTTGCACCGGCATTGGATGTCGCATAGGCCGGAAGATCATACAGAAGTGTATTCAGCGGGCCCGTAGTAAACCGGGAAAGGCCTCTCCATGTGGATCGCCCCGCACCGAAAGCAATCTTATCACTGAATGCATATTCTGCATAGGCATCCAGCAGATCGAAGTAATTGCTGCCTTTCGCATTGACATTCACATTGGTGGTTCCTCCCTGGAGCACAAACATCAGCTTTTCAGTAGGTTTGTAAGTCATTTTCACCCTTACCCTGCGAAGTGAAAGATCCGACACCTCTGATTTGGCATCATTATTCACCATGCTTCCCGGGTTAAGCTGGGCATAACGGGCCCAGAGTTCCGCATATCCGCTAAAGGAAATATACCGTGAATGCTGTTCATTAAAATAGTGGGTAAGAGCAGGATTGTTGAAGTCGTTCTTTTTCTGAGCTTCAGCCTTCTGGCTCATGCCGATCAGTGCGGCAAGTATGAGTCCTGTTTTAAAATACCTTCTGTCCATAGTGTTCTGGTCCTCTTTCGTTGTTTTGACAGGACAAAATTAGCATCGAAAAACCTGGAACAGCATTAGAAGACTATTAGAAATCTTTTAGAAAACCATTAAAAGGATCCATCTGTTTTTCCGGAAGAAAAATATGGGATACCTTTGCATAAGGATCAGCAGTTCAGGTGGATTTTACCTATCATGAAACATCACCGCCAACCCTGCTTACTTTGTGAAACAGTTATTCCAGATGAAGATTTTAATCATAGAAGACAATGCCCGGGTTTCCTCATTGCTGAAACGCGGCCTGGAAAGCCAGGGATATCAGATCTATATTTCGGAAGATGCGGAAGATGCCCTGATCATGACGACCCGGATTGGCTTTGACCTTATCATTACAGACATCATGCTTCCACAGATGAGCGGTACCGAATTCTGCAAGATGATTAAAAACAAGCAGCCTGACCTTCCCATTATTATGCTGACTGCTTTGGGAACTATTGATGAAAAAATCGAAGGCTTTGATGCCGGAGCTGATGACTATATGGTGAAACCCTTTGAAATCAGAGAACTGTATGCCCGGATAAAAGCTGTATTGCTGAGGAAATCATCATTGCCTAAACACAGCGATACAAAGGATATCCTTCAATATCACCATCTGGTTATCCATCAGAACACCAACCGTGTATTCAGGGACGGAAAGGAAATCATCCTTACTCCCAAAGAATTCAAACTGCTTGTTTTCCTGATGAGCCATTCAGACAGGATCCTTACCCGTGAAGAAATTGCAGAAAATGTCTGGGGGAACCATTTTGATACCGGCACCAATTATATTGATGTGTACATTGCCTATCTGCGCAAGAAAATTGATAGGGATTTTGATGAAAAACTGATCCATACCAAACCCGGAGTCGGGTTTATTTTTACCCGTAACTTATGAAGATTGCTACCAGAACCGCCCTCATTTATGCACTCCTTACTGCAGGAATACTCTTCATTTTTGCCTATGTCCTCTATTTCGTATCGGAAAACAACAGGAAAGATGAATTCAATGACCGCTTAGGTTATAAGATTATCTGGAGGGCTGAATTTATTTTTGATGCGCATATTGACGGTTACAAACTAAAAACGCTCCACGAAAGGAATAAAAAAATGCTGAACGAGGCTGATATCAGTGTGTACAACAGCAAAAAGGAACTGATCTTCACCGATATAAAGCCGAGCTCAAAAAATCCATATTACCTCGACAAGCTTATCAGAACAGGGAGAGATAAACTGATCTGGCAGAGAGGAGACCGGCAGTACATGGCTTTCCGGTATCAATTCGATGACGACAATTACTATATTATCGGGAGTGCGGTAGATGTTACGGGCCTGGCTCATATCCGGGAGTTCCGGGAAGATATTATTATCGTCTATATCATTTCCGTGCTGGTAATCTTTATCATCGGATTCTTATTTTCTTACTATACCCTGAAACCGCTGAAAGACATTATCCTTCAGATCCGGGATATTTCAGAGCATAACCTTCATAAACGGCTGATAGTCCCCAAAGCCAAAGATGAAATTTACGAGCTCACCGAAACTTTTAATTCTACATTTAACCGGCTGGAAAAATCATTCAGTAACCACCGCCAGTTTGTGACTACCATTTCGCATGAATTCCGAACCCCGCTTTCAACGCTGATTGCTGAACTGGAGCTGGCCAAGGAGCTGAATGTGACGCTGGATGATTATAAAATTTCGATTGATAATGCCCTCCAGGATGCTACCCATGCTTCACAGCTTTCTTCAGCACTCCTTGATTTTGCCAGGGCCAGTTATGATGTTTCCCAGATCAGTTTCACCGATGTGCGCCTGGATGAAATCCTCGCGGATGCTAAAGTTGACCTGCTTCAGAAGAATCCGGATTACCGCATCGGAATCCATTATACGGATAGCCTTGCTGATAAGGATGAAAGTAATTATGACTTTTATGGAAATCCCTATCTGCTTCAGATTGCATTTCTGAATTTAATGGAAAATGCCTGCAAGTATTCCGCGGACAAAAGTTGCCGGGTAGAAATAGAAGTGCAGAATAAAACCCTGGAGATAAGGTTTATCGATCAGGGAATCGGCATTGCTGAGCAGGAACGAAATAAAATCTTCGACCTGTTCTACCGCGGCACCAATAAAAATTACGGAACAGGAAACGGGATCGGCCTCTCTATCGTTAAAAGAATCGTAGAAATGCATCAGGGACAAATTTCTCTGGATTCTCATCCTGAACAAGGAAGCACATTCAGGATCCGGTTTGTGTCTGAAAACAAAAAAAGCAGTCTAAACCAGACTGCCTTGCATTGACAAATACTTTTTGTTACCCTTTTAACCATTCCGACCTCGAAAGGTAATTCTGGTCCGGATAATAGATAAAGAGGCAGTTCCTTCCTTTGATGGTATTGATGATCGGCTGTGTAAGGTCTCTCGGGACTGCCGGGCAACCCCAGCTTCTCCCGATTCTCTTGTGCACAGCAGCAAACTGGTCGCTAACGTAATCTGCTCCGTGCATTACGATTGCCCTTCTGTAAGCGGCATCATTAAATCCTTTGTCCATGCCCAACAGTTTCAGAGAATACCCGTTGTCTCCCTGGTACGTTGCATCTGTGATATAAAATCCAAGGCTGCTCTGCAACGAACTTTCCGTGTTAGAAAAATTCGTCGCAAACTCGTCGCCTGTATTTTTACCATGCGCTACCAAAGAATTGAACAGGACTTTCTTCTCGTTCATGTCGATTACCCAAAGTCTCTTGGTATTGGAAGACATAGAAAAATCGCATACCGTCAGGAGATGCGAATCCTGGTTTAATAACCCGGCTTTCTTCAGGTTTTCAAACCCGGTCATCGCTTTAAAGAAAACCTCTTCGTTAAGTTCATGCCCTGTTTCAAAGGGGATAGATTTGTAAAGTTCTTCGGATGAAGATACTGTGCTTTCTGCTTTTGCAGAGTTCATACCAGCTGTTTTTTCGGTCTTTTTTGAATTGATTCGATTCCCTGTAACAGCCTTCTCAGGGGACAGATAAAATGAGGTCGTAACCACATAAACAATACTTAATAAGCTATAAATTCCTTTCATTCAGATATTATGTTAAATACAATTGCGAGAGCAAATGTATAAAACATAACGGTACATCCCTTATAATCTTATAAAGTTTAACGCTATTTAAGAAAATTTAACGCGTTGATTTATAGAATCAAATCAGCGTTTAATTTTGAGTATCCGGAATAAATTCCAAACTGACGGAGTTCATACAATACCTTAATCCCGTAGGTCTGGGCCCATCATCGAAAACATGTCCCAAGTGGGAATCACACCTTTTGCAGAGCACCTCTACCCTCTCCATTCCGAAAGCTGTATCCCTTTTGTAATAGACCCCTTCCTCATCCGCTTCAAAGAAGCTCGGCCAGCCGCAGCTGCTTGAGAACTTGGCATCTGAACGGAACAAATGGTTGCCGCATACCGCACAATAATACTCGCCTAATTCGTCGAATTCATTGTACTTTCCCGTAAAAGGACGCTCTGTAGAAGCTTCCCTGGAAATCGCATATAAATCGGGAGAAAGATACTTTCTCCATTCTTCATTAGGAATATCCAGTTTTGAACGATCTGTCCGGGAATAGTATGGATTGTTTTTTGCTTCGTGTTCCATGTAATCGTTTAATGATTCGATAACAGCTAAAATTGAACCATAATAGATAAAACTTTTATTTTTTTGTTATTTTTAAACTGATTATAATATATCAAAGGATTTTTGACACCAGAACAGGCGGAATACCTGATCATGATCGGATGGTAAGCTCTCTGATTATCTCACCCATAACAACCGTATACCACACCTTATGAATGATGAAGCAAAAAGAAAACAGTTAAGAAAGTACAAAGCATTCGCCACGGGACTGTTCCTGCTGATGGCTGCTGTATTTATCATCACCACTATACTGCAGAAAAGCAATACCTCCCACTGGATCGGTTATGTTCGGGCGTTTTCTGAAGCAGCCATGGTTGGTGCGCTGGCAGACTGGTTTGCCGTAACCGCACTTTTCCGGCATCCTCTGGGGCTACCCATCCCGCATACCAACCTTATTGAAAACAGCAAACAGCAGCTGGGCGATAACCTGGGTGGTTTTGTCGTGAATAATTTCCTTTCACCGGCAAACATCCGTCCTTATATCCAGAAACTCAGGATATCCGGTTTTGTCGGTGAATGGCTGGGAAAAGAAAAAAACCAGGGGATTCTCATCAGAAATATATCAGACATCGTTCTGGATATCCTCAATAAACTGGATGACGATACGGTAAGCCTTTTTATCAGTGACAAGGTGTCTGAAATGACGGATGACATTAAGCTCAATAAAATTGTCGGCAACGGAATAAGCTATATCATAGACAAAAACGACCATCAGCGTCTTATTACCAGTCTTTCCTCGCAAATCAAAATTTACATCCTGGAAAATGATGAAATGATCAAAGACCGCGTCAAAAAAGGCAGCTACACTTTTATTCCGGCATTTGTCGACAATAAAATTGCAGATAAGATCACCAGCGGCCTGGCTGATTTTTTCGGAGAAATAGAGGAAGATCCGGGGCATGAGATCAGGAACCTGATTACCCGTAAGATCCAGGATTTTTCCGTGGACCTGAAGGAGGATCCTAAATGGGATCAAGAATTCAGAAGTATTAAGAACGACCTTCTGAAACCGGAAAAATTAAATGAATATTCCCGGGACATCTGGGCCTCCATCAAAAAAACAGTAACGGAAGAACTGCAGCATGATGATTCTGCCCTTAAGAAATATATTTCCAAAAACCTGGATGAATTCGCCCTGAATTTAAAAACCAACGCAGCACTTCAGGACAAAATTGATGACTGGGTGCGGGTAACAGCTTATAAATACATCCTTAGAAACACCCACCAGTTCGGCAACCTCATCAGTTCAACCGTGGGCAACTGGCAGGGAAAAGAGCTGAGCGAAAAGCTGGAACTGGAAGTCGGGAAAGACTTGCAGTTTATCAGGGTCAACGGAACACTTGTCGGCGGATTGGTAGGTTTGATCATTTATACGATTGCGCATTTTTTTATCTGAAGTATTAGCCCATGAAAAAAGCAGCATCTTGATTGATACTGCTCCTTTGTTTATTATGAGTTAGCCACAAAAACCGTCTCCAATTCTCAAGCTAAGCTGGAAATACATTCTATCTCGGTAACCGGCTTGCCCTTTTAAGCACTTCGCGGTTAATATCATTGATCAGCTCAGGACCCTCGTATATAAATCCGGTATACAGCTGAACCAGGCTTGCGCCGGCATCCAGTTTCTCAATGGCATCTTTCGCCGAATGAATTCCACCCACACCAATGATAGGAAATGCCCGGTTGCTTTTTTCTGAGAGATAACGGATCATTCTGGTGCTGCGTTCCCGGATCGGTTTTCCGCTCAATCCGCCGTTTCCGATCTCCGCCAGCACTTCCGGTGGTGTTTTCAGGCCTTCCTTGTTAACAGACGTGTTGGAAACAATGACTCCGTCAATTTTTGTTTCTGCAATAAGGCCGATGATTTCATCCAGCTGATGGTCATTCAAATCCGGGGCAATTTTTAAAAGGACCGGTTTCTGAACGGCTTTGGATTGGTTGATTTTTTTAACTTCTGTAATCAGTTCCCGCAGGTATTCCACATCTTCCAGTTTCGCATGGCTTCCTACATTCGGGCAGCTGACATTCAGGACAAAATAATCCACATATGGATGAAGGCCTTCAAAGCACTCCAGATAATCCCGGGTGTAGTTTTCCGGGGCGGTATCTGTATTTTTCCCGATATTTCCGCCGATGATGATTTTGCCTTTATTGCCTTTCAGTTTTCCAATGGCAGCTTCCAGCCCGTCATTGTTAAAGCCCATCCGGTTAATGATTCCGCCGTCTTCAATCAGCCTGAACAGTCTTTTTCTGGGATTTCCTGCCTGTGCCTTCGGTGTAACCGTACCGATTTCCACGAATCCGAAACCAAGGTCAGCCAGTTCATTGAACAGGACGGCATTCTTATCGAATCCGGCCGCAAGGCCTACAGGATTTTTGAATTTCAGTCCGAACACTTCTCTTTCGAGCCGTTTGTCGGCAATAGGTTCAGGGAAAAATATCCGGGTAAGAAAACCAAAATTTTTAAGCATCGAAAAGGTAAAATGATGCACGGCTTCAGGATCAAACTTAAAAAGGACCGGACGGATCAGCGATTTGTACATGCCTTGTTTTTGGAGTACAAAGATACTGATTTTTAGTTGAAGTTCTAAACGTTAAAGGAAAAGAGGAAACTGTATGGAAACCATTGTTTAAGTACAGAGATTTTTACAATTTGAAATGTGATAAATGCAGTGGCTTTGAATTTCAATTGATCTATCAGCCGATTGTAAAAACCAATTTAATGATTCCTGACATACGCATTCAGATCAAGACCGAGGGTATCCCCTACTTTTTTGAATTCTTCATCAATCGTAGCAATTACATGTATCCTTTCATGGGTAATAGGATGAGTAAAAGCAAGCTGATAAGCGTGAAGGGTCATTCTGGTCATATTAAAAGTCTGCAGCAACAATTTGTTCTGTTTGTTGCATCCGTGTTTACGGCATCCTAAGATGGGATGCAGAATGTGTTTAAAATGTTTTCTTAACTGATGAAACCGTCCTGTTTCCGGAATAGCTTCCACCAGAGAATATCTGGAAGTCTGGTGTTTTAAAAAAGGCAAATCGATTTCTGAAGTCTGCAGACGGCGGTAGTAAGTCACGGCATTCTGCTTCACTTCATTTTCGTTAATCAAATCATAATCAATCGTTTCTTCTTCTTTCGTCCAGCCACGGAGAATGGTGATGTATTTCTTTTCAACTTCCCTTGTGGCAAACTGATCACTCATGGCCCTGAGTGTATCTTTATCCAAAGTGAACAGCAGAACGCCTGAAGTTTTACGGTCTAAACGGTGTACCGGATATACTTTTTGTCCGATCTGGTTCCTCAGCTCCTGAATAGCGTACGTATCCGCTTCTCCCGAGTAAAAAGATTTATGCACCAGCAGTCCGCTGGGTTTGTTGATAGCAATAAGATGTTCGTCACGGTACAGGATTTCTAACATCCGGCAAAAATAGAGATTTCATTCCATACCGCTCTTACAATACTAATATCGGTTTTGGTTAAATCAGGTTCAGGAATACTATTCCTCAAATTTCAGATGGTCATTGAAAAACGGCAGCATGCTGTTTTCAATCCTTCCGTTTTCTTTGCTTACTTCACTTCCATGAGTGCCAATGTATTCTTCAGCTTCATGCTTTATTTTCAGGAGTTCAAGGGTTTTGCTGAATTCCATACACGTAGGCGGAATATGCCTGAACTCATCATTCCTCCCCCAGTCGAATTTGATTGCTTTTAGCTTTTTAAGGTTTTCATAATGGGTAAAAGGGAGTTCCGAAGTGGAGTTCTTTCTCAAATCTTCTGTTACCGCAGCATTTACTGTCAGGTGTTCTTCGCTAAAAGCAAAAGGCAGATCTGCAAAAAACGGAGGTTTAGCAGGGTTTCCATTGTATGCCCTTGCGATGGCAAAAATAATATTCGTTCTTGCATTTTCAGGCTTTGAAAGATCTTTTATTTCTTTAACATCAGCCGCATTTTTATAAGAATCCATTTCTGTGAGGGCAAAATACCTGGCGTCAAGGACACCTGGAGAAAGTGCATAGACGGATGAAAAGACTTCGGGATGCAGGATGGCATTTCTCAACGCACCGTTTCCTCCCATAGAATGCCCGGAAATCCCACGGCTTTCTTTATCCGCGATGGTCCTGTACTGCTGGTCAATATAGTGCACCAATTCCAGTGATGTAAAGTCTGACCAGTTTCCGGATGATTTTGAATTGGCATAAAAGCTTCCTTTAAATACCGTGCTTTCATCCGGCATCACCACGATAACCGGTCTGATCTTTCGTAACTGAATCGCACGGTCGAAGATATGGTTGATCTTATCACTGTTCACCAGCAGGCTGTCACTCCAGAAGAACCCATGCAGAAAATAAATGACAGGATATCTTTTTGCCGACTGTCCATAACCTGGCGGAAGATAGACGGAAACCCTCCTTTTCGGATTCTCCCCTGCTTTGTTCTGCAGCGTTTTTGCCGTAATATAGGTTGTGACGACTTTTCCTTCAGGAATCTTCTGAGCTGATAAAAGCTCTATAGACAGGAGGAAAGTAAGGATTAAAAAGCCTGCTTTTTTCATTGTATTGCTTTGATTCACACAAATATCGTTAAAATATCTCAAAATGAGACAATATCTATTGTACAGATCAGATCAGGATTAAAAACCCTTCAATCCCCGGACAGTTCTATATCCATAGCCCTGATTGAAGCGTAAATCCCGGAATGGAGCGGTGGAGCAAAGCGGAGCCGCGCCATGAGGAATTGCAGCGGAAAGCAGGTTCCCGGCTCCTGAAAATGCGCCTGAAGTTTACGATCCTGAAGCAATGTCTTTTAGTGAGTTTAAAGATTAGCTAATTTTTATTTGTATTAAATAATCACCTGTTCACCTAAAGACATATTTCAGGCAAGCTGAACACTGTTAAAGGCTAATCTTTACAAAAAGTCTTTATTATGTGATTTTTTACTATTTTCGTGGAAAAATAAGATATGAAAAAATTATCTGTAGCAATAGCATTCAGCATGACAGCACTGACTTATGCTCAACATTCTGATACTATCGTACTGGGGAAAACCAACCGGGAGTTCTTCATCAAAGGAGACCAGAAATATAAATTCTCTGAATACAAGAAAGTATTTACCAATCCTGAAGCCTTGGCTTACATGAGGAAATCAAACACGAACGGGACTGTTGCACAGGTTTTCGGAGCTCTGGGTGGTGCGTTCATGGGTTATGGATTAGCTCAGGAATTATTTTTCAAAAAACAAACGGCCTATCACAACGGCGTAGCGTATGAAATCAAGCGAAGAGGAGGATGGGGAATTGCAGGAATAGGTTTGGGGATGGTAGGCGTAAGCATTCCTTTTGCCATAGGTGCCGGTAAAAATATGAAGAAGGCCATCCGTACACAGAATGATGCTGATGCCCAATCAACGGCTGAAACGCCCAAAACTTCTTACCGCCTTGATGTCAGTGGAAACGGCGTAGGCTTAACCTATAATTTCTAAAGACCAGCCTGCTGCAGTTTTTTAACTGCTTTTTTCACCGGATTTCATGATATTGGAATCCAAATTCCTATTTTTGCAATTCAGATGTAAAATATATGGCAAAACAAGAAGATGTTTTCAGGAAAGTAATTTCTCATGCTAAGGAATACGGGTTTATTTTCCCTTCCAGTGAGATCTATGACGGTTTATCCGCTGTTTATGATTATGGACAGAACGGTGCCGAACTTAAAAACAATATCAAGCAGTACTGGTGGAAAGCCATGGTACAGCTTAACGAAAATATTGTGGGGATTGATTCGGCAATCCTGATGCACCCCACCACATGGAAAGCATCGGGCCACGTAGATGCCTTCAATGACCCATTGATTGATAATAAGGATTCCAAAAAACGTTTTCGTGCAGATGTCTTAGTAGAAGATTACTGTGCCAAAATTGAAGATAAGGAGAATAAAGAAATTGAAAAAGCAGCCAAGAGATTCGGAGAATCTTTTGATAAAGAGCAATTTGTAGCCACCAATCCAAAAGTCCTTGAATACAGGGCAAAAAGAGAAGCGATCCTGACAAGGCTGGCCAAATCCCTGGAAAATGAAGATCTTGCTGATGTAAAAGCACTGATTGAAGAGTTAGAAATTGCTGATCCGGATACCGGTTCTAAAAACTGGACGGAGGTTAGGCAGTTCAACCTGATGTTCGGGACCAAATTAGGAGCCTCTGCAGATTCTGCGATGGACCTGTATTTAAGGCCTGAGACCGCTCAGGGGATTTTTGTGAATTTCCTGAATGTACAGAAAACTTCACGCCACAGGCTTCCTTTCGGGATCGCACAGATCGGGAAAGCATTCAGGAATGAAATTGTTGCAAGACAGTTTATTTTCAGGATGCGTGAGTTTGAGCAGATGGAAATGCAGTTCTTCGTAGCTCCGGGTACTGAGCTTGATTTCTATGAAAAATGGAAACAAAAGCGCCTTAACTGGCACTTAGCCTTAGGTTTAGGAGATGAAAACTACCGCTTCCACGATCATGAGAAATTAGCGCATTACGCCAATGCCGCCGCCGATATTGAGTTTAATTTCCCATTTGGTTTCAAAGAGCTGGAAGGAATCCACTCAAGAACGGATTTTGACCTGAAAGCCCACGAGAAATTCTCCGGAAGAAAACTTCAGTTCTTCGATCCTGAAAGGAATGAAAATTATGTTCCTTATGTAGTGGAAACATCGGTAGGTCTGGATAGGCTGTTCCTGGCTTTATTCTCCAACTGCCTGAAGGATGAAGTGCTTGAAGACGGATCTGAAAGGACCGTTCTTTCTCTGCCTCCGGCTCTGGCTCCTATTAAAGCAGCCATTCTTCCGCTGATGAAAAAAGATGGCCTTGCAGAATATGCTGAAAAAGTATTTAATGACCTTAAATACGATTTCAACCTTTTCTACGAGGAGAAAGATGCCATCGGTAAACGTTACAGAAGACAGGATGCCATCGGTACGCCGTACTGTATTACCATCGACCACGATTCACTTACGGATCATACCGTAACGATCAGGGACCGGGATACAATGGCCCAGGAAAGGGTCCCGGTTTCAGAATTGAGAAGGATCATTGATGAAAAAACGAGTTTCAGAAATTTACTTTCAAAAATATAAATTCAGAGCCTTGAGAAATCAGGGCTTTTTTTATAAGGTTTTTTTGAATAGATTTGTTTACATCCAAATCCCTACATCTATGTGGTTATTTATACAGATCATACTGATCGTCATTGCCGTGGCAGTAATTTTAGTTTACCTGACCGGTTATGGCTACATTTTCAACGGGATTTCAAAAACCTACTTTAAAGGGAAGCTGAGCGCCAACATAGATGATGGTCCCTATTTCCCAGGCAATACCGTAGCTGCTACAGCTCCTAAGCCATGGGAAAAAGCATCTGAATACAACACCTATACATTGCCGGAAGATCTTATCCATGATTTGGAATCTTCCTGTACAGCTTCCTTTATTGTTGTGAAAAACGGAAAGCTGGTTCATGAACAGTACTGGAACGGTTATCATGCCGGATCCTCTACCAATTCTTTTTCGATGGCTAAAGCCGTCACAGTGATGTTGCTGGGCAAGGCACTGGAAGAGCAGAAAATCAGCAGTATCGATGAAAAGTTCTCTGCTTTTTTCGGGGAATTTGACCAGAAGGAATACGGAAAAGAACTTACGCTGAAACTTCTCGCCCGCATGGAATCCGGACTGGACTGGGAGGAAAACTATAAAAACCCTTTTCTCCCCAACGCCAAAGCATATTATGGCAGAAGCCTCATCAGTGCTACGTTTCCACGGAAATTCAAAGAACAGCCCGGCAGCAGGTTTGAATACCAGAGCGGCTCCACACAGCTCCTAGGTTTTGCCGTACAAAAAGCCATTAACCAAACCCTGGCCGCATACCTGTCCGAGAAATTCTGGACCCCTCTGGGTATGGAACATCCTGCCAGCTGGAGCACAGACGAAAGCGGCATGGAAAAAACGTACTGCTGCATCCATTCCAATGCACGGGATTTTGCGAAATTAGGGCAACTGTTCCTTGATAACGGAAAAGCAGGGGAAAAACAGATTCTGAATGAAGACTTTATTGAACAGATGAGGACCCCTACGGAACATTCAGGACATATTTATGGCATGGGACTCTGGATTAACCATGACAATCCTGTCAAGCATTATTATTTTCTGGGACTCCAGGGACAGTATATCATTATGGTTCCTGAATACGATATGGTCATCGTACGGACCGGAAGCTACCATAACCTGCCTAAAAATGACCGGGGACGGCCTGACCAGGTAAAGTTCCTGGTGAATACTGCTGTGGCATTATTTGAGTGACAAAGGCCATGATAACAAACTAAAAACACATAACCTCATCACAAATGACAGCTAAAAAAATTATTTTATTATTTCTGCTTGTATTTTCTGCCCAGGCATGGTCGCAGCAGCCATTTCCTTTTGAGGAACAGTATAAACGTGCACGGTACTTTGCAGGTAAATTTCCTGACAGTTCGGATATTGTCCTGAACAGCATTATTGAAGCAGCACAGAGAGACAATCAGCCTGAATACCTTGCCAAAGCCTATTATCTGAAATCATTTAACAGCTATGTGAAATCTGATGCAGAAAATACGATCCGCTATGCCGGGATTGTCTTCAACATTTCTGAAAAGAATCATTACACTGTTGGAAAAGCACTGTCGTACAGGATGTATGGAACACAGTATGCAAAACTCGGTCTTCTGGAGCAGGCTGAAGAAAATCTCTCCAAAGGCATTAAAGAGGTTGAACATTTAGATACTGATGAAGGACATGAATTAAGGGGTATGATTTATAATTCTTACCTGATATTTCTGAATGAGAAAGAGTATAAGAAAAAACTGTATTACTCAAGGAAATCCATCAATGAATACCTTGGAATACAAAATCAGACCCGGAGAAACGAACTTCTTGTTTCCGCCTATAGCAATATTGGGTATAACCTGTCAGAAGTTAACCAATTCAAAGAATCCATGCAGTATCTAAAGAAAGCTCATGCCCTAGTAGGGAATGGTAATGATTATCTCAAGTGCTGTATTCTGCATGATATAGGATTCTCATTTTCAAAAAACAAACAACCGGACAGTGCTGTGCATTATTACCATCAAGCACTGAGTATTGCAGACGCCTTTGGATTTACCGAAAAGAAAATAGAAATTACAGGAAATCTTGAACAGGCCTATGCTGAAAAAGCAGAGCCTGACAGTGCAAAAACGTACAAGATCCAGCATCTCCTCCTGAAAGACAGTGCGTCGTATAATAAAAGCATTACTGTAGGGAAAGTGCTTGCCGGTGAGAAAAAGGAATACTCTAGGAAGCTTGATCAGAGCCGCTTTCTATCCAAATCTCTGATCATTGCCTGTATTATCTTGATCCTGATACTTGGAGCCGTTATGATCAGGATTAAGCAGCTGAATGAAAAAAACAGAAAGATCACAGCTGAAGTGTATCAGAAAGGTATCACCCAGGTTCCCTATGAGGAGGAAACAAAAGACTCTGATGAAGATGAAAAAGATACAGAAACCCTTACCTCCCCTATGAAAATTTCCCCCGAAGTGGAGGAAAATATATTGAGAGGCCTGCAGGCATTTGAAGAAAACCTGGAATTCAACAACAGGAATGTGGCAAAATATGATATGGCCCACAAACTGAATGTCAACACCAAGTATCTTTCAGCAGTCATCAAGAAACATAAAGATGCCAATTTCAATCAGTACATCAATGCCCTGAGGATCGGCTATATTGTTGAGCAGCTTAAAAATGATCCGCAATTCCGTAAATACAAGATCAATCATCTTGCCGAGATCTCAGGATATTCTTCACACAGTGCTTTTTCCCATGAGTTCAAAAAAATTGTGGGAATACATCCTTCTGCATTTATCAAGAACCTCACCCGCGTCTCCTGATTACTGCTCGGCGATGGTAAGGCTATTATAGCCGTCGGCAGAAGTATTCAGCGAAAAATTAGCTGTATTGGAATTGTTGAGGTTAAACCATGTATAAGGCATTAACCTTTGCCCTGCAGACATAAAGAAAGAGGCTGTACAGTTACTTCCGGCATCAAGATTTCCGATGCTGTTTGAAGACATGGTATTGGCGCATTTAACCGTACTGATAATATTGGATGAAGCCAGTCCCGTAGTGTTGTCATACAGCTGCCAGATCGCCTCGATCTGGATGGGGCTTAGAGTATCTGTATTGTAATTGATTGCAAGAGGTGCCATATCGGTATTAAATGATGCTACATAAACACCGTCATGAGGAGCAGTGAATGTTCCTGTTGAAGCATTGAAAGAACTTCCTGAATTATTTTCAAAGGTTTTTGTCCAGCTTACAAGATAATTACTCTGCCTGTTCTGCAGGCCTGTGGTGGTATTGGCAGAAGGAGCAACCAGTTTGACATTATTGTTCGTTTTGGAAGCTATGACAATCACTTTATTATTGTTAGACTGGGCAGTGAGCAAGGGTATCCATTCGTTACCGTTGGAATACTGAAGGCCATTATTGTATTTTACAGCACCTTCATCTGCCGCTGCCGCTGATAATGAAGTATTTCCAAAGCCTATAGCTCCGTTTCCCTGGTTCCGGGCATCTACTTTTACCGCGGGAGATATGGTTCCTGCTCCCAGCCTGCCGGAAGCAGTGATGACCACATCATTTTCCTGCTGGGCGGCCGTAAAAGTATTTCCTGAAATCGGATTGTCTTTCTGGCCATCCACATGTAATACACCCTGCGGGTTAACCGTGTTGATTCCCATCTGTCCTGATACGGCATTACTGCTTACCATCAGAACGATCCATAAAATATTCTTTCTCATCATTTGTTTTTTTATAATCCAAAAATGCTTAGAGAAGTATTGGTGCCGTCAGCATCCAATGATTTTGTGCTTCCCAAGTTTTGATTGATCGCTGCTTTAATCTGGTCTCCCTGATTCAGGTTGAAAATCCCCGAGCAGCCCCCTGCTACCCTGTTGGCGATGGTATTATTGCCGGGATAACTTCCTACACACCTGAATATCTTATTGGTTGCAGCTGTGGAGTTGGTTTCAATCGTGCTTTCATAGCGGGCATCATTTCCGATGCTGCCGGAGGCAAATGAAAAAGTAAACGCAACGACATATATCCCCGGCTTTGAAGCTGTAAAAACACCTGTTGACGGATTAAAGCTCCCGTTTACATCGGTATTTTCAGTCCATGATATCATATCTGTTTTCGTTCCGTTACCGAAACTCTGCTGTGAAGAATTTTGGGCATCTACGAAATCATTCGTGCTTTTAAAGGCTAAAGGAATCCATGCATTGCCGTCTGAATAGCTAAGATTTTTTGTTCCTGAATTATACCGTACTGCTCCGGCTTTAGCATCGGTAGCTGTTTGTGCAGTGGACCCGATACCTAAAGCATTCACATTCTCACCTGATCTCAGGTCTAGCCTTGTTTTAGGGGACTTGGTCCCTACTCCGAGATTTCCGGTCTGGGTAACCACTACATCATCATAATACCCTGAAGCCGCTCCCGACGTATTTTTTTTACTGTCTACATGCAGTATCCCTTCAGGAGACACATCATTAATTCCAACCTGCGCATGCAGACAGCCTGAAAAAACGGTAACAAATAATAAGGCTGTAAATTTGTGTTTCATAATCATTTGTGTTTATTGTTCTATTATGGAAAGATTAATAAAACCGTTATCGGGACTGGAAGTAGAGTTATCTGTTCTCAGACTCAGATCCCCGTTATATACAGACTGATAGATCTGAGGCTGAAAAACATCTCCCTTGTTGAGATAAACTCCTGCAATGCATGAACCTGCAATCTGAGCCTGTCTGGAAGTATTTGAAAAAGATTTGATGCATTTTTTAACGGTATTGGTTCCGTTGACAACATACCTGGCTTCGGAAAAATATCCTGAAACAATAGGGACACGTACAAAATCATAAGTAAAGGATACCAGATAAATACCGGTTCTGGGCGCCGTAAAAATTCCCGTTGAGGAATTAAAGTTATTGGACGGATCTGAAATTTCATTCCATCCCTGGATTCCGGTAGCGACCTGATAAGGAATTTTGATTGTAAAATTAGCCGTCAGTATATTCGCTACCAGTACAGATTTGGTAGGTGTGGAAACAAGTTCCTGCCATACGGTTCCATCAGAATACTGCATCTTACCTCCATTAAATGAATTGTACCTTAACGCACCCTCTCCGGCATCTGATGCAGTCTGGGTGGTTTTTCCCACTCCGATAGCATTATCCGTATTTACTGTGGAGCGTGCATCTATTTTTACTGCCGGGGATAAGGTTCCGATACCAATTTCGCCGGAAGAAGTAAAAACAATATCATTTGCAGCCTGTGATGAGTTTGGGCTTCCGGAGTCCGGGTTATCTTTTGAGCCGTCTACATGAAAAGCAGCCTGTGGATTTCTGGTATTAATCCCTACATTCTGCGCTCTGACGGTATTGAAAATAAGACATCCCGAAACTACGGACACCCTCATTAAAGAAATAAAAATTTTCATATCATTTGATGTTTTTAGAATACAAATGTGTTTTTAGATTCTTCACAAAGATAAAATCAAAAATATTTCCTCTGCAAGGCCTCTTAATTCACTCAAAAACATAAACAACTGAAAACCTGAATTTTAAATCGCTTATTTTAACTATTCCATACTAACAAAATTCGGAATTTTAATAATTTTAAGGAGGTACAAGTCTCAATAAGGTGTGAAATCTCTCTTGATAAGGGTGTTATTTTTATAAAGAATTTTGTATTCCGGAGAAATTTTTACAGATCAAAATATCGGTCAATGAAATTGTTGAATGGGTCTTTTATGAGCTTATTTGTCATGTAAAGATAAAGGTTAACCTATTTTGAATGGTTATCTTTAGCATACGCTTTCATAAGCTATCGCTAGTTTTTTAAAAATTTCTTTTCAAATAAAGAGACCTAAATGAATTAAATATTATATTCGTTAACAGATTACCAGTATAAAAGGTATTAAATACGTCAAGTTTTGTCGTTCCGGGTATTTATTTTTGTTATCAAACAATATATTATTATGGACAAAGTAACTTTACAGAGAATAGATCAGCTACACCCAATCGTAAGGGAAGAAGTGAAGCAGATTATCAAAGAGTGTGACGAAGCCCTTACAGGAAGGGCTAAAATAAGGATTACCCAGGGGCTGAGGTCATTTGAGGAACAGGAAAAACTGTATGCTATAGGAAGAATCACGAAAGGAAAAAAAGTTACCAATGCCAAAGCAGGTCAGAGCATCCATAATTACGGTCTTGCTGTCGATATATGCCTGATGATCGACGGTAAAACGGCAAGTTGGGATACTGCGAGAGACTGGGACAATGACCAGGTAGCCGATTGGTATGAATGCGTGAAAATTTTTGCTAAACATGGCTGGGACTGGGGTGGTAACTGGAAAACGTTTAAAGACCTCCCCCATTTTGAAAAGAAAGAGCTTCGAACCCCTAAAGGAGTTATAAAGACAAGCTGGAGAGCATTGTCTAAAATGGCGAGAGATAAGAGCGGTTATGTAGTCTTGAACTGATGACCACTTTATTGGACTTTTCAAAAATAGCAGACCAAATGACTCTATATCAATTTTTTAAAAAGAATTATTTTTCTATCCTTCTAATCAGATTTCTATAATTTTTCATCATTTAATAATCTATATAAAAATCATTTAAAATAAAATCTCTTTACAGAGATTTTATTTTAAAACACGTCAACTTCTGTCGCTTCCCCATCCTACTTTTGTTTTACGAGAACCATATAAAGCAATACTCCCGACCAATAGATAGCCTATATCTGTTGGTTGGGTTGTCTAAAGGCCTAATGTGTTTCTTCTAAAAAGTTAACAATCACATGAAAAAGACAACCATTCTTTCTTTGGACGGAGGCGGGATTAGAGGTATCATTACCTGTATTATCCTGCGTTACATAGAGGAACAGCTTCAGTATTACGATAAGCCGGGTGCCAAGCTCGGAGATTATTTTGATATGGTTGCAGGAAGCAGTACAGGAGGACTGATTGCTTCTATCATTCTATGTCCTGACGAACACCGGAAAGCCAAATATTCCATCCGAAAAGGGCTGGAATTATATGCTGAAAAAGGTGGCGACATATTCCAGGTTTCTTTTTGGGAAAGGCTGCTCAATCCATTCGGGCTGCTTAATGAAAAAATTTCCCAAGAGGCACTTGAAAAAAACCTGAACGATTTTTTTGGAAATTTAGAACTTAAGGAATTGATTAAACCCTGCCTCATCACAAGTTATGATATAGAAAACAGGAGGGCAAAACTTTTCAATTCGTTTAAAGCGAACCTGAGCACAGATAATTTTTACGTTAAAGATGTTTGCCGGGCAACTTCAGCAGCTCCTACCTATTTCAGCCCGGTTCAGATCAAATCGATGTACGGACAGATTTTCAGCCTGATTGACGGAGGTATGTTTGCCAATAATCCGGCACTTTGTGCATACGCAGAAGCCAGGAAAACGCCTTTTGCGGAAATCCTTAAAAACCATCAGAAGGCCAATAATCCCGGTGTGGGTGATATGCTGATCGTTTCTATCGGCACCGGTATTGAGGCCCGTCCCTATTCTTTTAAGAAGCTGGAAAAGGCGGGAAAAATAAGCTGGGTCAATCCTATTATTGACATCCTGATGTCAGCCAATGCTGAAACGGTAGATTATCAGCTTTGCCAGATGTTCCAGACATTAGGACAAAGAAACCAGAAAAACTATTACCGGCTTAATCCATCGCTTAAAAATGCTTCACCGGCTATGGACGATGTAAGGAGAAGTAATATTGAAAACCTGATCCAGGCGGGACTGGCCTATATTGATGATCATCGCGAAACATTAAATCAGATTGTTCAAAAATTGATCAGGAATAAAATATAACCTCTTTAGCTTATAAATCATTAAAATAAGTAAATATGCTTATAATTTAACTTTATAAGGTGTAATATATCAGTTGTCATTAACTATATTCCACGACCTGGTCTTACTTTCTTAATGGCAACTGCTGTATTATAGGCTGATTATGAATCCTTTGTGCTCATATTACATCAACTAAACTCAATACCTATGATCATCTTTGAAAAAATTTATATTACGTCAAGTTCTGTCGCTGCATCTGAATATATTTGAACCAGAATAAAACAATAACCAGTTAAATAAATAGCATACAGATTATTCAGGCACTTTTCCTACTGAATTAAGAACGGCAAAACTGACAAGCAAACCACACTCTACTACCCATACACTAACTGACAATTTATATTGAAATTTTTTATAACACGTCAAGTTCTGTCGCTGCGCCTGAATATATTTGAATCAGAATAAAAACTATAACCTAAAAACCAATAATCATGAAAATATTTTACACCGACACCCGTCGTCCAGAAATTCAATAGCCGGCACTCCGGACTATCCGAACGTATACTTATCCTATTATTCCCACAGATTTCAGTCAGTAAACAGACTGGATATGTACTCCCTATCCCTAATAGTAGCTAGCACAACTATATTTTTCAACCAAATTATTAACCTTTAAAACCCATTATTATGGCAAATTTAGTACAAGAATTAAACAGTTTAGATTTCAGCGTTTATATTGGCGGCCCCTTGCAGGCAGCAGTAAAAGCCCAGCATGACGCTTCTATTTCACAGGTCAACTTCATCAAGGAAGTAGGCTTTATGCCAGCGGTTGCCGCCTCAGGATCAGGTTCCACCGCAGTGGCTGCTACACCGGCTCAACTGAGGTATGTAGACTTTAATTATCAAAAGTCAGTTCCCAATCCAGCGTATGACCCTGCAGTATCAGGCTCAAAGCCTTTCAATGAATCAAGTGTGAACCTGAAAGTGCCTTTCCTGACGATGCTGACTATTCCGGCCCTGAGAATTGATGAGATGACCATTGATTTCAACGCCAAATTAAACTCAGTTGAGACTCAGAATGTGTCCAGTGAGTTCAGTGGAAATGCGAGTTTAAGCGCGAAATTCTGGAAGGTGAAGTTCAATGCTTCTGCATCCTATAAAAAGACATCATCCAGTACTTCAACTACTGAAAGAACTTATACATTAGGCGTACACGTAAAAGCAGTGAATGATGAACTGCCGGCCGGACTTTCCAGAATCCTGGACATGCTGGAAGACAGCATTGCTGCCGTTTAATTTTTTCGGATGGCTGTTACGGCAGCCATCCTTTTATACCATTTATACTAATCATAAAAAACTTTATCATGCCGACATTAAATGAATACCTGGGAGGAATTGTTTCCGAAATTGCTTCCGCACGCAAAATGGCCGACCTCCAGACCATACAGATTGCCAGAGAATATGCCAAGGATGAACTGCTTAAAAACTTTTCCGTTCCAAGGATGAAAATAGGGACCGTAGACCTCACCATCCCTTTTGCCCAGGCAGGAGGCCTGCCTATTCTCCAATTAAGGGATTTTGCCTATGATGAAATCACCAAAGTACTTAAAACAAATTATGACCCGAGCGACAGAGAATCAGATCTCCATCTGAGAAAAGCCCTTATAGAACTGGAGTCTGAATATGATGAAATCATTGATCAGTTAACATCACAGGAAATAAAAAATGTATATCCCAGATATGAAAAATATTTCGGAAATATCGTCTACCGCATTGCTGAAATATGCGAATCTCTTCCTAACATTTACTGGAAGGAAACCAGTATTGAAACGTTGCGTGAGAGCCTCCTCAGCCGCACAATCTATGAAGCGAAGAAAGTTATTGAAAAAACACCTGACAACAGTGTGATCGTAGAAGCGTCCAAACTGATGGAGCTTGATCCGAAATGCCTGATTTATGCTAAAATGAGCATCAGTGAAACCGGTATGGAATGGTCACGCTATGAAGATATTGACGGAAACATTGTTGAAACCCTAATCCCTGAATAATGAAAAAATCACAATTTATCCTGGTTACCCAACTGAAAGAAAAGCTGCTGGAATTCCCGTCTGTCGTATCCTCACTTGACAAAAAAGACCCTTATTTTATTGATAAGATTATGGACTGGCTCAAGGCTTCTGAAAATATCCTTTCTACCTATAATATCAGTGAAGTATCGGAAATTGCTGGCTTCAGGAGTAAAATTATTTCGGCCAGGCTGACTGATGGCAGAGGAATCAACATCAGGAAAAACCAGACCAAGGCAGCTTCCGGAATTCTCTACGATATCCAGAATACCGTATTGAATGTACTGATTCCCTATGAAAGGAAACTAAACGACTGCAGAGAGATCATCAAACAGCTTTTAACACTGGCAGCACCCATCTATACCCCAAGATACAACAACAGTATGGAATTCAATGATTTCATACGCAATATCTGGCTGTACCTGCTCACCCATAATGAACTGAAAATGGGTACTGTAAAGCTGAAATCCATGCTCTCTGAAATGGACATTCTCATGCTCATGGGAGACGAAATAGAACTCACTGACTTCACCTAAAAAATAACTCATTATTGAGTTATTTTTTTTATTACGTCAAGTTTTGTCGCACCACGCTTATACCTTTGAATCAGAGCCAAGACAAGAAATCCTTTTATCTGCTTTTATCCATACAACAACTTATAAAACAAAGAATATACTGACAAATTTTAACAATTCATACCCAATCCAATAAATAGTATTATCATATGGAAACACAATACAAACATTCAGAACCTGTTCTTGATGAAGACCTCTACACCATAGACTGGAGCGACATCGAAAATACAGAAATGGACTATGAGAATTATCTCAAAGACATTGAAAATTTTTTCCGGGAAGATTATGAAACCGATATTCCTGAAGAAGAATTCTAAAAATATTACAGCACAAACAGCTTCTGTTGCCTACCCGATTCACATCTGACCAGACCTGACTCCTGACCATTACCAAAACCTTTTCAGCTCCTTTAGATTCATCATTGACGAAATGACGGACAGCCAGAATAATGTCTATGATCAGCTTAAAGTATCTCACATAGGAAAAACACTCAAAAATGAGCGGGTATCATGCTCAGCCATTCTAAAACATCATAAATGGAAGGCCGGTAGCTGATAGCTTTATTATCTACGCATAAATTAAAAAGAAAAAAATGTTAAACAAAGAAGAACTAAAAAAATTATTTGAGAACGGAGATATTCCCAGACAGGAAGATTTCTGGGAATGGCAGGCATCTTACTTCCATAAGGAGGACAGCATCCCTCCTGAAAACATTGCCTATGATTTTACCAGGAAAGCAGATCTTGTCGACGGTAAAGTTCCGGCATCGCAGCTTCCCAGCTATGTGGATGATGTCCTTGAATTCGGATCTTATGCAGAACTGCCACAACCGGGTGAGAAAGGAAAGATCTATATCACTACAGGAGATAACAAACAATACCGATGGGGCGGAAGTTCCTATGTGGGGATTGATAATACCCAGTTAGGCAATTATATTCCGTATGAGGGTGCTGACCGTACTGTAAGCCTCAACAGCCAGAACCTGCATGATATTAAACACTTTTATTCCCATTCCGGAATTCAGGATGGCACCATGGGACTTTCTGTTATCAATGATGCCGTTGGAGGATTCAAAAGCAATCTGCTGATCAGAATTTCCGCTGTGGCGGGCAACATGCTGACCTTTACTGTGAAGCTATACAGCTATCCTTATGAATTTTATGAATTTCAGATCAACCTGTACAGGTATCAGGAAAATCATTATGAACCTACCGTAAACTGGAAATCCGGAGAATCTACCCATATCGGGAAAATTGAATTTTATAAAGATCCTGCTTCCGGAGACTTTTACGTACTGATCTTAGGCTCACAGCTGGGTATATTTGCTTATCCGAGGGTTGCCATTACAGATCTCCAGGCTTATTTGGGAGATCAGACTTTCAATAAAGACCATTGGAAGCTGGAATGGGATGCGGACGCTTCAAGCCTTGTGTTGCAGGCAACAACGCTCAGCGAATATTTTAAGAAAGATTCAAGAGCTGTCACTACGCATACTGACCAGGCCATTTCAGGAAGCAAAACATTCAAAAGAGATTTAAACTTTACGGATGATGGCCTGGGGATCAATTTCGAAGCAGGTAACAAAATTTACAAGAAGGCTGGTTCAGGAATAACGTTAAAAAAAGGAAGCAGTAATCAGAATCCGCGGGTAGAAAACAATGACGGTACTAAAAGCTGGGAAATCATCCATGAAGGTAACCTGCAGAATATCGTATCCGGCAATAATGGCTGGGGCGGAAATTTCAATAATATTACGGACCCTAATATTACCCACAAATCCGGTTTTTTCGGCGCAGATCCTAATGGCAATTTACCGGAAAGCTATTATTCGGCATGGATTAACGTCAACGCATGGGCTGAACATGACAACTATGGGTTTCAACTGGCATCTCCGTTATTTGGGGACAATATGTATTTCAGAAAGTACAGGAGTACCGGATATGACCAAAAAAACCATACGGATTGGTATAAGCTGTGGACGAGTAATAATTTTAACCCAAATGATTACTGGGGAAAAAGAGATATGGGTATCTACAGGGCGATAACGACCAATAAGCCTCTGGGTATCCTGAATGAAAACAATCAGGCACAACGACTGCTAACAGGAGGATTACTGCTTTCTGACGGATATGTGGACGAATCGTTAGTTCCTCATCTTGGAATATACTCAAAAGGGGATATAAATACGCCTGGAACGGTCATCAGTGATAAGTTTTCTTCTTCAAAATTAAATGGCAGCCAAATTATTAATGCAAGTAATGCAGATCAGCTTTATATTGGAAATCCTATAGTCGATACGGTCTACCATGAATCGGGAAACAACCATATTTTTACCAGTAAGGGAAATCCAGGCCTCACAGTAGACTCCAACGGAAATATAAAGGCAAGGAATGCAGTCAATGCAGGCAATGATTCTGAGATCGGGGGAAGAATATTCGGGAAAAGGACTATGATTGACACCTTAGGTCTGGATGAATCCAAATATTATCCGGTTACGATCCAATGTAACAGCTATTACCCTTCTACCATTAAAGTGTACAGAACATTGGATAGTTCAATGGGTGTTCCCTCTTATTCAACACATGGTGGCGGATTCTGGTGTTACTACGAATTCGAAGTCTATGGAAGTGGCTGGGGAACCGCTCATTTTAAAGCGATTTGCAATTACCAGGATGAGTCCTGGGTAAAAGATGATACTAAAGTAATCGGATATGATCAGATGCCGCGTTCTTCGGATGTCGTAATTTATGTCAGGGGAGGATCCAAATACTGGTTTGATGTTAACAGTACATCGGTTCCTACTCTTCACATCTCATCGTATACCGTACATAGTCAGACTATAGAACCTACAGAATCCAGAATCTGGAGTGGCGGAATTCTGATGAATGCCAATACCAATGACATTCACAACGCCGTAAATGATTTAGGAAGCACATTAAAGGATTACGTGACACTGGATACTCCACAGACGATAGATGGTAAAAAGACTTTTAATGGCGCTGACGGCAATGGATATAACGGTGCGGCAATTATGCTTAACGGTAATGGATCTTTTAATACTATATTTCCAACCATAGCTTTTCATCAGCCTACTCAATATGCCGGAACCATCAGCTATAGAGGAAATGATGCAGGTTTTTTCTTTAAAGATATCAACGGAGACGGATCTGCCAAAGTTACTGCAAACGGTTTTCTTAAGGCGGGATCTAGTGATGATTACTTACTTCTTGGAGGTGGCGGACATCGAAATATGCAAGATTTCATCTGTGGATCAAATCCAACAGGAACCATTGAAGCTTACCCTCCGGATTTAGGACAGTCATTAGGTACATTTAATCCAAAAAAATCTGGCTTTTATAGACCAAACGGCGATAATGACTATGGTTCGTTATTGATGTGGGTCAATCACTCACAAGTTGGTAACGGTGAGTATGGGGCCGGCCTTGCTTTTTCTTATACCGGTGAAAATGTATATCTAACTGGAAAAGATAGCCATGGAGTAAAAATGCTTAATAAAAGAATATGGCATGCTAACAATCTGCCAATTTCAAATGTAGACTATCTAGCATATTTAACAAATGTGGGAGCTGCCACAATAGCAATGCTAGACAATTATGTGCCCCAAAATGCTAAGATTGAAATTGATGTCCCAAATGGAAGTAACTATGATAATCCTTATTTTGGATTAAAAGCTTCTAATCTAGATGGTACTTTTGGAGGAATAAGTATCCCATCATCAAATAATATGGTGATAACTGTTGGTAATAATTATACTTGGGGAGTTATCAACTTACAGCCATATGGTGGTCAGGTAAAAGTTAATGGATATGATGTTTTAAGTACTAGTAATGGAATAGCCGTTGATAAAAATGGAGGCATTAATAACGGTTCAGCAAAAAGATCGAATACAGTTTGGTTTGATTATAATTGGGCTGGAACAGGCGATGCAGGATCTGTTATTAATTACTCTGGGATAGGAGGAGATTACAGTGTAGAAATATTTTCAACTTACTCAGGTAATGATGCATTAGGCTTTAGAACCCATAATGGTGATGGTAATGCAGGTTGGACAAAGCCCAAATATATATGGCATTCGGGTAACTTCAAACCAGATTCCAAAGCAAATGTCAGTCAACTATTTAAAAATTTAATTCACACTAAGAATCTAAATACAGTAATCGATTCGGGTATATACCGACAGGAAGAACCTTCTTCTGGATATTATTATACGACTACACTAAACTTAAATTCTGATGATGGCAGGCAGCAGCTTACTATTGATCGTTATGATAAGGGTATGAAGTTTAGAAGTACTCAATATGGTTCTGGTGATCAAGGTTGGACAGATTGGAGGACGGTGGTAACCGCTGAAACTGATCAACATATTACGGGCTCAAAAACATTGGATAGGGCTCAAGGTAATTATGGTAACGGTTGGAATCTAACTAAAAATAAAGATACTTATGCACTATTAGTTGAGACAGGTCAAGGATCATCACCTACTGATAATTATGGTACAGCAATAGGATTTTATAATAAAGCATCTGGAGGAGCTCAGGCAAGTATCATTGTTAGAAATAATGGAGCAAATGGTACCTCAATGGGTTTTACTACTACTGATTCATATGCTGCAGGTCCTCAACTTGCTCTAAGTATTAGTAATATTGGCAAAGTCAATTTTGAGAGACAATTACCATCATTTCAGAATAAAGATTTAGCTACACAAGCATGGACTGCTGATAATTGTATCACAACTGATACTTCATCACAAACTAAAGCTGGTAATCTTGCCCTAGGAGGAGGAGCTGTATTTAAAGTAAATGGTACAGAGTTTAATCATATAGAATCATTTAATGCGCCTGGTGCTTATAATATAGTTTCTGCCTGGGTATATAGTCATTATGACACTAGGTGGAAAGTAGGCAATAATAGGGGGGGTAACACTGATAGTGCTTTTTTTAGTTTCCAATTTTCAAATGATGGGGGCGCTAATTATACAACTAAAGTCAACATTGATTCTGTATATGGTAATATCTATACTGAAAATTATGGAAGTGCGGATAAATGGATTCAAGCATACAATTGGGGCAACCACGCAAATGCAGGATATGCAACACAAAATTATGTCAGCCAGAATTATATTCCGAAATCACATCCGGTTAATAATATCACCGCTGCAAATATTGATACCTGGGATAACGCCATCAGCCAATCATCCGCATCAGAAGAAATCATCCTGGAAGATGGTCAGCTTACCGTACAGCCTGATGAGTTTTCCCTGAAAGGCAGCAGTTCCTACGACATTGCCAGCAGAAGAAAACTGGTCCATGTATTATTCAGGGAAGGAAATGAACTGAATATCGGGAAAATCAGAAGAAGACAGACCTTTGTGATTTTTAATTTCGAAAAAGCTTCTGTCAGCATCAATATCGAAGGATTGAAGCCCTACCTATTGGCTGCGGCAAACAAGATTACCTTATATATCGATGATGACGGCGAAGTCCTGATGTTCGATCAAAATAACTTCAAAAAACTGGGTTAATACATAAATCATTTTATTGCGTCAAGTTCTGTCGCTGTCCGACATTACCTTTGAAATACAAGAAAACATAATCCAACATTCATTTTAATCTATTGCATTCAACATTCATACAATGCTGGACAGCCAGAACTATGACCAATAACTAACCTTATCAATACAAAAATTTAAACCAATAAAAAATGGCAACAACCAACAACAAAAACAATGTTTCACAAACACTGTTCAGATTTGTGAGCTTAAGAAATCCACAGCTGACAGAAACTAAAAAACAGAACTTAGGTTTTATTCTCAGGCCTTCTGAAATGCGAAGTGCTTTTAACAGCGCTGTTAATCCCGGAGATTCTGCCCTGGCAAAATTCCAGGCATTGGAAAGGGCAGCAAAAACCTTTTCCACAACAGGCTATGAGTCTGAACTGATCATCGAAAGCGGCCCTTTAGCGGAAGCATTGAAGATCGGAAGGAAAATTTCTAGAAGGGAAACACTTTCCACGGCTGATGAAACTGCCGCAAAAAACCTTTACAGCGACAGCAATATTCAGGGTGCGGTCCCTCAATTATGGGATAATCTGATTTACCAGACCGTTACAGAAAAAAACTTTTATGTAAAAGAAGCCCTCGTTCATATTTTAAAGGCGATCCATTTCGGATATGTATGTACCTTATCTCCAACGACGGAACTGGTTAAAATCAATGGCGAGGACCTGAAAGCGAAAGCACTGGATGCCCGTGTCGTACTGCCGATGAAATTTTTCGGGGACGGATATGAAGGAGAAAACTCTTCCGGCTCACAATTATCCAGCCGTAACGATGCCTTTAGGGTAGATTCCTCTGCAATTGGGGAAGCAGCCATCAGCGGCACTGACCTCCCTTTGTCTATCCACAATCAGTTGGCAGCGGAAGGTGATAAAATCTCAGATCTTTCCAGACTGAATTTTGAAAAACAGGGACTCGAAGAATTAAAAGCAGGACTGCAGGATATCCAGACCGTTTACGTAAAACTCAGGAACAAAGCCTATGATGCAGCCAGCGCTGAATATAAGGAACGGTACAGAAAGGAAATTGACGCCTACAATGAACAGCTTGAAAGAATAAAATCCCAGATCACGGAAGGAATGACTGAAGCTGAAATTGACAAGCTGTACGCAGGCCTTGAACCGCTGAATATCCCTTTATTCCAGTTTACCTACAAAAATGAGCTCAACTTTGAAGACCTTAAAAGCGGACTTTCTTTAGATTCCCTGAAGCTATTCATCAATCTTTTTACAAAAAGAACAGGAAATGCTTCAGCCGGCAGCTATGATGATAATTATACGGCTGTCATCTCAGAGCGGCAGTTACAGCTTGGGAATGTTATTGTTGAAATCACTGATTTTTATGATACGTTTGCAGAAGTTTTTGAAAAACTGGATGAGCAATGGTCAGCAGTCTTGAAGTCGTTGCTTGAGAAGTCGCCTCTCCAGGAGCAGAAATACCTTAACCTCGGGAATATCCTCGTTCCGGTAAGCAATACGCAAAGCAATCTTTCGCAGGCCGTGTCAAGAACGTATTATTTAAAGGCAGGCTATACTACTGGAATTGCCCAGACTTCTGCTTCCCTTACGTTCTATTATCAGGCGGAAAGTAATTCTTACGGATTAGGCTCAGCAAAAATTTCAGCCAGTACAGATATGGGGCTTTTTGAAGAAACCTATTCCAACATCAGCATTGTCGATAATAAGGTAACTTTTCCTCCTATCCTGGTTAACCGGTTTGGAAAAGTGATCAGGTCCCTGAAGATCCAGATTTTCTTTAACAACGGAAAACAGGCTACAGTGGAATATTCTGGGCTGGGAATTGGCCAGCCTTATACCGGGATCTTGTATACTGAAGAAATCAAGACAGACGATTCCGGTAATGACACGCCACAACCGGGCGTTTTCTTCCCTAAACATTTCGGGGTAAAAAGACTGGGTATTGCCGACTACCTCAAGGTGGTACAGACCATGCACGCCTATGTTCCTGGAGAAGTTACCCATATTGAAAATATAATGGCTAAGGAATTCAAGCAGAAATCCACCCGCAAACTGAGAAGAAGTGAGATCCAGACGACCACATCCAAATCTACCGAAAGGGAAAATCTGAATGACACGACTTCAACCACCCGAAATGACATGCAGTCTGAAGTGGCCAATATCATCCAGCAGGATATCAATGCGGAGGCCCATTTTCAGTATGGCGGTAAATCTTATCAGGTCGGCGGCAGCTTTGCCTCTCACAATGCCAAAGAAAACAGTACAAGACAGGCGGTTGCCAAATCCCAGGAAATCACGGAGAAAGCAACCGAAAGACTTCTCACTAAGGTCGCAGAAGAAAGGATTGAAAAGATCATTGAGGAGTTTGAAGAGAACAATGCCCATGGTTTTGACAACAGAAATGGTGACAAACATGTCATCGGTGTGTACCGATGGGTTGATAAAAAGATGAAAAATCAGATCTTCAACTATGGCAAGCGCACTATGTTTGAGTTCATGATCCCCGAACCGGCAAAACTGCACCGTTTGGCCACGGCCGCATCGGTGACAGAAACCCTGACTGCTCCTGTCGATCCGCGAACGGCCACTCAGCCTCGGACCATGACAGATCCTAAATCTGCTTCAGTAGATCAGATCCAGTATTGGGCAGGCATCTATGGTGTTAAGCTTACTGAACTGATCGAAACGACCAAAAAGTTCACTACAGGGTTACAGTGGATCAAGCTTAATGGAGATACCGGATATAAGCATCTGAATATTGACATCCCTGCCAATTATCAGGCAAACCACGTAAAAATGTGGTATGGATTCGAAAGAAACAGAAGAGGAGGAAGCACATTGAATACCAGCAATTTTGCCGGAGGGACTGCAACGTTCAACAATGGAGGGACTTCAGTTGACAGCATCGCCTATTTTTCTCCTCAGAATGTAACGGGAACCTACAATTTTGTTTATCAGGGGATTAATATTGATTCGGTAAATTTCAATTTTGAAATTACCTGCAATCTTTCTGATGCCTACATGAATGCATGGAAGCAGGAGAACTTCGATGCTATCATCAAAGCATATCAGGAGGCTGATGCCGCATTCCAGGAGAAGAAGAAAGAGCTTGAAGCGGCTGCCAAAGAACAGGAAAAAGAAAACCAGGAGAAAATGTCCACATTCTACCGTGATATGGAAAGGGTGATCCTTAAGCATAACTGTATCGCATTTCTCCTTCAGGATTACTCTGCTTTAGGGAAAAATCTGACCAATAATGCAAAAGCCATGCAGGATTTCAGCATCATCCTCGATGAGAACCTGGATCAGTATACCGCATTAGCTAAATTTATGGAGCAGGCCTTTGAATGGACCATTATGCAGTATACTTTCTATCCGTACTACTGGGCCAACAGAAGCGAATGGCAGAACATGTACCTGTCCAACAGTGCAGACCCACTGTTCAGGAACTTCCTTCAGGCCGGTATGGCAAGAGTGATTGTCACCGTTAATCCGGGATTTGAAGATGCCGTACAGTTCTTCCTGACTACCGGAAGGATCTGGAACGGCGGCGAAGTTCCGGTCATCGGCGATCCGATGTACATGAGCATCGTAGACGAAATGCGTGAACCGCTAGGACAGAAGCAGGGCAAAGCATGGATCACGACCTTACCTACCGCGCTTAACATCTTACAGAAGGATTCTGCAGGATTGGTGACAGAAACAGCATTACCGTTCACCCATGAAAATCCTGAAGAATTTGAGGTCCCGGAAGACGTAGTTACCGAAACTGAATTTACCATCGTGCAGTCACAGCTGAACTCCGGAAACGACCGTTTTGTTGACAATATCGAACTGAATGAAGGCTTCCTTCAGCTGACTACAGACGACAGCCCGAAAGAAGTGGTAGCCCAGCTGCCTCTGGCAGAACTGAAAAAAGCGCTTCAGTAATTCTGTTTAACCATATCAAAAGAGGCAGAGTGAATCACTCTGCCTCTTTTATTAATCTTTAAAATTAAGACAATGAAAAACACAGAATACAAAGACATGTTTGATTTTGGAGCAGAAGCTTTGTCGATGGATCATGCGTTTTCTACAACACAGTTTCCCTCGCTTAAAAATACGTTTACCATAGGAGAGCATATCAGGGGCATGAACCATGTTAGCCCGCTTGCAACGGTCAAGTTTTTCAATCAGTCCTCCGATGATCTGCTTACAAAATATTATCCTGATGCGAATTTGTATCAAAACGGTAATACTACTATAATACAAGATATTACTTTTAAAAAGAACTATAAATTTGATTCTTATAATTATTATGTCGACACTAATAAAAATGGTATTTATGGAGATCAAGATGATTTATTAGCTTTTAAATTATTGATATTCGTTTCTGATGATGGAAATAAAGTAGAAGAATATTATGAAGTAGTTAAGCCAAAAGATGATGAGGTTATTCTATTTTTAGAAAGTGATAGTAATGAATTAAGTAATGATGTTTTATATGGCAGAATGTCTGAAAAGATTAGAAGACAGTTTACCAATAACAAGGGTGATCTAAAAGACAATCTCTTTGACAACGAAGTTATGAAAGCTGTAAAAAACAGTACAAACAAGATCAATCAGGAGGTTGTAAAGGAATTAATGGAAAAGGGATATATTGAGAATAGTAAGATAAAAGAAGGATTTTTTACTTTTCTTGAATATGTAATGATGGGTATTTCCGCTCCGGCAAAAGCTCTGGGCTGGGTTCTAAAAAAACTTGGAGAAGGGATAGATTATATAAAGATATCAGATGATTTCTGGGATACAGAAATAGAAGGTTATTTTTTTAAAAAAGAAAATTTAATTAATGCCTTTACCATTTCTAATAAAATATTGAATGATATAAAAGCTCTTTTCACTGATAAAAAAGGTTTCGATTTTTCTGATCTTACTCCAAAATTTTTAAGTGATATATACTTTCACAAATAAGTTCTATAGAAAGATTTATTGATACTTATAATAACTATATAAAAGAACAAATAGAAGTTTTTTTTACTTCAGGTAATACTGCTGTACAAACAGTAAAAACTGAGTTAACAGAGGATATAGCATTACTCTGTGGAATATGGAATGGTTTAGTAGATTTTGTAGCATCAACCCTTAAATTCTTTGGTGCTTTATTAGAAACTCCTTTTGATATCAGTAAGGATTTTCAGAAAACTCTAGAAATGATTGATAATTTTTGGAATATGTTGGATATGACATTACTAAAAAATATATGGGAAGCAATAAAAGAAGGTGTAATCCAGATCAAAGATTATTTAATCAACAAAGATTCAGATGAATTTAATTGGGTTAGAATAAATTACACAGCGGGATTTACAATGTCATTTATAGGAACTTTTTTTATCCCTTTCGCGGATATTGCTAAAATAAGTGAAGTTGGAAAAATTGGAGAAGTTTTAGCAAAAATAAATTCTGAAATAGGAAAAACGATTTCTCAAACTGCTAAATTTGTAAAGATCCAGACTGCAGAAGCTTATCAAAAAGTAAACAAGGCATTAGAAGATTTAATTTTAATTTTTAAAACAGGAGGCCAAAAGTTAAAGGATTTTATAAAAAATCTTTGGAGAAAAATTGCTGACTGGTTTTTAAAAAATAAAAAAATGCTTCTTTATGAAGGTGCAGGCAATGAAATAAGAACTACTTTAGCCAAAGTAGTAGATATAGCAAATGACTTGGCTCCTGTAGAAATACTTGAATATGAAAAGAAAATTTTTGGATTTACTCATGAATATGCAGGAATTAGAAAGGCTACAGGTGAGCTGATCAAGGATATCTCAAGTGGGAAACGTAAAGAAGTGAATTTAAAAAAATATACTGAGCACTTAATAGGGGCTACAGTAACACATAATCATCCTGCAGGTAGCAGTTTAAGTACAGGAGATATTAGAAATTTTCTACTTAACAGTATGCAGGAGCTTAGAGCTGTAGCATCAACTGATAGAAGTGTTTTTGTATTGAGATATACAGGAGAAAAATTGACATTTAGAGAAATCTCAGTAATACAAAAAGAAATAGCGAAAATTTTATTACCAAAAGGGATTCCTGTTGATTATAACTCTTTAGATGTTGCCGATTTATGGATAGAAAAATTATTGGAACACTATGGTAACAGAGTTGAATATATTCACTATAAAAAATTATAAATTATGATTAAAAATAAAGATTTAGAAGTTTTATACTATATTACTCCCCAAAAATATAGAGCAGTACTAGATGGAGAAGGAGATCCAAAAACTATGGAAAATTTACAAAAAGAAGAAGTTTTGGAAGAATTATTACTAGAATGTTCTCTCCCCGAACTGATTTCTACATTAATAAAAATTTTCAAGGAAAAATATGCAAACCCCCTCCCTATCTGGACTGGAATTGTAGATTACGAAGTAAAGACTAAAAAAGAAAATTCTAAAAGGCAAGATATCAAAAAACTGAAATTTGATTTCCAATATGGAGTTACAAACGATCTTAGAGCAAATGCTGAATATCTGGATAACTTATTTTTGGAATTTACATCAGAATTTCATGAGGGTAAAAGTGTAATCAAGACAAGTTTACAAGGAAAATCATTTACAGAATCTACTCAAGGGATTAAAACTATTTTTGTCATTACTAACAGTCCAATTTCAAAGATAGAATGTACATCCAGAACCTTTCAACTATTTATAGATAAAAATTTTTTTATAGATTATGGCCAGTAAAGCAGTCCTTTTAAATTAAAACGATTCATATTGCATAATCCAATTAAAAAAATTCTAAATCTAAATTCGTCAATTTGAATAACATATAAAGAATTACTCCGAAGTCTCTACACTTCGGAGTTTATTTTTACCATCATTCAGTATCAGATAAAACTACATCAGCAAAACTTATCCACAAAAATAAAACACGACACGTTTTGTCGCATTAAGCATATATATTTGTTTTATAAATTAACCCATGAAGTAGTCTTGCTTTGTTCAAAAACAGAACAGGACCACTGCAGCAAAAACAGACCGGCATGAAAAAAGACTTTTATTTAACACGATATGCTTTGATCATCAAACGATTGGAAAGCGCGCCAGCTACCTACACCCAGCTGGAAGACTACCTCCTGAATTCATTCGAATTTCAGGATGCAGGGATAAAAAGTTACTCCATCCGGACGCTGCAGCGTGACATCAGGGAGATTTCCGACCTGTTCAATCTTTCCATCCATAATAAAAAGAAGGGTGATAACCGCTACTATATTGAGAGCCGCCCCATTATGGAAGTAGACGAATACAACCAGAAGCTGCTGGAATCTTTTCAGGTGAGCAACGCCCTGAACCTTCATCCGGATTTTTCTGACTTCATATTTTTTGAAACCCGGAAACCTACCGGTGTGGAACATTTTTATGATTTGTTCTTTGCCATCCGGAACAAAAGGGTGGTGACTTTTGAACATTACAACTACAAAAATAAGCTGATGACTTCCCGCAAAGTTCATCCGTTAGCGTTAAAAGAATCCAAGGACCGATGGTACCTCATCGCCATTGATACCAAGGACAAAATGCTGAAGTCCTTTGGCCTGGACCGGATCAATTACCTTGACGTACTGAAAAATAAATTCCGGGAAAAATACAATTACAATTTCCGGGAACATTTTAAAAATGCTTTCGGGGTCATGAATCTTACCGAACAGAAGCCGCAAAGGATTGCGATCCGGTGCAGCAGGCATCAGGGAGAGTATATTAAGAGTTTCCCGCTCCACCAGTCGCAGCAGGCCATAAAAGAAACCCCTGAATACCTGTTCTTTGAATTCTTCCTCCATCCTACCTATGATTTTATGCAGGAAATTTTATCCTATGGCAAAGAAGTGACGGTTCTGGAACCTAAATGTTTAGTCGATGACATCCGCAGCCATCTTATGGAATCGCTGAATGCCTATTCCGAAAGCTGAAAAGGTAGCCCGGATTAAGATTTTTTTAAGTACATTTACTTGAATGAAATATCCCGGAATGAGATCTGTTTTTATACTGCTGTTCTGCTGCATCGCTTCCTGTTGCTTTTCCCAGCAACAAGAGGAATTCAGGCGTGTCAAAGATTTTTATAACCATCACCGGGTCATGCTGAATACCGAATTCAGGAAAAAATTTGATGCAGAAACCGGTACCCTCAACAAAATAAGCATTAAAAGTGATTTTCAGTTGTTCATGAGAAAAATGGACAGCATAGAGAACGTTGCTCTGATTGGAGCTTTGCTGAAAGTAAAAAACTTAGAGGATCTCGACAGGATCCAGAATAAAATTCCCAAACCCGACAGCCATGTCAAAGTTTCTTCCTCAACAGACCAGCCGGCGGATTATCCGGGAGGTATCAATGCATTGCGGCAGGAAGTGGGCCATCTCTTTTACGCAGCAGGAGTGTATTCCGAAATCAAAACGGTTAAAGCCAACGTAGCCTTTATCGTCGAGCGGGACGGAAGCATCAGCAATGTGCATGCACAGGGAGAGAATTTCACCTTTAACCGGCAGGCCGAGATTGCTCTGTACTCGCTATCTGAAAAGTTCACGCCCGGACACATTAACGGCGATCCGGTCCGTTTCCGTTTTCAGCTGCCTTTAACCATGAATATTGAAGACTAAATGTTCACTGACGAATATTATATGAAGATGGCTTTGCACGAAGCCGAAACCGCACGGGAAAAAGATGAGGTCCCGATAGGATGTGTGATTGTTTCCAACAACCGGGTGATTGCTAGAGCCCATAACCTGACCGAAGCCCTGAATGATGTTACCGCCCATGCTGAAATGCAAGCCATTACCGCTGCGGCTAATTTCCTGGGTGGCAAATACCTGGTGAACTGTACGATGTATGTGACGCTGGAACCCTGTGTAATGTGTTCCGGAGCGCTTTCCTGGGCACAGATCTCGAAGGTGGTGATCGGAGCCAGGGACGAGCAGCGTGGCTTCATCAACAAGCATCTTTCGCTTCACCCGAAGACAGAAATCGTCACCGGAATCATGGAAAATGAATGTTCCGCAATCGTAAAGGAATTTTTTAGATCTAAGCGTTAGTTAATCTTTATTTTTAAAGATCGAGTACATCGGAATATCGTAATATTTGCCTTCCTTTTTCAGGTGCTGCTTTAAGACGGCCTCAAGTTCCATCCCAATTTTCTGCATTACTTTTCCGGAAGACGGATTGTGCAGGAAATGAGTAGCATAAATTTTATTGAATTTCAATTCATTAAATCCAAATTCAACCACAGCCTTTGCGGCTTCCGTGATATATCCCTGATTCCAGAACGCTTTTGCCATCCAGTATCCCAGTTCTGCTTTATCGGATCCCTGATTGTGAAGACCGATAGCCCCGATCATCATTCCTTTTTTATCCCGAATTGCAAAAGTGAAAGCTTTCCTTTGCTCAAAAGCTTCCCTGGTAAGTTTTAACCAGAATTCGGCATCTTCTTTTGTATAGGGAAAAGGAATGTTGGAAGTGTATTTGGAGAATTCTTCGTGTTGCAGGTATTCAACGACCGATGGAAGATCATCTTCCTGTAATTCAGATAAGATCAGCCGGTCCGTTTCTATTCGGGGGAAATTTTGCATCATTGCTTTTTATATAACGAAGTTAATTTTAAGCTAAAGAACAGATAAATTATGATTCCTGCTAATTTTACAGGTCTTTCCCTAAAAAGTACAATCCTTTCAGGGTATGCAACCGGTCCATGACATGGATTTTATTCGTCAGGGGCTTGTACACATGGGACACACCTCCTGTTGCCACTACAAAGCAATCGTCTTTAACCTCATCGTTGATACGGTCAATAAAACCTTCTACCATTCCCAGGAAGCCATACACCATTCCGCTCTGCATACAGGTTACGGTATCCAGGCCAAGGACAGATTTGGGTTTCTTCAATTCTATTTCCGGAAGCTGCGCCGTATGGCTGATCAGGGAATTTAATGCGGTAACAATTCCCGGGGCAATGATCACGCCTAAAGTTTCCCCGCTTTCAGCGATACAGCTTGCCGTAAGGGCCGTCCCGAAATCCAGGACAATTTTCTTTCGGTCCGGATACAGGTGATGCGCGGCGACCAGATTGGCGTAAATATCCGTTCCCATCTGCTTGGATTTAGCCTGAACACCGGAAGGGGTAGTCCGGTCTACAATAACAGGAACCATCCCATGGATCTTCCGGATGGCCGAACTCATGACTTTAGTCAGCTGCGGAACCACTGAGCCTACAATGATTTTGCTGATCTCTTTCGGTTCCACTTTATATGTCTGGTACAGCATCAGCATCTGTACATAAAGTTCATCTGCCGTCCGGTACGGTTTGGTATTGATCACCCACGAAACATCACAGTTATCCCCGTTAAAAAGTCCGAAGCGGATATTGCTGTTGCCTATGTTGATTACGATTGAATTCATTGATCTTGTTTCAAAATTCTATTGATATTCCCGTATCTGCACACTGCTGAAACATCAATACTATGTTAAAAACTATGCTTTGGTAAAAGTAAAATTAATTTCCCGAAAATGCCATTGCAGTTTAAGGAAAAATCTTTTAGTTTAGCAAAAACGATTATCAGATATGATGAAAAAGCTTCTTTTTGTGATTCTCTTGGGCCAGTTCTTTATTGCGTATTCCCAGAAACCCGCCAAAATGTATTTTGAAGTCAAAAAGGATACGGTGTTTTATTATGCAGACAATATTGAAACCTATCCCATTTCTGTTGCCTTCACAGGACAGCCCGAACTCGAAAACTTACGCATGGCAGATCCATTTAAAACCATTCAGGTCCTGCGTCCGAATACCATGAAGAATAAAGTGGCATCTTTTGTAGTGACTGACAGGAAAAAAGGATGGAAACTAAAGAAAATGCCGGACTACTTTACATTAGCCGGAGATGCCACCATACAGACCTATGATACAGAATACGTCTATGACCTTCCTTTCCGGAAAGGAAAATCATTTAATATTTACCAGGGGTACAACGGGACATACTCCCATCAGAACGAAAACTCACTGGATTTTGTGATGCCCGAAGGGACGGAAATTATGGCCGCCAGGGAAGGCATTGTGATTGACGCCGTACAGGACAGCAATACCGGCTGCCCGAACATCAGCTGCGCCAACCAGGCCAATTACGTTTCCATCATGCATACCGACGGAACAATCGCCCAGTATTTCCATTTGAAGCAGAACGGCGTGAAAGTAAAAGCTGGTGATAAGGTAAAAAAAGGAGACCCGATCGCCCTCAGCGGGAATACAGGCTGGACCAACGGACCGCACCTTCATTTTGTCTGCTTTCTCCCGGATGCATCAAAACCGAAACAGAAAAACACCCTGAAAACACTGTTCAGAACAGGTGACGGATCAAAATCCGAATACCTGTCAGAAAAGAAGACTTATGCCAGGCAGTATTAAATAAAAAATCCCTGAATAAATTCTTCAGGGATTTTACATATATAATTACAGAAGCATTTTACTGTACTTCCACAAAATTATTTTCCATGTTGACATCGGCCAGCCTCTGGCTGAAATCAATTCCCAGGACGGAAAGCTGATCTTTGCTGTAAGGAATTGTCAAAGTATATTCCTTTTGTGTCCATGGCCAGTACGGCATCGTCTTAAAATCTCCGTAAATATCCTTTTCTTTCCAGGTGTGGGTAAGGTTCACCGGAATCTGGTAGGTTACCATCTTCCGGTCCTTCGTAATGATCCCGAAATCAACCGGCATCGGAACCTGTCCGTTATTGATCAGGGTAATGGTTGTGGATTTTGCATCGTATTTCACATCCTTAATCCCGTAATCAATGGTTTTGGTGGTATTGATCCAGTAGTTCTGGAACCATTTCAGGTCCATTCCGGAAACCTTTTGGGCAATATGCAGGAAATCCCGGTCAGAAGGGTGCTTCATAGCCCATTGATCGTAATATTGCTTCAACGTTTCCGCCAGATTTTGTTCTCCCATGATATAGCCGAGCTCAACCAGGTACAATTCTCCTTTGATATAGGACGCATAGGTATACGCTGTTCCGTTATCATGATGGTCTCCCAGCCACACCGCCGGCTCTTCAATGCCTTTTTTAACAAAATTCCTGTAGGCATTGACTTTATCGGCAAACGGATTCGGAAGGGGTTGTTTAGGAGGAAACAACTGGTTCATCACATAATCTTCTGCATAACTGGTAAAGCCCTCATCCATCCACGGACGCACAGATTCGTTTGTAGCGAGCATCTGCTGATACCAGGAATGCGCTCCTTCATGAGCCATCAATCCCATCAATCCTTCGATATCCTTAGCCTCACCCAGGATCATGGTACACATGCCATACTCCATTCCGCCGTCACCTCCCTGGATAAAGGCATAGGCCGGATATACATATTTCCCGAACCGGGCATTCATCAGCTGGTAATATCTCGTTATATAAGGCTGCGCCTGTTCCCATACTTTTGTTTTATCGTTGTTCTGATAAACCAGAAAGACTTTCGGTCCCTGGGGAACATCAAAACTTTTTACAATATAATCCCGGTCGGCCGCCCAGGCAAAGTCCAGGATATTTTTTGCCGTCCACTTCCAGGTTGCTTTATTCTTTTCGGCTTTGATTTTAGCACCGGCCTCGTATCCTTTTACTTCAGAAGGGTTTTCAAGAATCCCTCCTGCTCCGATGACATAATCTTTATTGATCTTAATGGTCACATCAAAATCTGAAAACGGGGCATGGAATTCTCTTCCGATATAATCAAATGTTGCCCAACCATCATAATCGTATTCTGCGATCTTAGGGTACCATTGGGTCATGGTTATATCAACGCCTTCCCTGTTATTCCTTCCGCTCCTCCGGATCTGCTGCGGGATTACCGCATCCCAGTCCATGGTAAATGTAGCGGATGATTTCGGCCTGATGGGTTCCGCAAGGTAAACTTTCATAATGGTTTCCTGAATTTCAAACTTCAGCTCCCTGCCGTTCTGTTTGATCCAGTGGATATTCTGAGCTCCTTCCTGGTCTTTCGGAATGGAAGCCAGCCTTGAAATACCGTCCTTCTGCAATCTTGAATCCCCGTTTTTGCCCTGCCCGGCAACCCTCTGGTCCATCATTGAATTCGGCCTGAATGCATTCCAGTACAGATGGAAATAGACGACCTTAAGTTCGTCCGGAGAATTATTAGTGTATTCCAGGGTCTGTTTACCCTGATAGGTGAATTTTTCAGCATTTACATCAATATCCATGGTGTACTTTGCCGTCTGCTGATAATAAGGTCCCTGCTGGGCCTGAAACTGAGCAATAATAAACGCAAAAAGGATTGTAACCGTCTTTTTCATTTAAAATTTTAATTTTTTCTAAAGATAAGTAATTAAAATAAGACGCCTGGACAGGAAATCTCTATAAAGCTTAGAAAAGTATTCTTATTATCCACTACTTGTAATAATTATTCATTCAATAACTTCCTGATCAAAGTCACCTGTCCCAGATGATAATAGCAATGCTCAATCATCCCTTCAATATTCCTGAGATAAGATCCGTATTTTTCATCTACAAAAACTTCATTCATTTTTGCATCCGGCATCTGCTCCAGTAATGCAGCAAATTTCTCGGCATCTTCCCAGAGTTTGGTTAAAAGACACTTCCATTGATCCTGAGATTCGATCGGAGGAAGATCGAAACTATACTGATCCCTGATTTCCAGATTTCCGCCTTCAAAAACATGGACCAGTCCTGCAATATAATAATCGATATGGAAAGTAAGCATTGCTATGGTATTTAAGGAACCTATTTTCGCAGTTGCCTGCTGCCATGTTACCCCTGAAAGTTGATCTTTAAAATTCGTATTGGCAATCCATACGCCATCCAGGAGAACTTCCCTGAATCTTTTAGCCAGTTGTACCGTTAAACTCATTTCTTTATTTTTTTAAGATAATAATCCGAGGCTATATCCGATTAAAATTGATATTCATTATTATTCATTGAAAAGCCTCAAATATAAACATTTGAGGCTTTTTATAATCAGTTAAAATACTGTTTAAGCATTATTAATGGCTTTCCTGTTTCCATTCAGGATTTTATCAAGAATCCTTACGGTAATCAGGTAAGTTGGTTTCACCCCGGTAAGTCCTAAACCACCTGAAGACAGAGTACTTCCGGTTTCCAGCGGATTATCTGAAGCATAATAGGCGTAGCAGACAAACAGGTCCGGAGTGATGTGATGCCTGATCTTTGAGGCGACCTGAATCGCTTTCTGGTAGTGTGCTCCCTCCATTTCCAGTCCGATGGCCTTCCACGAAGTATTCATAAAATAGGAAAGGATATCACGATTTTGCAGGGATGTTCCCAGAACGGTAATCATGGATCCTTCAAAAGCCTGCAGCTCATCATCTTCAAAATCATCAAGGGACAAAGCATTTTCAAAAGGATAATTATCTGCCGTCCCTTCAAAGATATGCGAAGTAGGGATCATGATATCTCCCTTGCCGCCGGCGAGGATACCCGCTTTTCCCATGATGGAAACAGACTTCACTTTCATCATGTAGATTTCGCCTTTATGGTCAAAAGGCCTCAGCAATTCATCCATTACCTCAAATGCCTGCTCTCCGAAAGCATAGTCGAAGACCAGTACGACATCTTCCCCGCCAAACTTACTGTCGCTGAACGGCGTATTCTTCAAGTCGGTTTTGCTTAGGTCGATAATCTGTACATCGATATTGCTTCCGCTTTTATCATCAATATAGATCATTCCTTCATCCAGTGCATATTTCAGCACTTTGTCGCGTAGGTCCTTTTTATTGGAGATATCTTCGTACAGTTTATAATCTATATCATGATGCTGCTTTTTCTTCAGCGCATTGTTGGCATACAGTACATTCTTCACAGAATGCATATTAGCGGAAATGATGTGCAGAGGACGCATATGAAGATCATTATCAAACAGGACTTCCTTAACTTTATTGGCCCACTTTTCTCCGAAATAATGGTGCCCTACCCTCTCCCTCAGGATGGAGCTGAAATGAATTTCGCGCTCACGGGTCTGTTTGGCATCTTCAAGGCTTACTTTCCCCAGGTTATAAATAATTTTGAAAAGACGATCCGGATTATCATCGTCCCCGAAGGTGTTGTATGCCATCAGGGTTTCGTCGAAAGTCCTTCCTATTAAAGATGAAAGATGGATCAATGCCACTTCTTTTTCCTTTCTGCTGAATTTCTTTTCGCCTTTAACCACTTCTTCAATAATTTTGAATGCCCTGGTCGGTTTCCAGTTCTCTTCCTGGATGAAGGCGAGATTCCTGATTTTATCCGCTTCTATGAACAGGAAAGTAAGGTGAGTAAGGATATCGTAGATTTCGGAGCGGCCAAGCAACACTTCAATATTCATCTGATGCTCATCAATCCTGTAGCAGTTTCTCCTTCTTTTTTTAGGGACAATCGGTTCAAAACTTCCTTTGTCAAAACCTTCATCTGAGGTAAGGTGGATGAACGCGCATTCTTCAATGCCTTCAGGAAGCCTGTCCAGCACATACATCAAACCGTTCAGTTCCAGCTTACTGGCAATGTTCATGCTTCCGTAAATTTCCGGATTAATGATTTTCAACAAATTTCTGATGGTCTCCCCCGAAACACCGGCAGGTTTAAAAAAACCTCTGTAAAAGAGGTGCCTCATAGAAATATACAAACGTTCGATAGCTTCCGTTGTTTCTCTGGCTCTGGAATTTGTCATACTGTAAATTTCACACAAATATACAAAATCTTCGTCTAACTTATTTTAAGTATCTTTTAATAAGCCCTTTAACATAAGCACCCGTTACAGATTCAATTCACGCAAATGTAATATCATGAATACCACATTTTTAAAAAACATCATGTAATATTACGATGTCAGCATACCATTATTATCATATATATTTATAGTATACCTTATATATATATGATGGATCAATTTAGTGTACAGAAAAGCAGCAAACTGTGGATCACATTCTGGAAACACCCTACAAAGCTTAAAATATCATAAAATCATTGTACACCCCCTTATTTTTTAGGGCTAAAATATTTTCAATTCATTTTTTTTGTAAATTTGCCCCATAAAAAATCAAACCCATATGTCAACTTTACGATTCAAAGCGTTAGAAGCCTTACCTTTCAAAGACTTCAGAAGAGATAATTCTATTGAAGTACCTGCTAAATTATCAGAGTTATTCTGCCAGAATGTGTTCTCGGAAGAAACCATGAGGGAATACCTGACCAAAGAAGCCTTTACCTCGATTATAGATGCCATTAAAAAAGGCACGAAAATCCAGAGGCATATTGCAGACCAGGTAGCTGTAGCCATGAAAGACTGGGCCATGAGCAAAGGCGTAACGCACTATACGCACTGGTTTCAGCCTTTGACCGGAAGTACGGCAGAAAAGCACGATTCATTCTTCAGCCCTATTGAAGGCGGTAGAGCCATTGAAAGATTCAGCGGAGGTATGCTGATCCAGCAGGAGCCGGATGCCTCTTCTTTCCCTAACGGAGGAATCAGAAATACTTTTGAAGCAAGAGGATATACGGCATGGGATCCTACTTCCCCTGCATTCATTATGGGAACAACCCTTTGCATCCCTTCTATTTTCATTTCTTATACAGGAGAAACCCTGGATTACAAAGCACCTCTTTTAAGAGCTCTGAATGCCGTAGACGAAGCGGCAACTGAAGTAATGCAGTATTTTGACAAAAATGTAACCAAAGTTACCCCTACATTAGGCTGGGAACAGGAATATTTCCTTGTTGACTCTGCCTTATACCAATCGCGCCCGGACCTTGTTCTTACAGGAAAAACCCTTTTGGGACACTCTCCTGCTAAAGGACAGCAGCTGGATGACCACTACTTCGGATCTATTCCTACCCGGGTGATGAACTTCATGATGGAACTTGAAGTAGAATGTATGAAACTGGGAATCCCGGTAACGACAAGACACAATGAAGTAGCCCCTAACCAGTTCGAGCTGGCTCCGATGTTTGAAGAAGTTAACGTTGCGGTAGACCACAATTCTTTGCTGATGGACATTATGGCGAGAATTGCCCACAGGCACCACTTCCATATCCTGTTCCATGAAAAGCCTTTCGCAGGCGTAAACGGAAGTGGTAAGCATAACAACTGGTCCCTGGCTACCGATACGGGAGAAAACCTGTTAAGCCCGGGAAAAAACCCTAAGAAGAACCTACAGTTCCTTACTTTCTTCGTGAACACGATTAAAGCCGTTCATGAGTATGCCGACCTTTTAAGAGCGAGTATTGCTTCGGCAAGCAACGACCACAGGCTGGGAGCCAACGAAGCTCCGCCGGCGATCATTTCGGTATTTATCGGAAGCCAGCTGTTCAGAGTATTGGAAGAACTTGAAAAAGTAAAAAGCGGAAAACTTTCTCCGGAAGAGAAAACAGACCTTAAATTAAACGTTGTAGGAAAGATCCCGGAAATCCTTCTTGACAATACAGACCGAAACAGAACATCCCCATTTGCGTTCACAGGAAACAAATTTGAGATCAGAGCGGTAGGATCTTCCGCCAACTGTGCAGAATCCATGACGGTAATGAACACCATCGCTGCAAAACAGCTTACTGAGTTCAAAAAAGAAGTGGATGCACTGATTGAAAGCGGACTGAAAAAAGATGAGGCCATCTTCAATGTATTGAGAGAATACATCAAGCAATGTAAAAATATTATGTTTGAAGGAGACGGATATTCTGACGAATGGGCGGAAGAAGCTGAAAAGAGAGGGCTTAATAACCTTAAGACTACTCCTGAAGCCCTGAAAAAAGAAATGGACCAGAAGTTCCTTGACCTGTATGAGGAGATCGGTGTATTTACACACAGAGAAGTAGAAGCAAGAAACGAAATCAAATTAGAAAAATATTCAACGGTTATTGATATTGAAGCGAGAGTATTGAGTGATATCGCCAGAAACCACATCATCCCGTCTGCGCTGAACTATCAGAACAGGTTGATTGAAAACGTAAAAGGACTGAAGGAGATCTTCGGGGATTCTGAGTTCAAGCCATTGGCTAAAGAACAGATGAGCCTGATCACCAGCATTTCAGAAAATGTAGCAACGATCAAATTAGGGGTGGAAGACCTGATCAAGGCCAGAGAGGCTGCAAAAGCAACGTCTGACAGCCAGGCCCAGGCAGAAACATACTGCAACCAGGTTAAGCCTTTGTTCGACGTGATCCGTGAAGCTTCCGATGCACTGGAAATGATGGTGGATGATGAGCTTTGGCCAATGACCAAGTACAGAGAAATGTTATTTACAAGATAACGTTTGTAAAGTTCCATATTAGTTAGCTCTCCGGAAAGCCCGGAGAGTTTTTTATTGCTTTAATATGATAATTAACAGGCTTTAATTAATGTAAAATACTCCTGATAAAGCCAATACATTAATTTTGTTAAAGAATCTTAATAAAAAAAACCGCTTACAAGCTAAAAATAGCCTAAAGCGGTTTATTTTTCTTTAACATACTAATGCAATATGTTAAAATGTGTTAAAAACAAAGTGCAGAAATACTCATATTTAAGCTCTTTTATAAGGAATACATATTTTTGTGTTGCTTTTGAAAATAAATAATCCTTTTTTAACACGGATAATCAAATATATATGAAGAAAAGAGTTTTGTTTTACTTAGTTGCTTTTGTTTCTACCGTTTCATTACAATCTTGTGTAACCAATTATGTGGTATCAAAACCAGCAACTTACACGAAAGAGTACAAAACAGATGCCAAACTGGCTTCTCTTGACACCAAGAAAATGGAACTTGACAAGCAAAGACTTATTGATTCTTTTCTTGCAGAAAAAGCTGCCAGTTTAGCCAACGCTAAAAATTCCATTAAGAATTCTGCGATTGCCAAAGTAATCAAGCATAATAAAACAATCGACGGTATCCTTTCCGAGGCTGCTACCTATATAGGAACACCTTACCGATACGGTGGAATGACCAGAAACGGAATCGACTGTTCAGCATTCGTACTTTCCGTATTCGGTGCAGCGGCCGGCTTAAGCTTACCAAGAGTTGCCGCTTCCCAGGCTGAAGAAGGAGAGAAGATTGAAAAAGAAAACCTGCAGAAAGGTGACTTGATTTTCTTTTCCCACGGCAGAAGAATTTCTCACGTAGGGATCGTAGAAAGTGTAGATGAAAACGGTGAAGTGAAATTTATTCATGCTGCTACATCCAAAGGAGTCATGATTTCCTCTCTGAATGATTCGTACTGGGGTCCGAAATACAGATTCGGTAAAAGGATCATCAATGAAAACGGAGACGCTTATAACGGCAACCTGGCTGCGGTAACGCCAGCGAACAGCGGAACCAACTTTTAATTAGAGATACCCATTAATTACATATAAAGCCATCAAGATCGTGATGGCTTTTTTCTTTATTAAAACTTCATGTTGTTTCTGGGTAATTCAGAATCAATCTCGGGGCTCGGGCTACTGAGGATAATTCTGAAATATTATTTAATGATTACGGTCAATTTCGATATCCAGCACATCCAGGAGACCCGGTATACCGGAGAGTGAAAATTTAGCCTTTTTAAGCCTGTTTACAGCCGGATTGATCGAGTAGTTGACCGATGTCCTCAGATCCGCTTTTTCAAGATTTGTATCATCGAAAACAGCTCCAGAAAGATCACAGTCTGTAAATACGGCTCCGGACAAGTCGCATTCGGAAAAATCAGCTTCCATAAGGTTGGAATTTGTAAACTGAGTCTTCTTTAGAGACGCTTTATAAAAGACGGCATTATGAAGCAGGCAGGAATTAAAGGTCACCGACAGAGCCAGCTGATTGCACTGATCAAAACGAAGGCCGAGCAGCTTACATTCATCAAACACAACTTCGCTGAAAATGGCCCCGGATAGATTGGCAAGGCTTAAATTACAGAGGATGAACCGGCACTTGTTAAAACGAAATCCTGAAAGATCTGCATATTCAAAATTAGCCTGCCGGAAAATACAGTGTTCATATTCGCCTTTATACAGTTCCGATGCATCCATATTTTTAAATTCCTGATCTGAAAAGTAAAATTCTTTCATGATAAATCGGCAATAATGACTGTAAATGAAACTAAGTTACTTGCAGGCTGCTTAAACCAGACTGTTCTTATCTGAATAATTCAGTTTAAAAAAGATAAAGGTCATCATGGAAAAGGCAAGCAATGAACTCCCTCCGTAACTGAAATAAGGAAGCGGAATCCCAACCGTAGGAAAAAGCCCCATAACCATTCCTAAATTGATGGAAAAGTGCATCAGCAGGATGGAAGCAAAGCAATACCCAAAAACCCGGTTAAATGAGGATTTCTGGTTCTCGGCAAGATAGTAAATCCTTCCGATGTATACCATATAACAAAGGATCAGGACGGCACTTCCTATGAAGCCCCATTCTTCTCCTACCGTACAGAAGATATAGTCGGTTTCCTGTTCGGGAACAAATTTCCCCTGTGTAACGGAACCTTCCCTGTATCCTTTACCCCAAAGCCCTCCGGAACCGATGGCCGTTTTAGAATACAGAAGGTTATATCCTGAAGTATCCCGGAATGCTTTTTCCCCCTTAAACAATACCTCTATCCTTTCCCGCTGGTGCTTCGGAAGCTTTTCCAGGATATAAGGAGAACCGAATGCCAGTCCGCACAAAATTAAAACCGATGCAGCAATCCCGGAAATGGAAATGATGTTCCAAGACATTTTATAATAATTCATCGCAATCCAGCCTCCTATCACGGCAACGATGGCAATTGCTACATATAAAGGCGGCACTGCCAGGGAAATAAGAAATACGAAGGCAAACAGAAATCCTATGGCGAATAGCAATCCATTCAGCCCTTCACGGTATAAGGCAATAAAAAAAGCAATGAATACGAGCATTGATCCTACATCCGGAATCGCCAGTACAACCACTGCGGGAATCCCGATAATAGCCAGGGAAGTCAGGAGGGATCTTCTATTGCTGAGGTTGAATTCGGGGCCGGATACATAATTGGAAAGCATAAGCGCCGTTCCTATTTTGGCAAATTCTACCGGCTGCATGGTAAAGCTCCCGAATTTATACCAGTTTTTCTGTCCAAGGATTTCCTTACCGAAAGGGAACAACCCAATCAAAAGAAGGACGCCTCCGATGTAAATAATCCCGGACATATTTTCGAAGAACTTGCTTCTTCCCACAAAAATCACAATACCTACAAATACAGAAATACAAAAAAACATCAGCTGCTTTTCCCCCAGTTTCTGGTCTACACTGTAAATGTTGGCAATGGCGAATATGCAAAGCAGGAAGTACAGCCCGAGCCCCAATTTATCTATTCCTTCCATCCATTTCATCGTTGTGCCGGTTTTGTGTTTTTAATATTCCTGGTTTCGTCAGTGATCGCATTCTGCAGTTTGGCTTTTTGCTGTCTGATATAATTCAGGCTGTCCTGAATCCTTTTCTGCTTAACGGAATCCATTTTTGGCTCCACATACAGGCCTTTGCGCTTAAGATCGGAAATCCACTGCCGCTTATATTCCGGCATGAAGCTGGACGTAACCATCTTTTTGTACAGGTGTTCCCTCTTCAGGTCTCCCGTAATGTATTTTTCTGCAATCACCGTACAAGCCGGACCTGCCCATGTTGCTCCGAAGCCTGCATGCTCCATTACGGCAGCAACCACGATCTTAGGTTTGTCAGCAGGGGCAATCAGAACAAAAATGGAGTTATCTTTCCCCTGAGGAACCTGTGCCGTTCCCGTTTTGGCCAGCTGGGTAAAATCATTGGATTTCAGCCCATGCGCCGTTCCCCGCAGGACCACAGCTTCCATTCCTTTCAGTACGGGATCGAAATGTTTAGGGTCAACAAGCGTTTTATGTTTTTTGGTGAATCTCGGATCCGGATTCTTCTTTCCATCAATGGCTTTCACGATATGTGGCGTATAATACCATCCCTTGTTGGCAATGGCTGAAACATAATTGGCCAGCTGAAGCGGAGTTACCAGGACATCACCCTGCCCCATTCCATTAAACACAGCACCGGTCGCCAGTGGATCCCAGTTTTTATAATCTTTTTTTGAACCGCTTGCCTTCAGGATAGACTTCATTCTTTTTTCATAGAACTCGCCGGAAGGAATCCTTCCTTTGGCACCTACGGCCAGGTCATTATTCAGGAACTCCCCTACGCCGAAGCTGTTCAAGATGCCTTTCCATTCATCAACGCCTTTGGATGGGTTACCCGGGTACTTATTCAGGATAGCGAGATAGGCATATGAAAAATAACAGTTGCTGGATACCTGAATAGATGGAATCAGCGGATCTGCTCCTCCGTGACCTTTAATCCTTAACCCTCGGTAGCTGAAGCCTCCGCCACAAGGAAATATGGTATTTTCATCCATCACTCCCATCTGCATGGCAGACAGAGCGGTCAGGAGTTTAAACGTGGATCCTGGAGGATAAGCCGCCTGTAATGAACGGTCAAAGGTAGGCTTGTTTTCATACAGGGTATCTTTTGATAAAGCGTACAAGTTTTTAGATTTGTTGGGCCCGGTAAAGACATTCGGGTCTATGTCCGGCCCGGTGGCTAGGGTCAGGATTTCCCCGGTATTCGGATCAATCGCGACAATGGCTCCGTGTTTATTCACCAGCATCTCTTCGGCCATTCGCTGAAGATCATAATCAATGGTTAGTGTAATATCTTTTCCGGTAACCACATCTTTATCCAGAGACCCGTTTTTATAGGAGCCGATATTCCTTAGCCGGATATCTTTCTGGATGTATTTCATCCCTTTGATTCCGCGAAGCTGCTTTTCATAAGATTTCTCGATCCCTGTTTTACCGATGAAGTCTCCGGGAAGGTAATAGGTAGAATCTTTTTTAATATCACGCTCGTTGACCTCACTTGTGTAACCCAGAAGATTTCCTGAAGTTGAAACCTCATACTGGCGCTGAGGCCTGGAAACAATACTGAACGCCGGATATTTGAAAATAATTTCCTGTACCCGGGCAATATCCTCCCTGCTGAGATCTTTAATGAAAGGCATCGGAGTCAGTTTGGAATAATATTTTTCTTTTTTGATGGTGTTAACCCTGTTGATGAAATCGGTTTTGCTGATTTTCATCAGGTTGCAGAAGGCCATCGTATCAAAATCAGGCTTCATCAACGCCTGGGTAAAAGAGATTTCATAGGCAGGCTGGTTGCCTACCATAATTTTACCATTCCTGTCAAAAATAACCCCTCTCTGCGGAATGATGTATTCAATTTTTATGGATGTATTGGCAGCATTGAGAGCATACCGGTCTGTAAAAAGCTGTAAATAGGAAAGCCGTGCTACAAAAATGATAGCAATAACAATAAGGACGGAAAAAATTTTTAAGTACCGTGTATTCACACTTTCTGCTTGACTTTAAATATTAGTGCATATATAACGATGAACACAAACGAAATTCCACTCGTGATTACAACATTGAATAATATCTCAAAAAAACGGCTCAGCTTAAAGAACTCTATATACTGTACCAGAAGCTGGTGTAAAAATATGCTTGAAAATAAAAACAGCAAAAACTGCGCCCACTGAAGGGACTGGAAGGAAAAGAAATCCGTAGAAGTATCTGTAGAGGTCCTGAAGATCAGGGTCCTGAAATAGGCAATTAATGTGGTCGCAAATGCATTGATCCCCCAAGAATAAAGAAAAGCATCAATACTGAGCCCTATAAGGAAACTCAGCGCCAGGAACTGGAATTTATTTCTGAAGAAAGGATAGAACATAACGAATACCGGGTATACTACCGGAGTATACTTCCCGAAAAGCGTAATCCTGTTCAGCACAAAAATCTGTAGTGCGACAAGAAAAGCCATGATTAAAATATCCGTAAATAATGTCCTGCTAATCATTTTCTTTCTTTATTACCGCCTGCATGGTATCCTGAATTTTCTGCACTTCAGCTTTCTTCAGGTTTTTAACAACATATACTTTGCTTAAAGCGCCCATCTTTTCACTCAGTTCCACCGAAATATCCCAGAAACCTGTTTTATTGTCTACAGAGTATCCGGCAATAGTCCCGATCATCACACCCTTAGGAAAAACAGCTGATTTTCCGTCGGTAACAATAGAGTCCCCGACTTTAACAGCCACATATTTCGGAATATCTGCCAGGTGCATGACCCGTGAGTTATCTCCGTTCCAGGTTAATGTCCCGAAGTAACCTGAATTTTTCAGGGCAGCATTGATCCTGATCTTGTTCACACTTAAAACAGATTGGGCAAGAGAATAGCTGTCTGTAGAATTAATAATGATCCCGGCAATTCCTTTAGGAGCAATAACCCCCATCTGCGGAAATACGCCATCTCTTTTTCCCCGGTTGATCGTAAAATAGTTGTTTCTCCTGTTGATGCTGTTGAAAACAATCTCACCATCAACAAAAGTATAGATCTGCCCTCCTCCGAGTGTATCGTGAACTTTTCTGAAGACCGGTTTCTGAGCACCATCTTTCCCATAGAGCTGGGTCATCAGCGCTTTATTCTGCGTCACCAGGTCTTCATTGATCTGCTTCAGCTTCAGGTAAGAAACTCCTTCATCAATATAACCGGACACCCAAGAATTGAATGCCGCCGTCTGCCCCGCAATCCAGGACTGCTGCATGGCGTTTTTAGAGAATATCAGAACCAGAGCAATAATCTGCAGAAATATAAAGAAGACAAACAGAGCATTCTTCGAAAATAATCTCAGCAAAAATCCCATTCCGATAAAGAGTCGTAAAAGTTAAAATTATTTAATCAGGAAGTTGAATTTATCCATATTCTTAAGGGCAATCCCCGTTCCGCGAACCACTGCTCTCAACGGATCTTCCGCCACGAAAACAGGAAGACCGGTTTTCTTGTGCAGCCTGTCTGCCAGACCTCTCAGCAATGCTCCTCCGCCGGCAAGGTAAATACCTGTTTTGTAAATATCAGCTGCCAGTTCCGGTGGCGTAAGGGAAAGCGTTTCCATAACCGCATCCTCAATCCTGATGATGGATTTATCAAGCGCACGGGCAATTTCCTTATATCCAACCATTATTTCTTTTGGTTTTCCTGTGATCAGGTCCCTCCCCTGTACCGGGATATCTTCAATGTCAACATCAAGGTCCTCAACGGCTGAACCTACTTCAATTTTAATTCTTTCCGCTGTTCTTTCCCCGATATACAGGTTATGGTGTGTTCTCAGATAATAGGCAATATCATTGGTGAATACGTCTCCGGCAATCTTTACGGATTTATCGCAGACAATACCTCCCAAAGCTACAACGGCAATTTCAGTAGTACCGCCACCTATGTCGATGATCATATTCCCTTCAGGTTTCTGAACGTCGATCCCAACCCCGATTGCCGCAGCCATCGGCTCATAGATCAGGCGAACCTCTTTGGCATTTACTTTCTGTGCAGAATCCCTTACCGCTCTTTTTTCCACTTCAGTGATTCCGGAAGGGATACAGATCACGATTCTGAGGGCCGGCTGTATGAATTTGCCTTTAATACCCGGAATTTTTTTGATGAATTCCTTGATCATATGCTCAGAAGCATGGAAATCAGCGATGACCCCATCTTTCAATGGACGGATGGTCTTGATATCCTCATGAGTTTTCCCCTGCATGTGCTTTGCCTGCTCCCCCACTGCAATAGGCCTTCCGGTAGAACGTTCAATGGCTACAATGGACGGCTGATCTATAACAATTTTATTATTATGGATGATGAGGGTATTGGCAGTCCCCAGGTCTATCGCAATTTCTTGCGTAAACATATCGAATAAACTCATATTTTCCTTCTGATTTTTAAGAATTACAAAGATATAAATTTAAGACAAGCCATAAAATTATATGCAAGGGTAATTTGGTTAAAATTTTATTAAATTTTGACGGTTTTTTTGTGCAATTTTTTAATCCAATTGCTCCTCAACCTGAGCAGAATACCATGAACACTGAATTTATAGTTTTTCACGATAATTATCATACACAGTATCAGAATGGAATTTACTAAAAAAACCGTAAATTTGCCCTGCTTATGTTACAGTATTCCAACATCCATCAAACTGCTAATTTTGCCGTACTTTCTGTAAGCTATGAAAAGGCTGATGTAGAAACACGGGGTAAGTTTGCTTTTTTTGATGAAAATATCAAAAGTTTCGTCAACCGTATTCACGATGAAAATTTAGGAGATGCTTTTGTGGTATCTACCTGTAACAGGACGGAAATCTATACCACGACGCCCAATTACCTTCTGGTAGCGGAGGAATACTGTAAAACCATCGGGGTCAACATCACGGATTTCCTTCAGTTTGCGAATATCCTGACGAAAGAGGAAGCCCTTACGCATCTGTTCAGGGTAGCCGCCGGACTGGAAAGCCAGATCATCGGGGACTTTGAGATCATAGGCCAGATAAAAAAAGCGTACAGCCGTTTTAGAAAAGAGCGCCAGAATTCCAACCCGTATCTGGAGCGGGCCATCAATGCTGCCATCCAGATTTCCAAGAGGATCAAAAATGAAACGGGAATTTCCAACGGAGCCGCATCGGTGTCTTATGCTGCCGTTCATTACATCCTGAACAGCCAGAAGAGAATTACGGAAAAAAACATTTTGCTTCTCGGGGTAGGTGAAATCGGACAGAATACTGTTGAAAACCTGGTTAAGCACGTCTACCAGCCAAAAATAAAAATCGCCAACAGAACACAGGAAAAAGCGGAAAAAATTTCCCAGAAATACAACATCCCGCATATTGATTACGGAGATTTTGACAAAGAACTTAAAAATACGGATATCCTGATCGTTGCTACCGGCGCCAAACATCCTATCGTTAACCAGTCACATTTTCCCAACGGAAAGGAAACCCTGGTTATCGACCTCTCCATTCCTCATAACGTAGAAAAGGAAGTGACCCGGAACAAAAACGTTACCCTGATTGACGTAGATGAGCTTTCCAAACAGATCCAGGAAACCATCCAGCAACGGGAAAAGGAAATCCCGAAAGCTGAAAAGATCATCAAGGAACTGATGAAAGATTTCCTGGAATGGGAAAAGAAAAGAAAGCTGGCTCCGAATATCCACCATTTCAAAGCTGTCCTGAAAAATATGGAGCGCAATGAAATGCACAACTTCTACCGAAAAAATAAATACATCAACATCACGGATATGGAGCTTTCTGATAAGATGATCCAGAAAATTACCAACCGTTTTGCAAAATATATCATTGACAATCCTCTCAAAGCGGAAGAAATCAGTAAATTAATGCACGAAATATTAGTTGAACAACCCAACAACGAATTCCATGAAAAGCATTAGAATAGGCACCAGAAATTCTGCACTGGCCCTGTGGCAGGCAAGGGAAGTAGCGAGACACCTTCAGAACCAGAATTATTTAACGGAAATTGTACCGATTGTTTCTTCCGGAGACAAAAACCTCAACCAGCCATTATATGCTTTGGGGATTACCGGTGTTTTCACCCGCGACCTGGATATGGCTCTGCTGAATGATGAAATAGATATTGCCGTGCACTCACTGAAAGACGTCCCTACGCAGCTTCCTCAGCATATCGAACTGATTGCACATCTTGAAAGGGATTTTCCGCAGGATGTCCTGATCCGCAAGGAATCTTCCATGAATAAAGAGTTCCATGAGCTTAAGCTGGCAACCAGCAGCCTGAGGCGGAGAGCGTTCTGGCTGAGGAACTATCCCGGAGCGGCATTTTCAGATATCCGGGGCAACATCCAGACCCGTTTACAGAAACTGGAAGACCAGGACTTTGACGCCACTATTCTGTCTCTTGCGGGCATCAAAAGGATGAAGATGGATATTGATTATGAAATGCTTCCGCTCATGATTCCTGCTCCTTCACAAGGTGTTATCACCGTTGCCGGACATTCTGACAAGAAAGAGATCAATGAGATTGTAAAGACCATCAATCACCGCCCTACACAGATCTGCGTGGAAATCGAGAGAAATTTCCTGAGCACTCTGGAAGGAGGCTGTACAGCTCCTATCGGAGCATTTGCAGAAATCCTCGGCGACCAGATCCGTTTCAAGGCAGCCCTCTGTTCGCTTGATGGTAAAAACTATATTGCCACCGACGAAAGCTTCGAGTATAACGATACGGAAAACTTCGGAGAAAAGTTTGCCCAGATCGTCCTTGAAAACGGCGGCAAAGAACTGATGGCGGAAATCAAGGATCACATGTAAACTGATCCGGATTCTATGTTCCGGCTAACCCTATTCTGACCTTCAACCCTAAAGTATGAGGATCTTACTGACTAAAAATACCGACCTTGATGTTGTAGCCAAAGAATTGGGAACAGGTATTATGGTGGACTGTATCGAAGTTATTAAGACCCATCCTTTATCCGTTCCGTCATTCGAGCTGAAAAACCATTCCCTGATCTTTACCAGCGCAAGCGGCGTAAACGCTTTCTTCATCAATGGTTTCAAGCCGAACGAGGATTTTACGGCAAAAAACTACAACAGGATGTACTGTGTAGGCGAAAAAACAAAGAAAGCCCTCAGGAAACATGGGTTCGGGACATTTAAGGTCCTGAAAAATGCTGAAGCCCTCTCCCGTTTCATTACCAGCTGCTGCCAGCATGAAAAGTTCCTGCATTTCTGCGGAAACCTTGCTCTGGATGTCCTTGATGACAATCTTCCGCTGCAGAATATCAGGTACAGGAAGGTTGTTATTTACCATACCGAAGAACTCAACCCAGTGATTACTGAAAAATATCATGCCGCCGTTTTTTTTAGTCCGAGCGGAGTTCGTAGTTTTGCAAAGCACAACTCTTTGGAGGGTATAATGTTGTTTTCTATTGGAGAGACCACTTCCCGGGAATTGAGGAAGATGACTCCGGAACCTGTTTTAACGGCTCAGGGCAATACCTTGGCTTCTGTTCTGGAACTGGTTAAAAACCATATTTGAAAGTTGGGCACCTGTAAGACTATAGCAAAGATCAATTATGATTAAAAACGATTTATATTTAAAAGCACTTCGCGGAGAAACCGTGGAAAGGCCTCCCGTATGGATGATGAGACAGGCCGGAAGGTATCTGCCTGAATTCATTGCCTTACGCGACCAGTATGACTTTTTCACCCGGTGCCAGACTCCGGAACTGGCTGCGGAAATTACCGTTCAGCCTATCCGCAGGTTTCCTCTGGATGCTGCGATCCTGTTTTCGGATATCCTGGTGGTTCCCCAGGCGATGGGCATCGACTTCAAAATGAAAGAATCTGTGGGTCCATGGCTTGAAGATCCGATCCGGACCGCAGAACAGGTCCGTAATATTGAAGTTCCTAATGTAAATGATACATTAGGATACGTTTTTGATGCAATTGAACTTACGCTTCACAAACTGGACCATGAAATCCCGTTGATCGGTTTTGCCGGCTCTCCATGGACCATCTTATGCTATTGCGTGGAAGGAAAGGGCAGCAAGGCATTTGATATTGCCAAATCGTTCTGTTTCCAGCAGCCTGAAGCAGCCCACCTGTTGCTCCAGAAAATTACGGATACCACGATTGCTTACCTTAAAAGGAAAGTAGAAAAAGGCGTTTCCGCAGTACAGGTGTTCGATTCCTGGGGCGGCATGCTTTCCCCGGCAGATTACCAGGAATTTTCATGGCAGTACATCAACCAGATCGTTGAAGCCCTGAGTCCGCTTACCCACGTAGTGGTGTTCGGGAAAGGATGCTGGTTTGCGCTAGAGGACATGACAAAGTCCAAAGCTTCCGCTTTAGGAGTAGACTGGACAATCACGCCGGAAAACGCCAGGAAGCTGACCCATAACTCAATCACCCTTCAGGGCAACTTTGATCCTGCAAGGCTGCACTCCAATCCTGAAACCATCAGGAAAATGGTTCATGAAATGATCAGCCGTTTCGGGAAAGACCGTTACATAGCAAATTTAGGTCACGGCATCTTACCGAATATTCCTGTTGAAAATGCAGAAGCATTTATCAGAGCGGTGGTAGAGTGGAAACCGAATGTATAGCATAATATCACACAGGTTAAAATAGTAAGAAGCCCTTTCATGACTCATGAAAGGGCTTCTATATAATAGGTCTGTATTTCTAGAATTTATCTGCCTTATATAATTAGGTTTATATTATCAGAATACTTTGATCACGAGTTTTTTATTGTTTACTGCTTTCTGATTTGCTTTTCCAGTAATCTACCTGATCTTTGAGCTCTTTTATACGTTCTTCATATTGTTCAAGTAACTTTTCGGACAAGGAATTAATTGTATTAATAGTCCCTACAAATTGAAAAGCCATTCCGCCTTTCTGATCTGTATTTTCCTGCTCTAAATTATTGGTTTCATCTGTCAGAAAACTTTCCGGTTTCACTTCCAGGATTTCACTCAGGCGTTCGATATGGGCTGCCCACGAATAGCTTTCTCCGTTTTCTATGCGAGCATAGGCAGATTGGGAAATATGGAGCCGGTCTGCCATATCCTCCTGGGAAAAGCCTTTTGCTTTCCTTAGCTTTCTTATTTTCTCGGCAACAGAATTTGTCATGGAATCTTGTATTAATGAACAAATATAAAAATATTTTCCTTATCTCCTTTACCCGCATTCCGGGTAAACTTATGCAAAAAGAGATTTTTATGCTGCATCATTTTTTCACACTTTTGTAGAGTAAGAAAAATTATTTATATTTAACCTATTAAAAACTAATGCTTATGATGCGAAAATTAATTTCGTGGCTGTCCTTTACGATGGCTTTCTGTCTCCTGCTTTCCTGTGTCCATGATGAAATCTATACGGCTTCCGATCCGGCGTCTAAGGAATACCATTCCAAAAGCCTCTGGAAAGAAGATGAGAAGTATATTAAAAATGTCATGAAAATCTACTCAGAACACCATGAAGAAATAAAGAAGGGAGCCGGTGAACCGATGTGGGACTATGCGATGACCATGGACCGCTTTGATGAAAGTTTCCTGATGGTTCCGGTGGCTGAGCATGGAAAAGTTGTAGCGGTACTGAATGTGCCGAGGAAAGGACAGAGGGTTTATTTTACCTATACCTAGGTACAGAATGATATGGAATTCTTTCAGAACCTGATTTCCTCCAGGCCCAAAAGGGCAGAGATGACCCTAATGGATAATACAGCGGGAAAGTTAGTGTGTACAACCAAGACCATTTCAATGTTTTACCCGGATAATGAAAGTGATCCTGATGGTCCCGGGCATTGGGAATCGCATCATGTGACGGAATGCAAGAGCCAGCAGTTGGAGAGCTGTGTCGGTGAAGTACTTCCTGACGGAACATGCCTGGGAGGAGGAGGGAATGATCCGGGCTATCCCTACCCCGGAGGAGTGGGCGAAGATCCGCAGCCGGAACCGGAAGATCCCTGCGATAAGCTGAAGAGCCAAACCCAGAACCAGGCTTTCAAGAATAAGGTTTCTGAGCTTGATAAAGACGGCGTTTTCAGTAAAGACAACGAAACCGGATTTGCTGTTGCTTATGGGTCTACAATAAAATATGAAGCTTTAACCATCGCCAATAATGATGCGCTAAAGCTTCCTCCAGGAAATAAATATTTTGGCTATATACATACCCATCAAAATAAAGAGGGAGCGGTCAAGATTTTTTCTCCGGCAGATGTATTTCAGTTTTTATATACCTGCGTAAGAAACGCTGAAGAGAAAGGAACTATGACCGATGCTTACGGCATGGTAATTACTTCAGAGGGAAATTACATGCTTAAATACTCAGGCGATGGTAGCTATGGTGTGGGGCCAACACAGGCTAAAAAATGGCAAGCATGGTATGATACTAATTATCAGCAATTAATGGATGATAAACAATTCACACAACACAATATTGAAAAGCTATTTACAAAGTTTTTACAAGAGATAGTTAATATTGATGGATTAGAAGTATATCAGCTAGATAAAGCTACAGGAAATACAAACAAACTGCAATATGATGGGGTTAACAATCCTGTCCAATCAATACCATGCCCTCAATAATCTTTAAACAATTTATTATGAAAAAACTATTTTTATTTATATTATTTAGTGCTTCGATTTCTTGCTCAGCACAAACTTATCCTTTAAGAACATTTACGGAAATTCCTGAGAATGCCTATCTGAAAGATACAAATAATGAACTTATTGCTTATGAAGGAACCTGGAAAGGAACTTGGGATAACAAAACTATCTACATAACATTCAAAAGAATTACTAATAAGTATAATGAAAACTTAAAATATTATAAAGACTATTTAATAGCAAAATTTAAAGTTTTAGATCCTAATGGCAATATACTTTTCAACAACACAACCTTAACTGACGAAAATGCTAAAGTATGGGGAGGGAAATTCAGAAAAGAAGACGACAAATATTCCTTGATTTACAATGATGAAGATCTATGCAACACGTCTGGCAGTATATATATAAATTTTACAGACTCGACCAAAACAAAACTGGCATGGAAATATATTCTTCATAGCAATTTTATTTCATCCGATTGCCCTTATTATAATACTGGGATACCCAATCCTTTACCAAAAGAAATTGTCTTAATTAAACAATAATGTAAACCCCTGAAATGGGGCTTTATCTGATAATGAAAAATTTATTTTTATTTATGCTATTTAGTGCGTCCATTTTCTGTAAGGCTCAAACAATATCTCTAGATGAATTATCTCAATGTGAAAATAAGCCTGACTGCCCTGATTACATATACCTTACGGATGTTAATAATAGATTAGATAAGTTTGTAGGGATCTGGAAAGGAACTTATACAGATGGCAGAACTTACGAATTTAACTTTACTAAAAAACAGAATGATTATACGTTTGGAAAATATTGGGATTTATTAAAAGGAAGACTATTAGTAAAAAATTCTAATAATCAAGAGTTAGTAAATACGCTTAACTTTTCAGATGAAAATGTTAGATTCAGTGGATTTATTTTTGATAAGAATTTGAAAAAGTATCAGATGTATTATTCAGGTAATGCAGCCTGCAATGATAAAGGCTTTGTATATCTTTCTTTCCCTGATTCTGATAATGTAAATCAAATGAAACTTGTTTTTATGCAGGATATGGATATTGTCTCTAAATGTCCGGATGGATATAAAACAGTGATTCCCGATTCCAAAGAGATTATTTTAACTAATCAATAGAACGGAATTCTATAAAAAAAATAAGCCAGCTCTCTTGAACTGGCTTCTATTGTATAGTTTAAGATTCTGATTTTAATCTTAATTTATCCGTTTAATAAAGATTTTTCAGTTCTAAGCCAGCATCCTGTGCGCCTTTTTCACGCCTTCTACCAGCAGGTCAATCTCTTCAAACGTATTGTATACGGCAAAGCTTGCCCTCACGGTTCCGGCAATATTAAAGAAACTCATGATAGGCTGGGTACAGTGATGGCCTGTCCGTACGGCAACCCCCATTTTATCGAGGATCATTCCCACATCAGAGGATATCCCGACGCCTTCCAGGTTAAATGAAACGACCCCGGTTCTTACGGCTTTTTCGGCATATACTTTCAGACCGTCCAGCTCCAGGAGCTTTCTCTGGGCATACTCCAGCAAAGCGTTCTCATGCTGCTGAATATTTTCCTGCCCCACCCGCTCCATAAAATCTACAGCCGCGCCCAGAGCGATATTTCCGCCCACATTAGGCGTTCCAGCCTCATATTTGAACGGAAGGGCTGCATAAGTGGTCCCGTCAAAAGAACAGGTGGCAATCATTTCACCTCCGCCGTGGAAAGGCGGAAGGGATTCCAGGATCTCCTGTTTTCCGTACAGGATCCCCGTACCCATCGGCGCATACATTTTGTGTCCTGAAAAAACATAAAAGTCACAGTCCAGCTTCTGAACGTCCAGCGTAAAGTGCGGAGCTGCCTGAGCGCCATCGATAACGATATAGGCACTGGTATTTTTTCTTGCCCTGGCAATGATTTCCTCTACAGGATTCACTACCCCCAGAGCATTGGAAACATGGTTAACGGAAACCACTTTTGTCCTTTCACTGAGGAGGGTATCCAGCTCATCGATCCTGAGCACTCCATTTTCATCCATAGGAATTACCCGCAGCTTAGCTCCTGTCCTTTCACACAACAACTGCCATGGAACGATGTTCGAATGGTGCTCAAGATAAGAGATAACTATTTCATCATCTTTCTTCAGCTTTTGGGTAAGTATATAAGAGATAAGGTTGATGCCTTCCGTAGTCCCTTTGGTGAAAATAACCTCGAAATCATGTTTGGCATTGATGAATTTCTGTATTTTCCTTCTGGACAGCTCCATTTCTTCTGTCGCCAGCTGGCTTAGGGTATGAATTCCCCGGTGCACATTGGCGTTAAGCTCTGTATAATAGGTATTCCAGACTTCCAGAACCGAATCCGGTTTCTGTGAAGTTGCAGCATTGTCCAAATAAACAAGCGGCTTACCGTTCACTTCCCGGTTAAGTATGGAAAACTGATTTCTTATTTCCTGAATGTCAAGCATTATTAAAATTTTAAATTATGTCCTTATTTAGAACACTTCAAATTTACGGCTTTTTTTCTGAAAGGGAGAATGGAGAAAGGAGCTGATTGTTGTCAGGTGATAGAAAGATTCAATGGTGGAAAGCGACGAAAGCCAGAAGGTAGGATGAATGAACTGAGAATCTGCCTTTATTGATGTTATTTAACAAAAAAACCTGCCAACGAATTGACAGGTTCTGTATTATATCATAAGATGATTCTTATTCTGCTGCAGTTTCTTCCGCTGCAGGAGCTTCTCCTTCTGCTCCGGCTACTTCTTCTTCATCCTCATCATCTTCAGCTGCTGCTCCTCCCTTCATTGCATTTCTAGACATCTTAACAGCTACAACTACTGCGTTATCAGGGTGCATGAAAGTATATCCTTCAGCCTTGATTCCTCCAATGTACAGTTTGTTACCGATTCTTAACGGGGTTACGTCAACAACGATCTCATCAGGTAAATTAGCAGGAATAGCTTTCACTTTCAGTTTTCTGAAAGACTGACGTAAAACACCACCAGCAACAACCCCTTTGGAACGTCCTGTGATTCTTACAGGAACCTCCATAATTACAGGCTTGTCTTCTGCCAGCTGATAGAAATCAGCGTGAAGGATTTTATCTGTAATCGGGTGGAACTGAATATCCTGAAGAACAGCCGGGATTGTCTGACCATCAACCTCAATAGATACCGTGTGTGCTTCAGGAGTATATACCAAACCTTTGAATGCTCTCTCTTCTGCAGAGAAGTTCAATGGCTCACCACCCCCGTAAACAACACAAGGAACTAATTCAGCATCACGTAAAGCTTTTGTAGACTTTTTGCCCACGCTTTCTCTTTTTGTACCTTGAATTGTAATAGATTTCATTTATAAAAATTTAAAAAATTGTTTCAAAATTAACTCACAAACCTGTAATAATCAATTAGATAATAAATTTACTACTGATTGATCTGTGCTCATGCACCATCTTCATTACGTCTGCAAATAATGCGGCGCAAGATAGCACTTTTATTTTAGATGACAAATTATTTTTTACAGGAATTGAGTCAGTTACAATGACTTCCATTAGTTGGGACTTCTCAATATTCTCATAGGCTTTTCCTGAAAGGACACCGTGAGTGGCCATTGCTCTTACGCTTTTTGCACCTTTTTCCATAAGGATGTCCGCCGCCTTGCACAGGGTGCCTGCCGTATCGATCATATCATCAATAAGGATCACATTTTTACCTTCCACATCACCAATAAGGAACATTTCTTCCACAACATTGGCCTTTTTTCTTTCTTTATAGGCAATAACTACGTCAGCACCCAGATGTCCGGCATAGTTTTTAGCCCTTTTCGCCCCTCCCATATCCGGAGATGCAATGGTAAGGTTTTCAATGTGCAGGTTTCGGATGTAATCTACGAAAATGGTAGAAGCATACAGATGATCCACCGGAATTTCAAAGAATCCCTGGATCTGGTCTGCGTGAAGATCCATCGTCATGATGCGGGTAGCTCCCGCAGCCGTTAAAAGATTTGCCACCAGCTTTGCTCCGATCGGAGCTCTCGGCTTATCCTTACGGTCCTGCCTTGCCAGCCCGAAATAAGGAATGACTACGGTGATGTTTTTTGCAGAAGCTCTTTTTGCAGCATCAATCATCAGCAAAAGCTCAAGAAGGTTGTCTGCCGGCGGAAAGGTAGATCCGATAAGGAAAACCCTGCCCCCTCTTACGGAATCATCCAGAACAGGTTCAAATTCCCCATCACTGAACTCCTGAAAGTTGATTTTCCCGAGGTGTTGCCCGTAATTTTCGGCAATTCTCTCTGCCAAGTCCTTGCTTGTTCTTGTACTAAATAGATAAGTTAACTGATCAGCCATTTTTACTTTTTAAAAGATTCTGCAAATTTAAAAAAAAACCACAAGAATTACTCCTGTGGCTTCTAAGTTTTTAAGAACTCGATATTATGGGAACTTCACACCTGAATATTTATTAGGATCTACCTGTGGTAAAGTAGACCTGTATTTAGAGTTGATCGACTTGATAAATTCATTGGCGATAATCGCATATCCTCTGCCGGTAAGGTGGATCCCATCCAGTGAGAACGCTCCTCCGCTTACGAATTTAGCGGTATATTTCACACCATCATAAGTGATCCCGGATTTTCCGTTAAGCTCCACCATTTTGGCATTTGAATCCACAAAGGCTAGTCCGTAAGTATCAGCCATGGTTCGGATAGAGGCATTATAAGCATCTGTTGCTGTTTTTACATACCCTGCTTCTGTCTTTGTTAAGACATGCTGGTTCTGCAGCGGATACGAAATCCCGTAAACATTGATCGCAGCAGGTGCTCCCGGAGCTGTAGTCCCGATGACAGAACTTGTAGTAAGAAGAAGATAATCTTCTGCTGTTGCCTGCCTTGCCTGTCCGTAGATCTGTCCGAAAGCGGTTGCGGTAGCCAATCCCAGGGAAGGCGTCAGAGCAGCTGTCAGCTGAGCGGAAAGATCCTGAAGGGAATTATCTTTAATCAAAACCGGGTTTGCGGAGGTAGAAGAAAGAAGATTGATCCTTCCTCCGGCTCCGAAAGCAGTCAGTGCCTGCTTCAGCGGGCCATAAAGGCCGGTATTCAGCGCAGTGATATTAGAACCCAGTACTGCCGGGGTAAGCGGATTGTACGGTACTGTAGTAAAATATGGAATTGACGTTACGTAAGGAACATTGGCAATAACCCCTTTTGTAGTCCCTACACTTTTAAGGCCATCAAGAACCGCTTTAATGGAACCTGCCACTACATTCGGATCTGATATATCATTAGATTTATACAATGCCGGACTCGTTCCTGTTCCTGTCTGTACCGTTGCAGCAGTATACGTGGTTACACCTCCTGTTGTCTGAGAGTTCGTTCCTCCGTTGATGGCGTAAAAAAGAACATCGTTATTCCCTATCCAAAGTGAAAAGAACGTAGGAGTCTGAGCCATTGCATCTGCCAGAACAGATGTGGTGGAAGAAGAAGCGAACCTGACGAAGTAAGGATTGGCTGTTCCCGTAGCAAGACCGGCAAGGCTGCCGTATCCCGGTGCTACCAGATGATAAGATTTTGCTCCTGGTACACCCATATTCTGATAAGGTCTTCCGGAAGATACATTATCTAATGCTGCTCCCGCCGCACTTGGAACCGGCGTAAGGCTTCCGTTGACCAACTGAAGGGTAAGTTTCCCACCGAATCCGGGCAGGCCTGTAAAACCTCCGATATTATTCGGCATCAAAGGCTGCTTGAAGTCTCCGCCGCCTGCAAGTTTCATCTGTGCAGAGATCATCGACGGATAAGATTCATTCTGTCCGTCAGAATATAATGCACCGTCCCTGTACCCTGAAGTGAGGGAATTTCCAAGGGCGACATAGGTTTTGAAACTGGCATCCCCGCTGGTTACGGCAACATCCTTCACATCGGTATCAAAATCATTCTCGCAGTTTGTTGTAAAAAGAAGTGCTGAGACAGCTATTGTAGAAATTATAATTTTTTTCATAGTCTTCAATTAAAAAGGATTATAAGATAAACCTAACCCTGCGTAGAACGCAGTTGCTTTAGCCTGACCATACAGACCGATAGTAGAATTTTTAACATCTCTGGCCTGAGGCATGGCATATCCTCCGGAAACATCGATTCCGAACTGTTTTACCTTGAAACCTACCCCGCCTGTTACCACATATGTGTTGAAAGAAGGTGTTTCAGGAATGAAATGATCATCCGTATAAGGTGACTCATCATAATATGCTCCCAGACGACCGTAGATCATATCGGTGAATGCATATTGGGTACCCAGTCTGAACGTTTTGGAATTCCTGAAGTTTTTAGGCGCTACCAGAACCGTAGGGTCAGCCTGGTTTCCTACCGGCGCTTTGTCAAAATCAAGCGTCAGCTTGGAATACCTTTCCCAACCATGGTAATTAAAGTCAGCAGATACCAACCATTTCGGGGTAACTTTATAAGTAAGACCTATCGTATATTCTTCTACTAAAGGCAGTGTAGCTGTAAAACGGTCCTGTCCCGACTGGTCCAGGCCTAAAAGAGGATAAATGGATTGTGACGGGAATCTAAATGTAGCCGTTCCATTCTTCGCTTTCATATCTACCGGCGAACGGTAAGCCACACTTACATCAAGTTTAGGATCCGGCCTGAAATAAAAACCGAAACCATATCCGTGGCCGCTTGCTTTTTCATCATTAATATTTACCTGGCCGCCAAATTGAGTCACTGCTTTATCCCAGTCTACTTTTCCTTTGGCATAAATATAACTGGCTCCGAAAGACACCCAGTCTGCCATTTTAACGGAAATCATCGGCTGGAAGTAAAAACTCTTCAGCTCAAGCTTCTGTACCAGTTCTTTTCCTTCCCAGTCGTTCGGATACTGTATGGTACTTCCGAAAGGTGTGGAGAAACTGAACCCAATGGATAATTTGTCAATCGGTTTATAAGCAACAGCAGCATAGATAGGCGTCCCGATCGGGTTATCCGTCTCTGTGCTCTGAAGCGTATTCATGTTCTGGAAAGTTACTTTATTGCCCGCAGCGAAACCTCCTGCAGCAATACTCAGTCTGGCTGGGATGAAAGACATCCCGGCAGGATTAAAGAATGCAACACTCGCATCCTCGGCGTGGGCACTGGTATGAGCCATAGCCAATTGCTTTACGCCCTGCAGAGATACCCTGAAGCCTCCCGCGTAAGACATAACACCCGCCAACAAAGCCGTTGATATTATTAATTTTTTCATAGACTATTATTATATAAAGTCAAATATAAAATTATTTTGCGTACGACTGTTAATCTTTCTTAATTTTTTAAACGATAAGCACCAATAAAACTATGTTTAAAATAACATCTCTGAATTACCATTTGCAACGTATTACTATTCAAAACTTTAAAAAATAAAATGATCTGACTCAGATTATATGTTTAACATTAAACATTTATCAGAGTGAATATTTGAGTTTTTTCAGGAGATAAAATAAATTATCCTAAATTTGCAAGATTAAATATATAACATATGAGTTGTGGATGCAAAACATCCGGCGATTCTGCCCATTCATGCGGACCGAAGAAAACCGCGAGTGGCTGTGAAAATGTAAATACCTGTGGTAATAGTTATAAATTAAGTGTTTTCGACTGGCTGTCTAACATCAACAATCCCGCTCCCAACAGATGCGATTTTGTAGAAGTTAGATTCAAGAATGATAGAAAATCGTTTTATAAAAATGTCAATAATATTCCGTTACATATAGGTAGTGTAGTCACAGTAGAATCAAGCCCCGGACATGACGTAGGCGTAGTAAGCCTTACCGGAGAATTGGTAAAGATTCAGATGAAAAAGAAAAGATTTTCAGAAGAGTCTGCGCTTAAAATATACCGACAGTCTAACCAAAAAGATATTGAAGTCTGGCAGGAAGTCAGAAAAAAAGAGGATACCGTAAAAATTGAAGCCCGAAAAATCGCTCACAGATTAGGCCTAGAAATGAAAGTTACTGATGTTGAATATCAGGGTGATGCTTCAAAGGTAACCTTCTATTATACCGCTGATAACCGTATAGATTTCAGGCAGCTGATTAAAGATTATGCTGCTGCTTTCAGGACAAAAATCGATATGAAACAGATCGGTTTCAGGCAGGAGGCGGCGAAAGTAGGCGGTATCGGATCTTGTGGAAGAGAGCTCTGCTGTTCTACCTGGCTGACGGATTTCAGGTCCGTGAATACCAATGTAGCCCGTTACCAGCAGCTCAGCATCAACCCGCAAAAGCTTGCAGGCCAATGCGGAAAGCTGAAATGCTGCCTTAATTATGAACTGGACAGTTATCTTGACGCCCTGCATGATTTCCCGCCTTCGTCCACTACCCTGGAGACCGAAAAAGGAAGAGCGTTCTGCATTAAGATCGACGTTTTCAAAAAGAAAATGTGGTTTGCTTATGTGGATAGCTCCATCGCTTGGTATGATTTCGATATCGACCTGGTGAAGAAGCTGATCTCGAAAAATAAAAGAGGTGAAAAAGCCCTTCCTCTGGAGGAGCTGAAGCAGCCTGACCCATCTTTCCAGAGCATCGATCTTATTCAGGAGAATAATGTTGACCGCTTTGAGAAAAAGAAAAGCAGGAACAGGAATAATAATAAGCCGAATAATAATAACAGCCAGCAGAATCAGGGGCAGAGGAAAAACAGGCCTGAAAGGTCTGAAAACCCTAATCCCCAGGCCGGAAACCGCCAGCCGAAGCCGCAGCAACCGCAACAGAAAGTGCAGAAAACACAGCCTGAAAGAACTGAGGTAAGCGACAGCGCAGATAAAAAACCGGCAAAGAAAAACTTCAAAAAGAAATATCCTCCAAAAAAAGACAGAAATGCGTAAAATGCTGGGATTATTACCGCTTGTCCTTTTCTTCAGCTGTCATTCCCCGGAAGGAGATGTTAAGATGAATTCCGTTGATAATAAGTGGAATAAGAAAAGTGAACAGAAATTTAATCTTGAGATTGCAGATCCGCAGAATCCTAAAAATATTATATTTGTTGTAAGAAATAACAATGATTATCCTTACAGCAATTTAAGGTTTATTGTCAATTTCACCAATCTTCAAAACAAGAAAAAGGAGACTGATACGTTGAACTATGTCCTTGCGAAACCTAATGGGAAATGGCTGGGAACAGGGTTCGGCGATACCAAGGAGACCCTTTTTCAGTATAAGCTGAACTACCGTTTTCCTTCCAAGGGAAAATATGAGATCGGCCTTATCCAGGCGATGAGGAATGATGTCCTGCCGGGAATTGAAGACGTTGGCGTAAAAATAGAAACGGCTAAACCGTAATCATACATGGAAGAAAACAAGCAAAATACGGGAAGCAGAGGAAAAACATTCCCGCTTCCTCCCAAAAAGAAAAGGGACAGCTCCTGGAAAAAATGGGCAAGACTGATCTGGGTCGGCCTTATTGCAGTAGTCTTAGGGATTTCAGGGCTTTTTTTCGCAGTTTCGCAGGGTTTCCTTGGCGAAATGCCTGATGTAAAAGAACTTGAAAACCCGGATATTTATGTAGCCTCTGAGATTTACTCCGCAGATGGTGTGCTTCTGGGTAAATTTGAGAAAGAAAAGACGCAGCCTATTGCGTATAAAGACCTCCCCCCCTATCTTATATATGCCCTTCAGGCTAAAGAGGATGAGCGGTTTAAAGAACATTCCGGGATCGACCTTCAGTCCGTGGCCAGAGCTGTGGTGTACGGAGGAGGAAGAGGCGGAGGTTCTACCATTACCCAACAGTTAGCCAAATTGCTCTTTACCGGCGCAGCATCTCAGAATAAGCTGCAGAGAGGTTTTCAGAAGCTTAAAGAATGGGTGGTTGCGGTAAGCCTCGAGAAACGATATACAAAAGAGGAAATTGTTACCTTATATTTCAACAAGTTTGATTTCCTGTATAATGCCAACGGTATCGAAATGGCATCGAAGATCTATTTCAATAAGACGACCAGCCAACTGACCTTACCAGAAGCAGCCATGTTTGTTGCCATGCTGGAAAACCCGGTAAAAAACAATCCGATGAGGAATCCGGAAAGAGCCAAGGGAAGACGGAATGTTGTACTGGAGCAGATGCTGAAAACGGGATATATCGATCAGGAAACGTATAACAAAGCAGTGGAAACTCCGATTACGCTGGATTACCATCCGATCAAAAATATCAGCGATGACTACTCTGCATATTATAAGTTTTATCTTAAAAAAGAAATCGATCAGTACCTTAAAGAATACGAAAAAGCAAACGGAAAGAAACTCAATCTTTATAAAGACGGGCTTAAAATCTATGTAACCCTTGATTCAAAAATGCAGAAATATGCGGAAGAATCGATCAAGGAGCATTTAACAGATCTTCAGAAAAGGTTTGATGCGGAACAGAGGGGCAGGAAAACCCGGCCGTTCTATTATATCAACAGCAAGCAGATCAATGACATCATGGTTCAGGCCATGAAGAGGACCGGGCGTTACAAGCAGCTGAAAGCTGCCGGAGTGTCAGAAGATTCCATCCTGATGGAATTCCATAAGCCTATCAAAACGTCACGCTTCACCTGGAACGGTGAAGAAGAGGTAGAAATGTCTCCTTGGGATTCTATCCGTTATCATAAACAGATTGCGCAGGCAGGACTGATGTCTATGGTTCCTGCAACGGGTGAGATCAAGGCCTGGGTAGGCGGTATCGACTGGCAGCATTTCCAGTATGACCATATCAAGCAGGGTAAAAGACAGGTAGGTTCAACCTTCAAGCCTTTCGTGTATGCCACAGCCATTATGAAACTGGGGATGACGCCTTGTTCGGTGGTTTCCAATGCAAGCTTCAACAAAGGGACCTATCACGTTCCGGGACGAGGAGGCATGCTTACACTTAAAGATGCACTCGCCCACTCCCAGAACCCTGTCGCACTGAGACTGGCTGAAATGGCCGGAACGCAGAGTGTGATCCAGACAGCAAGAGACCTTGGGGTTACAGAAGATATTTCCACAAGCTTACCGATGGCATTAGGTTCTTCAGACATTACCATTTATGAAATGCTCGGAGCCTACAGTACATTTGCCAATTACGGAAATTATAATAAACCTGAAATGATCTGGAGGATTGAAGATGCCAACGGAAGGATCATTAAAGAAGTAAATGTGGAACCAAAAGAAGTGATGAACCCGCTCTATGCCTATACCATGATCGAATTGATGAAAGGAGTGGCACAGTACGGTACAGCTTCCGGCGAATTAGGCAGAAAAGGGATCTCGAAAAGCATCGAGATTGCTGGTAAAACGGGAACTACCCAGAACAACTCAGACGGTTGGTTCATGGGTATAGTACCAAGGCTCGCTACCGGAACCTGGGTAGGCTGGGAAGACCGTGCCACCCACTTCCTCGGAACGGGAGAAGGGCAGGGAGCCAGAATGGCTTTACCAATCTGGGCCATCTACATGAAAAAGGTATGGGCAGACAAAAGCCTGAAGGTTTCGCCGGAAGATAAATTTGTCAAACCATCGGAATGGAAAGACGGATGTTCTGACCTGAAAGGCCTGCGTTCAGGATATGGTGATGAAGGCGGACTTCAGACCCTGGATGAGATCAGAAATCCGAAGCCGGCCGAACCGTCAAGACCTTCCTCAGATAAAAAAGAGGAAAATGTGAATGAAAACCTTAATAAAGGAGAAGACGTAGATTTTAACAAATAAAACGTCGTACATACATACTAAAGACCTTTCAGTCATATGAAAGGTCTTTTATTATTAATATATTTGAGGTATGAATACTGATCTGATCCAACAACCCTTTATAAAAAAATTCCCTGGAGATTTTTCAGGGAACCCTATGCAAAGAAATACGCCAAAAGTATTATTTGCGACCATCAGCCCGGCAGGTTTTGAAAACCCGGTACTGATTGCTTTCAATCACCAGCTTTCTGAGGAGATAGGCCTGGGAAAATTTGAAAATAAAGACCTTAATTTTCTGGCAGCGACAAAACTTCCCCAAAACATACATACCTATGCTACAGCATATGCCGGACATCAGTTCGGTAACTGGGCAGGACAGCTGGGAGACGGAAGAGCCATATTGGCCGGAGAAATTACAGATTCGGAAGGCAGGAAAACGGAGCTTCAGTGGAAAGGTGCGGGAGCTACTCCCTATTCACGGCATGCAGACGGAAGAGCGGTTCTCCGGTCTTCGGTACGCGAATACCTGATGAGCGAGGCAATGTATCATCTGAATGTGCCTACAACCAGGGCCTTAAGCCTGGTTTTTACGGGTGAAGATGTGGTGCGTGATATGATGTATAACGGAAATCCACAGAAAGAAAAAGGCGCTGTTGTAATGCGTACAGCAGAGAGTTTTCTTCGGTTCGGGCATTTTGAATTGCTGTCTGCACAGAGAGAGTATACATTGCTGCAACAGCTTGCCGATTTCACCATTGAACATTATTTTCCTGAAATTACTTCTGCAGGGACTGACAAATATAAAGACTTCTTTAAAAGGATCTCCGAACGTACTGCTGACCTTATGGTGGAATGGCTACGGGTAGGCTTTGTCCATGGAGTCATGAATACCGATAATATGTCCGTTCTGGGACTCACCATTGATTATGGACCGTATTCTATGCTGGATGAATATGACCTGAATTTCACCCCCAATACCACCGACCTCCCGGGAAGAAGATATGCTTTCGGACAACAGGGACAGATTGCCCAGTGGAACTTATGGCAACTGGCTAATGCACTATTCCCGCTGATCAATGATGAAAAATTCCTGGAAGACGCCCTGAATGGCTACGGTGATTATTTCTGGGCAACCCATGACCGTATGCTGTGCAAAAAATTCGGTTTTGATACACTGATGGAAGGTGATGATGAATTTTTCACCAACTGGCAGGGACTGATGCACGAACTACAGCTTGACTATACGCTGTTTTTCAGCCGCCTCGAAAATATCGGGGGTGACTCTGTGACAGCAACACAAGAAGCCTTCGAATCTGTTTCTTATACTATGCTGAATGAGGAAAAACTTTCTAAACTCAATCATTTTTTAAGAGCATATCAGGAAAGGTTCTCCAAAAATACCATCTCACGGACAGAATCGATCAGCATGATGAAGTCTGTCAATCCAAAATTTATTTTGAGGAATTATCTTTTATATGAGTGTATTGAGGAAATCAATCAGGGTAAAACAGATCTTCTGGAAAAACTGACCATTGCCCTGGAAAATCCATATGAAGAACGTTATGCTGAACTTTGTGTTAAAAGGCCTTCAGGCTATGATGATGTTTCCGGATGTTCTATGCTTTCGTGTAGTTCGTAAACAAAAACAATAATTTTTTTAAGTTTCTATACTATAATTTAAGTTTTATTATTAATTTTAGTGAAAATTTTTATTATGAAAAGACTTATACTATCTTTAAGCTTATTGCTATCCGGTGCAGCAGCCAATGCACAGACAACTTTGCTCGACGAAGGGTTTGAAACGTACACTAATTTCGCCATTACAGGTCTTGGCAACTGGCAGACTTTAGACCTTGATGGTTTGAATACTTATACTGGTGGCGGACCAGTAGTAGGTGGCACGTCCTCTGATACCTGGAGTCCTAACTGGGCTAATGCCGGAAGTCCAATGGCTTTCCAGATTTTTAATCTCTCTGCCAGTAATGCGACCAATAACCTTACTGCAACTCCAGGGATTGATGAGGAAATAAGGAACTTCACACCCCATAGCGGACAAAAATGTGCTGTATCCTGGGCAGGAGTTCCGGCAGGAGGTGTAAGTGCAAATAATGACTGGCTAATCTCCCCTCCGGTAACATTAGGAAGCAGTTCCAATGTACTTACTCTTTGGGTAAAAGCACTTTCACCTGCGTATAATGAAAGTTACAAGATCGGGGTATATGTAGGTAATGGAACTCCTACTTCTTCAGCAAACTTTACTATTATTTCTTCACCGGCCATATCAATTGCAACATATGCGAACTGGCAACAGGTAACACGCAGTCTTGATGCTTATGCTGGACAAACGGTGAGAATTGGCATTCAATATGTATCCGCGGATAAATACATGCTGATGGTTGATGATGTAAAGATTACAGCTTCTGGTACACTAGGTACAAACGAAGCAAGCGCAAAATCAAAATCCCTAAGCATCTACCCTAATCCTGCCAAAGGAGAAGTGAATATCAAAACGGATAAAAAGATCAAGTCTTCTTCAGTACTGGATATTTCAGGAAGGACCGTAATGAGTTCAGCTACACAAAAAGTGGATGTATCTTCTCTTGCGAAAGGCACTTACATGCTTCAGGTTGAATTTGCAGACGGAACAACTTCTACAGAGAAACTGATCAAAGAATAAGTTTCTTAAGAAGTTCAAATCATATAGGCCCGCCAATTAGGCGGGTTTTTGTTTGGAGTTTAGTGATGAGCCCAGTATTCTGAATGTTTGAATATGCTTCTGAATCTATCAGTCTATTAAAAACTTATTAAGATTAAAGAAACGCAATAATTCAGAAAGGTTTTTTATTCTATTTTTGCACAAATTTCCAGAGGTGTCAAAACTCAAAACAAAATTCGTTGATTTCATAAAGCTGATTTTTCCTTCATCAGGCGCTGAATTTTTTGTATTCCTTTTTTTCCTGATATCATATGGTATTCTCGGATCTTATATAGCCCTCAATTACAGAATCATCTTTGATGACAGAATCCCCTGGGACGCCTATTTCAGTTTTGATAACCGTTCCATTGTGCTGTCCGGCGGAAGTTTTGAAAGACATCCTTTATCCTATTATTTCTTCAACTGGATGAGAATTACAGCCCTGTGGATCTCTGACGGGAAGACAGATGCTGTGTTCCGTTTAACATTAGCATGGTTCAGCAATATAGCAGTCTCATTAAGTGTCCTTCAGGTATTCAAATATCTTAAGAATATCATCCGCCTGCCTCTTGTCATGAATGTTTTGCTGACTTTGTTTTTCGGAGTCTTTTCAACTGTCCTGGTCCTGTCTTTTACTCCGGAGAATTTTACTTACACCTTATTTCTGCTGACTGCTTACAACCATTATTCTGCGCAACAGTTAAAGAACGGAAGAAAAATTTCTGCTGTTGCCATGATTACTTCGGGAATTGCCGTAGGCGGAATAACCATTACCAATATCGTAAAGGTTTTCATCCCGGTCCTGTTCGAGCAGGGATTGTTTAAAAGCTGGAAAAAGTTTGGCAATGCAGTGGTAAGGATAGCTATTACCTGCATTTGTTTTGTTGTGTTATACCTGAACAGGATCAACTTTAATTATAACAACATCTTCAATAAAACCAGCGAACAGTACGAAAAGTTTTCTAATGTTCACTCCACACCTTTATGGGACATGATCATGTCATATTTCTTCGGAGAGAATATCCTGCTTTCTAATTTTATCATTCGCGATAAGCACAATATGAAAGGATTTGAATTCAAAGGATTGATCATGGATGTGTATTCATCCTGGGTGCCTTACATTTTCATAACCGTTTTATTGTTGCTGATTTTCTGGAGCTATGTTAAAAATTTCAACAACAAAATGGTGCAGGTACTGATGATTTCTTTCCTGTTTGATATCGCCATCCATTGCCTGTTAAAATTCGGGCTGCATACAGGATACATCTACGGCGGACACTTTGTTTTTGTCTATCCCCTTCTGTTGGGATGGCTATTGTATGCTTACAGGAAATCCGCTGTCTGCCTGACCGCCCTGTTAATTGTCATGACAATTCTTTCAGTATACCTGACCTGCAATAATGTGTACCGTATGTCTGAATTTTTCTGGTTTTTAGATCGCTTTTACACATAAATAAGCGGCTGACCCGTACGGTCAGCCGCTCCTCATATATGATTTTAAAATCAACCTTTTTTATTTGGCCTCAGCACAGAAAATCCTGTATTGTACTGCAGCGGCCGATTTGAAATATTCCCTGATTCTGGAGAGATCACCGGCTGCACTCTGCTTGGTAAAATAGCTTCCTGCAAGGATTTTGTAATTCGGCCTTAATGAAGCATCGGTTTCCACTTTCAAGTTAGGGAACCTTTTTCTGAAATAGGCTTTTACCTCATTGGCTTCATCGTTACTTTTCACGGTGGTGATCTGTATTTTATATCCTAAGATCCTTGGATTCTTCCTGCAGATTTCAGCATTGGTAAGTTCCCGGCTCGGCACGTAAATCCTGGTTGGTTTTGTGAACGAACTGTCATCGTTATTATCTCTTACAGAGCTATTTCCGGCGGTCCTTGAACACTTTTCCTCAAGATTTTCCAATGCTGTATTCACTTTGGAATCCATAGTCATCACAAGTTCGGTACCGGACAACGTATCTCTTTTTACAATCTGTTGTGCATCAACAGTATAAAATCCGAACAGGGACAATACTGAAAATATTTTGATCAAATTTCTCATTTAAACTTGTTTCCGCAAATTTAGACAAATTTAAAAAACTACGCTAAATAGAGTTATTTAGAATCAATACAAATTAAAGTGAAATGATATTTTACCATTTCCTTATGCCGTTAAATTCCTGTTAAATATATTATTTTTGCGGAATTGATTGAATGTTCAATATTTACTAACATAAGATAATTTAAATGATTAGTTGGAGAAAGCATTATAAAAAAACGTTGATTGCAATAGGATTATTGTTGTCAACCAGTGCTTCAATTTACGGGCAAGACGGCGATCCTAAAAACGGCGAGAAACTTTTCAAAGCGAATTGTACTGCATGTCACGCGCTGGATAAACAAGTTGTAGGACCACCTCTTAAAGGGGTTGTAGAACGGGTGAAGACAGAAGGTGGTGTAGACAGGGATTGGCTTCACAAGTGGATCAAGAATAACAAAGAGCTTAGAGCTTCCGGAGACAAGTATGCCAATGAGATTTTTGAAAAGTACAACAAGACTGAAATGCAGGTCTTTCCTAATCTATCGGAAAAGGATATAGACGACATTTTAGCCTATACAACTAATCCTCCTGCACCGGAAACCACAAAAAAAGACGATGCAAAAGATGCATCTGCTGCCGGAACTGCTAACACAGCACCACAGAGTTCTACTACAACAAACGTGGTTATCATTTCCCTTTTAGCGATTGCAGGACTTCTAGTCTGGATCTTGTTAAAACTAAGACAATTAGTAAAACTGGGTCAGTCTGAAGAACTATCCGGACTTAACGAAACCAGAGTTCGTTCTTTCCGTGAAATCTATGAAAAGTATCATTATGTAGGTAAAGCTTTACTGGCGATCCTTGCCATTCTTGCCGCTTATGGCGTATGGAACTGGCTGATGTGGATCGGCGTTTACAAAGGGTACAAACCTGAACAGCCGATTTACTTCTCGCACAAGATTCACGCCGGAGAACAGAAAATCGACTGTCAGCTATGTCACTCCAGTGCCAAGTACGGTAAAGTATCTGAAATCCCTTCTATGAATGTTTGTATGAACTGTCACAGAACGATTTCCGAATACAATGCAGAGCATTACATGGAGCCAGGAAAAGACAAGGCATTCTATGACGGAGAGATCCAGAAGATCTACGCTGCTACAGGATGGGATTCCCAGAAACAGCAGTATACCGGAAAAACACAACCGGTGGAATGGACCAGAATCCACAATATGCCGGATTTCGTTTACTTTAACCACGCCCAGCACGTAGTAGCCGGTGAACAGGCCATCATCAATTCTTTCAACAAAAAGAATCCTGATAACAAAATCGATGTGGTATGTAAAGCCTGTCACGGTAAGATAGACACTATGAATGTTGTTCAGATGGCCAATGACTTTACCATGGGATGGTGTATTGAGTGCCACAGAACGACTGAGGTTGATATGAACAACGGTTATAATAAAGAGTACTTCAAGAATCTACACGAAAAACTGAAAAAACAATACCCTAAAGACGGTGGTAAGATTACTGTAGATGCAATTGGAGGTATTGAATGTGGTAAATGTCATTATTAATAACTAAAAATTAGAAGTATAAATGGCTTCAAACAAAATACAATTTAGAAGTATTCATGAACTTAAAGACCCGGCTTTGAACAATAAGCTGGCTCAAAAAGAGTTCCAGGAAGAAATTCCGGTAGAAGATTTTCTCGGAGATGCTGAAAAGAACGGATCTAGTACTTCAAGAAGAGACTTTTTAAAACTATTAGGGTTCTCCACTGCAGCGGTAACGCTTGCTGCATGTGAGGCTCCGGTAATCAAAACGATTCCTTATGTGGTAAAGCCGCATGATATTATCCCGGGGATTCCTAACTATTACGCTTCAACATATTTCGACGGATTTGACTTTGCCAGCGTTCTGGTAAAAACCAGAGAAGGAAGACCTATCAAGATCGAACCTAACACGGCTGCAGGAGATTTGGGTAAAACCAATGCAAGAGCTCAGGCAAGCGTTCTTTCTTTATATGACAATGATAAAGTAAAGCAGCCTAAACTGGACGGGAAAGATGAAACTTTTGACAAAGTGGACGCATTCATCCTTAAAGGTTTGGCAGAAGCCAATACAGCAGGGAAAAAGATCGTGCTTTTATCACACTCTTTCCCTTCCCCTACTTTCAAAAAGTTATTTGCTGAATTCAAGGCAAAATACCCTACTGCGGAACTGGTAACATATGATGCCTTCCCATATGCTGCTGCCTTGGATGCAGCTCAGGAAGTTTTCGGAACCAGAGCATTACCGGTATATGACCTCAGAGGAACTGAATTGGTAGTAGGTTTCCAGGCAGACTTCTTAGGAGACTACAATGCAGCAAGCCTTGAGTCTTCTTACGCAGCAGCAAGAAAGCCGGGAGCAGCCATGCTGAGACATATCCAGGTTGAATCCAATATGTCTTTAACAGGAGCCAATGCAGATTCAAGATACAGACTGAAGCCAAGTGCAGTTAATAAAACACTGGTTGAAGTTTACAATGCCATCGTAGGCGGCGGAACTTCTGATAAAACAGCGTCAGAAATTGCTAAAGAACTTCAGGCAAAAGGCAGCAAAGCAGTAGTATTTGCAGACGGATCCAAAGGAGCTCAGGTGTTAGCGCACCTGATCAACCAGAAATTAGGATCAGTAGCCTTTACAGGAAAAGCTAACTTCCTTAAGGAATTTGACAAAGCAAGATTCCAGGAATTTTTAGGATGGGTAAACGCAGGCCAGGTAGGTGTATTGATCGCCAACAACGTAGACCCGATCTACTCTTACCATAAAGGCGAGGATTTCAAAAAATCTTTATCCAAAGTTCCTTACGTAGTAGCGATTGCTGATAAGAAAAACGAAATGTACAAAGCAGCGAAAGCTGTAATTCCTGTAGCTAACTGGCTGGAATCATGGGGAGATATTGAGCCTCAGACAGGAATGTATACTTTGATGCAGCCAACCATCCAGAAGATTTACAAATCCAGACAGATTGAAGAATCTCTTCTGGTTTGGAAAAACGGACAGAACAATGCTGCCAACAATTATTACGATTACCTGAAAGCGAATGCCACTTCAGTATTAGGAGGCACTTCTTTCAATAAAGCGCTATATAACGGGTTCAATACTACAGCCAATACAACGGCTTTATCCTATTCCGGCGGAAATGCTGCTCAGGCATTGGCTGAATTGGGAGCTTTCAAGGCGTCTGACCTGGAATTGGTATTGTACACCAAAACAGCAATGGGAGACGGTACACAGGCCAACAACCCTTGGCTTCAGGAGTTACCGGATCCGTTGACCAGAATGTCGTGGGATAACTACCTGACTATTTCTCCTAAAGATGCAGAAAGGTTAGGTATTGAAAATAACCTTAACGCAAGAATGCAGCTGGACGGTTCCATCGTGAACGTTACGGTAAACGGAGTGACGGTAAAAGATGTTCCTGTATTCATTCAGCCGGGACAGGCAGAAGGCTCCGTAGGTCTTGCTTTAGGTTACGGTAAGAAAAACTCGGGAGCTACGGCAGACACCGGTGTGAATGCTTATCCTTTGTTTGACGGTTCCAACCTGGCCGTATCCAACATTAAAATAGAAAAAACAGGCGAAATGCATCCTTTCGCTGGTATCCAGCTTCAGAACACCCTGATGGGACGTTATGAAATCGCAAAAGAAGTTCCTTTGGCAGATTTCTTAAACGTAGCTTTTGATGATGAACACCACGGATGGAACAAGCCTTTGGAATACCATACCATCAGCGGAGCCCTTCCGGCAAGAAAAATTGACCTTTGGGATGCTTTTGATGATACAGACGGACCTCACTTCAATATGTCCATCGACCTGAACTCGTGTACGGGATGCGGATCATGTGTGATTGCATGTCAGGCAGAAAACAACGTTCCGGTGGTAGGTAAGGATGAGGTAAGGATGTCCAGAGATATGTACTGGTTAAGAATTGACCGTTATTATTCCGCTAAGCAGAAAGTAGAGGTTTATGAAGGTCTTAAGGAAGGAATGGCGGTGCCTGAACTGTACGGAACGGCATTCAACGGTGAAGGAGGTGCTTTGAACCACCCTGCCGAAAATCCTGATGTCATCTTCCAGCCGGTGATGTGTCAGCACTGTAACCATGCACCATGTGAAACAGTTTGTCCGGTAGCGGCAACTTCTCACGGTCAGCAGGGTCAGAACCATATGGCATACAACAGATGTATCGGTACAAGATATTGTGCGAACAACTGTCCTTATAAAGTAAGACGTTTCAACTGGTTTACCTATAACCTGAATGACAAGTTCGACTTCAATATGAACAACGATCTTGGAAGAATGGTACTTAATCCTGACGTAGTAGTAAGAACAAGAGGGGTTATGGAGAAATGCTCTCTGTGTATCCAAATGACACAGACTACCATCCTTGAAGCGAAAAAAGAAGGAAGAGTAGTAAAAGACGGAGAGTTCCAGACTGCTTGTTCAAAAGCTTGTACTACCGGATCTATTCAGTTCGGAGACATGAATGACAAAGCATCTGAAGTGAGAAAGCTATATGCTGACAACAGAAGATATTATTTACTTGAAGAGATCGGAACCAAACCAAACGTGTTCTATCATACTAAAGTAAGAAACAGAGTAGAAAAATAAAGTTTAAATAATAAATAGGTAAAAAATGTCAGGACATTACGAAGCTCCGATAAGGGAACCTCTGATTATTGGTCACAAAACTTATCACGATATCACGGAAGATATTGCACGACCTATCGAAGAAAGAGCAGGTAAATTATGGTGGATTTCATTATATGCTGCCTTGGTTCTATTCATCTACGGTTTCGGCTGTATCGCTTACACTATCGGAACAGGTATTGGAGCATGGGGACTTAACAGGACGATTAACTGGGGATGGGACATCACTAACTTCGTTTGGTGGGTAGGTATCGGTCACGCCGGGACCCTAATCTCCGCAGTATTATTATTATTTAGACAACGCTGGAGAATGTCTGTAAACCGTTCTGCGGAAGCGATGACCATCTTCGCAGTAGTACAGGCAGCCATCTTCCCGGTAATCCACATGGGTAGAGTTTGGGTAGGATATTGGGTATTCCCATTACCAAACCAGTTCGGTTCTCTTTGGGGGAACTTCAACTCTCCTCTACTTTGGGACGTATTTGCTATCTCTACCTATTTCTCTGTATCTACGGTATTCTGGTTCATGGGGCTTATCCCTGACTTTGCCATGATCCGTGACAGAGCAAAGACGCCTTGGACAAGAAAAATATATACATTCCTTGCTTTCGGGTGGGGTGGTAAAGCAAAACACTGGCAGAGATTCGAGGAATTATCTTTGGTATTGGCAGGTTTGGCTACACCACTTGTATTCTCGGTACACACCACGGTATCCTTTGACTTCGCCACTTCGGTAATCAAAGGATGGCACTCTACCATCTATCCTCCTTACTTCGTTGCGGGTGCGATCTTCTCAGGGTTCGCGATGGTACAGACCTTATTGCTTGTAGCCAGAAAAGTGTGTCACCTGGAAGAATATATTACCATGTACCATATCGAAATCATGAACATCGTAATCATCCTTACCGGTGGTATGGTAACCGTAGCGTATGCTACTGAATATTTCATCGGATGGTATTCCGGATCCAGATTTGAGGATTTCACTTACCTTTCTCCGGGAGCTGCTGTAGGACCTTACTGGTGGGCTTTCTGGTCCCTGATCATCTGTAACCTTGTTATTCCTGCTTCATTCTGGTTCAAAAAACTGAGAACGAACATTATCTGGACTTTCATTGTTGCCCTGATCATCAACATCGGGATGTGGTTTGAGCGTTTTGATATCATCGTTATCAACCTTTCCAGAGACTATTTACCAAGTTCTTGGACGATGTTTAAGCCAACAATCATTGACGTGGGTGTATATTTGGGAACAATCGGATTCTTCTCCGTATTATTCTTATTGTACGCAAGAACATTCCCTGTAATTGCACAGGCTGAATTAAAATCGATTTTGAAAATCTCAGGTGAAACTTATAAAGCAAAAGAAGGAGATGAGCACCACTAAAATTGTATACGGACTTTATGCTGACGACGACGATTTAATGAACGGCGTCAGAGCATTCAACGATAAAGGAATTAAAATCAACGAAGTGTATACTCCGTTCCCGGTTCACGGGCTGGACAAAGCTTTAGGGTTAAAGAAAACGAGAATTTCTGATGCCGCATTCCTATACGCTCTTTACGGAGTTACGATTGGTGCTACCATCACATGGTATACCATGAACCATGACTGGCCTCAGAACATCGGTGGTAAGCCGGCGTTCGACTGGGCACATAACATGCCTGCATTCGTGGTTCCGATGTTTGAATTAATGGTATTCTGTGCTGCCCACATGATGTCGCTTACCTTCCTGGTAAGAAACAAAATGTATCCGGGAGCACCTGCACAGAACCCTGATCCAAGGACTACCGATGATAAATTCATGATGGAATTCGTAACGGATGATGTGGATTCTGTAAAGCAGCTGCTGATAGAAACCGGAGTAGAAGAAATAACTGTTAAAGATGCTTAAGATGAAAAAGAATGTATTAAAAATTACAGCGATTTTAGGTTTAACAACAGTTTTACTTAATTCCTGCGGTCCGAAAGAAAATACGCCCCTGGTATATTTCCCGGATATGTATTTCCCGGTAGCCTATGACCCGTTGATGAAAGCTCAGGATGCCTATTCTGATCATGAAAATGAAATCCCTGCTTTCGTAAGAAACAATGGAGCAACAGGACTTACTCCGGTAGAAGGTACGGTTCCGCAAAATAAAGACGGTATTTTTGAAGAAGGAAAACTTCCTAAAAATGTAGATGAGTACAATGCAGGGTATGATGCTTCAAAAACCCTTACGGCTTCTCCCCTGAATCCTGCCAATGCAGCAAAAGATCTTGAAAGAGGAAAAATCCTTTTCGACCATACATGTTCTGCATGCCATGGTGTAGGAGGAGACGGGCAAGGTCCTATCGTACAGAGCGGAGCTTTCTCAGGAGTACCTAATTATGCAGACAGAGAAATTACTGTAGGATCCGTTCATTATGTAATTACGAACGGTAGAAACGCGATGGGTTCTTATGCCGGACAGCTGAACGCAGGAGACCGATGGAGAGTGGCCATGTATGTGATGAATGCATTCAAAAAGAATGCAGCAACACCGGCGGCAGCCGCTTCAGGAGCAAAAACAGATTCTACCGCAACTAAAAAATAAGACAAGAAATGTATAGTTTTTCACCAAAATTAAAGTCAACATCTATAATTCTCCTTATTGTAGGTCTGGTCTTGTTTGGTATCGGTTTCTTTATGAATAAGGGAATCACCACTGAAAAGATCGAACATATGATGGAGGCTGTTCATTCTTCAGGCCATAATGCCCCTACCCACTCCAGCGAGATGGTAGGTCCTCAGGATCATGAAGCTCACCTGGAACATGCTGCCATGCAGATTCACAATCAGCCTTTGGCGTCCATCCATTTTGTAGCTGTATTTTTCTTCGGGGTTAGCTGCTGTGTACTGTTCTTTTACTGTATCCAGCACGCTGCGCACGCAGGCTGGCCAATCATTATTACAAGAGTAATGGAAGCTATTGCTTCTTATATCCCATATGGAGGTGCTATTCTGGTGATCATTATGATCCTGAATATTACGCACAACGGGCACCTGTTCCACTGGATGGATCCGGATCTCACAGACCCTACCAAGCCTAACTTCGATGTTATCCTGTTTGAAAAGAAAAAGTTCCTTAACATTCCTTTCTACGCAGTAAGAACAATCATCTATGTAGTAGGAGCATCGTTCTTTGCATGGAAGCTTAAGGCGCAGTCTAAGAAAGTGGATGAAACTAAATCAAGAACAGATTACCAGATGTTATACCGATGGGCTGTAGGATATATTGCATTCTTCGGATTTGCTTCTGCAGCTTGGGCTTGGGACTGGTTGATGTCTATTGACCCTCACTGGTATTCTACCATGTATATCTGGTATTCTATGGTGAGCTGCCTTTCAAGCGGTATTGCAGTAATCATCCTTTTAAGTGTTTTCCTTAAGAAAAACGGATTCCTGCCTCAGTTCAATGATAATCACCTGCACGACCTCGGTGTATTCCTTTTCGCAACAAGTATGCTTTGGACATATACATGGTTTGCTCAGTTCATGTTATACTGGTACGCTAACGTTCCGGAAGAGGTGAACTACTTCTTCGGAAGGTTCCAGCACTACTCTTCTACTTTCCTGCCGATGCTGATCGTTAACTTCCTTCTACCATTATTGGTATTGGTGAGCAGCAGCATCAAGAGAAACTATAAAGTGGTAACCATCATGGCAATCGTGGTGATCTTCGGACACATTGTAGACTACTTCAATATGGTAATGCCGGGAACAGTAGGTCCATACTGGAAAACTCCTGAAGTATTCCTATTGGTTATCGGAGCGATCCTTTTCGTAGGAGGACTGTTTATCTTTACGGTAATGACTGCATTATCCAAACTTAAACTTATCCCTACAGGAAACCCTTATTTACACGAATCTGAAATTTATGAGTATCCTTTCTAAGGGCTTATAACAAGATAATAAAAAGACTGATTGTAATGATCAGTCTTTTTTTGTTTTGCTGTGAGAAGACTGAAGGGCTTAACTTTATTATCATTATGATTTTAGGCCCTTTTTTCATTGGCGATTAAAAATGTAATCATTATTTTAGAGAGAAAATAGTATTGCATACCTGTATAAAACTGGAAAAACATGAAACGACTCAAAGAAAATATTGCCAGGCACATTAAACTCTCCGCATCAGATCTGGAGCAATTCTGTAATTTATTTACTCAAAAAAGAATTAAAAAAAAGGAATTTTTATTACGCGAAGGTGAAGTGTGCAGGTTTGAAGCTTTTGTACTTAAAGGACTTATTAGAGTATATTATGTCGATGCCAACGGATTTGATAAAGTACTGTATTTTGCTGCCGAAGATTGGTGGGTCACTGACATTGACAGTTTTACAAATGGAATGCCGTCACAATTATATATTGAAGCTTTGGAGGATAGTGAACTCCTTTTAATCTCAAAGACAGACAAAGATGTAGCTTATGAAAGTATTCCTGCTGTTGAAAAGCTTTTCCGTATTATGACACAAAAAACCCATGTTGCATTACAGCGTCGAATGATAGATAACCTAAGCAAAACCGCTGACCAGAGATATATAGATTTTACAAAAAAATACCCCATGCTTTCACAACGGCTAACTAATTTACAGGTTGCAGCATATTTGGGTATCAGCCACGAATTTGTGAGTAGGATCAGAAAAAAAATTGCATTGGATAAAAAGAGTTGAATTTATTGAACTTGTTCAATGTTTTTGGTTTGTGCCATTCGCATCTTTGTATATCAAAATCAAAGAAACGGCGCAGGACAAACATATCACATTTCAAAAAAACATTGTAGATTATTTTTTGAGCGTGAACATCAGACAAAACCAAAACAGCATTATTCACAATTTTAATGATATTCAATATGACAACACAAGCACAAAACTTTACAACCATCAAAGCCGGCCCATATGATCTTGATGTATTCAATGCATCTGAAAACAGCTTTGGAGTAGCATCCGTAATCGTATCAGGAAAAAACGATGCAATATTAATTGATGCACAATTCACATTAGAAGATGCCGAAACGGTTGCCCAAAAGATTAAGGAATCCGGTAAGAAACTGACCACAATTTACATCTCACATAACGATCCCGATTTTTATTTCGGGTTAGAAGTATTCAAACAATATTTTCCGGAGGTAACTGCCTATGCAGTACCCGCCGTTGTTGAACAAATAACAAAAACTGCTCAGAAAAAGTTAGACGTTTGGGGCGAACGTCTAGGAAAAGCAATTACATCAAACATAGTATTGCCACAGGTCTTAAAAGATAATATACTTGAGTTGGAAGGTGAAAAATTTGACATTATCGGATTGGAAGATTTCCCAGGAAAAACTTTTGTGTATATTCCCGCAGCTAAAGCAGTTGTTGGTGGAATAAATGTATTCGGTAATAGTTTTAATATCTGGATGGCTGATGCGCAGACAGCTGAGGCCCGTTCCAACTGGATCAACATACTTGACAGAATCATTGCGTTAAATCCTTCTGTTGTTATTCCTGCACACGGTAAAACCGGGGATGCTCTTGATCTCACTTCAGTAAAGCACACCAAAGAATATATTCTTTTTTATGAAGAGGCATTAAAGACCAGCAGGACCTCTGAAGATTTAATAAAAGCCATCAAAACAAAATATCCGAATCTGACTTTTGAAATGGCTTTGATGTTGGGTGCTAAAGTATTGACCGGAGAGATGAAGTGGTAAACAAAAAAACATAATTGTTCAGTCTGGCATTTAAAACCATTTACAACTATGACAAATTTAGAAATTGTAAAAAGCACATACGAAGGAAAAACTTCAGAAGAAAACGGTGAAAACCTGAAAGCATATCTGGCTCCTGATGCCCAATGGACCGAGGCTGCCGGGTTTCCTTATGCAGGCACTTATACAGGCATTCAGGAAATTTCGAGAAATGTCTTTCATCGCTTAGCAACAGAATGGATAGATTATAAATTTACACCTGAGAATTATATTACAGGTGATAACCAGATTGCGGTCACCGGCACCTATACAGGAACCTATAAAATAACGATGAAGCCATTTGCTGCAAGGGTTGTGCACGTTTGGGATTTGCGTGATGGTAAAATTGTACGTTTTGAGCAATTTGTCGACAGTAAGACAGTAGTGGAGGCAATGAACTAAAAACGGCTTACTAAAATTAAACCTGGAACACATGCAAACTATACATCCAAATAATAGCCATGCTTCCTGTAGCCATAAATAGGGTTCGGACTTATAGCCCTGCAGAATTATTTTCATATTTGAGAATATAGGTGATGTCGAAGATTCTGAAATGCATCAGTATTATTTCTGAGACTGATAATAAAAAAGACTGATTTTAATGATCAGTCTTTTTTTTTGCTTTACCGTTAAAAATTCCGGTAGCCTGAAACCTTTTTGCCATCGTCATTGTCTTATCAATAAAAATGATTCTTTAATATTTCAAAGCAGGACAGTATGACAAAAAAGATTTTTTTTCTTTTGGTGATTGCATTGTACGGTTTGTTTAATGCGCAAAGCATCACTTTCGTTTCCGAGAAAAACGGTAAGCCGCTACCTAAAGTTTCAGTTTTTGGAAAAGACGGCAGCATCCTGGCTTTTTCGGATATTGACGGTAAAATTGATAAGCAGTCATTAAAACCTGACCAGGAAAAATTCCAGCTGGTTTATGACAATGTTTCCGTAGCCACTTTATCGTATTCCGATTTTATTAAGGACATCATCAAGATTAATGACCGCATCAAAGATATTGAAGCGGTAGTCATCAAAAATGACAAGCCCGCCAAGTATATTCTTATCAGGGGGAATTTCAATGCTTATGTAACTTCAGATAATAGGCTGAAAAGCTATGCTGATGGGATCGTGACTTATATTTTCAATAATAAAACAAAAAAACTGAAAAGTATCAATGTGGAGCAGTACAGGATCTTCAAATTGCAGGATGAAATGAATGGATCTTTCTTATCTTATACAGCAGGGTTGGATATACCAAGACTTAAATACGTAGGAAAGCCGGAGGAATATAAGCTCGGAAAAAATAAGATTAAAGAATTAAAAGGAGATCAGAGTGACCAGGTTGAAATCTTAGATAAAATCGGGTCGGAAAAAGGGTTTTCATTTTTGGGAGTAACGGTCTATGATTACAGAAAAATTATAAACATATCTTTTGAAAAAGGATCAGGAAAAACGTTGAGAGACTTTCTGGACTACGGTGAAATCCGCTCCTCAAAATTTAAACTGAAAGAGAAACCCATCCCCCATCCATTGATATTATACAATAATTTTTATGTGACAGAATTCAATTTTAGTAATGATGATGATACTAAAAAAGTAAATTTCAATAAAAGCAGCAGCAATTACCAGAAACCATATTGGCAGGACCCCTCTTTTCCTACCATGCAGCCGGTTTTCAGCAGCTTCTTCAAAGAAGACCTAAGGGAATTACCCAATGGAAAGTAAAGAATAGGCAAGGCATATTCCCTGATACAATAAGTATGATTTTGCATATACAAGCCTTAATATATTTATCCGTACTTCAATGATGCCTATAATATAGATATTCGGGAGAAATGTTAGTATGAAATTCAAAATGTACTTTTTGATAAAATATAATACCATCAACAGAAAGACTGATTGTAATGATCAGTCTTTTTTATGCTTTCCGGTAAAAAATGCAGATCACCTGAAACCTTTTTGCTATTGGCGTTGTCTTATCAATAGAAATGATTCTTCAATAATTCAAAACAAGACAGCATGACAAAAAAGATCTTTTTATTTCTGGTTATCGCATTCTACGGTTTTATTAATGCACAAAGCATTACTTTCGTTTCCGAAAAGACCGGTAAGCCTCTGCCTAAAGTTTCAGTTTTTGGAAAAGACGGCAGCATCCTGGCTTTTTCGGATATTGACGGTAAAATTGATAAGCAGTCATTAAAACCTGACCAGGAAAAATTCCAGCTGGTTTATGACAATGTTTCCATTGCCACTTTATCGTATTCCGATTTTAATAAGGACATCATCAAGATTAATGACCGCATCAAAGATATTGAAGCGGTAGTCATCAAAAATGACAAGCCAGCAAAGTACATACTTATCAAGGGAAATTTCAATGCCTATGTCACTGTTAACGACAGGCTCAATGCTTACGCCGATGGGATTGTTACCTATGTTTTTGACAACAAAACAAAAAAGCTGAAAAGTACCAATGTAGAGCAGTACAGAATATTCAGATTAGAAACTGCAACGAATGATATAAAAAACACTTCTTCTTATGATTATGTAAATTCCCTGGATCTGCCGAAACTTAAACATTTGGGAAATCCTGAGGAATATAAAAAAGCAAGCAATACCATAAAAGAATTGAAGGGTGATGTGAAAGATCAGATTGAAGTGATCCAGGCGATGGCCAAGGGAGAAGAAATCGGGTTCTTAGGATTCCGGTTTTATGATTTCAGAAAAGTGTTCAGTATGTCTTTTGAAAAAGGATCAGGAAAAACGTTAAGAGACTTCCTGGAATATAATGAACTTATTTACATGAAGCTTAAACATAAGAGTGAATCCGAATACAATCAATTAGCATTATATAATAATTTTTACACTACGGAATTCAGTTTCAGCAATAATAATGATATTAAAAAAGTAAGGTTCAACAAAAACAGCAGTAATTACCAGTCCAAGTATTGGCAGGATCCCTCTTTTCCCAATATGCAGCCGGTCTTCAGCAGCTTTTTTAAAGGAGATCTAAAAGAGGAGCCTAATGAACATTAAGGATTTAAGAAGATCTTCAGCAACTGCCCTGTTCTTATATCAATACTAAAAATATTTTGCAAAAACGATCTCAATGTTTACCGTGCCACTTTATGAATGATGAAAAATTGCGGAGAAAGACTGATGTCAGTTATCGGTTTTTTTATATTGAAAATAAAAATATCAATCCGGTGAAACTTTTTCGACATTTTAATTGTCTTATAAAGGATAGGATTATTAATCTTCAATATACAATTATCATGAAAAAAAGCACACTGTTATTCTTACTGATCGTATGGTACAGCTTCATCAATGCGCAGAGCATCACCTTTGTTTCCGAAAGGACCGGAAAACCGTTGCCACAGGTTTCGGTTTTCGGCAAAGACGGTAGTATTTCAGCGTATTCTGATGTCGGCGGTAAAATTAATAAACAATCTTTGAAACCTGATCAGGAGAAATTTCAGCTTGTGTACAAGAATATTCCCATAGATACCCTGTCCTACTCAGATTTTGATCAGCCGGTAATCAAAATTAGTGATCAGGTTACAGAAATTGATCCTATGCCAGTCAAAAGCAATAAAACCGGGAAATACATATATGTTACGGGAAACTTCAATACCTATATAACCCTTAACAATACCGTAAATGGCTATGCTGACGGGATTATAAGATATATTTTCAACAGCAAAACAAAAAAACTGAAAGCTATCCGGATCCAGCAGTATAGGGTTTTCAGATTGCCGAAATCAGAGTTAAACCTAAAAAAATCATCTTCTTGGGAGTTCTCTGCTTTTATGCAAGTTCCGGATGTAAAATGGGTGGGAAACGTTGATCAATACAAAAAAAGCAAAAACATGGTTTATCAGGAAGTGAAGAGCATGAAAAGTGACAAAATAGAGATCAAAGATGTGCAATATCCGGAAAAAGACATAGCATTCCTGGGATATCATTTTTTATATACCAGAAATATTATAAATATCACTTATAACAAAGATTCCCGGAAAACACTGGAAGACCTTCTGGAATACAATCAAAATAGATCTATAAAACTGAAATACAAAAACGAACTGAACTACAATATACTCCATATCTATGCTAATTTCTATCCGACTTCCTTTGAATCCGGAGACCGTAAAGATGATCATAAAGTAAAGTTTGACATCAACGGAAGTTATTACACATCAAAATACTGGGAAGATCCGTCTTTTCCGGATATGAACCATGTTCTTGACTCTTTCCTGAAAGGAGACCTGACAGAACAAAAAAATACGCATTCAACCAATACAATTAAACATACCACCTAAAACATCGATTATGACAAAAGTTTTACAGGTCATTTTGACCATGGCTATTGTGCTGCTTAATGCACAAAATACAGCAAACCGATTCTTTTATGAGCTGACCTACAAACCCAGTAAGGATTCTGTACAAATCGAAAAGGAAATGATGGTTTTGGATATTGATCAGAATAGATCTCTTTACCAATCCTATGACAAAATTCAGAACGATTCATTAGCAGATGCCGTGTTCCAGGAATTTTCAAAAATCGGCCAAATGCCTAAGCTTAAGAAACTGGGTAATAAAAATGCTCTATTCATGCATCGGATTTTCAAAACATACCCGATCCATGAAGTGGTGTATACAGGTTTGATTTCCCTGGATTATTTTTCATATCGCGAAAACCCAAACCTGAACTGGAAGATTTCGGATGAAAAACAGAAAATCGGTATATACAACACTCAAAAAGCAACTACAGATTTTGGCGGCAGGAAGTGGATTGCATGGTTCACGACTGAAATCCCGTTTCAGGATGGACCCTACAAATTTTATGGCCTTCCGGGATTAATCGTCAAAATTGAAGATCAGGGAAAAAATTATTCCTGGGAACTGAAAGGAAACAGAAAAACCGGCGATATCCAGTTTGAATCATATATGGATAAATATATCAGTTCCGTACCTAATATAGTTACAAAAGAAAAATTTTTAGAAAAATACGATCAATATAAAAAGAATCCTTTTGCGGGTATAAAAGAGACATTTGCTCAGCATATGCCTGCGGGTATGCAATTGCCGGATGAATTTTTTCAGTCAAAAGAAATGCGCGAGGAAGAAAGACAATTGAAAAAAAAATATAGTGTAAGAAATAACAGTATCGAACTTTAGTGTAACACACTAAACAGATTATCAAAAAATTGTCTGATCTTATCATGTATTGTGTTGATCAGACAATTTTTTTTTCCGGTAACCACTGAGAGCAATCTGATCTTCATTACCATATAAAGATAGAGAATCAATCCCGTGGCTTTAGTGCTCGGCAGCTTCAGCCACATAATTAAACCGTTTTTATTCATAGCATACTGAATTAAAATCCATGCCCTGATGCTCATCATGAAACGGCTGATATTAATTCAGTACATTTGCACTTTTTTACCGGATTAATGAAATTTATCCGAAATGATACCGTTTAAAATAAAGTGCATACTTTTTGTTTATGCTAATGCCTGATAAAACAACAAATGTTTAACCATACTCCATATTATTATCTTTTAATCTTCACATTCTTTTCCGGCTTCATCTATTCCCAAAGTACTGTCAGCGGCAGAATTATCGATGCCAAAACCAACAAGGAAATCACCGGAGTGGATGTATTCATCAATGAATCAGATAAAGCGGTACTGACTACTTCTTCCGCAGCATTCACAGTACAGTCAGACAGCATCATTTACCAGCTGAAATTCCTGAAAAAAAGCTATGCCCTGGCAACGATCAGTATTGCTCAGGACAACACAGCTCCGCTTCTGGTTAAACTTTCCCGTGAGAAAGTCAGCGATATCCAGGAAGTGGTGATTCACAATGAAAAGCCGAAGTATAAAAATAAAAAAGAGAATCCGGCCTATGCCATCATGCAGGAAGTATGGAAACGGAAAAGAAACAACGGGCTGGATAAGTTTGACACATACACTTATAAGGAATACGAGAAGATAGAGTTTGATGCCAATAACCTGGACAGTGCCTTCATGAAAAAGAAAATGTTCAACAAGCTGGACTTTGTCTTCGATTATGCCGATTCCACTGCCAGCGGCAAACTGGCGCTTCCGCTATTCCTTAATGAAGCTGTGTACGAAAATTACGGTGAAAAAAGGCCGGCCAAAAGAAACAAGAAACTGCTCGTTGCACAAAAGACCTCCGGGTTCCAGGATAATCAGATCGTCATTCTAACAGCTAAAAACCTGTACCGCGACATCAATATCTATGACAATACACTGAACTATTTCGACATCGGTTTTCCCAGCCCGGTAGGAACGGACGGGTTCAGTACTTACGATTATAATCTGATTGACACCATATCCGTACGCGGGGAGAATGCATTCAGAATCCGGTATCAGCCTAAACGGACAGAGGTCCTGGCTTTTCAGGGCTACCTCTATATTGCAAAAGACAGCTATGCCGTGCTGGGAGCTACCTTAAAATCAACGAAAAAGATCAATGTCAATTTTATCAACGGCATCTCCACCGAACTGGAATATGACAACCCGGATGAGAATACTTTTCTTCCTAGGAAGTTCGTGACCGAAATCGAAATGACGCCTTTCTCAAAAAAGAAAACGGCAAAGAGTCTGATCGCGAAAAGAACTGTAGACTATTCTGAATATGATTTCAATAAAGCTCTTGACCCGAAGGTATTCAACCGCAAGGCAGAAGAATATGAAAGCGGTTTTGTAGAAAAAGATGATGCGTACTGGGCCAAAGCGAGGCCTGATTCATTATCCAAAAGCGAACAGGGCGTCTATGAGATGCTTGACAGGCTTGAAAAGACCCCAAAATTCAATCGTATCGTAAAACTGTACGAAACCCTTGGTTCAGGGTATTATAACGTCTTTAAAGCCATCGATCTGGGTCCTATCTTTTCTGTCTACGGAAAAAATGATGTGGAAGGCGACCGGATCAGGATCGGAGCCAGAACGTATTTTACCCGTAATGACCCGTGGAGGGTCCAGTTTTATACGGCATACGGATTTAAGGACCAACAGCTGAAATACGGTGCGGAAGCCAAATATATGTTTAACAGGGTCAACCGGTTTATGATCGGGGCAGGAACCAGAAGAGACATTCTTCAGTTAGGTGTCCAGCTGACCAATGATGACGGGATCATGTCCAGGACCTTTGCTTCATCAACGGTATTTGCCAGAGGTGAAAATGCCTCATTAAGCTCCGTTAACCAGACCAATGTGTTCACGTCTATCGAACCCTGGAAAAATATCCAGCTCAGAGTAGACGGAACCATGCAGAGCATTAAATCCGCCAATCCTTCGGGATTCAACCTGATGTATTACCGCAACGGGGAACTGAGGAAAACCCTGAATGATTCACACGTTACCTTCAGCCTTATTGCAAGGCCGGGCGCCAAATTTTCCCAGACTGGTGTCGACCGTACCGAACATGGCACACTTGCGCCGACCATTATCCTTAAATATACCCGTGGTATAGAAGGACTGTTTAACGCTGACTATAATTACAATAAGCTGCAGTTCATGTTTTATAAACCGGTCCTGATCGGGAGCTGGGGTAAAATGATGGTGAATTTTGAAGCCGGGAAAAACTTCGATACCGTCCCTTTGGCCCTGCAGAACGTAATCCCGGGAAACCAGTCGTACAGCCTTGCGCCCAATACCTTTGCGCAGCTCAATTACTATGAATTTGTTGCAGACACTTATACTACCCTGCATCTGGAACATCACTTCAACGGTAAGATCCTGTCATTTATTCCGCTGATCAAAAAGCTCAAACTAAGGGAAGTGGCTTTCCTGAGAGGCGCTTACGGAACATTAAGCGATGAATCCAGGAACATCAATGTTGCCGGTTTCAAATACTCTGCTCCAAGTGACCATGTTTATTTTGAATACGGTTTCGGAATTGAAAACATCGGTTTCGGGAACCTCAGGATTTTCAGGGTAGATTTTAACTGGCGGGGCAATTACCTGGACCGGCCGGATATCTCCAAATTCGGCGTAAAAGCAGGTTTCCAGGTAGGATTCTAAAAAGCAAATCTCCTTCGTGAAGAAGGAGATTTTTATTTCGCTGCAGCTATGGTTATATATCTGCACTGTTGCATCCGCCGCAGATCGGCACTAAGGTCTGGGGCGAAAGGCATACCGGACGGCTTCCTGCAGGCAGGCTGCAGTACCAGTCACAGGAAATCCCTTCGCACTTAAAACCGCCCTGTAGGGTTCTGAGCTCATTTCTGGAAAGTCTTTTTACGTGTTTCATATTGATTTTATTTTAGAATTGGTTTTTATATAACGTAAAATAATAATCAATAGTATAAATAAAAAGAAAATCCTCAGCAAAACTGCTGAGGATTAAATTGTGTATAAACGGATAAATAAATTATGCGTTTGCTTCTACAGATACAAAAGATCTGTTGTTTGCTTTCTTTCTGAAAACTACTTTACCGTCTACCAATGCAAACAAAGTGTGGTCTTTACCGATACCCACGTTTGCACCCGGGTGGTGTTGCGTACCTCTTTGTCTAACAATAATATTTCCGGCAATAGCTTCCTGACCTCCGAAAATCTTTACTCCTAATCTTTTGGAGTGTGATTCTCTACCGTTTTTGGAACTACCAACTCCTTTCTTATGTGCCATTTTATTCTAAGGTTTTTTGGTTTTACAATTATTCTGCGCTTTCAGCAGTCTCAGCATCTGCTTTTTTCGTGGTCTTCTTAGCAGCTTTCTCTTCCTTTTTAGCTCCTTCAAATCCGGTGATACCGGTAATCTGGATCTGAGTAAGAGATTGTCTGTGACCGTTTTTAACTTTGTAACCTTTTCTTCTTTTCTTTTTGAAAACGATTACTTTATCAGCTTTAACGTGATCAAGAATCTCTGCCTCTACAGTGATTCCGCTTACAGCCGGGGCGCCTACAGTGATTGAACCGTTTACGGTAAGAAGAATTTTGTCAAAAGAAACTTTTGATCCTTTGTCTCCTGCCAAACGGTTTACAAACAACTTCTGGTCTTGCTCAACTTTGTATTGAAGCCCTGCTATTTCTACAATTGCAAACATTGTTTATAAAATTTTAGTTATTCGAGGTGCAAATATATGAATAATTTTCCAATCCTCTCATAATCAATCTTTATTTTTTGCGAAATAAAACACTTATCCTATTCACTATGCTACGAATATTTTTTCAGATGAATATCATTCCGTGTAAAAGATAATTTTATAACTTAGTCGATACCAAAATTTTTAATATGAAGAAAAACTTTAATTTCTGCTGTTTAGCAGGAGCTATTGCTGTATTCTCTTTAACAGCATGTAATGACAACTCTACCGAAGACAACAATCTTTTACAACAGCCCCAAGCTGAAAGTGCCAAAGTCGAGCAGCCTAATGAACGGGAAAAGGCATGTTACTATGTAGACCAGAACTGGAATTCCTCAGCAGTGCTGAAAACGACCCTGAAAACCTCAACGGATACCAACTTCATGAATGGCCAGATGACTAAAATCGCCAGCTTATGGGGCAGAAACAATCCTACTTTGAGATTTGTTGATGACCCATCCAGCCCGAATTCTACCTACAATGCCATCTCCTATTCTACCGGGAAAATTTATTACGGTTATGCCATCTATTATGATGCCAAAAACAAAGGCGGGGATATTGTAAATGCCATGATCCTTGCCCATGAGTACGGCCATCAGCTCCAGTACATTTTCGGACTGCCTTCCGTAAACGAATCCACAGCCAGGCCGAATGAGCTTGAGGCGGACGGATTTGCAGGCTATTACCTGAGAAGACCGGAAGGCTACAATAAAACGCAATTCTCCGAAATTGCTGCAGCTTATGAATTTGCCCAGAGCATCGGGGATTACGCGACGACAAGCCCGGGCCACCACGGTACACCGCCACAAAGAAGATCAGCAGTGCGTCTGGGATTCCTGCTGGGGCAGTATAACCTTTCTGCATCTGATTTTGATTACAACTTTTTCTACTATTACCAGGGTGTGCTGAACGGCACATATAAAATGGGGAAAAATTCAAGGAATCCGGAACTTGATGCCTATATGATGCAGTATATTGACGAGCTGAGAAAAATCCAGTCCGGAGAGATCTCTGCCGAAGAGTTCAAACAACTGAAATAATAACATTCATTCTCAATATTTACAGTAAAGAAAGCAGGATTACGGTTCTGCTTTCTTTTTTTGTAAAAACTATTCGGAAAACTTTATCTATTTTTGGCTGTATCAATTATATCCAATACCCTGCATGAAAAGAGATCTTTATATTGATTTTGCCAAAGGGCTCGCTACCCTGTCCATCATCTTCATCCACACCGCTTTCTGGTCCGGACAGTTTTATATTCCGGCCGAAGTAAGGGTGCTTTCGCTGGTATTTGATGTAGCTCTGTTTTATGCATTGAGCGGAATAACCTCAGGCAGCAATATTGAAAAAACATTCTACAGGCTGCTGAAACTGCAGATTACCTATATGATTTTTGTGACCCTGCTGTTTTTTGCGGATTATTCTTTCAAGGTATTCGGCCTCAGCTTCTTTTCAGCAGAGTGGCTCCAGCATTTTTATTCCACTTTCGGATCCAAATATGCAGCAACGGCAATATCTGCAGAACCGCAATGGCAGACGCTTGGGAACTGGTACCTGCACCAGTACACCAATGCCGATACTTTCCCGGTGGTGATGGGAAGTTTCTGGTACCTGAAAGTCTATTTCATCCTGAGTGTATTCGGAGTGCTAATCCTAAAGTTTTTTCCGAAACATATCAACTGGTTTATTGCCCTCTGCATTATCCTGACACTGCTGTTTAATTTTTTCCCGTTCTACTATCCGACGGGCCAGGTGGGATATGTCAGCTTTTATCTGGCGGTTTTCCTGATCGGCAACAGGATGAGAGGCAAAAAAATAAGCACCCTGATGGTCCCGTTGCTTTATTTGGCTGTAGGTGCCCTGCTGATACTGATGTTCTGGTCTTACGGAAGCGATATTTTTTATCAGATCAACAGGAATAAGTTCCCTCCTAAGATCCCTTATATAATCTGGACATTATTTTCCCTGGTTACTTTATTTACGTTATACAACAGGCTTAAGGTCACCAAAGAAAATTTCATCACTTATATAGGTAAAAATGCCATATTCTTTTATTTCGCCCAAGGAATCAGCTCATCACTGGTATACTTCATTGTTGTTCCTATAAACGGAAAAATGCCGTGGTGGATCATGATGATCCTCATCTACGGCATTAATATTATTTTAGCATCGCTGATTGCACCTGTCCTTAAAAAAACGGATGCAGAGGGATGGAAAATACTGGAATTTCTAAGAAAGAAGACAGCAGCCTGATTAACCTCTGTCTCTTCTTCCATTCCGGGTGAGGAGTACAACGATAAGAATGAGTACCACAGCACCTATAATAATGTATTTAGGGTCAGTGTACCACTGTGTTGTCGTTGTTGTGGTGGTAGAATTTACGGTAACATCGGTTCCTGTACTTCCGCTGTTTTCCTGTGCAAAAGTAAATCCTGACATCAGAGTGAACAAAATAAGGGCAAATGCCTGACTGATTTTGCTTTTCAGCATTGGAATTGTTTTCATTGTTTTATTTTTTTAATGTTATAGACATAATATCAAAATAAATACCATTATTTTAAAATCTTTTAAGGAAAACCAACACTTATATTCTGAAAACATTAAAATCCAATAAAAGTTCTTCCATATCGCAATTTATTTTAATTTTACAGAAAATTTGAAACATGTTTAAGCTGAAACTCCCTACCGACCCAAGGTGGGCCAATATTGCAGAGGGGAACATCGGAGAAATTTTAACGGATCATGCCTGGTGTGAGCAGAAAGCGGCTACCAATGCCATCGGCCTCATCACCATGCTTCCCGAGCACCCGGAAATCGTTACGGAACTTCTTGCCATTGCACAGGAGGAACTGGACCATTTCAACCAGGTGCATGAAATCATCAAGAAAAGAGGGTATACCTTCGGAAGGGCCAGAAAGGATGATTATGTTAATGAACTGATGAAGTTCATCATCCAGGGAAGCCGTGAAGACCTGATTGTTGATAAAATGCTTTTCGCAGCCATGATAGAAGCCCGGAGCTGTGAAAGATTCAAAGTGCTTACGGAAAACATACAGGATGAGGAACTGAAAACGTTTTACCGTGAGCTGATGATTTCGGAAGCTAATCATTATACGACGTTCATCGGATTCGCAAGGCAGCTTGGAGACCCGGAAAAAGTCAATGCGCGATGGGAAGAATGGCTTGACTATGAAGCCGGAATCATTCAATCGTACGGAAAAGGTGAAACCATACACGGATAAGAACAGACATTGAAAAAATTTACGTTTGAAAATATAGCCAATTTTTTCCTGAAGAATTTCTTCCAGGGATTAGTTATCATCGGACCAATCGGCCTAACGATTTTCGTTATCTGGTATGTGGTGACTTCCATTGATAATATCATCCCGTCGGTAGCCAAAGAAATTCCGGGGCTGGTTTTTATTTCGACGATCCTGTTTACGGCCGCATTAGGTTTCCTGGGCAATAAATTCGTGGTTGGGAAATTCTTTTTCGATTCCATGGACCGTCTGCTAGAAAAAACGCCGGGCGTAAAACATATTTATACCCCCACTAAAGACGTTATGTCGTCCTTCGTGGGAGACAAGAAAAAATTCAATGATCCGGTCTGGGTGAAAACCAATGAGAATCCCGAGATCTGGAGAATCGGCTTTCTGACCCAGAAAGAGATGGCCGATGTGGAAAAACACAATTATGTGGCCGTTTACCTCCCGCATTCCTATGCCATTTCGGGCTGGGTAATTGTTACGGAAGAAAAAAATATCAAGCCCGTCGTGGGCATGACCGCAGCTTCAGCCATGAAATTTGCCGTTAGCGGCGGAGTTGCAGGATTTCATTCAGATGATAATATCTTCAAGGCACCGGAATAGCATTTCCTGTGCAGACCTCTGATCGATGAAATTATTTCAATTTTTCTATAACAATCCTTAAACATATTTAATCCATGACTTTACCATACGCGGAACCTTTCCGCATTAAAATGGTGGAAGAAATCCGCCAGTCTACCAGAGAAGAAAGAGAACAGTGGCTGAAAGAAGCCCGTTATAATTTATTCAACCTTAAATCTTCACAGGTCTTCATTGACCTGCTGACGGATTCCGGAACGGGCGCCATGTCTGACAGGCAGTGGGGAGCCCTGATGACGGGGGATGAAAGCTATGCCGGATCCAGATCTTTCGAGCAGCTGCATGCCACCGTTCAAAAGATTACCGGATTCAAATACCTTCTACCCACCCACCAGGGAAGAGCAGCAGAAAACGTATTGTTTTCCGTACTGGTGAAAGACGGTGACGTGATTCCCGGAAACTCGCATTTTGATACCACAAAAGGGCATATTGAGTTCAGGAAAGCCCATGCTATCGACTGTACCATAGATGAAGCATTCGATATCAATGACCTTCACCCGTTCAAAGGAAACATCAACCTCGAAAAACTGGAAGAAGTCTATAAAAGCCATCCGAAAGAAAAGATCCCTTTCTGCCTGATTACCATTACCTGTAACTCTTCCGGAGGCCAGCCCGTATCTCTGGAAAATATGAAAGCAGTAAAAGCATTATCCGAGCAATACGGAATCCCTGTATTTTTTGATTCGGCGAGATTTGCTGAAAATGCTTATTTCATCAAGAAAAGAGAAGCAGGACAGGAGCACAGAAGCATCAAGGACATCTGTAAAGAGATATTTTCTTATGGAGAAGGAATGACCATGAGTTCAAAGAAAGACGGCCTTGTAAATATCGGCGGATTCATTGCCCTGAATAACGAAGAAGTATTCAGAAAGGCTTCCAATTTTACCATTATCTATGAAGGCTTTATTACTTATGGCGGAATGGCCGGAAGAGATATGGCCGCATTGGCAGTAGGACTGGATGAAGCTACGGAATTTGCTTACCTTGAAAGCAGAATTTCCCAGGTGGAGTACCTGGGCCATAAGCTCATCGAATATGGGATCCCGGTACAGAAACCGATTGGGGGACATGCGGTATTTATCGATTCCCTGAATTTCCTTCCGGAAGTGTCCCGCGAAGAATATCCGGCACAGACCCTGGGACTGGAAATTTATAAAGAAGCCGGTATCAGAACTGTGGAAATCGGGACCTTGCTGGCTGACAGGGATCCGGAGACCAGACAAAACCGTTATCCTAAGCTGGAACTGGTACGCCTCGCCATTCCAAGGAGAACTTATACGAATAATCATATGGATTATATTGCCGCCGCGATTAAAAACGTATATGAGAGACGGGAAGAAATCACCAAAGGGTATAGAATCACCTGGGAGCCTGAGCTCCTGAGGCATTTCACAGTACATCTGGAAGAAGCTTAAAGCGATACAATAAACGGGTTCAGAAAAATATTCTGAACCCGTTCTTTATAATGTTTATTTGAAGAGTTTACTTTTTCGAAATCCTGTACAGCTTTCCGCTGTCCGTCACGGCATACAGGCTACCGTCACTACCGTTCAGTACATCCCTGAACCTTTCTTTCTGATCTGTAAGAAGGCGTTCCTCGCCTACAACTTTATTGTCTTTCATTACAATCCTGTTGATATGCTCGCCGCTCAGGCAGCCGATAAACAGATTACCTTTCCATTCTTCCATGTTTCCGGTATAGAAGGTAACGCCACTTGGGGAAATAACCGGATCCCAGTAATATACCGGTTGTTCCGTTCCGGCCTTTTGCGTAGTTCCGTTATTAATTTTTTCCCCGGAATACTCGATTCCGTAGGTAACATCGCCCCAGCCATAGTTTTTACCCGGCCTGATCAGGTTGATCTCGTCACCACCTCTCGGTCCCATTTCAACATCCCAAAGTGTCCCGTTGGGATCGATGGCCATTCCCTGAGGATTCCTGATCCCGTAAGCATAAATTTCCGGTTTAAAGCCTGTTTTCCCGATGAAAGGATTTCCCAGCGCCGGTTTCCCGTCTTTTGTTATTTTTAAAATTTTCCCTAGATAATTATCCGTTCTCTGGGCATAAAACCGGGTCTGCTTATCCGATCTCTCGCCGGTACTTACGAAGAGGTTTCCGTCTTTGTCAAAAGCCAGCCGGCTGCCGTAATGCTTGTCGCCATCGTAGGTCGGAGTTGCCCGGAAAATAACCTGAACTCCTGAAACGTTCTTCAGATCGGCAGAAAGCATCCCTTTTCCCACTGCGGTATGATTTCCTTTCTCGTAAAGCTCTGAAAAACTGAAATAGATCATGCGGTTATTGTTGAAGTCCGGATCCAGGGCGACATCCAGCATTCCTCCCTGGCCTTTGGAATCCACTTTCGGGAATCCCTCAATTTTGGAGATCTGTTTTCCGTCGGCCGAAACAACATTAATATATCCTCTTTTATCCGTAATTAAAAAACGTCCGTCCGGCAGGTTGATGATTCCCCAGGGTTTTCCGAGGTCTTTACTCAGAACCTCCACATTGTAGGGCGTTGAGGTCTTTACAGCTTTTATCCTGGTCTGTCCTGCAAATGCGGGCTTATATTCCGGAGAATTTGGTTCTTTGGTTTCCACACTTCCGTCTTTACCCAGGCTCTGTGCATTCACAGTATTGTCTTTGCAAGAAGATAAAATCAGGAATAAGCTGAAAGCAGAAATGTAAAATTTATTGAATTTCATATGATTAGATTGATGGTTCCGGAAATGGATGGAAAAATAATGCCATAAAAATTTGGCAGTTCATATTTTTATTCTACATTTGTAGAACAAATTAACAATCCGTAGAATATGAAAGAAATAAAACTTACCGATTCTGAAAAAGGCCTTATGGATATTCTTTGGGAAAAAGAAAAAGCATTCATGAAGGATATCCTGGAGTCTTATCCGGAGCCAAAACCGGCAACGACCACGATTGCCACGCTGTTGAAAAGAATGCAGAACAAAGATTTTGTTGGCTACAACTTGTATGGAAATTCCCGCGAATACTTTCCGAAAATCGCGAAAGGGGAATATTTCAAAGAAGAAATGTCTTCCATGATTGACCGTTTTTTCAACAGTTCTGTAACACAGTTTGCTTCGTTTTTTACCTCGAACGCAAAACTATCCCAGAAAGAGCTGAAAGAACTCCGTGAAATTATCGACAGGCAAATTGATGAAAAATGATAATCCTTTTTAAAATTATACTGTGCTCTGCCCTGCTGATTGCATTGTACTATGGATTTTTGCAGAAGGAAAAGATGTACCGGTTCAATAGGATCTATCTGCTATTTTCATTGTTGTTTTCTTATGCGGTTCCTTTTATCTCCATCAGTACGGAAGCTCCGAAACCTGTCAACCGTTTACAGACTACCCTTGAAACTACCCAGCAGATTCTGGATCTTACACCCGGGCAGAACGATTTCGACTTCATTAATTTGATCTGGATAATCTATGGAATCATCACTACTGTATTCCTATGCAGACTCATTATTTCATTTATGAAAATCAAAAATGTAAAGGGAGAAAAGATCATTTATCAAAATCAGAAAGTTTCAGTAACAGAAGATGAAATACAGCCTTTCAGTTTTTGGGATACGATCTACTTAGGAAAAAGATATTTCATGAATAATCAAATAGATGATAGAATTTTTCTGCATGAAAAAAGCCACCTGGAACAGAATCACAGCATTGATCTCATTATTATCGAAATAGTGAAAGCTTTCACTTGGTTCAATCCTGCTGTCTACTTTTACAAAAACGCCATCCTTATGAATCATGAATTCCTGGCGGATGACTCGGTTTTGAAAAATAATTTTAACGTCAAAGACTATCAGAATTTAGTATTAGAAGAAATCATCTCAAATCAAAATTATACCCTCACCAATACATTCAATTTTAAAAATACCAAAAAACGTTTTATTATGATGAACACCAAGAAGTCCACATGGACCCAAGTGAAAAAAGCCATCAGTATCCCTGCTCTGGTCATTGTTTTCGGATTATTTGTAGAAAAAACCTATGCCCATCCGATTGAAAAAATGATTGAAAGGACACAAAAGAAAATGTCAGGGCCTGATTACGATCCGGCAGACCAAACCAAACAAAACGAAGGTACGGAATCTGCAAAATATGATTTGTCTGAAGCATCTGAAATTCCTGAGCAGCTGATCGAAAATAAAAAGATCCAGGATACCATCCGGCCGCAAGAAGGTAAAAACATCAATCTGAATCAGGAAACGGTGTCCAATTCAACAAATGATCCAACACAGCTTCCGCAATTTCCGGGCGGAATGAATGAACTGAGAAACAAAGTTTTAAAATTATTCGACGCCTCCAGACTGGAAGCTGAAAAACCGAAAGGCTTGTCAAGAGCCGATATTCTGTATACCGTAAATGAAACCGGAAGTGTGGTGAATATAAAAGTTGCAGGAAATAATGAGTCTTTTAATAATGAAGCATTGACCTCATTTAAAAAAGCCAATGAAAATGTCACTTGGAAGCCTGCGGAAAAAGATGGAAAGCCAGTGAATTACGCTATGCGAATGCCTTTAACCATGTCATTTGAATAAACAGACGAGCATCCGAAACCGGATGCTTTTTTATTGGTTAACGATAAATAAAATGAATCATCAAAATACAGATTAAGATCCATCATATATTTCAATGCCAAATAATTCTTTCGTATTTTTGTTAGGATAACATCACAAATTTTATGAATTTTAAACTTCAATCAGAATATAAACCTACCGGGGACCAGCCATTAGCGATCCAGAAACTTACCGAAGGCATTGAGATCGGTGAGAAATACCAGACTTTGCTTGGGGTAACTGGCTCCGGTAAAACCTTTACGGTAGCCAATGTGGTTCAGAATGTGCAAAAACCCACCCTTGTCCTGGCCCACAACAAGACGCTTGCTGCACAGCTTTTCATGGAATTTAAAGAGTTCTTTCCGGAAAATGCCGTTGAATATTTTGTAAGCTACTATGATTACTATCAGCCGGAAGCTTATATTGCTTCTTCAGGAACCTATATAGAAAAAGACCTCAGCATCAACGAAGAAGTGGAAAAGCTCAGGTTATCAGCCACCGCAAGTCTTTTATCCGGAAGGAGGGATGTGCTTATTGTAGCCTCGGTATCCTGTATCTATGGTATCGGGAACCCTTCCGAGTTTCACAAATCGCTCATATCCATTGGTATTGGAGAGAAAGTGACGCGTACGGCACTACTGCATGCGTTGGTCAACGCATTATATTCCAGAACTTTGAATGAATTCCAGCGCGGGACGTTCCGTGTTAAGGGCGATGTGATTGATGTGTTCCCGGCTTATGCGGATAATGCGATCAGGATCCAGTTTTTCGGTGATGAGATTGAAAAGATCCAGAGCTTCGATCCCGTAACGGGGAACGTAACGGCAGCGTTCGACCAGATCCAGATTTATCCGGCCAACCTTTTCGTTACATCGAAGGAAACCCTGAACGGAGCGATCAGGAATATCCAGGATGACCTGGTTAAACAGGTGGATTTCTTCAATGAAGTAGAAAAACCCTTAGAAGCCAAAAGGCTTCAGGAAAGAACGGAACTGGATCTTGAAATGATCAAGGAGCTGGGGTACTGCTCAGGTATTGAGAATTACTCCCGTTATCTGGACGGACGTGTGCCCGGTTCGCGCCCATTCTGCCTGATCGATTATTTCCCTAAAGATTTCCTGATGGTGATTGACGAGAGCCACGTTACGGTACCTCAGGTCCATGCCATGTACGGAGGTGACCGCAGCCGTAAGGAATCGCTGGTAGAATACGGATTCCGACTTCCTGCAGCTATGGATAACAGGCCATTGAAGTTCGAGGAATTTGAAAGCATGCAGAACCAGGTAATCTATGTATCCGCTACTCCGGCAGATTATGAGCTTGAAAAAACAGGCGGTACGTATGTGGAACAGATCATCCGTCCCACAGGATTGTTAGATCCGATCATAGAAATCCGTCCGACAGCCAACCAGATCGATGACCTGATGGAAGAAATCCGCAAAAGGGCTGAAGTAGACGAAAGGGTTCTCGTAACGACCCTGACCAAGAAAATGGCTGAAGAGCTGACCAAATACTTTACCAAATTCGGGATCAGGACCCGGTATATCCACTCCGATGTGGAAACGCTGGAAAGAATACAGATCATGCAGGACCTCCGGGTAGGACTGTTCGATGTACTTATCGGTGTAAACCTTCTCAGAGAGGGACTTGACCTTCCGGAAGTTTCACTGGTAGCCATTCTGGATGCCGATAAAGAAGGGATGCTGAGAAGCAGGAGATCCATGATCCAGACGGTAGGACGGGCAGCCCGGAATATCAGCGGCCGCGCCATCATGTATGCCGATAAGATTACCAAATCCATGCAGACCACACTGGACGAAACAGAATACCGCCGTGCCAAGCAGATGCAATACAATGAAGAACATGGTGTTGTTCCGAGAGCACTCAACAAGAAGATCTCTGAAAGCCTGGTAGGTAGAAGCAAGGACTTTCCGGATGAAAAATATACCCAGAAAGAAATCCTTCAGAAAGTTGCGGACGCCAAGGCAAGCTATACATCCGGAGACATGGATAAAGTCATCAGCCAAAAACAGAAAGAGATGGAAGCCGCTGCCAAAAACCTTGATTTTATCAAAGCTGCTAAGCTAAGAGATGAAATTGCGGCACTAAAAGCATAACCTGGTTACTGCTGCGGCATCTTCGATGCCGCAGCAGTAACCTTTCCTATAAACCCTTAACAATATTATTTATCAGCCATGAAAAAAGTAACAGGAATCGGCGGCATTTTTTTTAAATGCAAAGACCCGCAAGCCATTAAAGAATGGTATAAAACCCACTTAGGATTAAACGTGAATGATTACGGAGCTACTTTTGAACCTGAAGAGGATTCAAAAGGTTCCCTAAGCTGGAGCCCGTTTCCGGAGTCTACCACTTATTTCCAGCCATCAGAATATCCGTTTATGATCAACTATATCGTTGATAACCTGGAACAGCTGGTACAGGAACTGAAACAGGCTGATGTAGGAATACTTGATGAAATTTCATCCTATGAATACGGAAAATTCATCCATATCCTGGATCCGGAAGGCCATAAGATAGAATTATGGGAACCTGTAAAATAATGAAGAAAACAGATTATTAATACAATGACTTTATATTTCCAGGTCATGACCAATAATAAACAAAAGCTATATTGCTCATGACCCGGATTATCTGTTTTTAAGGGACATCCGGATAGGAATCAGGAGTTCCATGAGACCGTTGATCTTGATTTCATATATGGTAGCAAGCTGCATACCCAGCTTTCCTTTAGGCATTCCCTGGCGCTGGAACCATTCCAGATAACTGACCGGAAGGTCGGCCAGTACCGTTCCTTCATATTTGCCGAACGGCATTTTCATGATACAGATGTCACGCAGGATTTCCGGATTTACCCCTTCCACAGTTTATAATACTATTTCGATTTTATTTTCTAGTTCTTTGTTCTTATCAGGAATTTCAAGTTCCGGAGTATCATTGTCTGAAAACTCGTCCTTGTACACCTGAATCAGAAGAAGGGTGAAAGATACTAAAATCGGCCCGAAAATCAGCCCCATAAATCCGAATAAATTCATCCCCATGATAATACCGAAAACGGTATTTAACGGGTGGATATCCTCCAGCTTTTTAAGCAGTGTGAAACGCAGCAGGTTATCGGTTAAGCCTACCACGATGAGGCAATATGCTGCAAGGCCTAATCCATGGCCTGTATCGCCCTCAGCAAACATATAAATACAGACAGGCCCATACACAATTGCTGCCCCCACGACAGGAATCATGGAAGCTGCTGCTGTTAAGGCAAACAAAAGAATAGGACTCGGAGCGCCGAAAATAAAATACCCTACCAAAGCTACGATACCCTGCCCAAGGGCTACCACAGGAATTCCGATGGCATTGGCTATGATCAGTTTTCTCATCTTTTCTCCGATCAGGGATACGTTAGCTCTTTTCAGCGGTGCAGAAGAGGCCAGGATGCGTTCAAAAAACCTCGGCTTTTCAAGCATGAAATAGAGGATGAAATACATGGAGGCAATTACGGTAAGTGTATTGACCGTGCTGCTGAGCGCAGTGGTTGAGAACTGACCTACAAAAGTCTTCAGCCTGCCCATATTCTCTTTGCTCAGGATATCAAACCCGACTTTAGAATAAATATAAGAATGTATTTTCTCCAGGAAAACATTGAATTTCGTCATATAAGCCTGGGCATTCCCCAGCTTTTCAATCAGCAGGTCTCCGATAAAATAAACCGGAAGGATGATAATGATAAGGCTCGCCAGCATCAGAATAGTGGCCGCCAGCCATGGTTTCATTTTCCTTTCTTCCTGGAGATAAAAATTATATTTACGGCACACCACATAAATGGTAATGGCACCCAGGACCGAAGGGATAAAAAGAGCAAGGTTAAAGCAGATTAGGCCTACCAATATAATAATAATAGACAGCAGGAATACCTGCTTGATCTTCACCCCACTGATTTGCTGATCTTTATTCATCATATGTATCGTATTTTGATTTGATTTTAAATTAGAAATACCTATACACAGCATCTGAGATCCTACCGGCATGTCTAAAGAGCATTCAACGCCTGCTATGTAAAGTCAGGAATGAAACACTAAAAAACGTGCCATATTAATATCTTACAGCAGAATACTTGTAACAAGATACAGCCTTATACCGTGTTTTATTCAGGATTAAAAATTGCCCGGTACTAGTACCCTGATGATTCAGTATTTTTTCCCGGAAGATGTTTTTCAGAAAAGATAATCTGGTACAGGGAATAGATCATAGCGTTCCAGAAAGGGAATGTAAACAAAGCCCCGAAAAAGAACAGCAGCAATCCGGCATATTTAAAAAGTACAGCTACGATAATACACACCGTGATTTCCAGGAAGTACATCCGCAACGCTTTTACATTTAAAGAAATCGCTTCAAAGATCCGCCTGTCCATAAAAAACATCAGAGGCGCAACCAGTAAGGTTACATACACCCATACAATAGCCAGGATGATTGTCTGTGCGGTGTAAGCATAGACAAAGAACCAGAAAATATAGTAGGAAACATACCTGAAAAAATTTACCCCCCGGTATCCTGCAAATAAATCACTGATTTCCAGAGTTTCCTTCAGGTCGATCTTCCTGAAGATCTGATAAAAACCCAGGTTAAGGGGATATAAAAAGACCAGTGTCCCGATAAGAGACCATGAAAACACCTGGAACCCTTTGTCAGAAACCATTTTAGCCATCTGGGCACTGTACTGTTCTATGCCTCCCCCTTTCGCGTAAACTGCAGCAGCGTCCATATACTGTTGTATGATCCCATAACGCGCATCAAAATAGAATATAACGGTAAAAAGGATTCCGAAATAGATGACGGAGAACATCAGCTGGAACATCAGGGTCCTGCTCCAGTAGAAAAATGCCTGCTTCAGTATAAAATCAATTCCCGGTTTCTGAGGATATTTGTTCTGCATCAAAAAATTTTTATGCAAAAGTAAACATCAATAAGTACTTTTGCCGAATGTTTTCTGCAAATCATCAAAAATTTATCGAGATGGATGAGCTTTCCCTGCGGAAGGTTCCTTATTTCTTTATGATTGATTTCCTCGCATCGCAGGTTGAGGTCTTTCAGGAAAATGAGCTGGAAGCTGCCGGACTGCTGATTGACTTCCAGAACTTCTCCAATACCGGAAAAGAAATCCGTACACTGGAAAAAGAAGTAGGCTGGAAAACCTTTCCGGAAACCCTGGAAAGCTTCCGGAAAGGCTTTGATGAGGTACAAAGGAACCTGAAGCTTGGCAACTCGTACCTGATCAACTACACCCGAAAGACCCCGATTGAAACCAGCCTTTCATTAAGAGAAATTTTTTATCACTCCCATGCAAAGTACAAGGTGTTTTATAAAGATTTTTTCGTATTTTTTTCTCCTGAAACTTTTGTGAAGATTATTGACGGTAAGATTTTTACCTATCCTATGAAAGGCACCATAGATGCTTCCCTTGAGAATGCCGCAGAAATCCTGAAAAACGACAAAAAGGAGAAGGCGGAGCATTATACGGTAGTGGACCTTTTGAGGAATGACCTGAGCAGGGTTTCGGATCACGTCAAAGTAGACCGGTTCCAGCATATTGATTTTATTAAAACCCGGCAAAAGGACCTGCTGGCTATGAGTTCGGAAATCTCAGGAACCGTGAAGCCGGAATTTGCCGGAAGAATAGGCAGCATGATGCAGCAGCTGCTCCCCGCAGGATCAATTCTGGGAGCACCGAAAGCGAAGACGCTGGAAGTCATCCTGGATGCGGAAGGCTATGACCGGGGTTTTTATACCGGGGTCTGCGGCTGGTTTGACGGCCAGGACCTGGACAGCTGTGTCATGATCCGATTTATTGAACGCGAAGGCGATCAGCTGTATTTTAAAAGCGGCGGCGGAATTACCCATATGAGCCGGCTGGAAGACGAGTATGAGGAAATGAAAAATAAAATTTATGTACCAATTCATTGAAAGTATTAAAGTAGAGGACCAGGAAATTTTTCTTCTCGACCTACATCAGAAACGCGTTGATGAAACCTTCTCCCATTTCGGAAAAAACGGGGATTCCATCAATCTGGAAAAGATTTATGATCACCTCAACCATGAGGAAGACGGCCTTTTTAAACTGAGGATTACCTATGACCTTGACAAAAAGATCAGGACGCAGATGATCCCGTACGCCATTCCGGAGATCGGGAGCTTCCAGCTTGTGGAAAACAACAGCTATGATTATTCCTTTAAATTTGAAAACAGAAAGGAACTTGATATGATGAAGATGAAAGCGAAGGCTGAGGAAATCATCATCGTTAAAAACAACCATATCACGGATACTTCATACTCCAACCTCCTCTTCCTGAAAGGCAAGGAATGGTTTACGCCTTCCACCTACCTGCTGAACGGAGTACAGAGACAGCACCTCCTGAAGACGAAAAAAATTAAGGAGCGGGACATTACGCTTCAGAATATCAAAGAATTCTCTCATTTCCAGCTGATCAACGCCCTGAACGATTTTGATGAAAATTTCATCTATCCCATCCATAAGATCGTCAACCTGCCCGGAAATGAAGAATATTCAGACCTTAATTATCTTTGACAAAACTGAAATATGATTTCAGGACGGAAGCATTGCTTTTACCCGCCGTATTCACTTCCAGGATCTTAGGCTGCATATCCGCTTTGAAGAAATTTTCCAGGACCCTGTCAAGCGTAGCCTCATCATCCACCTTACTGTAGGAAAACCCGAAATGCTTGGCAAGAAGCTCGGCATTTTTGTGGTGCCTTGTCGCAATGAATTCATCCAGCGTATTAGGGTTGGCATTGCCCGGACCCGGGATAATCTTAAATATGTTCCCTTCCCCGTTATTAAAGATGATAATCCTTACAAAAGGCGGTATATACTGATTCCATAGCCCGTTGATGTCATAGAAGAAACTCAGGTCTCCCGTAATCAGGACAGTAGGATTCGGATTTTTGATGGCAAAGCCCATTGCTGTGGAAGTTGAACCGTCGATTCCGCTGGTGCCCCTGTTGCAGTAGATCCTCCGTTTTCCATAATCAAACAGCTGTGCATAGCGGATCGCTGAACTGTTGCTGAAATGGACATTATAATTTTCCGGTATGGTCTGGGAAGTTTTATTGAAGAAATAAAAATCCGAAAACTCCACCAGGTTCAGGTACTGTTCGTGCCTCGCATCTTTTTTATCCCTTAAAACATCCCAAAGGTTGAAATAAGGCCTGGGCTCAAGGCTGATCATTTTAAGAAGCTTTGAAAAAAATGCTTCCGGTTTCACTTCTATCTTTTCCGTGAGGGCGAGATAGGTATCCGGCTGCCATACCTCATCCAGATGCCAATGCTGCTTGGGATGCGCGCTCCTCAGGAACTGCTTCACTTTTTTGGATACAACGTTCTGCCCTACTGTAATCAGCAGGTCCGGGGCATAGGTTTTATAATCTTCTTCCGTAAAGTTATAGATATAACGGTCGATATGCCTGAAAAACTTTTCATGGTACAGGTTCGAGTTCACTTCGCTCAGGACTACCGCAGAATGATTTTTTACAAGTTGCGAAAGCTGGCTTTCCAGCTCCGCACTATAATCCCTGGTTCCTACCAGGATCATGATCCTTTTGGAAGTATTCCAGTCTGCCACCAGGTTGGAAGGGATCTCATACTCTTTGGTCCTGATCGTTTTTTCAACGGTAGGAAAAGTCGGGATCTCCGAAACCAGATGGTACAGAGGTTCCTCCAGGGGAATATTGATATGCACCGGACCCTGCTTTTCAAAGCAGAGCTCAATGGCCTTTTTAATGATGTCAAAATTAAGTTCTTCCGCGTTCTCCTTACTGTCTTCCACCATCTGGAAATCTCCGTATGAATGCTGCTGGAAGAGATGGTTCTGGCGGATGGTCTGCCCGTCAAAAATATCGACATAATCCGTCGGGCGGTCAGCCGTTAAAATCAGCATCGGGATATTCCGATAAAAAGCTTCGGTGACGGCCGGATAATAATTGGCCGCAGCCGATCCGCTGGTGCAGGTAATGGCAACCGGTTTCTTCTCACTCATCGCCATGCCCAATCCGACAAAAGCCGCACTCCTTTCATCCACAATGCTGTAGCAGTTGAACCCATCTACTTCCGAAAAATGAATGGCAAGTGGAGCATTCCTGGAACCCGGAGAAATCACCACATCTGAAATTCCGTATTGTCTGAGAAGGTGCGCCAGTATCTGAATGCTTCTTTTGGAAGAGTATTTTTTCATAAGGCAAATTTAGTTTATATATACCTATTTAAAAATCATTTAAGCCAAAAAAAATGTAATTTAGCCGTTCGTTAAATTTCTAAAAATGGACAAAATACCTAGTGTAGACCTGCGTGATTTCCTTTCGGGTGACCCGGAACGCAAACAGAAATTTGTAAATGAAATCGGAAAAGCTTATGAAGAAATTGGTTTTGTTGCCTTAAAAGGCCATTTTCTTGATGACCAATTGGTAGATGAACTCTATAAAGAAGTGAAAAACTTTTTTGAACTCCCTGCGGAAACGAAACAGAAGTATGAGATCCCGGGGATCGGAGGACAAAGAGGGTATGTAGGATTCGGTAAAGAAACCGCAAAAGGCTTCAAGAAAGGAGACCTGAAAGAATTCTGGCATTTCGGCCAGTATGTATCCGAAGACTCGAAATACAAAAGCGAATACCCTGACAACGTTATCGTAGAAGAACTTCCTGAATTCAATAAGGTTGGGAAAGAAGCCTATCAGATGCTTGAAAAAACAGGACAGTATGTATTGAGGGCACTTGCCCTGCATCTCGGTCTGGATGAATTTTATTTTGATGATAAAATCGCGGAAGGCAATTCTATCTTAAGGCCTATCCATTACCCGCCGATTACCCAGGAGCCGGATGATGCGGTAAGAGCAGCAGCACACGGGGACATTAACCTCATTACCCTTTTAATGGGAGCCCAGGGTAAAGGCCTCCAGGTACAGAATCATAAAGGGGAATGGATTGATGCTATTGCCGAACCTGATGAACTGATGATCAACGTCGGTGATATGCTTTCCCGGCATACCAACAATAAACTGAAATCTACCATTCACCGCGTGGTCAATCCGCCGAGAGAATTATGGGGCACTTCAAGATATTCCATCCCATTCTTCATGCACCCGGTAAGCTCCATGCCTCTGAATGCGCTTGAAAACTGTGTGGATGAAAAGCATCCCAAGCTGTTTGAAGATACTACTGCCGGAGAATTCCTTCACGAAAGGCTGATAGAACTGGGACTGATTAAGAAATAATCACACCTTCGCTCGTTGTTGAAAAAGTTTTTTAAAGAAAGGATACCACATCTGTTTTATGAATTAGTTTTTTATCTATATTTACATAACTATCAAATTTTTAATTAAAACAGTATGAAAAATTTAAAAAAACTAAGCAAAGGCCAATTAAAAGGAATTTCAGGAGGAGGAATCAAGCCGCTTCCTGAGCCGGAATTATGCATGTATGCATGTGGGAATATCCTTATCTGTGCAACATGCAGTAACGACTTCAAATGCCCGGATAATTCCATCTAATTTGAAATCCAAAAAAGTTTATACTGAAACCGCTCCTGAGGAGCGGTTTTTTATTTATTATTCATCAATATGAGATTCTGATAACAGTACCTGATGAAAGGTGAACAAGTAGAAATTAAATCAAAAAACAGAGATCCGGTTCTCCTGAAAGCAATTGAAAAGAGCATCTAAATGGTTATAAAATCACATTAAAGAGATAAAATAATAAAATTAATTACTTAATTATCAATATTTTGAAATTAAATTACCGTTTTTTATTTTAAAAATCATTTTGGAAATGGATTATTAATTATATTTGGAAATGACAGAATTTTACGGATAGCCTTTACCTACCCATCTCTGACAAAAACTAAATGACCATGAAATTATGCAACGGAAGATTTATTGACAGGAAATATTGTTAAATGCCACTAATTTTAGTGTATCCAATTTTCTTTCATAAGTCGGACATACCGAAACAGCGACTTAAAATAAACTGAAAGTAGGCTATCTTTTACAAAAATTTATGAAAAAACTAATCTCCATTTTTTTTATACTGGTATTTTCCAGTAGCATCTACGCCGGCTGGAGCACATCAGAAAGAAAAAACTGCAAATGGTGGAACAAAAAATACCATGCGACAGCAAGGGTTTTTACAGGGCTGTTTGCTTCCCAGACAACCGGTAACTGCGGATATGCGTATGCCGAAAAAATTAAAAACTGTGCCTGGCAAAAAGCTTCCCGTGGAGATAACGGGATCTGGGCACAAGGCGGTGTTAATAAGAGAATCTGCTCCAGAGGAGAAGTGATCAGCCTGTTTGACGAGTTTTTCTTACCTCAGACAGAAGAGGCTGAAGAGACTATTGAAGAATCTGAAATCAAGGCTGCACCATCTATCTTTGATGAAGATTCCCATGCTGTGGCAATTCCTAATATTAACGGAAAAATAAGACTGAAAAAGAACAATGGTTTTTATTCGGATCTTCGTTTTTCAATCTGGAAGCCAACTGATGACACTGTGAATTTCATTGAGGATGAAACCATGGATGATTCGGAAATCCTGCATCAGATCACTGTAAAAGTAACGGATAACGGTTTGATATTTAAAGGAGAGCTGGTTACAGAGGAAATTAAATCCAAATTTGAAGTCGTGAATACCGGAGATGAAATCTATGTGGTCATAACCGGGCTTACGTTAAAGTTTCCAGTAGACCAGAGCATCTCATTAGATGAGGTATCTGTACAGATTGAGGGCGACGGTGCACCGGATACTAAAGCCAATGCTGCTAAAATGTCAGACAATACCGATCTGGCTGTTGCTAAAAATGAATATCAATTTAATGTATATCCGAATCCTACTTCTGATTTCATTACTATAGATTTCTCGAACAACCTTTCAGAAGGAAATACCAACATCCAGATCTACAACTTCTCAGGAAAAAAAGTGAAGGATGTATATAACGGTCAGGTTAACAGAGGAAACTCAAAATCGTTAAAGATTGATCTTTCTTCCCTTCCAAAAGGAGAGTATTTCATACTTATAGACAGTAACGGCAAAAGGCTGAGCAAAAAAATAATCAAAGACTAACATCAAACAGACTTCCTGCATGATATGCAGGAAGTCTTTAATCAAACAGAATATGAAAGTACTTTTAAATACTCTTCTATTATCTTTGCTCCTTTTCACCGGAAATTTTTATGCTCAATCCAGCTATTCCTTAGGACTTACCGTTGGTTCGGGAGCCAATGTGTATAGAAATTCACAGTCAACCGATAAAAGCCATTTTAAACCTAATACACCTTTATCACTCTATCTCGGGGCAAGGCTTTCTAAAAACCTGGATGAAGAAAACAAACTATTTGCAGATCTGCTCTATACAAGGAAAAAGATAGAATATCAGTATAATATCAATGAAACGGAAATTCCGTTTACGAACAAAGAAACGGTTGGCCAGAAATACGACTGCATTTCATTATACGTAGGATACAGAAGATTATTTCCTGTGAATACAGGTTCAGTCTATATTGAAGCCAGTGTCGGTGCAGATTATAACAATAATGTCATGAGCTATAATGAAGGGAACGGAGAAGCTCAGGAAGGCATAAAAGAAACAATTTACTTTGAGAATTTTTACAATACCAACCTGGGGGAAAAAAGCTATACCATAAGCACTAATATTGGATTTGGTCTGAATTTTGGCCCGAGGAGCCAATATGACCTTGGATTATCCATCAATATTCCTGTCCAGAAAATCCAGTCTAAAGAATCCCATTATCAATACACCTGGAACTACAGCGGTAAAAGCTATGTGCATCAGTTAAATTATCTGGGTACTATTTATTATCCAAGTTTACGATTTACCTATTACTTTTTCTAGGAAGCTAAGCAGGACAAACATCAATCAAACAGCCTAAGCTGCTGATCTTTCGCACCGGTAAACCCGCCCGTGGAAAGCTTGGGAAATTCCTTTCCGTCGAAAAACTTTTTCCGTCCTATTTTGAATGTATTGTGGATCATCTCTGCAATATTGCCCTCCCCTTTCTGCCGGTCAAAATATTTTTTTTCACCCAATTTACCTCCCCGCATGGAACGGATGAGATTCAGGACCTTCCGGGCACGGTCCGGAAAGGCAGATTCAATCCATTTAACGAAGACCGGTTCCACCGAGTCATTCAGCCTCACCAGCGTGTATCCGAAATTTTGGGCACCCGCTTCCGAAATGGCTTTCAGGATGCTCAAAGGCTCGTCACTGTTCAGCCCGGGAATAATCGGGGCAACCATAACATTCACCGGAATATGGTTTTCAGCCAGTAGGGATATTGCCTTCAGTTTATTAGCCGCAGAACTTGTGCGGGGTTCCATCGTTCTTCGAAGTTCTTCATTAATTGTGGGAATGCTTAAAGAAACCGAAACCAGGTTCTGTTCTGCCATCGGCTTTAAGATATCGATATCCCGTAAAACAAGGGCATTTTTTGTAAGTATATGTACCGGATGGCGATAGTCCAGGCATACTTTGAGCAGTTTTCTGGTGATTTCAAACTGCCGTTCCGCAGGCTGGTAGCAGTCTGTATTCCCGGACATCAGAATGGGAGTCGGCTGATACCCTCTCTTTCTGAAAAGCTGTTCAAGCAGCTCAGGGGCATTTTTCTTCACCATGATTTTTCTTTCAAAATCCACTCCGGCGCTGTACCCCCAATATTCATGGGTAGGCCTGGCAAAACAATACGAACAGCCATGTTCGCAACCCTGATACGGATTCATGGAATATTCCATCGGCAGGTCATCACTTTTGACCTTATTAACGATGGTCTTCGGAAATACTTCGGTGAAAGAAGTCTTGATCACGTCCAGATCTTCTTCCTCAGGGTCAAAGGTATAGCGGTCGAAACGATTGACTACATTCCGCTGCGCTCCCTGTCCTTTAATAATGTCCCTGTGCTCCATGATGATGTAAAGTTAAAACGTATCCGGTATTCTCATCGTATTTTCACCCTTAAAGTTTTCCACAAAAAAACCGGCACTTGAAAGCACCGGCCTGTTCGTTTAACATACGATATATTAATACTACTTCTATTTCAATGCGTAAAATTCAATGCCATGGTCATCATCTTCTGATGGATCATTGCTAAAGTGCCTGTGATAATCTGAATAATAATCACTGTACTTTTTATCTTTTTTATATAAAATTTTTTTTATGCCTATGATACTTAATACGGCTAAAAGTCCAACTCCCCCTGCCAGTAATACGCCTACCTCTTTTTTCATATGAATCTGATTTTACATACCTATTACAAAAAGTATACCTATCCGAAGCTCTGAAATTCTAAATTTTGTTAATATTGCGCTATTGATACGATAAATATCATTCTTCGGATCCCGCTTTAAACTGTTACCAATGGTTCAATTATTGTAGTAACCATGAAAATTATTGATTATGTATAGTTCTGAAGAAATGACAACCTTAAGTCAGGTAATGACAAAGATATCCCAGAGAGGAATTAAGAGAGAGTTCAGGATGAATGAAGAGGGTATCATGACCCTTGAAAACTCCGGAAGAAGCTATCAGCCGGCAGATTTATGTATCCTTAGAACCTACCGTTTTGAAGGTGACAGTAATCCGGCAGATAATGTAGCATTGTATGTGGTTAAGGATACGGAAGGAAACCTGGGCATGATTATCGATTCTTACGGGGCAGACAGCAATTATCCCGGTGATGAGTTCGATAAATTCTTAAGGGAAATCCCAATTAAGGAAGACGAAGAATTCACCCTGTAAATATGAACCCGGCACTTAAAAAGTACCGGGTTATTTTATGTCTTTTTTATTTCGCAGCTTTTTCCGGGCCGGGCTTTTTCCCGGTAGCTTGCTTTACTTTCTTATCCACATTTTTAGCAGGCTGGGTCGTCACACTCACCGGCTCTTCTTTTCCGCCGGCAATCCCGATCAGTGTCCTCTTCAGGCCCTGCTCAATTCCTTTCCAGAAAAGATTAAAAAATGACTTGGTAGGGTCCCGTTCTACATCTTCTATGGTTACATCCTGCGGAAGCTTTTCTGAGTCGGATTTAACAAAAAGATTTGCAATGGCCGTAAGCAGCCCTTTTTTCTGCCTGCTGTCTTTATTCAGGATCGTCACCTTAACGTCCTTGTGTTTAAGATTGAAAGCACCACCGAGCCCTGTTGGATCTCCTTTGAAGTTAAACAGCATTTCCTGGATGGTTCCTGTAGCGGTTACATGCAGGTAAGGTCTGATGAAAGGGTTGATCCCTGCGGCAGGGAGATTAACGGTTTTTCCTGAAATAGTAAACCGGTCTTTCTGATCAGCCACATCAAAACTCCAGTTGACCGATAAAGGGGCCAGGTTCATGAAAGAACAGCCTATTTTAATGTCGACACGTGTAGGCTTTCCCTGCATCCTGGCAGAATTCAGGTTTTTAACATTCATATTAAAACTGCCAAAGGTCAGCTTTCCGGGGCCTTCACTTTCAGGTGTATCTTCTTCGTAAACGAGTCTTGAATTTTTAAGATCAAGATTCTTTACATACAGGGGAATTTTAATGGTCCTGAGCATCCTGGAATACAATGCTTTTTCCTTGGGATCATCTTTCGGGATCTTACTCCTGAAAATATTGGCATCTGCTGAACTGACCGTTACATGGGAGGCATTGATAAACTTTTTCCCGGAAAAGAAATCCCAGCTTCCGTCAGCCGTGATCTGCCGTACACTGATATCGTATAAATCACTTTCCACGGGTATCATCCGGATGAACTGCGCTCTCGAAACTACCGGTTTCATCGCAAACTGGCTGATGCTGATCTTATTCTGACTGAACTCAGATGCACTGGCAGTCATGTGGTAAAACCGGGTCCGGTAAGAAAATGTTCCGGCAGTGATCCGGTAATCTTTCATGCTTACGGCCATCCCCGGATTTCCGGATAACCGGTCCAGCTGAAGCCCGTTTACGGATGCATTCAGATTGGTAACGGCCAGAGGCTGATTATTTTTTTCATAACCAATATCAGAATCCCTGATCAGGATTTTCCTGACCAGGACCGGAAAATGAATCCCGCCGTCCCCTGATTTTTTGTTTGGAGTAGTTTCAGCTGTCCGTATGCCTCCCTTAGCATTATCTACCAGAATTTCCTTGATATCAAGGCTTAGCTTGCGCTCAATAAATTCCCACTTGTTCAGGGTAAAAGCAAGGCGGTCAACCAAGAGGTTCGATGGTTCTTTACCTGTAGCCGGATCAGCTACAGAAACATTCCTCAGTTCTCCGCTTTTCGGGTTCAGCGCAAGACTGCCCACTGTAAAATCTTTAGGACCGGAATACACGATATCCCTTCCTGAAACCGTAAAGTTTTTATAACCTACGGGAATGACCTCTTTTGATGTTTCTTTGTCAAGGGTCAGCTGGTTGATGTTCACATTCAGGGTGCCGGCAGACACCAGACGGCTGCCATCGGGCTTTGTGATCTTTATTCTGGCATTGACAAGTTTTACAGCATTGAGGCTGATTTCGAAACCAAATGGCTTATCGGACTTCTGAGGCTGCGCATCGGTCGTATACATTAAAAGTTCCGGGCTTTGGAAAACAGCATTGGCCAGTGATATTTTATTTTTCCTGAGCAGCACATCCTTAAATTCCACTTTAGGAATAGTGCATTGGTAGAGTTTTGTCTGACGGGGATAAAATCTTTTGAACTGGGGGAAAGTCAGAAGCGGGATCAGCCTCAACCCTTCCAGCGTCATTAATCCTTCCGAAGTGCTTATGGTATTTATCTTCAGGACATACTTATTATCCGGCCTGAAAAACAGGTTTTTGCCCCGGATCCTGTATTGGTCAAATACAAGAGGAAGCTGATTTTCTACCGACTTTTCAGTCATCCGGAGATTATTCACAGCTAAATCAAGATCCTTCACTGCCAGGTATTTCTGCCGGGTATGCTTAAAAATGGTAATATCTCCCTGATTGATCCTGATATTTTCAAAAACGACAGGGTTGCTTTTTTTTCCGGTTTTCCGGCTGACCGGTTTCGCAAGGATGACATTAAGCCGCGGGTGGGCAAGAAGGAGGTCTGATGAGCTGATCTGCTTGTTGAAAACCGCATCATAGATTCCGAAACGGCTGATCTTTAGTGTATCGATAGTCCCCTGAAGGCCTATAACGTCGGTATTCAGGGGATTTTTATTATTGATGGAAATTCCGGCGGAAAATATATTCCCGGTCAGCAGGTCCACATCCAGTTTCTTATAGGAAACTTTGTAATCGGTATTTTTGCTGATGTATCCGGGAAGGCTTCTTTTAAGCCATATGTTCAGTCCGAAATTACCCATAAGAATAATCAGAAACAGAATTCCTAAAACAACAAGCAGCTTTTTACCCCATTTCTTCATAATTATTATCGGTATTAATACAATCAGTCTTTAATAGTGAGCTCCACCCTGTAGCCTTCGTGGCCCCTGATATTGATGAAGTCACCACCTTCGAAACTGAGGTACTGCCCTTTGATTCCGGTAAGCCGTCCTGTATATTCAGGTTTTTTGTCCAGCGTGAATGAGGTTACCTTTTCAGGTTTTTCAAAAGGATAATCTATCATCCATACCTCTTCCCCTTCACTGTAAAATTTCTGGAAATCATCCGGAAAATACTGCCTGATCTTCTGCTGGAAATCGGCCAGGTCCACTTCCCCTTCGAAATCATCCTGGAGCATTTTTTTCCAGCTCGTTTTGTCCGGCACATGCTGTTTTAAAGCCACTTCTATCATTCCGGCTTCATAGCGGTTCTCAGTTCGCGCTATGGGAAGAGCAAATGTTGCGCCCTGATCGATCCATCGCGTAGGAATTTGCGTATTTCTCGTTACCCCAACCTTCACTTCTCCCGTATAGGCCAGGTAAACGGTATGAGGCTGAAGCTGTATTTCTTTTTCAATATCCAGGTCACGCTCGGCAATACCCAGGTGGGCTTTTGAAAGCTCGGGACGGATAATGGTATCACTGGCATACGGACTTTCGAAGAAGCAGTTTTTGCAGAATCCCATCCTGTATACCGGCTTGTCCTCGCCGCAGTGCACACACTCATATCCAGTGTGCTTTATGGTCAGTTCTTTTCCGAACAGCTCGTTCATGTGGATCAGATCCCCGGAAAGGTTAAGGTAATATTGCACAGGCCGGTCGTTGTAGGTGGCCATTTTTAAAATTTGTCCCTGAAACTGCATCATATATGTACTCCTTTTGGAAGTAAAAGTAATCATTTATATTTTCAAAAGTAAATTTTATACTTTTGTGTGATAAAAAAATCACGGATGGTTTATCTTGTTACCGGAGGAAGCGGGTTTATTGGTTCTCACTTGACAGAGCAGTTATTGAAAAACGGACATTCTGTCATTAACATTGACAGCTTTGATGATTTTTACGACTATAGGGTTAAAATTAACAATACGCTTGAATCGGTTGGCCAGAATCCGGCTTTTGAATATAAGAATAAGGAGGAAGACATCCGGAACCTCATTTCAGCCACAGAATCAGACCGGTATGTATTATACCACCAGGATATCAGGGATAAATCCGGCCTGGAAAACATCTTCAGAAAACACCGCATTGACCTTGTCATCCATTTGGCAGCGCTAGCAGGAGTACGCCCCTCTATTGAAAGACCGCTGGAATATGAAGAAGTAAACATCCGCGGTACCATGAATCTCTGGGAATTGTGCAGAGCATTCGATATTACAAAATTTCTCTGCGCCTCATCGTCAAGCGTTTACGGAAACAATGAAAAGATTCCTTTTTCGGAAACCGATCCTGTAGACCATCCCATTTCACCGTATGCTGCCACCAAAAAATGCGGGGAAGTTCTGGGGCACGTCTATCATCAGCTGTACGGCATGGACATGATCCAGCTGAGGTTTTTTACGGTTTACGGCCCCCGTCAAAGGCCCGATCTGGCCATTCACAAGTTTACCCGGCTGATTTCCGAAGATCAGGAAATCCCGTTTTACGGTGACGGTACCACGGCAAGGGACTATACCTATATTGATGACATTATTGACGGGATTGTAAAGTCTGTCAGATATTTGGAAAACCATTCCGGGGTATATGAAGTCCTGAACCTTGGTGAAAGCCAGGTGATTTCGCTGTCTGAAATGCTGTCTGCCATTGAGGACAGGCTGGGGAAAAAGGCACGGAAAAAGATGCTTCCCATGCAGCCCGGAGATGTGCAGAAAACCAATGCCGACATCAGCAAAGCAAAAGCCTTAATCGGCTACAAACCAGACACCGACTTCCAAAATGGCATAAAAAAATTTGTGGAATGGTTTTTGAGAAAATGACACCAAATGACCTGCACATCATGCTTTGTCATGGTATGCGTTCAACAATAATAAAAATTAACAAAAAGAATTGAAAATCAGTTATAAAAAATCTTATTATATAACCTATTTTTATACTTTTGCAAAAATTAAAAAATTATGTACTGGACATTAGAATTAGCCTCATATTTAAGTGACGCACCGTGGCCGATGACGAAAGCGGAGCTTATTGATTATGCGATCAGAACAGGTGCCCCTATGGAAGTGGTAGAAAATCTTCAGGCCATTGAAGATGAAGGAGAGATTTATGAGTCTATTGAAGAGGTATGGAGTGATTATCCTACCGATGAGGACTTCCTTTGGAACGAAGACGAATATTAAGCATTGAACAGGCTTTAGGCATCCTGCCTGGAGCTTTGCCATTTCATACATCAATTTACACGATAGGCGTGTTGTTAAAACGCTTAAAGCATATCACTTTAGGCATAAAGTAAAAATTTATGAGTTTTTTAAACAAAGTTCTTAAAGGGTTTTTGGGAGACAAGAAAGCGCAGGACCTAAAAGAAGTAAAAAAAGTTGTAACAAAAATCAAAGCTGCAGAACCCGGCATCCAGGAATTATCTGATGACGGATTGAGACAAAAAACTGCTGAATTTAAGGAGATGATACAGTCTGCAAGCAGTAAAGTCACAGCACAGATAGAACAAATTAAAGAGCAGATTAAAAATTCGACCAATGTTGATGAAAAGGAAGCTCTGTTTTCCAGAATCGAGGTCCTGAAAAAAGAATCTTACGAACTTGAGGAGAAAGTCCTTGGACAGATCCTTCCTGAAGCCTTTGCGCTGATCAAGGAAACTGCCCGGAGATGGGCCCAGAACGGAGAAATCCGTGTAACGGCTACCGACTGGGACAGACAACTGGCCGGTGCAGGAAAAGACTTTGTAGAAATCCAGGGTGATACAGCCATCTGGAAAAACTCATGGGATGCTGCAGGAACTGCCGTAGTGTGGGATATGGTACATTACGACGTACAGTTCATCGGCGGGGTCATCCTTCACAGCGGTAAAATTGCCGAGATGGCAACCGGTGAGGGTAAAACCTTAGTGGGAACACTGCCTATCTATTTAAATTCACTTCCGGGAAGAGGGGTACATGTGGTAACCGTTAACGACTATCTTGCGAGAAGGGACTCGGCCTGGATGGGCCCGTTGTACCAGTTCCACGGACTGTCGATCGACTGTATCGACAACCACCAGCCTAACTCTGACGGAAGAAGAAAAGCGTATAACTCAGATATTACCTACGGAACGAATAATGAATTCGGTTTCGATTACCTGAGAGACAATATGGTGACCTCACCTTCAGAGCTGGTACAGAGAGATCTTAATTTCGCCATTGTGGATGAGGTGGACTCCGTGCTGGTAGATGATGCCAGGACGCCGCTGATTATTTCCGGGCCGGTACCTCAGGGTGACCGTCAGGAATTCGATGTGCTGAAACCGTCCATCGACCGCATCGTTGAGGTACAGAAAAAAACCGTTTCTGCAATTTTCAACGAGGCGAAAAAACTGATCGCAGCCGGGAACACCAAAGAAGGAGGATTCAAGCTTCTTCAGGCCTACAGAGGGCTTCCTAAAAACAGACAGCTGATTAAATTCCTGTCTGAGAGCGGGAACCGTGCATTGCTTCAGAAAGTGGAAGCACAATACATGCAGGACAATAACCGGGATATGCCGATTGTAGATAAAGACCTTTACTTCGTGATCGAAGAAAAGAACAATCAGGTAGACCTCACCGATAAGGGGGTGGAATATATGTCCCAGGGGAATTCGGATCCGAACTTCTTCGTCCTTCCTGATATCGGCACTGAAATCGCTGAAGTAGAAGCGAGAAACCTGTCTAAAGAAGAGGAATTTGAAGCAAAGGAAAAACTGTTTTCAGAATTTGCGGAGAAGTCCGAAAGGGTTCATACTATGAGCCAGCTGCTTAAAGCCTATACCCTGTTTGAAAAAGATGACGAGTATGTGGTGATTGACGGCGAGGTAAAGATCGTAGATGAGCAGACGGGACGTATCATGGAAGGAAGACGGTATTCAGACGGTCTTCACCAGGCGATCGAGGCTAAGGAAAACGTAAAAATCGAAGCAGCAACCCAGACTTTTGCCACCGTTACCCTGCAGAACTATTTCCGTATGTACAACAAGCTTGCGGGGATGACCGGTACGGCTGAAACGGAAGCCGGCGAACTTTGGGAAATCTATAAACTGGATGTCGTGGTGATCCCGACCAACCGTCCGATCCAGAGAAATGACAAGCAGGACCTGGTTTTCAAAACCAACCGTGAAAAATACAATGCTGTCATTGAAGAAATTGAAAAGCTTACCGAAGCCAGGAGACCGGTGCTGGTAGGAACTACATCCGTAGAAATTTCCCAGTTACTGTCTAAAGCGCTTCAGCTGAGAAAAATCCCGCACCAGGTACTGAACGCGAAACTTCACAAGAAGGAAGCGGAAATCGTTGCCGGAGCAGGACAGCCGGGTGTGGTAACCATTGCCACCAACATGGCAGGACGTGGTACGGATATCAAACTGTCCAAAGAAGTAAAAGAAGCAGGTGGTCTTGCCATCATCGGTACGGAGCGACATGATTCCAGACGTGTGGACAGACAGTTGAGAGGTAGGGCCGGCCGTCAGGGAGACCCGGGAAGCTCTCAGTTCTATGTATCCCTTGAAGATAACCTGATGCGTTTATTCGGCTCCGAGCGTATTGCCAAGATGATGGACAGGATGGGTCACAAGGAAGGCGAAGTTATTCAGCATTCCATGATTACCAAGTCTATTGAGAGAGCCCAGAAAAAAGTAGAGGAAAACAACTTCGGGATCAGGAAAAGGCTGCTTGAATATGATGACGTAATGAACAAGCAGCGTGACGTGATCTATAAGAGAAGAAAGAATGCATTATTCGGGGATCACCTGAAGTATGACATTACCAATATGATCTTTGACGTGGCCAACTCCATCGTAGCCAAAGGAAAAGCATCCGGAAACTATAAGGATTTCGAATTTGAGATCATCAAGAACTTCACAATGGAATCTCCGGTTTCAGAAAATGATTTCGGCAACAAAAATGTCAAAGACCTGACTGAAATCGTATTTAAGGCTGCCCAGGAAGATTACCAGATGAAGCTTAACCTTCTGAAAGAAAAATCATTCCCGATTATTGAGAATGTATACCAGAACCAGGGAGCCATGTTTAAAATGATCCAGGTTCCATTTACAGACGGCCATAAGACGCTTACCATCGTAACCGATCTCAAAGAGGCGTATGAAACACATTGCGACAGCCTGATCAATGATTTTGAAAAGAATATTACCTTATCGATCATTGATGAAAACTGGAAGCTTCACCTGCGTGAAATGGATGACCTGAGAAGATCATCACAGGGAGCCGTTTACGAGCAGAAAGATCCGTTGGTCATCTACAAACAGGAATCTTTCCACCTGTTCAGTGATATGATCGACAAGATGAACAAAGAGATCATTTCATTCTTATACAAAGGAGAAATCCCGGCATAAGAAATTATTTTAACAATATAAAACCGCTCCAGCAAAGGCTAGAGCGGTTTTTTGTTATCCACAGGATAACATCCTATGACAAATATCAAGTATTTTATTTATTTAGAACAGTTAAAAATAATATATTTGCAAAAAATTGTTGGTTCATGAAACTGAAAGCGGCTAAGCGCTGGTTTAATTGGCATAAATGGACAAGCCTCATCTGTACCGTTTTTCTGCTGTACCTCTGTATCACAGGGTTGCCGTTGATTTTCCATGAAGAAATTGAACATCTCCTGGAGGAAAATAAAGAAGCAGTAATAAAAAACCATGCGAAATTGAGCCTGGATACCCTCGCCCATATGGCGGAATCTAAATATCCCGGCGAGAAAGCAAGGTATGTTTTCTGGGACGAAAATGAAAAGAACAAAGTCATTTTCGATATTGTAGACAGGCCGGATGCACCGTATGAAAAAAGTAAATACCTGGTGCTGAACGAATATACCGGAGAAATTCTGGGAGCTCCAAGGACAGATGGAATCATGCATATTATTCTTAAACTGCATACGGATATGTTCCTCGGCATTCCGGGAAAGCTTTTCCTAGGCATTATGGGCATTCTGTTTATGATTTCCATTGTTTCAGGAATCGTACTCTACGGCCCTATCATGAAGAAGTATGATTTCGGTATGGTCCGCAAGAATAAGTCTAAAAGGCTCAAATGGCTGGATACCCATAACCTTCTGGGAATTGCCATTACCGCATGGATACTTGTGGTAGGATTTACAGGAGTTATCAATACCCTCTCTGATGTTATCGTCGGATTGTGGCAACAGGGCCAGCTGGCAGAAATGACGGCTCCGTACAAAAATCAGAAACCTATTACCGGAAAGCTCAGTTCTCTGGATAATGCCAAAAGATCTGCTGAGAAAGCCATCAAGGATATGAATGTAGCCGTGATTGCATTTCCGGGTACGGATTTCACCAGCAAACATCACTATGCGGTGTTCATGCGGGGAAATACGGAGCTAACCTCCAAACTACTGAAGCCGGTCCTTATAGATGCTACAACGGGTACTGTAACTGATTCCAGGGATATGCCATGGTATGTCAATGCCTTATTCATCTCAGAGCCATTGCATTTCGGGAATTACGGCGGGATAGGCCTTAAAATTATCTGGGTGGTATTCGACGTATTTACCATTCTGGTGCTTATTACAGGGCTGTATTTATGGATTGCCAGAAGAAAAGCTGAAAAACAGCAGTTACAGATCCTGATTCCTAAAAACACCAAGGCATGAAAAATACATTTCTCAAACTCTGGGGCATGCACATCCTTCTGGCTCTCTTATCCGTTTTCGGACTGGTTGCGGCATTGAACGGTGACGGGATCTGGGATCTGCTCGGATGGCTGTCGCTCTCCGTCCCTTTACTTTTGATTATTAAACATTATTATAAAAATACTATACGATGAAAAAGATGGTACTGAGTGTGGCAATGCTGTCAGGTGTTGTTGTTGCAGCACAGGTTAAAGATACTGTGAAAGCAAATGATATAGAGGAAGTGATTGTTGATGCCTACATCAAAAAAGATACGGAATATACCAATAAAATGCCCCTGAAGGCCATTGAAAACCCTCAGGTCTATTCTTCCATTGATAAAACGGTACTGGAAAACCAGCTTATTTTTACCGCAGATGACGCATTGCGCAATGTGCCCGGAGTACAGCGCATGTGGAGCGCCACCAACAGAGCCGGTGATGGCGGTGCTTATTACAGCATGAGAGGGTTTGTCTCTAACAATTCTTTGCGCAACGGACTGGTAGCACCGGTGACTACTTCTATGGATGCCATTAACCTCGAAAAGATTGAAGTGCTTAAAGGCCCTTCCGCCACTCTTTTCGGAAGTACCGTAACTTCGTACGGAGGACTCGTCAACAGGGTGACTAAAAAACCGTATGAACATTTCGGAGGAAATGTTTCACTGATCGGCGGAAGCTATAACTATTACCGTGCGCAGGCTGATCTCAACGCTCCGCTTACCAATGATAAAAAACTGCTTTTCAGGGTGAATACCGCATATACCAATCAGGGTACGTTTCAAAAGACGGATGCTAAAAATTCCTATTTTGCCTTTACCCCGTCATTAACATACAAACTTAATGATCAATTAAGTTTCAATCTGGAATATGAAATGTTTGAAACCAGGGCGACTCCTGAACAGTCTTTCTTTTACCTTTCAAAAGCCACTACCGGATTTGACAATATGAAAGACCTTGAAAAAGCCGGCCTGGACTATAAGCAATCCTATACCGGAGATGATCTCTATACAACAGCGAAAGTGAGGAATCTCTTCGGCCAGATCAATTATCAGATCAACAAAAATATCCGTTCAACCACTGCTGTAAGTTCAGCATACAGTTATTCAGACGGATTCAATCCTTATTTTTCTGTCATGATGAATCCTGCAACCGCAGCACTGAATGTCGTAAGAGCTGACCAGTCCACTGTAGACAGTAAGAAAAAATTCTTCCAGGTACAGCAGAACTTCAACCTGGACTATTCCTTTGGTGAAATGAGAAACAGGACCGTTGCCGGATTTGACTTCATGCAGACCCGCGACCGCCAGATGTTCATCTTCCCGGCATCCGGAAGCTTTGATATCGTGCCATTATCAGGTGGTGATTATTCAAATATGAACGGGCAGACGCTTGGAAACCTTTATCTGTCCGGAAATGTCAGTGATTACGCAATCAAAGGAGACCTTAATACCTACAGCGGTTATATTTCCAATGTGTTCACTCCGTTATCCGGACTGAATATTATGGCTTCTGTTCGGTATGAAAGCAATGATTTCAAAGGCGGAAAAAGCGGTACGCTGGATACCGATCCATACAAACAATCAGCATGGTCTCCGAAGTTCGGGATCGTATATGAAATTGTGAAGGACAGGTTCTCCGTCTTCGGGAACTACCAGAACAGCTTCAGGAGCAATGGGTATTACATGACTGATGCGGCAGGAAATACGGCATTGTCAACCCCGGAAAGAGCGAACCAGTTTGAAGGAGGATTAAAGACCAACCTGATCAACGGAAGGATCAATGCCACGGTAAGCTACTATAATATCGATGTAAAGAATACTTTATTAACACTCGGTTATGCAGGAGCAAGAGCCATACAGACCCAGGCAGGAGCAATGACGAGTAAGGGAGTGGAGCTAGAGGTGAATGCATACCTTGTCAAAGGCTTCTCCGTAATCGGGGGAATCAGCTATAACGATTCCAAATTTACCGAAATGGACAGTGCCCAGCAAAACAGGATAGGTTTAAGGCCGAATACTGCAGGGTCGCCATGGCTCGCCAACTTCAACGCCAGTTACCAGTTCCTGGAAGGCAACCTAAAAGGTTTAGGATTCGGCATCGGAGGAAATTATGCCAGCGGTAACAAAATTTTAAATGAGCCGGGATCAACTTTTACCCTGCCTAAATATTTCGTGCTGAACGCGAATGCTTTTTACGATGCTAAGAAATTCAGGATCGGAGTAAAAGTAGACAACTTTACCAATCAGCACTACTGGATAGGATACACCACCGCCAACCCGCAAACACTGATCAATGCATTAGGAAGCATTACCTATAAATTTTAGATACACTACTAAAGGACTACCTGAATGAGAAAACTTACAATGGCCGCTGCAATTCTTGCAACGACACTGGCATGGGCCCAACACAATGACACCATTAAATCGAATGACATCGAAGAAGTTGTTGTAAGCGGCAAATACTACAAAAAATACGTTGAAAAAGAAGGTTCTTCCTCCATGCGACTGGATGAGGAACTGATTAAAATCCCACAGAATATTTCCATCATTACCAACCGGGCACTGGAAGACCAGCAGGTCACCACCATGAGTGACGGCGTGCTGAGAAATGTAGCCGGAGCACAAAGGCTGGAACACTGGGGAGACATGTATACCAGGGTCAATATGAGAGGTTCCAGGGCAGCTGCTTTCATGAACGGAGTCAACGTTACATCCAACTGGGGACCGTTAAGCGAAGATATGTCCTTTGTAGACCATATTGAATTCATCAAAGGACCATCGGGATTCCTGATGTCTAACGGCGAGCCGAGCGGGATTTACAATATCGTTACCAAAAAGCCTACCGGACAGTCATTGAACGGTTCCGCGAGGGTAACCCTGGGAAGCTTCAATATGTACCGCGGAGAAACCGACATTGATACCAAAATCACCGATAAGGTGGCATTCAGGCTCAACCTGATGGCGCAAAACAGGAACAGCTTCAGGGATTATGAATTCAATGACCGGTATATCATCAATCCTTCCCTGAAGGTCAACCTTACCGATAAAACTACGTTAACAGCAGAATACATCTATCAGAAAGCCAAAATGTCTGAAGTAGGTTCAGCCTATGTTTTCAGCTTTGACGGCTACGCTACAAGACCGGTTTCGTATACGGCGACCGATCCGAGTATCGAACCGACTAAAGTGGACAACAATACGGTGAACATTAATTTACAGCATAAATTTAATGAGAACTGGAAACTGACGTCCCAGTTGACTTATGTGAATGAATACACAATGGGAAGCAACCTTTGGCCAAGCAGATTTGAAGGGAATTACATGATCCGTCGCCTGGGCTATTGGGAAGCAGATAATACGATGAAATTCGGGCAGATTTTCCTGAACGGGTATGCTAAAACAGGTCTGGTTTCCCATAAAATCTTAGCCGGACTGGATTTAGGAAGCAAAAAATACATGGCAGACTGGTCTCAGGGATATAATCTGGACATGTTCAATGCTAACGGAGATTACAGAGCTCCTACAGCAACAGATCCCGGAAATACAATTCCTGATTACAGATACTGGTATAACCTGAATACCAACAATTACGATATCAATACGGGAGCGTATTACGGCTACAATAACACTCAGGCCTTTCTTCCTTTTGACGGAACAACCAAGACGCTTACAGAAAGAGCCGGCACAGGCAGCATGCTGAATCAGAACTACACCGGTTTATATTTGCAGGATGAACTCGGTTTTCTTGAAGACCGGTTAAGGTTAACCCTTGCTGCAAGGTATACTACGGTAAAAGAAAGCAACTATGGAACTAAGATGGAAGCGGATAAGATCACACCACGTGTGGGGATTAGCTATTCCATCGATCAAAACCTGTCCGTTTACGGCTTATATGACCAGTCATTCGTACCGCAGGCCGCTATTTTCAGGGACGGCAGTACGGTAAAACCGATTACAGGGAACAATATGGAAGTCGGTGTGAAAAAAGACTGGTTCGGAGGTAAATGGAATACAACATTATCCCTGTATAACATCATCAAAAATAATGCAACGACCAATGACCCGACCAATACAGGGAATGAACAATTCTCCATCCTGCTTGGAAAAACCAGGGTACAGGGTGTGGAATTCGATCTGAAAGGGGAAATTGTAAAGGGGTTCAATGCTATTTTTAATTATGCCTTCACGGAAAACAAAGTTACCGAATCCAACGATCCAGTAAGCAATCCTGTAGGGATGAGGGTTCCCGGATATGCCAAGCACACCGCCAACGGATGGCTGAACTATACGTTTACCAACGGAGCCCTGGAAGGTTTCGGGCTTTCTTTCGGAGGGACTTACCTTGGCGACAGAAGCACCTGGAACTGGGCCAACAGCGGCACACAGCAGAATATGGGCGACTATGTAAAATTTGATGCCGGACTTTCCTGGGAAGATACCCGGTTCAGGGTAGGCTTGAATGTGTTCAATGTATTTAACCGGTACCTGTATTCAGGTTCGCCTTATGGGAATTACTATTACTACCAGGCAGAGGCACCAAGAAATTTCAGGTTATCCGTAGGATATAAATTCTAACCCAAAACCATCACAGAGCCAGCCTGAAGGCTGGCTTTTTTTCATGAGAAAGAAACATCTTCATAAAAAGAAACCTTCATGGGGCAAACAATGGTCTGCAAAGCTGCATCTGTGGCTCGGCCTTTCTGTGGGGATTATTGTTTTCATCGTTTCGCTTACAGGAACCCTGTATGTTTTTAAAGATGAAATTCAGGACATCCTGAGAAAAGACGCCATGTATGTGAAAGCGGAAAGCATTACTCCGGTTCCCTTGTCCATTGATGTTCTGAAGGAAAAAGTTTCATCGGAAGTCCGTGAAATAGTTCCCATCAGTTCCGTAGAGATGTACCTGGATAAAAACCGCTCCTACGAGTTCCTGTATTATGAAAGAAATAAAAAAGCATGGAACTATTTTGATGAGGTGAAGGTCAATAAGCTGGTGTATGTCAATCAGTACACCGGAGAGATCCTGGGGGTGTACAATGAAAAATATGACCTCTTCCCTATCCTGAAAGCCATCCACTGGAGTTTGCTGCTTCCCGCAGACTGGGGTAAATATGTCGTGGGCATTCCGACTGTGCTCTTCATCATGATGCTGATCACCGGCATTGTATTATGGTGGCCGAAGAATAAAAATGCCCGGAAGTCACGCCTCAGGTTCAGCTGGAAAAATGTAAAAGGCTGGAAACGGAAAAACTATGACCTCCACAATGTTTTAGGCTTTTATGCCTCATTTATTGCTCTTTTGATCAGCCTGACAGGAATCTACTTTTCCTATCCGTGGGTAAAAAATGCCTTTAACTATTCCCTGTCCGGAACGGCAGAGCTTCCGAAAGACAAAGAAATCACATCCCCAGACTCCCTTACATCAAAAAAAGGACACCTTTTTGACCTTGCTGCACAGCAGGCTCAACAATTATACGGGACATCCTCAAGTTTCAGGATCCCTCTTAACGGCAAAAATAAAAAAGGAAAGGAACTGAAAAACATCCCGGTAACCGTTTATGGTGAAGACGGCAGGTATGCCATCAGGCACCAGCTGATTTTCGACCGGTATTCAGGCAAAATATTATCCAATAAACCACATCATACCTTAACCAATGCGGAACAGTACGCCCATGCGAACTATGATATCCACACAGGATCATATTTCGGGCTTTTGGGTAAAATCCTCTGGTTCGCCACGGGACTGATCTGCACTTCACTGCCTGTTACCGGATTTCTGGTATGGCAGGGCAAACAAAAAAAGCAAAGAAAAAAGAATCAATGAAAAGAACATTTACAGGAATATCTTTCCTGGCAGCGGCTATGGCTTTTGCCCAGTCGGAAGACAGCTTAAAAATAAACAATGTGGATGAGGTGGTCATGACGGCCTCCCGGAAGAAAGAAAGCATCAAGGAAGTTCCAAGCTCAGTAACGGTAGTGAGTGAAAAGCAGGTTCAGTCACAGCTGACCATTAATTCAGATATCAGCAATATCCTCCAGTATACGGTGCCCAGTCTTGCAACAAGCTCAGGAACAACCACCAACAGCGGCCAGACGCTGAGAGGACGTCAGGTATTGGTCCTTATTGACGGGATCCCACAGTCTACCCCTTTAAGAAATGGTGCAAGGGACATCCGTTCCATTGACCCTTCGGTAATCGAAAGGATTGAGGTGATCAAAGGCGCATCATCCATTTACGGGAACGGTGCAGATGGAGGAATTATCAACTATATTACCAGAAGGAGCAGGACCGGCCAGAAAATTTCAGGAATTTCTCAGATCGGCATCACCGGTCAGCCCTATGGCGGGACCTTGGGATTCAGAGCGACACAGCTTTTATCAGGTAAGCTATCCGATAAGTTTGATTATGTAGCATCCCTGACCTATGAACGGACGGGCTATATGAAAGATGCAGACGGCGTTTATCTCAGCCCCACCTACAGTACGGCAAAAATGGATAATTACAATGGTATGCTGAAGCTGGGATACAATATCAATCAGAATCAGAGGATTGAAGCTTCCTACATCGGATATGCCTCAAAATCTGACCTTGATCTCGGCCTGAAGACAGGAAAATATGGCATTACGCCCACCATTGCAGAAGGAACGGGGAAAAACCTGGGCCTTACACCCCAGGGAACCCCCAGGAACCACAACTATAAATTAAGCTACGACAATAAAAACCTGTTCCGGAATACAGCCCTGAATGTCAACCTGTATTACCAGGATTTCAGGACGGTATATGGATACAGCGATACATTCTTGAACGGCGGACAATCCAATGTTATATCAAAAAAGTCCGGGCTGAGGGCTAACCTGGATACCCAGCTCTGGAATACGGCAAACTCCCAGGGAGAAGTGATATACGGTCTTGATGTCCTGAATGACAAAACAGTCCAGAAACTGGAGGACGGCCGCTACTGGACCCCGGATATGGACATGACCAATGTAGCTCCCTTCGTGATGGTAAAAGTGGATCTGCTTAAAAAGCTGACGCTGAAAGGAGGCTTACGGTATGAAAACATCAAGGTAAAAGTCGGTGATTTCAATACGCTGTCCACCATTAAAAATGACGGAACATTTACCAAAAGCATTTTCGTACAGGGAGGAGACCTGGAATACAATGCCCTGGTAGGAAATATAGGGCTCAGGTACAACATCCAGCCTTACCTCAATCTTTTCGGCAGCTTTTCTCAATCCTATTCCATCAATGAACTGGGAAGAATTCTGAGGACCTCTACTTCAGAAACCATTGCCAATCTGGAGACCAAGCCGATTATTGTCAACAACTATGAATTCGGAGCAACAGGACAGATTGCGAAATGGCTGAACTATGAAATGACTTCTTATGTGAGCACCTCAAAGCTGGGGGCATCTTTCGTACAAAGCCCGGACCGGTCACTGACAATCCAGCGGGCCCCGGAAATCGTATACGGTGTGGAAGGCTACCTGAACTTCACGCCGTTAAAATGGCTGAATTTCGGAGGAAGCTACAGCTGGATGGAAGGGATCACCTCCCTGAAAGATGACGGTGATTATTCAGCCAAGATCAACAACAGCAGGATTTCAGCACCGAAAGTACTGGCATATATACAAGTAAAGCCGGTTCAGGCTCTTTCTATTGGCCTGGATATGCTGCATGGCTTCAGGCAAAACCGCTTTGATCCGAATCCTAAAACCGGACTATATTCATATGGGGAAGGTACTGTTCCTGATTATACCGTATTCAATTTCAGGTCTTCGTATGATCTTAATTCCAAATGGAAACTATCGCTTGGAATCGAAAATGTCTTCAATAAAGTATATCAGCCGGCTATTGCCTGGTGGGCAGCCCGCGACAGTGATTTCGTGAATGCCTTGGGGATGAGGGGAACTTTTATGGTTGAATATAGATTTTAATTAATCTAAATAAAAACATTAAACTTATCTTTGTAAAACTTTTCAGAGACATGAGGAAAAAACATCATCATAAAAAAAAGCCGGGTGTATTTAAGAAATGGACAGGGAAACTGCATTTATGGCTGGGGCTGGCCGTAGGCTTCCTGATTTTTATTATTTCCATTACGGGAGCGCTGTATGTTTTCAAAGATGAAGTAGAAAACTTAACCCGGAAAGATGTCATCTATCATCAGGAACAAAGCATCGACCGCAAAGAAGTGCTTCCGATCCGAGTGCTCGAAAAAGCTGTTGCGGAGCAGGTAAAAGAGAAATATCCGGTCCATTGGGTCAATATCCCGGTTGATAAGACACTTTCTTACCAGTTCTACTGGTACGAGCATAACCCGGAAGGCTGGAATTATTTTGATGAATTCCCGATTTATAAAGTGGCGTATGTAAATCCGTACACCGGAAAAGTCCTGAGGACCTATGACGAAAAGAACGGCTTTTTCCAGATCGTAAAGATGATCCACTGGAGTTACCTCCTCAAACAGTCGTGGGGAACCTACCTGGTAGGAATCCCGGTCATTATTTTTGTGATTATGCTGATTTCCGGGATTATTTTATGGTGGCCCAAAAACAAGGCTGCCAGGAAACAGCGCCTTTCCTTTAAATGGAAGAATGTAAAAAACTGGAAACGGAAAAATTATGACCTCCATAATATCCTGGGTTTTTATTCGTCTATCTTCGCCCTGATTTTCGCCATTACCGGTTTATTCTACGCGTTTTTCTTCGTACAGGCAGCAATCTACTTCACCTTCTCAGGAGGAGAGACAAAATATCCTGATTTTTCATCCATCACTACAAAAGCTCCGGTTGAAATGAGGACAGCAGGAACACTGGACAAGATCAGCAATACAGTAAAGGCAAAATATCCGGATGCATACGGGTTTTCTATTGATCTGGGCCATGAACATATGGATGACCATGCCCACCCGAATTTTGAAGTCTACGTAAAGCACCTTTCCTACTCTTATCATAAAAGCAGCAGCCTGATCTTCGATGAAAACTCCGGTGAACTGCTGCATACCCATGACCCTAAGGATAAAAACCTGGGTGAAAAAGCTGTCGCAGCCAACTATGACATCCACGTAGGGGCTATCCTGGGACTTCCGACCAAAATCATTGCCTTTGTGGTAAGCCTGATCTGTGCTTCCCTGCCGGTAACGGGATTTATGATCTGGTGGGGCCGCAGAAAAAAGAAGACGGTAAAATCAGCCTAATTATTTAAATAAATATTTCGTTAATAATCTATTAATACAATCTTTTTTATAATTTAGACCTTTAGAATTTTTTACAAAAGAAAATGTCATTAATAGATTTATCAAAAAACGTTGCCTTAGGAATTGATATTGGCGGCACCAACACCAAATTCGGTGTGGTAAACCACAGAGGAGAGGTTCTTGAAAAAGGCAGCCTCCGTACGGATGCTTATCCTACTGTTGAAGGATTCATTGACGCGTTATATGAACAGGTATTCCCTTCCATAGAGCGTTACGGAAAAGAAAGAAACTTTGACGGAATAGGCGTAGGTGCTCCTAACGGGAACTACTATAAAGGGACTATTGAGCTGGCTCCTAACCTGCCCTGGAAAGGCGTTGTTCCTTTCGCGGAGCTGATGCGGAATAAATTCAATCTTCCGTGTACCGTAACCAATGATGCCAATGCGGCTGCTTTGGGAGAGATGCTCTTCGGGGCAGCACGCGGAATGAAGGATTTCATTATGATTACCCTGGGAACAGGGGTAGGAAGCGGTATTGTAGCCAGCGGAAGCCTGATCTACGGCCATGACGGATTTGCCGGTGAACTTGGTCATACCATTGTAAAACCGGGCGGAAGAAAGCACTGGAGCACAGGTTCCGAAGGAAGCCTTGAAGCTTACGCCTCAGCAACCGGAATTTCGATTACCGCGAAAAAAATGAGGGCCGAATTTGCAGAATCCATGCTGAACCAATACCCTGAAGAGGAAATCAATTCCAAAACCGTTCACGAATGTGCCCTGAAAGGAGATCCTATTGCCATTGAGGTATTCCGGTATACCGGACAGAAACTGGGTGAAGCCTTGGCGAATTTTGTGATGTTTTCTTCTCCGGAAGCAATCCTGCTATTCGGCGGGGTGATCAAAGCCGGTGAATTTATCCTGAAACCTGCCAAGTTGCATATGGAAAGAAACCTCCTCCCGATTTTCAGGAACAAAGTGAAACTGGTTTTCAGCGAGCTGGATGAAGCCGATGCGGCGATCCTCGGTGCCAGTGCCTTAGTCTGGGAGAAAAAATAGACCAATCATCTATACCATTGATATAAAGCATCCTTTTCGGATGCTTTTTTATTTGATTTGTAGAGAACGTCAAATTCAGTGGTTCAATCGGTACTGATCCCTCAACCTTGTCAGGGTTTTAAACCCTGACAAGGTTCAGTCGTCAAACAACTTTAGTAAAGCAAGCAATATTAGACAGCATCAGATAAAAATCTTTGATTTCATCAACTTAAATGCTCTTCTGTTTTCAGAGCTTTTTCCTTCATCATTCTTATGTGTCAAAACTTTTGTGACTGTCGTGGTTTATCCTTATCCATCTCAATCGTTTCTACGGTTGGGACATCTCAGAAATGCATAATGATTCTCTCGCAGATCGGCAGATGAAGCAGATTTTTTCATGCATTTTAAAAACCGCAGGTTTTTAGAACTTATGTGCTCTTCTGTTTTCAAAGATTTTCCTTCATTATTCTTTTGTGTCAAAACTTTTGTGACTGTTGTGGTTTTATCCTTATCCATCTCAATCGTTTCTACAGTCGGGACATCTCAGAAATGCATAATGATCCTCTCGCAGATCGGCAGATGAAGCAGATTTTTCATGCATTTTAAAAACCGCAGGTTTTTAGAACTTATGTGCTCTTCTGTTTTCAAAGATTTTCCTTCATTATTCTTATGTGTCAAAAAATCTCTGTGACTATAGTGGTTGCCATATCATGACTAGCACACGCATCTTCCTGCAATCAGGATTTGGTACAGATCGTGGTTTCATGATTGGCAAAAACAATCAATGTGATTTATTTTTGAATGCCTGTCCGCTATACAGACTGCAAAAGTTTTCCTATTTTTGATTGTTTTTTCTCTGACCCATTTCTTCAGGAGAAAAGAATTTTAATACAATAATCAATTGACAATGGATAACAATAATTTAGAACAGATTACCTTTGGGGGAGGCTGTTTCTGGTGTGTGGAAAGCTGTTTTAATATGCTGAAAGGAGTGGTTTCCGCCGTATCGGGATATTCCGGAGGCCATACCGATAACCCTACCTATAAGGAAGTATGCACCGGCGAGACCGGACATGCAGAAGTGGTGCAGATCACATATGATCCATCCATCATTTCTTATGAGCAGCTGATGGATGTGTTCTTCTTCCTTCATGACCCTACCCAGCTGAACCGCCAGGGGAATGATGTAGGAACCCAATACCGTTCTGTCATCTACTATAAAGACGATGCTGAAAAGGCCAAAGCGGAGGCTGCGATCAAAGCTTCTCAGGAATCCGGAAGATGGCAGGGGACGTATGTGACGGAAGTAACGAAATTCGATACGTTCTGGCCGGCTGAGCAATACCATCAGGGCTATTACCACGAAAATCCTGACCAGCCGTACTGCAGCGCTGTAGTGGGACCTAAAATACAGAAATTCAGGAAGCATTTCGGGGAACTGGGAATGCTGAATGCATAACCAAAAAAAAGCGAAGGAACAGGTTTCTTCGCTTTTTTTATTACCGTTATTTCTTTCCGGTGTTGATGCTGATAAACATTTCATTGTCTTCATCGGAAATAATCTCCAGGAATCTTTCATAATGCTTCAGGACGTCTGAAATAAGTTCATCTTTGGTAAAATACTGAATATCGTATCCTTCACGGGCATCCCCGAAATAGGCCCTGGGATAATAGGTTTTACTTTCATCAACATCTGGAAGGTTATCATCCTTGATCATAGATTCGGATATGGTTTTTGAATGGCTCTTCACTCCGTACACAAAATTGTTGACGACATCATGGCGGATCTCGATCTCAACAGCTGCCGGATCAGTCCAGGTATTGATCTTGGCTTCGATCCCGTTGCCCATAAATTCATCTTTGAGCTCTGTGAATGCCGTTTTTACCGTATCCTGTATGAAATCATCCACGGAGGGCCGGTCCTTAAAAGAAACAATCTGCTTCAGCCTCTGTTTCCAGATCACTCCTGTCCAGGGGATCGCGGAAGCGGAAAAATCTTTTTCATAATAATTCCGGTCGACGACGAGGGCTTTCATCAGGCTGACAATAAAAACAATCATAATGAGGGCAAAAGGCAGTGCAGTGATGAGCGTCATGGTCTGCAGGGCTTTCAGGCCGCCGGCATTCAGCAGGAGGAGTGCCAGTGCCGCTAACAGAATGCCCCAGAATACGATCTGCCATTTCGGGGATTTAGGCGCATTTTCCGTAGCAATGCTGTTCATTACGAAAATTCCTGAATCTGCGGAAGTCACAAAGAATATGATGATGATGGCAATCACAACAAAGCTGACCAGCGTTGTGAGCGGCAAGTAATCCAGGAACCGGAACATCAGCATATCCGGATTGGAAGCAAGCTTGCTGAGTGCTCCCTGGGCTGTGGTAAGATCAAACCAGATGGCACTGTTCCCGAAAACCGACATCCATATAAAATTAAATACCGTTGGCAATACCAGGACAGCCATAATAAACTCGCGGATGGTCCTTCCTTTTGAGATCCTGGCAATAAACAGCCCTACGTAAGGCGACCAGGAGATCCACCATGCCCAGTACAAAATCGTCCAGTCATAAAACCAGGGTAAAGTATCCTTTTCATAGATATGCGTATTGAATGTAAGGCTGAAAAAACTGTTGATATAGTTGCCCAGGCCTTCGGTAAAGCTTGCAATGACATACACTGTGGGACCTAAAAATAAAACGAAAAGCAGAAGGCATATCACACTGATGATATTGACGTTGCTCAGGATTTTAATGCCTTTATCTACTCCGCTTACCGCCGAGAGTACTGAAAGCGAAACCAGGACTGCCACAATAATGACCTGATAGGTAAAGCTGTTTTCGGGGATCACGTGCAGGATCTGCAAACCGGAATTGATCTGAACCACGCCGAAACCCAGTGTAGTGGTAATCCCGAAAAATGTACTGCATAAGGCAAAGACATCGATGGCATTGCCCCAGTTCCCGTTGATCTTATTTTTCAGCAGTGGATAGAAGCAGCTGCGAAGTGACAGCGGAAGCCGGTAACGGTAGGTAAAATATGCCAGGGAAAGCCCTACTACCGCATAGATGGCCCACGCATGGATACCCCAATGGAAAAAGGTATACAACTGAGCATTCTTGGCACGATTGATATAATGCCCTGAGGCAAAAACTTCGGACGAATAGTGCTGCATGGGCTCCGCAACCCCGAAATACATCAGCCCAATCCCCATCCCTGCAGCAAACAGCATAGACATCCAAGAAAAGAACGAGTATTCCGGTTTGCTGTCATTCCTGCCCAGTTTTATCTTCCCGTAATCACTGAAGGTGAGATAGACCAGGAAAATAACAAATATCGTCACGGACCAGATATAGACCCAGTTCAGGTTGACAAATATGAAATTTTTAACGCTGTTGAGCAGCTGTTCAGTTACCTGAGGAAAAAAAATGGATATGAATGAAATACCCAGAATGAAAATAAGGCTCGGAAAGATGATGCCCTTTTTTAATGTTGTTACCATAGTGTCACGTCATTTCTATTGTGTGCGGATGTTGTTCCCGGAAAATAATGTTTGATACAGTAATTTTCTTCAGGAAAAATAGACCTACCTAAGATAGTAAAAAAAACAGGCAAATCCTATTCCAGGACCTGATATCATGAAACATTCATGCGCAGTATGCAAACGTAAATCAGAGCACAAATGTGCTCCGATTTTCAAATATTTCCCGTTCAAAGGAGACTAAATTCAAAGGGATGGCGTACCAGGCGTCGTCTCCTTATAGGCCCCAGCAGAGCGCTGATACCTACCAGAAATAAAAATATTCCTCTATTCATCGTATAAAAACACGAAATAAAGGAATATGATGTCAACTGTTTTACGGCAGTTTTAAATGCTTGTGAAGGGATTACCGGTCTGCATAGGATTCTTGCCCGGCATGGTGAAACAATATTCCTTCGGTCACATCTTTAAGGGCTTTCCCGTTTTCCGGATGTATCCCTGGGCTGGTAAAGAATTCAACCTGATTATTGCTTTTATCATACCATACTTTATGCATGGAATTATCTACAGTCATGGTATCTCTGCGGGTTATCTTTCTCTGCTTTAAAAACCGGTCATCATCCATGGCAATCACATGTTTATCAGGTCCCACATAAGCGCTGTCAGTAGCAATAAACCTTTCGCCGTTCCAATACATGTACGGTTTTTCGATGGCAGAATCTTCCCCTATTTCTAAAATTGGTTTCTTGCCTTTAGAGAATACCACACCACCAGTTACTAAGAGTAACACAAAAGTCATTTCCATTAAACCCAATCCGTTTTTCCTTATAAAATCTGGTAAAAGAATAGTTGGTGATACTGTAATGATAATTTGTTGAATTCTTTCGGATATCTCTTTGAAACTTAAAGAGAAAGTTTCTGAATTATCATCTTCCAATTTAACTCTGTCGCAAAAATCTTCAAAGTTATGATATCCAATATATTTACTTAAATAATCTAACGCTACATCATCAATATTATAGTCTGTATTTTCCTGGACTAGGGTTTTATAATATCTCACATATGATCTTTCATCTCTTTCAAAACCATACCGTTCTTCAAAAAGTGAACTTAAATATGATGAAATAGAACTTTTGTTTCCACGAGGAATCTCATTTCTTGCTGTTTCAAATACAGTTTTTACTAAAAATTTTTTCTTCTCATACATAAAATTTCAGGTATTAATTATTTGCTGTCCAAATTAGACAAATTTCTGACAAATAAATTGCGGTTTACCGTAAAAATCAAACATTTACAAGCTGTCCATCTGTCTAACGCCTGTCCGTAGATTCGGTCATTTATCGCGGATATTTGTAAAAGAAATCAGTGAGAAACAAAACATTAAACAACAACAACTTTTCAAACTGATTTCAAACTCACCAGATAAAACGGAAGAAAATATCCGGGTTGGGAAGCAGATGTTTCTCTTCCGTTTTAGAAGGTTCACTTCCCAAAAAATTTAAGAAGCGCTTCGAAATTTTTACCGTGTACCACTGCCTGCGATCGGTTTCGCAGGGAAGTACACGAATGCTTTAACAATTAAATTTTTTGAAAAATGATCCAATTTATTTTAATGCTATTCGGTTTAGCATTCGGAAACCATAATGCCAATACATCATGCAATAATAACAGCGATACCACAACCATTCAGACAGCTGATAATCCCGGGACAGGGCTAACGCCGGACACTGGAACAGGAGATAATGGTGAGGGAAGTGGTCCAATTGGAGGAAACACAGGACAATTACCTCCACCACCAAGACCATAATGAGTATAAAAGGGCAAACTACTTAAAGTTTGTCCTTTTTTATTAATTTGCACGAAAAACTAACCATGCGAAAATTATTATTTTTTACCACTCTTGTTTTTTTATTTTCATGCAAAAACGAAAATAAATCTAAAAATGTTAGCGATAATAATATCAATTATAAAAAAGCTAAAGTATTTAGGGATGCTAAAATATCTGATTCGGCTTTTTACTATTACAACATAGCTAAAAATGAATATTTAAAAAACAATGATTCACTAGGTGTTGCCAAATCATTAGTTAATATGGCTATGATTCAGACCCGCAAAGAAGATTTTTTTGGAGGAATTGAATCCTCTTTAGAAGCAAACCATTATCTTAAAAAAGACAATGACAGTACAGTAAGAAGTACATTAGCTATAAATTATAATAATATTGCGATAGATTTCAATTATCTCAAGAATTATAAAAATGCATTTAAATATTTTAATCAAGCATTAAAATTCACAGATAATCACGACGCAAAATATTTATTTTATAATAATATTGGAGATGTTCTAATAAATGAAGGTGAACTTGAATTAGCAAAAAATTATTTACGGAAAGCAATTCTTTCGACAGATCAAAGTTACTATGCAATGGCTTTAAACAACCTAACTAAAGCTGAATATCTAAGTAATCCATCTTATGATCCGGTACCGAATTTATTAAAAGCTCTAAACATCAGGCAGAATGAAAATGATAGTTTAGGACAAAGCTCTAGCTATTCCACTATAGCTGATTATTATTATGACAAAAATAAAGCTCTCTCGCTAAAGTATGCTAAGATGATGTTACAGAAGTGCATACAGAATAAAAGTGCAAATGACCAACTTGAGGCATTACAGAAAATAATAAAGTTAGATCCTAAAAATTACCTTAAAAATTTTTCTCAATTCAAAGAATTAGATGACAGTCTACAATTGGAAAGAAATAGAGCTAAAAATCAATTTGCATTTATCCGCTATGATTTAGAGGGAAAAAATGCAGAAAATGAAATATTGAAAACAGCTAAAGTTGAAGGTGAAAACAAACTCCTGCAATTATCAATTATTACTTCTGCTATTGTTTTTGCTTTAATTATTACTAATGTGTGGTATCGCAAGAGGCAAATCCGATTGAAACAAGAAAAAGAACTCGAAGTAAAAAACACCCAGCTGCGGTTATCCAAAAAAGTGCATGATGTCGTCGCCAATGGTATTTACCAGGTGATGACTAAAATTGAAAACCAGGAACATTTTGACCGGGATACCGCTTTGGATGAACTGGAATTCGTATATGAAAAGTCAAGGGATATCTCCTATGACAAAGCGGATGAGGAACAGGAATTCAGCAAGAAAATTTCAGAGCTGATCGCCTCTTTCAATAATGACACAGTAAAAACATTTACCGCAGGAAACAATCCGGCATTGTGGGAAAACATCAGTCCGCCAGTAAAAGACGAAGTCTTCCAGATCATCCGCGAACTGATGGTGAATATGAAAAAGCACAGCCAGGCCAGCCATGTCGCTTTCAGGTTTGAAAAGACGGAGACGTCCGTAGAGATCCAATATAAAGACAACGGCATCGGTATTCCCGGGGATCTTATTTACAAAAACGGGCTTCGTAATGCGGAAAGCCGCATGGCTGCTATCGGTGGAGCCATTATTTTTGACACGGAAATTGAAAAAGGGCTGAAAGTGAATCTTTCTGTTCCGACTTCGTAAACGTTGTAACCATGTTCAAAAAAATTTTAATTGCCGAAGACCAGCAGGTGATGAATCTGGGAATTGCCAATACCATTAAGGAATTGGACATCCCGCACTTTGACTTTGTCACGTATTGTGATACCGCCATCAGCAAAATAAAAAAAGCCGCTGTTGAGAGTATGCCTTATGATCTGCTTATTACAGATTTGTCCTTTCAGAAAGATCATATCCGGCAAAACATACATTCCGGCCAGGAGCTGATCCTTGAGGCAAGAACGGTACAGCCGGATTTAAAGGTGATTGTTTTCTCCATAGAGCACCGGGCTAAAATTATTTATGACCTGTATGAAAGGTATCAGATCAACGGGTATGTAAGCAAAGCACGGAATGACGGAAAAGACCTGAAAAACACCATCAGCAAAGTGTATAATGGGGAAAGAGCCATTCCTCAGGATATTATGAATGCCCTGCGCCATATTTCGTTTGACTTTACCGATTACGACCTGAAACTGCTGGAACTTCTTTCCAAAGGCTGGAAACAGAATGAAATAGGCAGTTATTTTAAAAAGAATAACATTAATCCCCACAGCATCCGGTCCATTGAAAAAAGGCTGAATGACCTCCGTGACAGCCTTAATGCAAAAAACAATATTGAAATGATTGTGATTTGTAAGGATATCGGGCTCATATAAATGGCTTAATTTCATTTATTTCTCACTTTTACGTGAAACCGTAAGGATGGAATGATCAGGCGTTATACTTTTGACCTGTTAACTTTTAAAATCATTTACTATGAAAAGACCATTAGGAACAAAAGCAAAAACAGGTGAAGACTGCCCGGAATCTGGGGTATGGAAAGTTGTTGGAAGCCCATCGACTACTGCTCCTATTTCAAGAGGCAACAGAATGCCCCCTTACAATGGACAGGCTGTGAACTGGGAATTGATCCAATATGCCTAACTTTATCCTGTGCTTGCTTATTGAGCAAGCACAGGTTTTTAACGTACATACCAATCAAAAATCATATAAGATGATTTGGGTATTGTGATAGTCTTTATTGATAAATAAGTAAATGAATGACTTGATTAATACCATCTCTTATCTCTAAAAAAAACTAACCATGTTTAAAAAAATTTTAATAGCAGAAGATCATGAAAGTGCGAATATTTCAGTACAAAGAACACTGGAAGAACTGAACATCAACACAGTAGATTATGCCTATTACTGTGACGATGCCCTGGGGAAAATACAGAAGTCCATCCGTGAAAAAGAACCTTATGACCTGATGATTACCGATCTCGAGTATGAAGAAGACCATCGGGAACAACATATCAAGAACGGCCAAGAACTTATCGAAGAGGTAAGAAAACTTCAGCCTGACCTTAAGGTCATTGTTTTTTCTGCGGAACATAAATCCGGCGTTATAGATTCCCTTTTTACCAAATCGGGCATCAACGGATATGTAAGAAAAGCGAGAAACGATTCAAAAGAGCTCAAAAAGGCCCTTACCGCCGTAGCTCAAAATGAAAATTACCTCTCCCTGGATCTGAAACAGGAAATCAAAAAGCTGAACAGCTACGAATTTTCCGACTATGACATTAATCTGGTGTCCCTGATTTCCCAGGGAGTTTTACAAAAAAACATTCCCGTTTACTTCCAGAAGAACCATATAACGCCCAACAGTTTGAGCAGTATTGAAAAAAGGCTGAATGCCCTTAAAGATGCCCTGCAGGTCAACAGCAATGAGCAACTTGTAGTATTCTGTAAAGACCTTGGCATCATATGAATTCATTTCACTCAACAATAAACCTTTCATTTTCTGAAAGGTTTTTTTGTTTTTACGGAAACCCGTAAGGATGGCTACGTGAATGACTTTACTTTTGAGGTATTAAAAAATTAATAATTATGGAATATAAAGTAATGCCTTTTGTGGCTAGCATTAACATTCATGAGCAAGGTTCGGAAGCTATTGCAAAACAATTAGACCAGCTCATCAAAGATCAGTCTGAACAAGGCTGGAAATATTTGAGACTTGAAAGCGTTTCCACCTACATCCAGCCTGTTGAAGGATGTTTTGGAAATACTGAAAAACAAGGTTATATGACCTCATACCAGATGGCTGTTTTTATAAAATCCGATGATGAAATACTTGTTGATCATCATCATTAAACTGTACTGGAGGATAGTCCCTCCCCACAGAAGAAGAATGTGTTTATTTAAAATGAGCTGCTCCAAATATGTTTATCACGAAACTTTAAGTAGGGGTTTTATCAATGGACTTAAAGCATTCAGATACCGATTCAGCAATTGCAGGGCAGGAGCAAAACTTATTAAAAATCCTATTAACAATCAACTTCAGATCATCCTGCCTAATACACAGATTATTGAAGAACATGAAATTTCAGAACGATTTATAAAATAAAAATAATGGGAAAATTTATTATTATACAGCGAACCAACAAAGAGTATCAGTTTAACCTGAGAGCCGGTAACGGAGAAACCATCTTAACCAGCGAAGGCTATGTACAGAAGGCATCCTGCCTGAAAGGAATTGAATCCGTAAGGGTCAATTCAAACAATGATCCAAGATTTGACCGGCGCATGTCCACCAATAACAAGCCTTATTTTGTGCTGAAAGCAGGAAATGGTGAGATCATTGGCAAAAGCCAGCTGTACAATGACAGTTTTTCAATGGAAAGAGGCATCGCTTCCGTGAAATCCAACGCACCGATGTCCGAAATCATTGATCAAACCCTTAATCCTTAAACCATGGATCTTAAAATTAAACTTGAGCAGCTGCATCAGAAAGTTATGGGGCTGAAAGACCAGATCGGCACCGAAGAAGCCACGAAGAATGCATTTGTTATGCCTTTTATTCAGATTCTGGGCTACGATATCTTCAATCCCACGGAAGTCATTCCGGAACATGTATGTGATATCGGGACCAAGAAAGGAGAAAAAGTGGATTACGTCATCCGCCACAACGACCAGCCGATTTTCATTATTGAATGCAAGCACTGGAAAGAAAGTGCCGATGCCCACAATTCACAACTCCACCGGTATTATCATGTTTCCAAGACGCGTTTTGGCGTGCTGACCAACGGAATCGTCTATAATTTCTATACGGACCTGGAGAAGCCCAATATTATGGATGAAAAGCCCTTTTTCACCATTGACATTGAGGACCTGAAAGACAGTTCGATCAAAATCCTGGAGAAATTCACCAAAAAGGACTACAATCTTGAGGAAATCCTCGATTCGGCAGAAGCCCTGAAATATATCAAAGCCATCCGGAAAGAGTTTGAAAAGGAAATTGAAAGTCCTTCAGACGAACTGGTGAAACTTCTGGTCAGCCGGTTCTTTGAAAAGTCGATCACCGCCAACAGGATGGTTGCGTTTAAAGAATACACCAAAAAAGCATTAAGTACTTCAATTAATGAATCCATCAGTTTCAGGCTGAAATCTGCATTAAGCATTAATGAGCAGATTGAAAAGCAGGAAGAACCGGCAAAGAACAATCCTATAGATCAGAATGACGCTAAGATCGTAACGACTGAAGAAGAAATAGAAGGATTCCAGATTGTTAAGGCCATCCTCAGGGAAAAGATCCCTTCTCCAAGGATCGCATACCGGGATACTCTTTCCTATTTCGGGATCCTGCTGGACGATAATAACCGGAAACCGCTTTGCAGGCTGCATTTCAATACATCCAATAAATACCTGGAAGTCTTCCATAACGGTAAGGAGGCAGGCGAAAAAGTCCTGCTGAACAATCTGGATGAGATCTATCAGTACCGCGAGCAGTTGCATAAAACCCTTGAACTTTACGCTTAAATCTATTAACCATGAAAACTTTTATTTCTATTATCCTGGTATGTCTGGGAACCTTATTTACACATTTCTGGAAACCTGAGCCGGTGGCCGCTACAGAGCATTCCCGGGGTTGCACCGGCGATGCCGGCTGTACAGCCTGTACCAATTGTTCGGGGTGCGGACACTGTGCCAGAAACGGAGGAACATGCGGAGCGTGCAGCAGGCGCCCGTCAGAAAGTGATTCCCGGAGACCCAGACATAACTCTAAAAAGAATACTTCCGGAAAATCCAAATCGTCACGCACTACTATATCACCGAAAATACAGATTGATGCCATTAACATCAATACCAATAACCGGTATATGGCAAGACTTACGGTTATAAATGTATACAAAAGGCCAGATCGTAGTTCAGTTATTATTGGTGGAATATCTAAAAATGAAAAACTGGTTCCCTTGCCTGGAAATCCTCACTGGTATACCGTACTACTTAAAAAAGAAAATAAACTAGGATATGTATATAAAGATCCAAAACAAAAATAACAATCATGAATTTAAGACAATTTTTAAACGAGGAGCAGGACCCTAAAGCGGTCGAAAAGCTTCTGGTGAGAATCAACAGCCTACTCACCTCACAGGAATTTGTAGAATACATTGCCGTTCAGAAAAAGCCTGCTTTAAACATTTCTCCGGACTGTATTGCCCTTACCAACAGGAGAATTATTTTCTGCAGACCCAGGAATTTCGGTTTGTCAATGGATTTCCAGGATTATGGCTGGCAGGATGTTCTTGACTGCCATATTAAAGAGCGAATCATAGGCTCTACTTTTACCATGCGTACCGTCAGGAATTTCAGTAATATGATAGATTACCTGCCCAAAGCACAGGCCAGGAAACTGTATCAGTTTGCTCAGGAAATAGAAGAACGGATGAGAGGAGTCCGAAGAGAAAAAGACCTGGAAACAAGGAGAGCTTCGGCAGGAGGAGTTATCGTAAATAATGCAACGCCCATTATCGCGCAGCCACAGGCATTTACGCCGCAGCCTACGTTGATAGAATCGGAAGATCCTTTTGCTGTTTTGCAAAAGCTGAAAAGCCTGTCAGAGCACGGGATCATTTCTCCCGAGGAATTTGAAACTAAGAAAAACGAAATCCTGTCAAGAGTATGAAATCAAAATTTACTACCGCTATACTTGCCTTGTTTTTAGGCGGGCTGGGAATTCACAGATTCTATTTGGGCCAGAATATACGGGGACTGTTTTATCTTCTTTTTTGCTGGACTTTAATCCCCGCCGTCATCGCATGCTTCGATTTCTTCTGTTTCATATTGATGTCCGAAGATCATTTCAATATGCATTATAATGTGAATACAGGATTTCAAAACCGGCGTTTATGAAAGCTCTGCTTATCTTTTGTGCCACAGCCTGCTTTCTTGCCATTTATAAACTTCCTATAGAATACTATACTTTCCTCAGGACTCTTGTTTCCATTGGTGCATTGATTATCATCTATAACGGCATTATTGCAAGACAGTATTACCTGAGCGTTATTTTTACGGCTGTGCTCATGCTGTTTAATCCTGTTTTTCCTGTGTTCCTGTACAGAAAAAGCTTATGGATTCCGATAGATACCATTACAGGCATACTCTTTTTCTTAATTGCTTTTGCCGACAAAATTAAAGCCGTTGAGAAACAGGAAGATATTACCGAAGAACCTGCACACCCACACTACACCCTTATGACACACGCCAAAGATATCATCATCAACCCTAAAAAACCCAAAGAAGACTGACCGTATGGAACAAACTCCTATTACTGAAAACCTGAAAGCCCACTTTTTAAGACTTTACCAGATGGCCATCTGCGACGACGACTTCAGCACCCTTGAACTTAAAATGCTGTACCAGTGTGCTGAAGAAAGAGGAATCTCCTCCAAGAACCTTGACGACATCCTCATGAATCCTATCAATATCAAATCCCTGCTTCCCAAAACGATTGAAGAAAAGGTGGAATACCTCTATGATCTCACCGTCATGATCTGGGCAGACGGCGTGGTTACGCCCAACGAATACGCGGCTATGGAAAAGTATGTGCTGATGTTCGGGTTCCTGGAAGAAAATGCAAAGCCTATTGTAGATTATCTCATCGAATCTGTACAGACAGGAAAACCCAAAACCGATATTTTATATGAACTTAACAACTAATTGATATGACAACAAATATTAAAAACTTATTTAAGCTGAAATCGCTGCCCGTTATTGCTTCGGAAGAACCGGATGTAGCTGAGGAAAAACCGGCGCAGGATGGAGAATCTTCTGAAGAGAGCAGGAAAAGAACCTACCACGAAGCCGGCTACAGAGACAGTGCAAGAACCTTCGGAAACCACTCTACCCTTTCGATATGCCTGGATGCCGTCTATTCCAAATTTCAGAATGAAGAAAAAGAGATGGAGGAAAAGCAGGGCAAGCTGAAAGAATCTTATGTAAATGAACAGAAAAACCGGGAAACTGAAATCAAAGCCCTCAACGTTTCACAGGATACGAAAGAAGAACAGCTCAGGAAAAAAGAAGAGGAGATAAAAGACGTTCAGAAAACCATTGAAACCCTCAATGAAGAAATCATAGACCTCCCGCGAAATCCTGAGAAGTACAATGTGAAAGCTACCCGGGGAGCTTCGGCTAAATTCTGGATCGGCCTTATTCTTATCATCCCGATCACCCTGTATCTTTTCACATTTTATATTTCTACCTCCTATTCAGCATTTTTCAGGGATTTTGATCCCAATACCACCATTATCCAGAATGTACTCGATGCCAAAGCCCTGAGCAAAGCATGGAATGACGGACTCCTGGAAGGTGCCTTTGTTATACTTATTCCGTTTGTATTTTTAGGGTTGGGCTTTCTGATCCATATGTTCGGTGAAAATAAAAACAGGACCAATTACATCAAACTGGGACTGCTCTTCATTGTGACTTTCGTATTTGACGTGATCCTGGCCTATGAGATTGAATCCAAGCTGTACGACCTGAACAAGACCTTCCAGACTCCGCCTTTTGACCTCAAGATTGCTTTCGGTAAAAACCAGTTCTGGGGAATCATCTTTGCCGGTTTTATTGTCTATATCATCTGGGGTCTGGTCTTTGATTTTGTGATGAAGGAACACCGCGAACGGGATAAGATCAGGAATGAAGTGGAAATCCGGAAGAAAAATATTGCATTCCTGACTGAGAAAATCGGTATCCTAAGAAAAGAACTGGAAGAAATTACAACGGCCATCAGCAATGTTAAAGAGCTGGTGATTAAGACCAGGGGACGTGTTGAAGAGCTTCAGAATATCATTGATGGGGTCATCATTCCGACCAAGGATTATAAGCTGTATGCTTCAGAATATGTACAGGGCTGGATCACCTATATCGGTGAAAAGATTGCCGTTTCCAAAACTGAGAAACAGTCATTGATCGAAAGCTGCATTGAGACCTACAATACCAACCTTGACCTTGTGGGAGCCAATGAGAAAAGCCAGAACTCTGTGTATATTTCCGCTTTATAAATTTAACCTTATGAAAAAAATACTATACTTATTTATTGTTTTATTTTTATTCTCATGTGGTAAAGAAAAAGAGGGTGAAGATGGGAAAGATGATAAAGAAGATTCAATAATTGTAAACCCAAATGACTTAAATGTCAGCATTCTGATTGACCTTTCCGACAGGATAGATCCTGTGACCAATCCTAATCCTACCATGGAATATTATCAGCGTGACCTCGAATATATCAAAGCGATTAACAAAGGGTTTTTAAGCCATATTGAAAAGAAAAAAGTCATCCGCCTCAATGACCAGATGCAGGTATTTTTCAATCCTGAACCTTCCGATCCTAAAATCAATGAGGTGACCAAACAGCTGAAGATCTCATTTGATAAAAACACATCTGAGGATAATATGGATATGATGGCTAAAAACTACTCTACTCTGCCTGTCGGGATTTACGAATCAGCAATTAAGGACGGAAGTTATGTCGGATCGGATATCTGGGAGTTCTTTAAGAATAAAGTGAAAGATTACTGCATCAAAGACGACCACAGGAATATTCTCTTCATCCTGACAGACGGCTATATGTATCATGAAGATTCCAAGTTCTCTGAAACAACAAAAACCTCGTACCTTACATCAAAGCTGATACAATCTCTGAAACTTAATAACTCAGATTTTAAAGAGCAGATTCAGAAAGGCAATCTGGGATTTGTAAAAGCCAATGACAACCTCAAAAACCTGGAAGTGGTTGTGTTAGGCATCAATCCTGAGAAAGGAAACCCTTTTGAAGAAGCCGTTATCAAAGAATTCTGGGAAAACTGGTTCAAGGATATGGGCATTACCCGCTATCAGATCAAATCTGCTGACCTGCCCTCCAATCTGGAACCCATTATTAACAAAGCCATTACCAACAAAAACTAATACCATTCTTTATATCAAACAGGGAGATCCGGTTTCGGACCTCCCTGTTTATTTATTTCCGGATCATTTCTGTATGCGGAATATCGTCTTCAAGGTATTTCTTCCCGGTATCTTCAAACCCGAAGCCGCTGTAGAATTTCAGCAGGTAGTCCTGGGCTGAAATCCGGATTTCCGGAGTGTGGAAACGGTTTTCAACAGCCTGTACGGCATAGTCGATCAGCTGTTTCCCAAGGTTTTTTCCTCTTGCCTGCGCTGTGGTGAGTACCCTTCCGATGGAAGCTTCGTCATATTTGATGCCTTTACTGAAAATGCGGCAGTAAGCCAGCACATCACCGTCTTGCTCAGCCCACAGATGAAGAGCCTGCTGGTCATAGCCATCCAGGTCAGGATAAGGGCAATCCTGTTCTACTACAAATACATCTACCCTAGCTTTTATAATGGCATACAGTTCCGGGACGGTGAGCTCTTCAAAACTTTTGATCTTCCAGATTATATTACTCATTGAAACTGACCTTATTGTTAATCAGGAATGTATTGGTTTTTTCTATAAATTTCAGGATTTCGTCACCACCTTCCTTTTTCTCTGCTGAAGTTACGTACAGTTCCGGCAGGTCTTCCCAGGTTTTATGCAGCTCCGTTTTATAGTCCTCTAAATTTTTAATGACAACGTTCGGTTTCAGTTTGTCTGCTTTGGTAAATACAATAGAAAACGGTACGCCGCTTTCGCCGCACCACTGGATGAATTCCAGGTCGATTTTCTGAGGAGAATGGCGGGAGTCCACCAGTACGAAAAGGTTCACCAGGTTTCTCCGGTTGAGGATGTAATTGGTGATCAGCTTTTCAAAATCTTTCCGGATAGACTTGGACACTTTTGCGTAGCCGTAACCGGGTAAATCCGTCAGGTACCAGGTTTCGTTGACCAGGAAATGGTTGATCAGCTGGGTTTTACCGGGCGTCTGTGAAGTCTTGGCCAGGTCTTTATGATTCATCATGGCATTGATGAGTGATGATTTGCCAACATTGGACCTTCCGATAAAAGCATATTCCGGGATATTGGGTTCAGGGCAGTCCTGCCACTTTCCGCTGCTTTTGACAAATGTTGCTGTTTTAATGACCATTGTTGAATGATTTAGAAAAATAAACCATTAAGAAAAGTCTTAATGGTTGTATATTGTTATTGTTAAACTTTATCTTTTATCCAGTTGTAGAGGATCTCATTGAACTCATCCGGTTTTTCCATCATCGCAGCGTGACCGCAATGCTCGATCCAGAAAAGATCCGAATTCGGGATGAACTTATGCATATCCTCCGCGACTTCGGGAGGCGTTACATTATCCTGTTTGCCCCAGATCAGGCACGTAGGACAGGTAATTTTAGGAAGGTCATGCAGCATATTGTGTTTGATGGCACTTCTGGCCAGCATAACCGTTTTGATGCCTTTCATCCTGTCATTAACCACATTGAACACTTCATCTACCAGGTCTTCCGTAGCTACGGCAGGATCATAGAATACCTCCTCTGTTTTTTTCCTGATGTAGGAACGGTCGTTTTTTCTCGGAAAGCTGTCCCCGAAAGTCCTTTCATACAATCCCGAGCTCCCGGTAAGCACCAGGTTCTTAACCAGGTCCGGCCTTGCCAGGGTAAGGATAAGGCCGATATGCCCTCCCATGGAATTCCCTACGATAGAAACCGGCTCAGAAATATGGCTTTCTATAAACCGGATGATATATTTTGCAATGGTGGTGAGATTGGTATTGAGTACCGGCAAATCGTAGATCGGCAGCTGGGGAACGTATACTTTGAATCCCCGGTCTGAAAAAAAAGCCACCATCTTGTCGAAATTACTCAAACCTCCCATCAGTCCGTGCAACAGAACCAATGGCCGTCCTTCCCCCGCTTCCACAAAGGTATATTTCTTTTCTTTTTTTGTACTGAATATCATAATGCTAATCTAAGCCTTGCAAAAATACAAATTAAACCTCAAAAATATTTTGATCCCTCTAATTTAAACTAAAAATAACATACCTGGTTATATCTTGAGGTCTTTTTTCATTGGCTTTTTGCTATGAGGCGAATAATACCCTTCCAACAAAATGAAGGCCAACGGATCATCAGCTTAGTAAGCCCCTGTGTCAAAACTTATTAACATTAAGTCAAAAAGTGGGAAAAAGTGGGAAATTTTGGAAATTATTATATAATTTTGTCCCAAATGAAGAATTTCATTGGAACATATGAGTGCAAGATCGATGACAAAGGTCGGTTAAAGCTTCCCTCTTCTTTAATAAAACAGATGGAAGACTTTGATAATAAGACATTTGTGATCAAACGCTCCGTGTTCCAGCCCTGCCTGGAAGTTTATCCTATGAATGTGTGGGAGAAACTGATGGGCAAGATTAATAAACTGAACCGATTCATTAAAAAGAATGCTGATTTCATCAGAATGTTTACGGCAGGCGTAAAAACAGTGGAAACGGACAATGCAGGAAGGCTGCAGATATCAAAAGACCTCACGAATTTCGCACATCTTCAGAAAGATATTGTGATCACCAGTGCAGGGGAATTGTTTGAGATCTGGGACAAAACGGCATATGAGCAGGTAATATCCACCAATGAAGAAGATTTTGCAAGTCTTGCCGAAGATGTAATGGGCAGTGCTTTTGATGAGGAATAACCGCTGTAAAGGCATAAAAAACACAAACTGAGGTATGTATCATAATCCCGTTTTGTTAAAGCAGAGTGTTGATGATTTGGTGACGAATCAGGACGGAATATATATAGACTGTACCTTCGGTGGCGGAGGTCATTCACGCGAGATACTGAGCAGGCTTTCTGAAAAGGGCCGGCTGTTCAGCTTTGACCAGGACCTGGATGCCCTGAACAATACGTTAGACGATTCCAGGTTTACTTTAATCAATCAGAATTTCAGGTTTTTGGAGAACTCTATGCTGATGTACGGCATTTCCCAGGTAGACGGGATTCTGGCTGACCTCGGCGTATCCTCGCATCAGTTTGATGAGGCGGAAAGAGGGTTTTCCACCAGGAGCAATGCCCCGCTGGACATGAGGATGAACGTGATGCAGAGCCTGGATGCCAGAAAGGTGATCAACCAGTACGAAGAAGAAGAGCTGGCCGATATTTTCTACTACTACGGAGAACTGAGGGAAGCCCGCAAACTGGCCAGGGAAATCGTACACCACAGAAAGATTAAGGCTATAGAAACTACGGAAGACCTCAAAAAGCTTTTCAGCTACATTCCTCAGCATAAAGTCAATAAATTTTATGCACAGCTGTTCCAGGCCATCCGGATCGAGGTAAACCAGGAGCTGGAAGTCCTGAAAGAAATGCTGGTGCAGGCCTATAAAGTGTTAAAGCCTGGCGGCAGGCTGGTGGTGATTTCCTACCACTCCCTGGAAGACCGCCTCGTTAAAAGGTTCCTTAAAAACGGAATGTTTGAAGGAGAACCGGAAAGGGATATTTACGGAAACTATAAAAAAGCATTTGAACTGCTGAAAAGCAAAGCCATCGTTCCTGACGATCAGGAAATTGAAGAAAACTCAAGAGCAAGAAGTGCTAAGATGAGAACCGGGATCAAAGTGTAAAATGATGAATCGTCAGTAGTGAATGGTGAATATTGATCATTAAACGAAACAGAAGCAGTGGCAAAGAAAACAACATACCGCCCTCAGAAGAGATTAACCTTTATAGACATTATAAAAGGGAATTTCCTGAACCGTGATGAGATCAAGATACATTACAAGTATTTCCTGCTGCTGTTCGTGCTGATGATGGCCATGATCTACAGCAACCACCTGGTGAACAAAAAAATAAAGATCGTCAACGCCTTAAAGGAAGAGACAGAAGAATACAAATCGAGGAACGCTTACGCACAAAGTAAGCTGATCAAAGTAAAAATGGAATCGGAGTTGGGGAAGGAGGTCGCCCGGGATTCGCTGATGACCCTGGAAAGCCACCCACATAAATTGCTAATCAAACTGGACAGTACCGATGCAAAAGCAAAATGAATACGATAACAAACGTAAGAAAACGTTACGGTGGGGCTACCTCTTTGCAGTGGTAGCTTTGTGCGTGTTTGTCATGTTCCTTGCCAGGATTGTCATCCTGCAGAATACCAATGTACAGGAGATCAAAGATGATTACATCAATAAAAATTACCGTGAGGCCACTCTGAAGGCAGCACGCGGAAACCTTTTTGCATCAGACGGCTCTATTCTCGCCACGACCGTAATGCGCTATGACATCTACCTGGATTTCAAAACCATGAAGGATACGGTCTACAGCAACAACATCGGCGCGCTGACAGATTCCCTGAGCAAGATGTTCGGAAAGCCACGGGCTGAATTCAGGAAGCGGTTCGATGAGCAGAGAGCCAGGAAAAACCAGTATTATGCACTCGTCAAAGGGCTGGATTTCGATGAATATGACCGCATCAGGAAGTTCCCGATCTTTAAGAGAGGAAAAAACAAAGGCGGGTTTATTGTCGACAGAAACTATAAAAGGGAACTGGCCACCTCGGAAATCGGTGCCGGAACCATCGGGATGGATAACGGCGAATACAGCTCCGGACTGGAAGGTGCCTTTTCCAAATACCTGACCGGAACCAACGGTAAGAGGCTGGAGCAGAGGATCAATTCCTCCCAGTGGAAGCCTATCGACTACTGGAAAGTACAGGAACCTGTAGACGGCCAGGATGTGTATACCACACTGGACCTCAGGATACAGGATATTGCACACTCTGCCCTGGAAAAGCAGCTGCTTCATTTTGAAGCCGAACACGGAACGGTTATCGTTATGGAAGTTGCAACAGGAAAAGTACGCGCACTGGTCAACCTCAGAAGAACCGAATCCGGAGAATACATCGACTCATACAATTATGCCCTTAAAGACAATATAGAACCGGGCTCCACCTTTAAGACCGTATCGCTCCTGGCAGCCATGGATGACGGTTTTATCGATGAAAATACCACGGTTAAAGTTGGAAACGGAGTCTGGGTATATGCCAAGCAGAGGATTTCCGACGGACACGGCGGAGGCACCTACGACATCAGTGACGTGCTCGCCAAATCCAGCAACGTAGGAACAGCCAAGCTGATCACCAAATACTATGCGGAAAAGCCGCAGATCTTCCTGGACCACTTAAAGCGCTGGAAACTGTTTGACAAAATGGATATCGAACTTCCGGGAATCACCAAGCCGAGGTTCGTTACCCCGGAAAGCAAAAGATGGAACGCAGCAGCTCTGGCTTCCCTGGGTTACGGATATGCATCCAACATCAACCTGCTTCAGCTGACGACATTTTATAACGGGGTTGCCAACGGAGGAAAAATGCTTAAGCCCCTGTTCATCGATAAAATCATGAAAGACGGCAGGCTGATCTATCAGGCCAAGCCTGAAGTGATGGTCAATAAAATGGCCTCTGAAAAAGCCATCAAAATGATGACCGACGCGCTGACCAAAGCCGTAGAAAAAGGGACCGGAAAAAGCATCTTTACCCCCAATCTGAAAATGGCCGGGAAAACCGGTACCGCAAGGTTTGAATACTGGCTTCCCGGACCTATGAAATACAGGTCTTCATTCGCCGGATTCTACCCTGCAGACAATCCCAAATATACCTGCTATGTCATGGTCAGCGAGCCCAATACCTCAATAGGTTTTTACGGAGGAGCCGTTGCAGCTCCGGTATTTAAGGAAATCGCAGGCAAAACCTTCCTGAAGACCCCGCAGAACATAGAAAAGGAAATGCTGGTAGACAGGAAAGTGAATCTGAATAAGATGGTTGATCCTAATGTGAAAGTAACCGTAGAAGGAAAAAGGATGCCCAACGTAGTAGGATTGATTGGCAAAAATATAATTCCACAGCTGGAAAACCTCGGTTACCGGGTAGATTATAAAGGCGTAGGAAGGATCAAGGACCAGTTCCCGACAGAAGGGACGGCCATAAGTAAGAACCAGAGGATTTATTTATCCCTGCAGAATTAATGACCCGGAACATAAAGATTTCCGAAACAGTTTAAAACAGATAAAGACCACAGCATAGAATGGTAATAACAGAATTATTGAGCAGGATTCCGGTATTGGAAATTCACGGTGATGAAAACCGCGAGATCTCCGGATTGGTTTTCGACAGCAGAAAAGCTGCCGCAGGCACGCTCTATGTTGCCGTAAGAGGAACCGTGGCAGACGGCCACGCCTATATTGGCTCTTCTGTTGAAAAAGGTGCAGAAGCCATCGTATGTGAAGAGCTTCCTGAAAACCTTGATGAAAAAGTCACTTACATCAAGGTGAAAGATTCCTCAAAAGCATTGGGGCAGCTGGCATCCAACTTTTACGGAAACCCTTCACAAAAGCTGAAGCTCATCGGGGTTACCGGGACCAACGGAAAAACATCGGTTTCCACCCTGCTGTTTGACGTATTCAGCAACCTCGGTTATGAAGCCGCACTGCTGTCTACGGTGGAAATAAGGATCGGAGAAAAAATCATCCCGGCCACCCATACCACGCCGGATATCATTACCATCAACAGGATCCTGGCAGAAGCCCTGGAAGAAGGCTGTGAATTCGCATTCATGGAGGTCAGCTCCCATGGCATTGCCCAGAACAGGATTGAAGGGCTGCATTTTACCGTTGCAGGGTTTACCAATCTTACCCACGATCATTTAGACTATCATAAGACATTCGATGAATACCTGAAGACCAAAAAACGGTTTTTTGACGGATTGCCGGATACGGCCGTAGCCATCACCAACGCCGATGATAAAAACGGCAGCGTAATGCTCCAGAACACCAAAGCCGTAAAGAAGACCTATGCCATGAAAACCATGGCCGATTATCACGGTCGTCTTCTTGAAGTGGATTTCAACGGCATGCTGCTGAACTTCAACGGGAAAGAATTCTGGACTACCCTTACCGGAAAGTTCAACGTCTATAACCTCCTGCTTGTTTTCGGCATCGCTTCCGAGCTGGGCTTCGGACAGGATGAGATCCTCCAGGCCATCAGCGTCCTGAAAAGGGTCTCCGGAAGGTTTGAAACCTTTAAATCCGATGGCGGTATTTTCTTCGTGGTCGATTATGCCCACACCCCGGATGCCCTGGAAAATATCCTGGACAGCATCAATGACATCAGGACCAAAAATGAACGGCTGATTACTGTCTTCGGCTGCGGAGGCGACCGTGATCATTCCAAAAGGTCTGAAATGGGTGCTATTGCAACCCGGAAATCAACGCTGGCCATCATCACGTCCGATAATCCGAGGACTGAAGACCCGGCCCGGATCATAAAAGATATTGAAGCCGGCGTAGAGCCGCAGAACTTCAGCAAATACACTTCGATCCCGGACCGGAAAGAAGCGATTAAAATGGCGATCAAGTTCGCAGAACCTAAAGATATTGTCCTCGTTGCCGGCAAAGGTCACGAGAACTACCAGGAAATCAATGGCGTAAAACATCATTTCGATGACAAGGAAACCATTAATGAACTGTGGAGACTGATGAGTAAATAAACAGATTGAATCAAAGATTGAATGATTTAAAGATTTAAAAGATTAAGTAATGACAAAAAATTTCGAGGAATTTCCGGTTTATATCAAGGCTTTAGACCTGATTGAAAGGACTTACAGATTTCTTGGTCATTCATCTTTCGAAAAAGAATTTGAATTTAACAATCAGATTAAAAGAGCCGCTTTTTCAGTATCAAATAATATTGCAGAAGGCTCAGAATATAACAGTAACAGACAATTTATTAAATATTTAAAAATTGCTAAAGGCAGTTGCGCAGAAGTAAGAAGTATGATGATCATAAGTAGAAGACTGGAATTAGGAGACAAAGCATTGGCAGAACAAATAATCACCCTGTCAAGAGAAATCTCTTCCAACATCTCCAACTTCATCAAATATTTAAAAGAACACATTGATCTTTAAATGCTTAAATAATTAAATTTTTAAATCTAAAGAGGAAACATGCTATACTACCTATACGAATATCTCACCAACCACGGGATCCATATTCCCGGACTGGGAATGCTGAAATACATTTCCTTCCGTGCGGGGATTGCGGTGCTGTTTTCCCTGACCATTGCCCTGGTATACGGGAAAAGGATCATCAATTTCCTGAGGAAAAAACAGATGGGTGAACTGGTGCGTGACCTCGGGCTTGACGGACAGAAACAGAAGGAAGGCACCCCAACCATGGGAGGCCTCATCATCATCCTGGCCACCATTATTCCCGTATTGCTGTTTACCCGGATCATGAATGTGTATATCATCCTCCTGCTGGTATCGGTGATCTGGATGGGTGCCATCGGTTTCCTTGATGATTACCTGAAGAAGATCAAGAAAAATAAAGACGGCCTGAGCGGAAAGTTCAAGGTGGTCGGACAGGTAGGCCTGGGATTGATTGTAGGTGTAACCATGTATTTCCATCCTGATATTACGGTAAAAAGGAAATATTCGGATGCCAAGGTAGTGAACCGGAACAATGTGGAGCAGAATTTTATGCCGACGGAGAAAATTACCGTTTCTACGGTTCCTTTTGCCAAGAATAATGAATTTGATTACAGCGGTATCCTGTTCTGGATGAACGATAAAGATGCGCATGAATGGGCCTGGATCGTATTCATCCCGATCGTGATCTTCATCGTGACTGCGGTTTCCAACGGAGCCAATATCACTGATGGTATAGACGGACTGGCAGCCGGAACCAGCACAGTCATCCTGCTGGCGCTGGCATTTTTCGCCTATGTATCGGGAAACATCATCTTTGCAGATTACCTCAACATCATGTTCCTCCCCAATATGGGTGAGACCACCATTTTTGTAGTGGCCATGGTGGGAGCGGTGATCGGGTTTTTCTGGTACAATACTTATCCTGCCCAGGTATTCATGGGTGATACGGGAAGCTTGATGCTGGGAGGTGTTATTGCCGTCCTGGCCATCATCCTGAGGAAAGAGCTGATGATTCCGGTGTTATGCGGGATCTTCCTGATTGAAAATATTTCTGTGATGCTTCAGGTAGGCGTCTTTAAGTTCAGAAAAAGGAAATACGGGCTGGAATATGCCCAGAATAACCGGCTGTTTAAAATGTCTCCCCTGCATCATCATTACCAGAAAACCGGTTTTCATGAGAGCAAAATTGTTAACAGGATGATTATCATTGGGGTAATGCTGGCTATTGTGTGCCTGATCACATTGAAAATGAGATAAGAAATAATTTAAAAATTGAGGTATTTAAACATTTAAAAAATCTTTGAATCATTTAAATTTTTAAATCATTAAATCAAAAAATAATATGAAAGTAGTTGTTTTAGGAGGTGGAGAAAGCGGTTGCGGTGCTGCTTATTTGGCAAAAAAACAGGGTATGGAAGTTTTTCTTTCAGACAAGGGTGCCATTAAGGATCACTATAAGCAATTTCTTACGGACAATGCCATTGATTTTGAGGAAGAAAACCACGACGAAGAAAGGATTTTAGGCGCAGACTGGATCGTCAAAAGCCCGGGGATTCCCAAAAAGTCAGACATGATCCAGAAAATCCAGGAGAAGGGCATCAGGCTTTCTTCTGAGATCGAATTTGCCTCGGAATTCACCGATGCCAAGATCATCGCCGTTACCGGAAGCAACGGAAAGACCACCACCACTTCCCTGATCTACTACATCCTGAAAAATGACGGGCTGAATGTAGGCCTGGGCGGAAATATAGGCTACAGCTTTGCGAAGCAGGTAGCAGATGAAGACCATGAATATTATGTGCTGGAAGTAAGTTCATTCCAGTTGGATGACATCCAGAATTTCAGGCCGTATATTTCCCTGCTGCTGAACCTTTCCAAAGACCACCTGGACCAGTACAACTACAATTACGAAGAATATGCACTGGCGAAATTCAGGATTGCGGAAAACCAAGAAAATGATAATTTCTTCATCTACAACAAAGATGACGAAATGAGCAAAAACCTTCTGGAAAAGCTGGAGATCAAAGCGAAGATGATCCCTTTTTCAACCCGGGAACAACTGCCGGAAGGAGGTTTTGTAACAGGCGAAGATACGATCGTGGTTACACTCCAAGATGAATTCTCGATGAAGATCGATGATTTGTCACTGATCGGAAACCACAATGTAGCCAATAGCCTGGCAGCGTCCATCGCCGGTAAAATACTGGAGATCAACAATGAAAGCATCAGGAATTCACTGATGACCTTCCAGGCCGTGGAACACAGGCTGGAAATGGTTTCCGAGCTGGATGGCGTAAAGTACATCAATGACAGCAAGGCCACCAATGTGAACGCCACCTATTATGCCCTGGAAAGCATGAAAACCCCAACCGTATGGATTGTAGGCGGTGTGGATAAAGGCAATGATTACTCGGAAATAGAGGATCTTGTCAAAAGAAAAGTAAAGGCAATTGTCTGCCTGGGAATAGACAACCAGAAAATTATCTCCTATTTTAAAGATAAAAAGGATATGATCTATGATACGTCAAGCATGGAAGATGCCGTGAAGACTGCAAAGGCACTGGCCAAAAAAGGCGATACGGTATTACTGTCCCCATGCTGTGCGAGCTTTGACTTATTCAAGAGCTATGAAGACCGGGGACGGCAGTTTAAAGAGCAGGTATTAAAATAATGGTCCTGTGTAAAAGGTATCCGGAAATCAGGTTTCCCGCATCAATACTTTTTGCATACAGACATGAATACAGTATATGAACGAACAGACCACAGAAAGCAGATTTGAATTTCTAAAGGGCGATAAAGTGCTTTGGATGGTGATCCTTGTGATTTCCATCTTCTCTATCTTCCCGGTATATTCCGCGAGTTCAAATCTCGAATACATCGTTAACAACGGGACCACTACCGGCCACGTTATCAAACACATGTTCTTTGTGGTACTGGGACTGGTCATCATGAGGCTGGTAGGAACCATAAAATACGAGTACATCGGAAAGCTCAGCAGCATCCTGCTCGGCCTGATGATTATTCTGTTGATTATCACCATATTTACCGGACAGACCATCGACGGGGCGAGTGCTTCCCGGTGGCTGAAGATCCCGGGAACACCGATCTCATTCCAGCCTTCGTCATTTGCCTTTTTAATGCTGGTGATTTACCTGTGCAGGTACCTGACCAAGAAAATAACCCGCGAACGGCTCCCGATAGAGAATATCATGTACATTTTCGGGCCTATCCTCCTCGTTTTTGTGCTGGTCGCCAAAGACAACGGTTCTACGGCACTGATGATCCTCATGGTTTCCGTTATCGTGCTGATCGTAGGACAGCTGCACTGGAAATATATTGCCGGATTCATTTCATCCTCTTTCGTTGCGATCGCACTGTTCCTTCTGGTGGCACTGAATACCAACTTGATCGGCGGGAACAGGGTACATACCTGGATGAGCCGTGTAGAGACCTTTACTTCCAGCAAGGCCAAATCTGCCGATGTGGATGACGAAAGCGTCAAGGCCAAAAACTACCAGGTCATGCAGGCGAAAGCCGCCATTGTACATGGTGGGATTACAGGAATGGGACCGGGGAAAAGTGCGTTGAAGCAAATGCTCCCGCAGTCAGCCTCTGACTTTATCTTTGCCATCATTGTGGAAGAATATGGCGTGATAGGCGCGGCATTCCTCATCAGCATGTACCTCATTATGATGATCAGGATCGTGATGATCGCCAGTAAAATGCCGGCCTTTTTCGGCTCGCTGCTGGTGCTCAGCCTGGGTGTGATGATTTTTATACAGCTTTCGGTGAACATTGCCGTGGCAGTCAACCTCATTCCGGTCACCGGGCAGCCGCTGCCGCTCATCAGCTACGGGGGAACCTCCATGCTGGTGACCTACCTGCAGCTGGGAATCATCCTCAACATCAGTTCGAGGATACAGATCTATGATGAAGAAGGCATGGGAAAAAAACAGAGTATTGCAGAGATCAATGACATTGCATAATTAAGATAACAAACAGGGAGAACCTGAATATACTATGAACAGAAAACTAAAAGTATTGCTATCCGGCGGAGGAACAGGAGGACATATCTTCCCGGCCATTGCCATCGCAGATGAGATCCGAAAAAGATTTCCGGATGCAGATTTTCTGTTCATCGGGGCCAACGGGAAAATGGAAATGGAAAAAGTCCCGCAGGCCGGTTACAGCATTGAAGGGATTGATATCGCAGGCATCAACAGGGGCAACCTGTTGTCCAACCTGGGGTTGCCTTTTAAAATCCTGAACAGCCTGTCCAGATCCAAGGCGATCATCAAAAAATTTGCCCCGGATCTTGCCATCGGTACGGGAGGCTTTGCCAGCGGTCCCGCTCTGTACGAAGCCGCTAAGATTAGTATCCCTGTTTTTATTCAGGAGCAGAATGCCCATGCAGGAGTAACCAACAAAATTTTAAGCAAGAAAGCCAGAGCGGTATTTACAGCCTACCCGAAAGTGGAAGGTTTTCCGGCAGAAAAGATACACTTCCTGGGAAATCCTATCCGGTCCACCATTGTATCCGGAATGAAAGATACGGCGGCAGCCAAACAGGAAATGGGACTGAATCCTGATCAGCTAACCATCCTTTCCGTAGGCGGATCCTTAGGATCTAGGACCCTGAACAATGCCTGGAAAGCCCATCTGAAGGACATCATCAGCAAAGACTACCAGCTGATCTGGCAAACGGGAAAGCTGGATTACAAAGAAATTGCGGAAGAGACCAAAAATATAGCTGGCGATAACATCCGCATCCTTGAATTCATCAAAGATATGGAAACCGCCTATTCGGCAGCGGATATCATTGTTTCCAGAGCCGGAGCCATTGCCATTTCAGAACTGGCAGTAGCCCGGAAACCGGTCCTGTTGGTGCCCTTCCCTTTTGCAGCGGAAGACCATCAGACCAAAAATGCCATGACGCTGGTGGAAAAGAATGCCGCAAGAATGGTAAGAGATTCCGAAATGCAGGAAAAGTTCTGGAGTACCCTTTCAGAAATCTGCGAAGATGAAGCATTAAGAAGAGAGATGTCTCAAAACCTGCAGTATTTTGCCAAGCCGGATGCAGCCAAGGAGATTGTGGAAGAAATAATAAAGAAACTGTAAAAGTAGGCTGTAAAAGTATAGAGTATGCCATCATAAAGTACGTGAATACATTTTACATAATACAATAATACAAACAGAATAAATGAACAGATTAGAAACATATCAGAATTTTTACTTCGTCGGGATTGGAGGCATCGGCATGTCTGCTCTGGCACGCTATTTCCATGCTTCCGGCAAAAAAGTTCTCGGGTACGATAAAACCAATACCAAACTGACCCGGCAGCTGATGGAGGAAGGAATCGATATTGTTTTTGAAGATCTGATCGACGAAAGGATCACTGACCTTGATCAGGATCAGACCCTGGTCATCTATACCCCGGCAATTAAAATGCTGGGTATCCTGGATTACTTCAGTGCCCATGGTTTCGAGGTTAAAAAAAGAGCCAAAGTCTTAGGCCTGATCACAGAAAATACAGACTGCATCGCTGTGGCCGGTACCCATGGCAAGACCACTACTTCTACATTGGTCTCGCACCTTTGTAGAGAAGCTGACCTTCCGTTCTCCTGTTTTCTGGGCGGAATTTCTGAAAATTTCCGGTCCAACTTCCTGTATAACGGCAGCCAGTACTCCGTAGTGGAAGCTGATGAATATGACAGGAGTTTCCTGAACCTCTCCCCCGACTGGGCTGTAATCACCTCTACGGATGCAGACCACCTGGATATTTACGGGGACAAAGATACCATTGAAGAAGGTTTCAGGCAGTTTGCCGCTCTGGTACCGGATGACAGACAGCTTTTTGTAAGGAAAGGCATTGAAATAGGACGGGACCACCGGACGTATGCCGTGAACGAAAAAGCAGATTATTTTTCTGATAACCTGCGCATGGAACATGATAAGATTTATTTTGACTTCCATACACCGGAGGAAACCGTACAGGATTTTGTCTGGGAAATTCCGGGGATCCATAATGTGGAAAATGCTACCGTGGCATTAGCCATACTTCATCATTTAGGCGTGGATTTCGGAACGCTGAAAAAAGCCATTGCCAGCTTTAAAGGCATTAAAAGAAGGTATACAAAACATATTTATCAGAACGGTAAGATTTACATTGATGATTATGCCCATCATCCCACGGAAATCAATGCCGTACTGGGATCGGTAAAGACATTTTACCCGGATAAAAAGCTGCTGGTGGTCTTTCAGCCGCACCTGTTCAGCCGTACCAGGGATTTTGCAGACGGATTTGCAGAAAGCCTGAGCCAGCCGGATGAGCTGATCCTGCTGGACATTTACCCGGCAAGGGAGCTCCAGGAAAACTTTGAAGGCATCACCTCTGAATGGCTGTTGGAAAAAGTAACCCTGGATAAGAAGGAGGTATCTTCTTTAGGGGATGCATTCGGCAGGATAAAGGAAAAAGAATTTGACATCCTCCTTACGATAGGTGCCGGGAATATCGATACCCTGTACGATCCTGTCTGTGAGTGGATGAATGCTTCTGTACAGAGTGCAGGATAATAATAGTAATGAGTAAATAAAAGAAATACATTGTACAGTATACAACCGTACAGCGATTATGAAAAATAAATACAGAATATTAAAAATTGCGGTCACAGTGATCATTCTGGGGTTCCTGCTGAGCTTTTCACTGAAAAGGTTCAGCAGTCAGAAGATTACGGATAACAAGATTTCTGTAAAACTGAGTGAAAAGACGCCGGTATATTTCATCGATGAAAAAGATATCCTGGCTATTGTAAAAAAGGAAAACCCATCCGGGAAAGTTGGTGACCTCAACATTCCGGTTCTGGAACAGAAAATCAAGGCGCTGCCTGCTGTAGACAGTGCGAATGTGTACCTGAATCTGAACGGGAAGCTGAACCTGGATATCAGGCAGAGGGTACCGGTTTTCAGGCTCAATACGAACGGAAGGGATTTTTATGTTGATGAGAAAGGGGTGGAGTTTCCGATCTCCAAAACCTACTCCCATCCTTCCATGCTGGTTACCGGCGATGTGAAGCCTGATGAATACAGGGAGCTGGCTGAGCTGGTGGAAAAGATCGACAAAGATGATTTCAGTAAAAAATTCTTTATCGGTATCTCAAAAATTAAAGAAAATTATTATCTTCTTACCAGCGAAGGGAATTATAAGGTGGAAATCGGGGATCTGGACCATATCGAGTTTAAGGTAAAAGGGTTTAAAACGTTTGTGGAGAAGTACCTCGTGTATCAGGACCCTGAAAAATACAGCATGGTTTCCGTGAAATACCAGAACCAGATCGTCACCACGCTGAATCCTTACTTCAAGGAAAACGACAGCATCCTGAAAGCGGGTAAGATGGAGCTGGCCAAGGTTCCGGTTACGATGCCGCATACGGAAAAGAAAACCGAAGCAAAGCCTAAAACGGCAGACAGGAAGCCCTCACAGCCCGCCAAAACCAAAACTGCAGCAAAGCAGAAAGCAAAAGCAAAGGAACAGCCGAAGAAAACAAAAAAGAAGGAAGCGGCAAAGCCGAAAACCAAGGCTAAAATAAAAATAGAATAGAACAAAGAATAAAAAAATCAAATCGATATAAAAAATGGAAAATCAAGAGTATTCAGTAGGTCTGGACATCGGGACAACGAAGATTGTCGCGATTGTCGGAAGGAGGAATGCACACGGGAAAATAGAAGTTCTCGGTGTCGGGAAGGCAAAGAGTCTTGGTGTTCACAAAGGTATTGTGAATAATATTTCGCAAACCATTAATTCAATCAAAGCTGCCGTGGCTGAAGCACAGTCCAGCGCTGGAGTCCCTATCCGTAAAGTAACGGTAGGTATTGCGGGAAAGCATATCCGCTCCCTGCAGCACTCTGATTATATTATGCGTGAACATCCGGATAAGTTTATTACAGATGATGACATTGAAGCACTGAAAGATCAGGTGAAAAAGCTGGTCATGCTTCCTGGAGAAGAAATTATCCATGTACTTCCACAAGAGTACAAAGTAGATTCCGAAGGGGAGATTCAGGAACCTATTGGCATGCACGGAAAACGCCTGGAAGCCAACTTCCACGTTGTGGTAGGCCAGATGGGAAGCATCCGTAATATCGCACGATGTGTGCGGGAAGCCGGCCTGGAAATGGAAGCCCTTACCCTGGAGCCGCTGGCCTCTTCAGAATCCGTTCTGACCAAAGAAGAGAAGGAAGCCGGTGTGGCCATCGTGGACATCGGAGGAGGAACAACGGATATTGCCATCTTCAAAGACAACATCATCCGCCATACCTGTGTTATTCCTTACGGAGGAGGAATTATTACCGAAGATATCAAGGAAGGCTGCTCCATCATAGAAAAGCATGCCGACCAGCTGAAGGTAAAATTCGGATCAGCCGTTCCGGAACTTGAAAAGGACAGTACCTATGTTACCATTCCCGGGCTTCACGGAAGGCCGGACAAGGAAATTTCCCTGAAGACTCTTGCCCAGATCATCAATGCAAGAGTGGAGGAAATCCTGGAAATGGTGAATACCGAACTTAAGGCATACGGCGCCTTTGAGCAGAAAAAGAAACTGATTGCCGGCATCGTCCTTACAGGCGGGGGTTCCAACCTGAAACACCTGCGTCAGCTGGCCAATTATACCACCGGATTCGACAGCAGAATAGGTTTTGCAAATGAATATATTGCGAACGATAAAAATCAGTATCTTAAAGGCCCGGAATTTGCTACTTCTATCGGCCTGCTGATGGAAAGTTTGAAGATCCGTGACAAGAAGCAGAATGCCGCTGCACAGGAGCCTGAAGAGGAAGAACAACAGCCGGAAACTCCTGTTGCCCCTGTTGAAATCCCGCAGGTAGCTGAACAGGAACAACAGCCTGTCCATGAGCAGCATATGAGAAGCGAGCAGTTTGATCATAAGAAGTCAAAGCTTACGTTCGGACAGTCGCTGATGGAAAAAGTAAAAAAATTCTTTGAAGAAGTAGAGTAAAAATATAAATGATAACTGATCGGTGATTTTTCTTCATGCTAAGGGCGGTAAGCGGTCATTCATCAGTGAATAATAATCAATTGTTAAAAAAATTGTAATTATGGAAAATTTAGGGACACAGGGGTTTTCATTTGACTTGCCAAAAGGAAATTCATCCATTATAAAAGTTATCGGTGTCGGAGGCGGTGGGAACAACGCCCTCAAACACATGTACGAGAAAGGAATCCACGGAGTGGATTTCGTGGTATGCAATACAGATGCACAGACCCTGGACAATAACCCGGTTGCCAACAAGGTTCAGCTGGGAACTACCATTACCGAAGGCCTGGGTGCAGGGGCAGATCCTGAAGTAGGGGAAAAATCAGCCATCGAAAGCATCGAAGATATCAAGGCTGCCATGGGGCAGAATACCAAGATGGTATTCATTACTGCCGGTATGGGCGGTGGTACCGGTACCGGGGCAGCGCCTGTTATTGCCAAAGTGGCCAAAGATATGGGCATCCTTACCGTAGGGATCGTAACCGTTCCGTTCAGCTTTGAAGGAAAAAGAAGGCTGGAACAGGCAGAAAACGGCCTCGACAAATTAAGAAACAACGTTGATTCACTGATTGTGATCAATAACGATAAACTGAGACAGCAGTTCGGGAACCTGGGCTTTAAGCAGGGATTCTCCAAGGCTGATGAGGTGCTTACCAATGCCGCGAAAGGAATGGCAGAGGTAATTACCGGATACTTTGATGTGAATATTGACTTCAGGGATGCCAAATCCGTGCTTCAGAACTCCGGAACGGCCCTGATGTCCACCGGAATTGCTTCAGGCGAAAATAAAGCAGAAGAAGCCGTTAAGAAAGCCCTTGATTCTCCGTTGCTGAACGACAACAAGATCACCGGTGCCAAAAACGTGCTCCTGCTGATCCGAAGCGGCGTGGAAGAAGTGACCATGGATGAAATCGGTGTGATCATGGATCATATCCAGAAAGAAGCCGGGAATACCGCAGACATCATCTTCGGGGTAGGTTCTGATGAAGAGCTGGGCGATTCTGTAAGTGTACTGGTGATTGCTACCGGATTCTCCAATGACCATAAAAAATTTGCCGGACCAACGGAAAAGATCAAGATCAGCCTGAACGATACTTTTGAAACCCCTAAGGAATCCCCGTTCAAAACCAGGGAAGAAAGACAGTCGGCTCCTGAATCTTCACACGACTTCAGCGGAAAAAACCTTTTCAGGCTGGATGACGATCATGACATGCCCCAGTTCAGCATTACTTCCACCGAGAAAAAAATGATCATGGAAGAGGAAGAGGTAAAAACTGAAGTAAAGTTCTTCGGACGTGATGAAGAAACGGAAGACCATCCTGCCCAGGAATGGAGAAAAGACGAGGAGGCCGGAGAAAGATCTTTCGTATTCTCTTTTGATGACGACAATGATCCTAATGACCTTGAGATCCAGTCGTTCTCATTTGAAACAGAAGAAAAAAAAAATAAGCCGGTACCCGGCAGTTCATCTGAAGAAAAACCTGTAGAATTCAGTTTTTTCGTTCACGAACCGATCGAGGAGCCTAAGACAGATTTCGGGCAGCCTAAAGCGGAACTAAACGTATCGGAAAAACCTCAGCAACAGCCGAAAGAAGAACCCCAGGCGGAAATCAGGTCCGAGATCCACCATTCGGAAGAATCCGAATTTACTTTCGTGAACAAATCTGTGGACCAGGAAAAAATCGTGGAAAGGAGAAATAAGCTGAAAGAATTCAATTCACGCTACCAGAATTTCGACAGCAGCAATGAATTCGAATCCGTACCTGCGTTCAAGAGAAAAAACATTTCCATTGACGGGAACAATGCCTCAGAACAGAACATCAACACCTACCTGTCTGAAAATAACGGTTCCGTAAACATCAGGGAGAACAGATTTTTAAATAAGGATGTAGACTAAATTAATTTGAAAATGTAATAATTTGGAAATTTACATTGCCAAATTAATTTATTTTCAAATTTTCAAATGACTAAATATGAGTTTAGAAAATACCATCAACGAAGCCATAAAAACAGCCATGAGAGCCAAGGACAAAGTGGCCCTTGATTCCCTGCGTGCTGTAAAATCCCAGATTTTACTGTTGAAAACAGAAGCCAAAGGAGCTGATGTTTCTGCCGAGCAGGAAATTGCCATCCTCCAGAGAATGGTGAAGCAGCGTAAGGATTCATATGACCAGTTTACGGCACAGGGAAGAAATGACCTTGCCGAAGTGGAAGAAGCCCAGATGAAAGTTATTGAGGAATTCCTTCCCAAACAGCTGACAGCGGAAGAACTGGAATCTGAAATGAAGAACATCATTGCCGAAACCGGTGCTGAGTCCGTTAAGGACCTCGGAAAAGTAATGGGTGTGGCATCCAAGACCCTGGCGGGGAAGTCAGACGGAAAAAGCATTTCCGAAATGGCTAAAAAGCTTTTGTCTTAATGAATGGTTCCCTAATACCATCATCGGGATAATACACTACTGAAATGCCTGGATCCGGGCTATAATAAAAGGATATTTAACCTTTGCATATCGATTTGATTAAGAAATCCGGAGCTAAATAGCTCCGGATTTCGTTTTTTCGTGGTTCACAACTCATGTTGCAATTACCTGGTGAGGGAATTTTCTAAAACAATTTTCATGGCTATGTTTTTAGAATCTTACCAAATTTAGTAATAATTTTCCGAATAGTAACCAAGTTGGGATTTATAATTTCAGATTTATTTTTATTAACGAATGCTGATGATAGTTTTTATGTATTGAAAGGAAGTAGGTAATTGTTTATCTTTGCATGGATAAAATATAATATTATGTACCCAACAGATTTAGTAATGCCTATGAAGGCTGAGCTTACAGATAAAGGCTTTGAAGATCTTACGACTCCTGCACAGGTGGAAGAAGCTCTTAAACAATCAGGAACTACCCTATTGGTCATCAATTCCGTATGTGGATGTGCTGCAGGCGCAGCAAGACCGGGTGTGGTATACTCTCTGACCGGAGATAAGAAGCCTGATCATTTAACGACTGTTTTTGCAGGTTTTGATACAGAAGCCGTAATGGAGGCCAGAAAACACCTTGCTCCGTTCCCGCCAAGCTCACCCTGCGTGGCGCTGTTTAAAGACGGAGAACTGGTGCATATGCTGGAAAGACACCACATCGAAGGAAATCCTGCGGGTGCTATTGCAGCCAATTTACAGGCTGCTTACGATGAATATTGCTAATATCCGTCTCCAATACGAGTTATAACATCAATGAATATGATAAAACCGCCTGTAATCAACAGGCGGTTTTATTATGGTATTATGCAGATACCGTCATAAAAAAAGTTACCGCCTGAGCGGTAACTTTTCAATGTATAGATATGTTTATTATTTGGGCAGGCCCCTTTTCAGGGCGATCTCTGCTCTTTGAACCGCTTTCTTTTCTTTCCAGTCCATATACTTTTTCTTGAACCTGGATTTCATGAGGTCGTCAAATTTACGCTGCACGGTAAGGTTCCATAGGGAATGTGCTTTCACCGCCCAGGATTTATCCCATGCCCGAAGGGAAATAGAGAAGCTGCCATCGAGGTATTTCATCCAGTGCCACCATCCGGTAGGCATGAACAGGGTATCGCCATGTTCAAGGAAACACTCAATTCCTTCTACCCCGTCCAGGGCAGGGAACTTTGTGAAATCAGGATGTTCGATATCATAGTCTTCAAGGGCGTAAGTCGCATATGGAATCTGGTACAGCCTTTCCCTCCATTTATAATCAAACAGGAGGATATGTTTCCTGCCGTTGAAATGGGTATGGAAAATATGGGCCATATCAATATCAAAATGGAGAAACGTTACGGAGCCCTTTCCACCGAAGAACATATTGGGGTATTTATCCAGGAAGCCACCCATCAGCTCTTTCGGGGAAATGTAATCTTCCAGGAGCTTCGGGGCATATTTAATAGGGTCGAAAAGGAAGATCCTGAGGTCTGTAGGCTCTCTCTGGATCAGGTCGATATAATCCCCGAACTTCATTTTAGCCGCTGAGGCATTGATAGGAGCTGAAGGATCAGCCTTAGAGCTGTCATACAACGGGACCTCCACATCTCCTACGACCTGCTTCATATAGTCCATGGTCCATTTCTGGTAGGCTGGCCATTTTTTCGCCATGTTCTTAATGACAACCGGTTTCCGGGGTTTGAGATATTTCCGGATAAATTCTTCCTGGGTAATATCATCAACAACATCTATAGGCTTTAAAATTATTCCCATTGTATAAACTTTATATTACAAAATTATTAAATTAATATATACTTAACATCGTTTAAGCTTTTTTTAATCTATGATACAAATCACTTTTACCTATTTATTCTAAATAAGCTTTAACGGATTGATCTTCATGGTACATCCTGCAAAAGTACAATATCCTGATAAAAGACAGACTTGCCTGAGATCATATCATGATGTAATCTAATGATTTTAATTGGTTAAATACTGATCTTTTTTACAGTAATTACATTTTGACCGGAAAATCAGGCCACACTATTTCTAATGATTAAGTTAATGGCCATGCCAAAAAAAACAAGCATAATTTGCCGGTTTTTATCACCTTACCAATTCAGACTTATGCTTACTTTTGAACCATAACACAAATGAGGATTTCGCGAAACACGATGCCGTTCCGGCAAGTGTAATTCTCCTTACTGTTATCATGATGCATCAGCTACCGTACGTTCTATTCTAGACAGGAAAGTACCGTGGCAAAACAATTAGTGTCAACCAATAAAAAATTACAATGAAAAAAAAGATTTTATTTTCCGCCATGATAGGGATTTCCGTGATGGCATTTGCGAAAGCTGTTCAGGCAGTCTGGACTTCAACCTGTGGGGTAAAGCATTACACCACATTCCCAAGTAATTTTACTTATAACCAGATGGCTGACTGGATTGCTACGGCGAACCAGGCTGAATGTGGCGTAACACCGGATGTTACCATTAATCCTTAATTAAATCCGGCAGGCAGAATGTATCTGCCTGCCTTTTAATTGAATATTACCATGAAAATAATACTGACCATTATCACCACCATTATTAGTATGTTAAGCTTTGCTCAGAAAATCAGTTTTATACCGACCCTAAAGGTAACGTATGATTCAAGGCTGCAATTGGGTGAAAAAAACAATCATAATCAAAAATTTATTTTGCTGAGTAATGCCCAGAGCTCGTATTTTGCTGCCGCTCGTAACTACCTGAATGATACCGGACAATATAAGCAGACTGCAGCTATTGATACCAGAGTGATTAGCGATTACTTTCAGGAAAGGGTCATAAAAGAAAATAACAAAATATCTGTGTTCATCCGTTTTTCGGATGCAAAAATAAGATATGAAGAATCTGAGCCTTTAAAATGGGTTTTATACAGCGATACAAAAGTCATTAACGGAATAAAATGCCAGATGGCAGCCACCAATACATACGGAAGAAGATGGATTGCCTATTTTTCCCGGGAATATCCTATTTCTACCGGGCCGTATAAATTTACAGGACTGCCGGGACTGGTAATGGAAGTATATGATACCAGAGATGAGTATCATTTTACAGCGGTGAAAATTGAAAAAGATTCGGAAGAATTCACATTCAATCTTTCGAATTACAAACTGATGAGTAAAAGGAATTATTTACAGGCTCAATATAATATGAGGTTTACGCTGGCTGCTTTTCCTCCGATCGATGATGAAAATTTCAGGAGAGAGACCCAGAAGATTCTTGATAAAGTAAAAATAATGTACAACAATTCGTTAGAGCTTAAGCCGTTTGAATAATTCTCCTGAAAATTTTTCAGGTAACGAATAGAAAAAACTCCGCCTTTTAATATAATACGATATGGAAAGAACAATCATGCTCCTCCTGCTATGCTGGTCCTGGGCTGTTCTCGGGCAGAAAACAGAGCTGAACACCACCATCAGGGCAGATTATGATGCTTCCCTGAAGCTGGGAGAGAACTACCGGAAATTTCAGAAGTTTGTCCTGGTCGGGAATTCCCAGGACTATTATTTTGCCGGGATCCAGAATTACTTAACGATACCGGACAGTATAAGGCAAAGGCAGGAATAGATTTGCGGACGGCCAGCGATTATTTTCAGGAAAGGCTGCTGAGAAAAGAAGGCAGTACCACCGTCTTCTTCAAATACGGGGATGATAAGATACGGTATCAGGAAAAGGTTAATCTCAAATGGGTCCTGTACGGCGAAACGAAGACCATCAATGGCGTCAGATGCCAGATGGCTGCCACCAACAAATACGGAAGGCGATGGATTGCGTATTTTTCAAAGGAGTATCCCCAGTCCTTGGGACCGTACAAATTCAACGGTTTACCGGGACTGATCTTTGAACTGTACGATACCAGGGACCAGTATCATTTTACGTTGACAAAAGCTGAAAAATATGCTTCGGGTTTCACCATCAATCTTTCACCCTTTAAAGAATATCCAAAAGATAAATACCTGAAGGCCAAATACAATATGGAAAATACGCTGGCTGCTTTTTCCGGACTGGAAATAGCAGGAGAAGAGCGTAAATATTATCAGTCCCTGATAGAGAAAAGAAAAAAGATGTACAACAATCCCATCGAGCTGAAACCCTTCGAATAAGATCATCCGGGATTTAGAGGGAATGGAATGCCCGATTGTACAGATCCGCACTAAACAGCCGGAAGCTTATTCAACAGTTATTTCTTCAATGATTTGATCAGTTCTTCCAACTGGCTGCTGAGCATTTTGGCAGCTTCGGAATCCGTGATGTTAATAATGATCCCCTGCTGGATATCCTTCTGTCCAATTGCATTGTCCTGGTTTTTATTGTCATAATTGTTATTGACAAACTGGTTTTTTTGGCCTTCCTGAAACAGGTCAAGGATGCTCACTTCAAAAATTTCCGCCAGTTTCGGGATGTACTGCGATTTGATATCCGTGGTTTCATTTTCCCAGTTTGTATAGGTATTCCTGTCCAGTCCCAGCATATCGGCAATCTCTTGTTGGGAAAGTTTCGTTTTGCTTCTGAGTTTCTTAAGATTGGTTCCTACTCCAATGTGTTTATTTTTTACAAATGTATACTTTTCTTAAAAACAATAATAACCTGAAGAAAAATTTGTCAGCTCAAAAATATAACTATATTTGTAGTGATAAAAAAAGATTTTAACCTTTGCCACTAAAAAACATCTTTATACAGGTGTAACAAACCTGATTGTTGTATAACTAATTACTCAAATAATAAACTATGAAAAAGAATGTCTTTCTGTTTCTGATGCTTTTCTTCTCTGCGCTTACCTTTGCCCAGAAAACGGTTTCGGGAAAAATTACGGATGAAGACGGGGTGGCCATTCCAAGTGCCAGCGTTACGATAGAAGAGCCCGGCAAAGATGCGATCCTGGCGTATGCCATCACCAACTCCAAAGGAGAATATAAGATTACCTTTACGTCTCCGGAATCCAATGTGGACCTTAAAGTGAAGGCCTTCAACCAGAAATCGGTGACTAAGCAGATCAGCAATACAGATCAGACACTCAGCTTCAAGCTGGAATCCGAAGCGACTGAAATCAAAGAGGTAAAACTGAAAACCCGTATGATTACAGCCCGCGGAGATACCATTTCCTACGACCTTAAAGCTTTCGACAGCAAGAATGACCGTACCCTGGCGGATGTCATGAAAAAAATCCCGGGTGTGGAAGTGAATGCCGACGGAACCATCCTCTACCAGGGAAATGCCATCAATAAGTTTTATGTAAACGGAAAAGACCTTATGGAAGGCGGATACGGAACCATCAACAATTCCCTTCCGAAAGATGCTGTACAGAAAGTAGAGGTCCTCGAAAACCACCAGCCGGTCAAGATCCTTCAGGATAAAGTGCCTTCTGACCAGGCAGCCATCAACATCAAACTCAAAAATTCCGTGACCATGACCGGGCGCGGGGAAGTAGGAACCGGATTTGGAGATCCATGGCTGTGGAATGTGAAGCTGACGCCGATGTTCTTCGGACAGAAAAGCCAATGGGTGGTTAATTACAAAACCAATAATACCGGTGAGCAGGTGGAAAATGAAGGAAATATCCTTGCTTTCGGTAGCTCCTGGGAAGGAAGAAGGGTGAATGCCGCCCAAAACGACTGGCTGAATGTAGAGAATGCGGAAGTCCCAAATCTTCCGGTAAAAAGATACCTGATGAACAGCGTTCATTACCTCTCTGCCAACTACCTTACCAATATCGATAATAAAAAGGAATGGGAACTGAAAGCCAATGCAAACTATACCAACAATGCAGTAGAAAGAGAATCTACCAGCAGTACTACGGATTTCCAGCAGGGAACTCAGTACGGAACAAAATTCCTGAATAAATTTTACACAGATAAAGCCAAAGGTGAACTGATTTTTACTAAAAATGCTAAAAAGGGATTCTTTAAAAACACGACCACTTTCTCCCAATTCTGGAATGCAGACCGTGCCATGGCAGAAAGATCCAATGCAGGGATAACGCGGTATGGCAATGAAGCCCTTCAGTCTCCAACATCATCATTTCAGAATTCATTAAGTACCATCATCCCCTGGAAAGAAAAGATGGTCAACCTGAAGTCTTTCATTAACTATCAGGATGACCGCCAGACTTTAGAGATCTCGCCTGCAAATTACCTGCAGATACCTTACAGGCAGCCTGGAAGTGATGTTTTATCAACCATTGACTTTGCTCCCGGAACAGTTGCATTGCAAAACTTCAGAATCAAGACATTAGATACATCACACTCTGCGAATATCAGTTTTTCAACAAAAGGATGGACCTTTACACCACAGGTGGGTGTAGATTTTTCTACAGACAGGCTTACAACAAATTTTGATGCCTCTACCAATTCCAACTCACCTGATTTCGGAAGCAGCCTGTATGAAAATGATCTTAAATTTACAGAGATTACGCCTTCCGCCTCTGTAGGTGTTAATTATAAATCTGATGCCTGGAGTTTATTTGCCAATTTCCCGGTTAACTTCAATAGTATTAAGGCTGAAGATGCCTTTAGAAATGTTTCCAAATCTCTGAACAGAACAACATTTACGCCTAATATCTTCGCACAGTACTCATTTGCATCTTTCTTTAAAGCAAGTGCCAATGCCAATATCAGCAATAATTTCGGAGACATCCAGACTGCTTATGCAGGATATATTTTAACAAGCCCTGCCGGGTTTAATGTAATGAATCCCAACAATCCTATTCCGCAAACCACTACTAAAAGTGCAGGAGTGAGATTGGAGTACCGTAATCCGCTGAATAATCTTTTCTTTAACTTAGGATATAGATTAAGCGATGCCAAAAATAATTTACTAGCTTCCAGCTCAGTGAACCCATCCGGTTTCAGTGTTATCGAATACATTGAAAGCGAAAATAATAGAACTAGTAAAAGCTTTTACTCTGAAATTGGAAAGTACTTCCCGAAGTTTAAAACCAATGCTTCTGTGAATTTCAGCAATACCAATTCGGAATCACAGTCCAGAAGGAATAATCAGGATATCAATAATGAAAACACCAGCAACAGCTTAGGATTCAAATTCAACAATACTTATTTCTCATGGATGAGCATTGATTTCAATATGACCAAATCTTGGAACAAACAGACTAACGGAATTATCCAGACCAGTCTGGCAAAAACTGAAAACTATAATCATAACCTGAATATTTTCTTTTATCCTCTTGAAAACCACACCATAGGTTTTTATTGGGACCAGATCAATTCCAAACTGGGAGAAACCAAATATAACAACGGGTTTTTCGATGTTTCTTATCAGTTTACCTGGGCAAAGAAGAAAGTTGATTTTGAGTTGAAATGGATGAATATTGCAGACAGAAAAGTATTTGAACGAATCAATGTTGATGCAGCCACCATTACTCAGACCACCATGCAGCTCCGCCCGAGCCAGGTGATGTTTACCGTAAAATTCAACTTTAAGTAAATCACTCTTTAAGTAATCATAAACCAGCCTTGAAGGCTGGTTTTTTGTTGATATACCTCGACACGGAATGCAGGAATATGCAACACCATGAAAAAAGAGTACACGTAATATTCAACAAGGCCATATTAAATTATTGCAACATTATTGCATTATTGAATTTGTTTAGTATTTTTGCGGTCTAAAATTTATCTATGAAAAAAAAATTGACCGTCTTTCTCTTCTGGGGAGCTCTTATGAATGCGCAAAATACACCCTGCACCACCAATCTCGGCGGAGATGCAGATCCCGGGTTCATTACTGTAAAGATCAACAATACCACCTTTGACCACAACACATTCAATGCCCAGACCACCTTTTACCATGAATATCCGGCTTCCGGGCAGACCACGGCAACCCTTATTTCAGGACAGTCATATTCACTCTACACTTCCACTTCTTCGGAAGCTGTCATCGGCCTCTGGATGGATTATAACAATAACGGGACCTTTGAAAGCAATGAATTTACATCCGTGGTCAATTCCATGACGACACAAAATACGACTACGCTGAACATTCCGGCCAGTCTTCCTTCAGGAACGCTTAAAATAAGGTTCAGAACAAGGGCATACGGCAGTTCTGTCACCGGCAGCAATGCCTGCTCGAACTTCGGATCCGGAGAAACCAGGGACTACACCCTGACGGTTGTCAACAACGCCCTGTCTACCAAGGATATCAGAAAAGAATCTGCCTTACAGTACTATCCGAACCCGGTAAGAGATATGCTTCATATCGAAAACAACCTTGTCATACGGAATATCCGTGTTTTTGACCTTTCCGGAAAACTTCTGATCAACCTTATGCCCGGACAGAAAAGAACAGCGCTCGATATGTCATCACTGCCTGCGGGAACGTATATGATCAAAATCGGTACAGCTTCGGAAACCAGGAATTTTAAAATCCAGAAAGACTAGGCTATCTTCCGCCCATTAAAAAATAAACCGGAAAAAACTGTAACATATTCCTGCTTTTACCAACTTATTAGTAAAAATTAAAATGAAAAAACTATTTTCAATACTACTGATAGGTCTTTTTACTTTTGGTATGGCACAGGATTCAAAAGATGCCAAAGAAACAGCCAACCGTTTTTTTTATGAGTTGACTTTTAAGCCTAAAAAAGACTCTGCCAAAACTGAAAAAGTACTTACGGCGCTGGATATTGTAAAAGACAGATCGGTGTACAGGGATTATACTGTGATCGGCCAGGACTCCATTATCAAAATCCAGGTAGAAGCGATGCAGAAATCCGGGGTATTCAAGGATATGAGCAAATCCATCAGGATGCCTAAGTTTTCAGAAAAGATCGTAAAGCTGTATCCGGGTATGAAAATCCAGTACATCGAAAGGATCTCCAGCGGTTTTACTCCAATGAGCATCGCTTATAATGAAACGCCTAAATTCGACTGGAAAATCCTGAATGAAAAGAAAAGATCGGTGCTTACAACGCCCAGAAGGCTACAACAGAATTTGGAGGAAGAAAGTGGACCGCATGGTTCAGTACAGACCTTCCGTTCCAGGATGGTCCTTACAAATTCTCAGGGCTTCCGGGTCTGATCGTAAAAATAGAAGATGAGGCCAAGGATTATTCCTGGGTACTCCAGGGCAATAAAAAGGTTCCTAACTGGGAAGAACTGTCCTACGCAGAAAAGATTTCCGGGATGAACCTCAAGGTTACCGAAATGCCAAGGGAGAAGTTTGAAAAAACATTCAATGAATTCAAGAAAGATCCTTTTGCGACTATGAGGCCAATGCTGACCCAGGAAATGATGTCCAAGACCATTCCGGGAATGGACGGAACCATTGGTGATATGCTGAAAAAACAGGAAAAAATGTACAAGGATTTCTTCAACTCCAGCGACAATCCTATCGAGCCGCCATACCAGAAACTGAATGTAGGAAAAGTGGAAAAAGTAGGAAAAGAAAATAACTAACCTACCCCCTCTGACCCCATTAGATACTTTATTCAACCCAAATACGCCCAGGTATTTGGGTTGATTTCTTTCATGCAATATTGTTATTTAGATTAAATTTAAATAGCGTATATTTGCATCACAAAATGCAGTTTTTTGAAACAGAAAGATTTACATAAGCTGAGCGGATTTCCCAGAAACAGAGTGGGAAAGATATTGGGCTATGATAACCATCAACTGAAAATGCCTAATAAGATTATAGAAATGGGCCTCCTTCCGGAAACCATTTTCAGAATATTGTATCAGGCCCCGTTCAATGGCCCGATGTATGTGGAGTTTGGGGAGGAGAGAAGCCGGATCGCCCTTCGTGAAGAAGAAGGAGATTTTATCATTGTTGAACAATTGAATTAATGCAGGAAAATAAAAAAAAACAGGTCCTCCTCGTGGGAAACCCCAATGTAGGAAAATCAACGGTTTTTAATACTTTATGCAATAAAAAACAGAAAACCGGAAATTACGCCGGGGTTACTGTAGCCAGTCATTCAGGACACTACAACTATAAAGATGAAGTTGTTGAGGTCATTGATTTACCCGGATCATACAGCATCTATCCGAGTTCCGAAGATGAAGCGATATTTTCAAAATTCCTGATCGAAGAACAGCAGAACTATGCCGGGGTCATTTATATCCTTGAAGCACTGAGCCTCAAAAGAGGGTTGCTCCTGTTTCAGCAGATCCAGGACCTGGGCATCCCAATGATCCTCGTAGTTAACCAGATCGACCAGGCGGAAAGACGGGGCATTACCATAGATATCGACAGGTTTTCCCGTGCTTTAGGCATTACTGTTATCCAGACCAATGCCAAAGAAGAGATCGGGATCGGTGATCTTAAAGAAGCGGTCTTCAGCAACAGTTTTGTCACATCTGACCACATCTCTTTCGAGATCCCGTCTGAACATAAGGATTTTATCCGGAAAATTGCTTCCCATCACGGGATGGACAATGAATACAGAGCCTGGATCAACCTTTCCCTGGGAAAAGAACTGGAACGCATACAGTCTGCCATGGAGCTGATCAATGAGCCCGACGCTAAAAGCCTGGTTCCTAAAAGGCTGCAGGTACAGGAAACCGTAAGGAGATACCAGACGGTAGACAAGATCCTTGCGGATGTGATTTCCAAAAAACCGCAGTTCAAAGAGCTGCTTACGGAAAAGCTGGACAGGGTACTGGTCCATAAGTTCTGGGGTTATGTGGTATTTATGCTGATCCTGCTCATCATCTTCCAGAGCGTTTTTTTCCTGGCGGAATATCCGATGAACTGGATTGATGAATTTTTTGCCTGGCTGTCTGCTTTCAGTGCGGAACACCTGCCTGAAGGACCCGTTAATTCCCTTATATCCAACGGAATTGTGCCGGGTGTAGGAGGAATTGTCATTTTTGCCCCGCAGATCGGGATCCTTTTATATTTCCTTTACCTTCTGGAAGATTCCGGATATATGGCCCGTGTGGTATTCCTGATGGACCGCCTGCTAAGGCCGTTCGGACTGAACGGGAAAAGTATCGTACCACTGGTTTCCGGGACTGCCTGTGCCATTCCTGCCGTGATCTCCACCAGGAATATTGAAAATGTAAAGGAAAGGCTGCTGACCATTCTGGTGACGCCTTTCATGACGTGTTCTGCAAGGCTTCCGGTCTACAGCATCATTATCGGGCTGATTATTTCAGACGGAACTTTTTTAGGCATTAAATACAAAGCACTGGTTTTAATGAGCATGTACCTCCTGGGTTTTGTTGTTGCCCTGCTTTCAGCGGCGGTGCTGAAAACATTCATCAAGGATAAAGGGAAGACGTACCTGGTTATGGATCTTCCTACATATAAAAAACCGTTGTTCGGCTATGATTTCAAAATGGTCCTCGGCAAGGTCTGGGACTTCATTACGGGAGCGGGAAAAATCATCTTTATCGTGAGCATCATCATCTGGTTCCTGAGCTATTTCGGCCCGAAACAGAACCCCGGTGAAATGGTGGCCACGAATGTGAAGCTGGATCATTCTTACCTTGCCAAAATGGGTAAAGGCATAGAACCGGTGATTGCGCCTCTGGGATATGACTGGAAAATGGGCGTAGGGATCTTAACGAGCTTTGTGGCCCGGGAAGTTTTCGTAGGCACCATGTCTACCTTATACAGCCTGGAAGATGATGCGCCGGAAGTAAAGGTGATTGATAAGATGAGACGCGATGTGAAGCCTGACGGAGAAAAAGTGTTCAGCTTTGCCACAGGAGTTTCGGTACTGCTGTTCTACGCGTTTGCAATGCAGTGTGTTTCCACACTTGCAGTGGTCTACAGGGAAACCAAAAGCTGGAAATGGACCGGCTTCCAGGTGATCATGATGACCGGTTTGGCCTATTTTGTAGCGATGTTTGCATACCAGATTTTAAAATAATGGACACTTCATTAATCATACAGTATATCCTGGTCCTGCTTATTGTAGCCTTTGCGTGTTATTCTCTGTTCAGGGTGCTCAGGAAAAATTTTGCACCCAAGAAGTTCAGCTCCAAGAGGAACAGCTGCGATAAGGACTGCGGATGTTCATAACTTTCTGTGGCGGCATCACAAATAATATCTAATTTTGCCTGAGATAAACAATCAATCAGAATTAAATAAACACAGAATGTCATTAATAAAAAGTATTTCAGGAATCCGCGGAACAATAGGAGGAAAAGTAAATGACAACCTCACCCCACTTGATGTGGTGAAATTTGCCTCTGCATTCGGAACCTGGCTCCAGAATAAAAACAATAAAAAAGACCTTACGCTGGTTATCGGCAGGGATGCAAGGATTTCCGGGCAGATGGTTTCCTCTCTGGTAACCTCTACCCTGCAGGGCCTTGGGATCCATGTGGTTGACTTGGGTCTTTCCACCACGCCTACGGTGGAGATCATGGTACCCGAACTCCATGCGGACGGCGGTATCATTCTTACGGCCTCCCATAATCCCAAACAGTGGAACGCCCTGAAATTATTAAATGAAAAGGGTGAATTCATTAGTGGCGAAAACGGTGCTGAAGTGCTGGCACTTGCTGAAAGCGAAGACTTCAACTACGCAGAAATCGATGACCTCGGAAAATACGAGACCAGAAATGATGCGTTCGACATCCATATCCGGCAGATCCTTAACCTGCCGATGGTAGATGCGGAAGCCATCAGAGCTAAAAAATTTAAAATTGTCCTGGACGCCGTGAACTCTACAGGAGGAATCGCCATCCCGATGCTGCTGGACCAGCTGGGCTGTGAAACCGTATTGCTGTACTGCGATCCGACCGGTGAGTTTCCGCACAATCCGGAACCGTTAAAAGAGCACCTCGGAGACATCTGTGCACTGGTAGAAAAGGAAAAGGCAGACCTTGGCGTTGTCGTGGATCCGGATGTGGACCGCCTTGCGCTGATCGATGAAAAAGGAGAAATGTTCGGGGAAGAGTACACCCTGGTTGCCGTAGCCGACTACCTGCTGAAAAATAAAAGAGGCGCAGCAGTTTCCAACCTTTCATCCAGCCGTGCACTGAGGGACGTGGCACAGGACCATCAGTCGGAATATTTTGCCAGCGCAGTTGGTGAAGTGAACGTTGTCACTTTAATGAAAGAAAAGAACGCTGTTATCGGCGGCGAAGGGAACGGAGGGATCATCTATCCGGACCTGCATTACGGAAGGGATTCCCTGGTAGGTATTGCCCTGTTTCTGACTCACCTTGCCAAAGAAAACAAAACCGTTTCTGAGCTGAGAGCCGGGTACCCGGAATACTTCATGGGCAAAAAGAAAATAGAGCTTACTCCTGAAATTGACGTGGACGGCCTTCTGGCTAAAATGGAACAGGAATACCAGAATGAAGAAGTCTCTACGGTAGACGGGGTAAAAATTGATTTTGAAAACAACTGGGTACACCTGAGGAAATCCAATACGGAACCGATCATCAGGATCTACACGGAAGCAGCTACCCAGGCGGAAGCAGACAGGCTGGGCGATGATATGATCGCTAAGATCAGGAGCCTGATCTGATGCATAGATAAATTGCAGTATACTATTTGTGGAAAAGGACCCGGAAGGAGATTTAACATAAATGTAAATGATGCATCTAATTATATAAAACACCGTATATCATCCGCCGTTTGATGTTATATTGTGTTAATATACTTGTATCCTGATAGATTTTTCGCTATCTTTAAGATAGAAACTTACGAAAAGAAAATCCGGAAAAAAGATGCAATTTTGTACTGTATAATGAAGAAATAATATTAATTAAATAGTTAGCCAAGGTCTGCAAGAAACATTCGGACATTGGACTGACGGAGAAGATACTATTGGAAGAATATTTTGAAAATGAACTGGTAAAACGGTTCGAAGAAATGATGGAGAATCAGGATGAATTCTATTTCGATACAGAAGAACTGGAAGACATCATTGTTTATTATCTGGAGCTGGGTGATTTCAATTACGCAGACCAGGCAGTGAACTACGGGCTTAAGCTTCATCCCAATTCCCTGGACATCAAAATAAAAAAACTTGAGATCCTTCTGGAATGGGAAGAATACACCACCGCCAAAGATCTGATTGACGAGCTGAAAGGTTCCTCTATGGAAAATACGGACTTCCTGGTTTGTTATGCGAAATACTATTCAAACCTCGGAAACCCGAGAAAATCCATTGAGATCTGCAAAAAAGCGCTGGAACTGAAAGAAGAGGAAAATTTCCTGAACAACTTTATCGCAGACGAATACGTTAACCTCGGCGATCCGTTCAATGCACTGAAACATTATAAAAGTGCCCTGAAGGAAGATCCTACCGATGATTACGCGCTGGAGAACTGTATGCTCTGCTACAGCGACCTGAATAAGAGCGATGAGGCGATTACTTTCCTTAATGACTACCTGGATGAATTTGCCTACTCCGAGACCGCATGGCTGGAATACGGACAGTTCTACTTCAACAGAAAGAATTATGAGGAAGCCATCCGCGGATACGATTATCTGCTTGCGATCAATTCAAGCTCAGTAGGGGTTTATGCCAATAAAGCAGCCTGTTACGAAGCACTGGGCCAGTACGCCAAAGCCATTGATATCTATGGGGAAATGCTGGAACTGGAATATACGAAAGCTTTTACGTTCTACAAGATCGGATTATGCTACAAAGCAATGAAGCAGCCAATTATGGCACTCAATGCTTTCCAGAAGTCGCTAAGGGAAGACCCGCAATTCTACCTTTCGATGATGGAGCAGTCTTACCTGTATGAAGAAATGGGCGGTATGACGGAAGCCCTGCACTTTGCACGCGAAGCTACGCACCTGAATGAAAATAACCTGGATTACCAGAAGCGCCTTGCCTTTCTGTTCATCGATTCAGGTAAATTTGAAGAAAGCCTGTCGTGCCTGAAGAAACTTGTAGAGGCTGAGCCCTCCCGTTTTTACAACTGGTACGCCTATTGTGAAGTACTGATGCTGTTAGGAGAATATGAAGAGGCTGTTACCGTCCTTCAGGCAGCACTGAAGAACCATCACAGGGCCGAGCTGTATTACCAGCTGAGCAACTGTTATTTTAATCTTAAAAACCAGGATAAAGGGGCAGAATCCCTGAACAGGGCATTAGACCTTGACCCATCCCTGGTTCAGGATATGCAGAAAAAATATCCTTACCTGAAAGATGAGATTAAAAGAGGGAAAACCAAAGCAAAAAAGAAGAATTAAAATCTGATCATATTCAGCACAATCCTGCCTTTACGGCAGGATTTATTTTTTATCTGATTTAGCCCTTAAAAAGATCAGCCCGGCAAGAATGATCCCTGCACCGGTAAACTGCAGGAAACTGAGTTTTTCGCCGTCCAGAATGCCCCAGATGATCGCAACGATCGGCATCAATAGGGTTACCGTGGAAGCAAACAGAGGCGTTGAGACTTTAAGCAGCCTGTAATTCATCATCATGGCCAGTCCGGTCCCGAATACCGACAGCAGACTGACGAACATAAGGCCTAACATCGTGTCTTTCGTAAAACTGAAGCTTGAGAAGAATCCCGTACAGGCCAAAGCAATCAGAGAAGGCAAAAACAGGATGTAAGAGAATACAAAAGCAGATAAAACAGTAGAAGAAACTTCCATCAGCTTGGACTTGACGGTTGTTGTACTCATGGCATAGCAAAGCGTGGCAAACAGCAGCAATACAATTGGGATCAGTTTAAATTCCGTCCCTTCCTGTCCACCGAAAGCCAGCAGGCAAACTCCTGTAAAGCTGATCAGCGTTCCTACCATCTGTTTCCGGGACGTCTGAAACTTCCAGACCAGTGCCCCGACAATAATGACAAAAATCGGCATCATGGAGTTGATGATTCCGGCTATGCTGCTGCTGACTTCCGTTTCTGCAATGGGAAACAGGAACATCGGAATGAAGTTCCCGGTGAATGCCGCCAGAAGGAGCCATTTCAGATGGTGTTTAGGAAACTGCCTGTATCTGGATATGGCAACCGGCATAAGGATGATTCCGGCAATCAATACCCTTAAAGCCCCGACCTGATACGGACTGAAATGTTCAAGGGATTTTTTGATGAGAATAAATGAAGAGCCCCAGATGATGCTCAGCACCGCCAGGAGAATCCATTTTTCTTTATCTTCGTTCATTATTCTGATATAAAATGGTTAAAAATTCTTTTTTCGAAATCATCTCCGCACCCATGCTTTCCAGATGGTCTGTATGCGACTGGCAGTCTATGATGTCAAGCTCATCCCGGTGTGTTTGCACAAAATGAATAAATCCTGCTTTGGACGCATTGCTGACTTTAGCGAACATGCTTTCCCCGCAGAATACCCTCCCCATCTGGATGCCATAGAAGCCTCCCACGAGTTCGTCATCCTGCCATACTTCCACACTTTTAGCCAGTCCATATTCATGAAGCCGGATAAACGACTCCATCAGCTCATCTGAGAGCCATGTTCCCGACTGGCCTCTCCTTCCGATTTTCTGGCAGTTGCTGATGACCGCCCTGAAATCCTTATTTTCCGTGAAGGTAAAGATATTCCGGTTCAGGATTTTACGCATGGATTTGGATACACGCAGATGTTCGGGGAATAATACGAACCTGGGATCCGGGCACCACCAGAGGATTTCTTCATCCGGATTGTACCAGGGGAATATGCCTAAAGTATACGCGAACCAGATTCTTTCCACTGAGAGATCGCCGCCGAAAGCAATAACGCCCTCATGGCCATCATACAAAAGCGGATCCGGGAATGACATTTCATTTTCATCGAGTCGAACCATATGATTGAGGGAAAAAAAATCCCACTTAAAAAGCAGGATTAGATTTTCTTATTGTATCTGATTAAAAAGGTAAATCGTCATCGTCATCCCCTGCAAAAGGATTTTCGTTGGAAGTCTGGGATGAAGAAGATGAAGGTGCAGCCTGGGTAGGTTCTGAACCATTATCGGAAACTTTTTCCAGTCTCCATCCGGTGATGGAATTGAAGTACTTTGTTTCGCCCTGCGGAGAAACCCATTCTCTTCCTCTGATGTTGATGCCTACTTTCACATTTTCGCCTTCCCTTACATTGTCCAGCAAACTGATCTTGTCAGACAGAAATTCTATGTTGATAGGCTGCGGATACTGCTCCTGTGTCAGAATAACCATTTCTCTCTTTTGAAATCCGCTTGCAAACGTTTGGGTTTCAGTGATTTTCTTTACCGTTCCTTGTAATTCCATAACATAATTAATAATGATGTAAAAGTAAGAAAATGAAATGTAATAACACACCATCCGGAAAAAAATTGCAGTTTTTTTATTTTTTTCCTGCAAAAGTTTGGAGACAAAGAAAAATGTCCTATATTTGCACTCACAAAAACGAGACAAGCTCTTTAAAATACGACTTAACAAAACTGCGGATGTGGTGTAATTGGTAGCCACGCCAGACTTAGGATCTGGTGCCGTGAGGCGTGGGGGTTCGAGTCCCTTCATCCGCACAGTTTGCGAAAATAGCTCAGCTGGTAGAGCACAACCTTGCCAAGGTTGGGGTCGCGGGTTCGAATCCCGTTTTTCGCTCCACGCCATGCCCTGGTGGTGGAACTGGTAGACACGCAGGACTTAAAATCCTGTGCCTCTTTTGGCGTGCGGGTTCAAGTCCCGCCCGGGGTACATAAAAAAAGCTGATAATGTTATATTATCAGCTTTTTTTGTTTTCAGCCTACACCGCTAATAAATTATGCTTTACTTATCATATAAAAAATCACTTTCTTCAAAAGCATAATCAAACTTGGATAATGGTCTGACCAGATTTCTTACCCACTCCCCGCACTGCATCAGAAATTTAAAAAGTTGATTTTAAACAGACTACCTGTTTTTCGTGCCTTCTGCATAAAATTTACAGGATGAGTCATGAAAATATTCTGAAAAACATGTATATTTGTACTCACAAAAAGGAGTTCTTTATCATACGGCCTTAAACTGCGGATGTGGTGTAATTGGTAGCCACGCCAGAATCAGGATCTGGTGCCGATAAGGCATGGGGGTTCGAGTCCCTTCATCCGCACAGCAGGAAACATTACTCAGCAGACACATGCTGCCTGGATCTGTTTCACATGGAAAACAAACCTCCGCAATTGAATTGCGGAGGTTTTTTGTTTTCATAAGCATCCCGGTAAAAACTGACCGGTTATTTAAAGTCTGTATTATAAAGCATCGAGTTCCATGATCATCCATACTGTACATGAACCATGTCCTGAATCCCCCAAAGGTTTTTCTAGCAGTGTAAAGCCCATTTTTTCATACATGCTTACCGCTTTGGCAAACTCAGGAAGGCTTTCCAGGTAAATCTGCTTATATCCCATGTCTTTTGCACTGCTGATGCTCTGATTCATTAAAGCCTGGCCCAGCCCTTTTCCGCGTGCTTCAGGGCGGAGATAGAATTTCACCAATTCTGCACAGCCTTCAGGCAACCCCTGTGTAGGATATATGCCGCAACAGCCGGCCATATGACCGTCCAGTTCCCCTACCCAAAGCACAGAACCCTCCGTTTGGAAAAGCTCATAGAGGTGATCTGTCGTCGGATCCGAAAAAACGGTTCCTTCCCGGGGTGCATCATGTTCTTCAAACGTGTTTTTGATGAGTTTCGACAGACCTTTATTGTCTGTAGGTTCAACTTTTCTTATGATTATTTTTTCCATAGCCTGATTATAGATTCAAGATACCGTTTTTTCCCTGAAATACGCCTTATTCCTGCGCTATTTCATAGAAATTGCATTTTTTATTATAAGCTGACGCTTTGCTAAGCTTCTGTGACCACAGATTACTTCCCAAACAGCTTTTTAAAAAAACCACCCTGCTTTCCAATTTGTTCCCGGGCAATTTTCAGGTTATCCTGTGCAGTCTGGGAGAAATTCAGATTAAGGGATTTCTGCAGGTTTTTTATCGCCTGTTCATAATTTCCGAGGTCAATCTGGGCCGTTCCGATATGTTCATACACCTCTGCCACAATATCATCGGCAATACCATCCTGTTGGGGTAATACAGCTATTGCCGATTCACCGTAGCGTACCGTGGCTTCATCTTCCCTCAGATTATAGGCACAGTGAACCGCCCAGTAATAACACCAGAAATCATTGTTCCCTGCCTCTATGCTCTGACCGAAACTTCCAAGGGCCTCATCACTTTCTTTCAGATATACTTCCTGAATGTATCCTTTGTTGTACAGGGCTACCTGCACAGATCTTTCCATCCCTCTTTCTATCCCGAAATGGATGGCCTGCTCATAGCATTCCAGTGCTTTCTCCCACTGCCCTTCTTTTACAAAAGTATCTGCCCTGCTGATCATCAGGCTTGGGTTATCAGGCATTGTTTCCAGCAGCTGATCAGCTTTCCTGGCATTTTCAGTAGGGTCCGTATCGATACCCAGGGCAGCGACAGCCTTGGCCCTGTTAATGAAAAAATTGGTCACACATCGGGTCATTTCCGCATCCTGCAGGATAGGGTCTGACGGATTGATCTGATAATAAGTTTCCAGTCCTCTGTCTGCCCATTGCAGGGTTTCCTTATAGTTGTTAAGTTCAAGGTAGCTGATGCAGATCGTATCTATCACACTGAAAAAAGAAATGATGTCCATCTGGCCTGCATACTCATCCAGAAGCCGCTTTCCATCCATAATGGTCTGTTCCGGCATTCCGCCATACATATAATTGCTCATCCTGTTCATGAGGATGACGAGAAACGGGCTCTGCTCAATCCCCTCGGTTCCGATGGCAATGGCTTCCTGATATTTGCCTTCATGGCTGAGCTCCCCTGCCAGATTATTGCAGCACATAGCGAAAGTGTGGGGATCATCATTCAGCCGGTCACCGGTCTTATGTACAACTGCATCTTTATAAAGCTGATAGGCTTTTTCGTAAAACTTTTTTTTCAACGCAGTGAGTCGCTGCTGTTCTGTTTCGGGCATATCAGGATACTGTAGCAGCAGCCTGTTGAGTTCTACACCGGTATTGTAGGCTTCCATTCCTGATCCGGTATCCTCGGAAAGGATGAGCCCGGAAAAATCCGGATCCCGCTGATCCTGATTCCGGATGTTGAACATGCGGATCTGGAGCACCGGTGATGGCCGTATGCTATGTGCCTTCTCGTAATACGACAGTGCCTCGGGGCCGCTTCCGAGCCAGTACAGCGCAGATCCGGCATTGCGGCTGCACTGATAATGAAGGGGATCTTTTTCAAGTCCCTGGTGGCTCCACTGCAGGCACTGGATAAGGGCATTTTCCCTGTCTTCATCAAAAATATCATTATGGTCAAGGGCAATAAGACCGAGGATGGCACAGAGATCCGGATGGTGCTGTGCTGTATTGAGGGTGTTCACATGCTGAAATATGCGTTCCAGCTCTTCATCATCATCCGGAAGGCCGTACCCGTCCACCCAATATTTTGCCGCTAAGGGATAATTATTGTCCATAAGCGCATTCCACGCTTCCTGGTTAAGGGATTCTTTCATAATATTCGTTTTGTTTCAACTTCGGAGTATAACAAGATTACTCATTTAAGAAGAAACCGGCACGAAAGAATTGATATCCGGCAAACCTGTATTGATATCCTGTTTACTGTAATTACCGTATGGAACGGCCGCCATGGCAAATATAGAGATGATAGCCTATAGCTGCTACTCAGATTTATTTCCTATTTTTGTGTCATTCCCATACCTCATGAAAAAAATCATCCTTATTGAAGACGAAACCAGCGTAGTCTCTTTCATCAAGAAAGGACTGCAGGAGAACGGCTATGAAGTTTCCGTTGCTTTTGACGGAAAAACAGGGGTACAGCTGGTACAGTCCAATGATTTCGACCTGGTGATTCTGGACATCATGCTGCCGGAGATGAACGGACTGGATGTTTGCAAGGAGATCAGGAAAACCAACCAGCATGTTCCGATCCTGTTTTTAACTGCTCTGGGAACCTCCGAAAACATCGTACTGGGACTGGAGTGCGGAGGTGATGATTATCTTGTGAAGCCTTTTAAGTTCATAGAGCTGGTCGCCCGTGTAAAATCACTGCTGAGAAGAAGCAATACCCATAGCGGTGTCCAGGAAACAGCCGGGCCGGAAACGGATCAGGAATATATATTCAGGTTTTCAGACCTTGTTGTCAATGACTATACCAAAACAGTAACAAGGGGCGGGGAAGAGATTTCGCTGACCTCCACTGAATATAAGCTCCTGCTGTATTTTGTCAATAATCCTGAAAAGGTCATTTCACGAGCCGAAATCTTAGAGGCCGTTTGGGGCGTCAATTATGAACTGGGGACCAATGTAGTGGATGTTTACGTTAATTATCTGAGAAAAAAGCTGGATTACCAGGAGGACCAGAAGCTGATCCATACGGTCATCGGAATGGGGTATGTCTTAAAAAAACCATAAAGAATGTTCAATAGAGTAATGACCAACCAGACCAAAACCATGGTGCTCCTCATGATGGTTTTTACCGCAATCATCCTGCTTTTCAGCGGCCTGGTTTACTTTTCTATTGTCAACTTTTCCCACCAGCGGTTTTATGAACTCCTGAAAATCCGTACGGCAACCATCATTCAGATTGAAAAAGGCAAGGAACACCTGGACCTGCCGGAAAACCATATCCTGAACCGGCTGAATGATGAGGAGCTTCCCATGGAACGCGACTATGTTTTCGCGGTTCCTTCAGATTCCAATTTCAGGAAAATATCACAGGAGGTGCATATTCCTTCTTCATTTTTCAAAAATATTGTCAAGCAGGGTGAAGCCAATTACAATGACAAGGAATTCTACTATATCGGGCAGACGTTCAGATACGGCAGCAAAAACTACATTGCCATTGCTTCGGCCAAAAACCATTACGTTGTGTACTACCTCGGTTTTTTAAAGAGGACACTGATCACCTGTATCGTCCTGTCACTGTTTTTCAGTATGATTTTCTCTTTTTACCTGTCCAAGACTTTATTCAAGCCTATTCTGAAAATTACCGGCAAGGTAAAGGAAATCAGTTCCGAGAACCTGCACCTCAGGCTGGAATCTCAGCCGGGCAATAAAGAGCTTAATGAGCTGGTGGATACGTTCAACGATATGCTTAACCGTATTGAAACCTCGTTTGAGACCCAGAACCACCTCATCGGCAATGTTTCGCATGAATTGAGGACCCCGCTTACCTCTATCATGGGGGAAGCCGATGTGGCCCTCTCTATCACGAGGACAGCCGGCGAATACCGCGAAACCCTCGGTATTATCCTGGATGAAGCGGAAAAGCTGGATAGGAAGATCAAGGCCCTGCTGATGATTGCCCAGACCGGTTTCGACGGAAAAATCCAGAAGATGGATAAAGTACGGATGGACCAGCTCCTTTGGGACGTGATTGAAACCCTGAGGAAAATCGATGCCCGCAACAATATTTTTCTTGACATCAGTATGTTGCCTGACAACCCTAAGAAACTTAAGGTACAGGGCAATGAACAGCTGCTGCACCTGGCCGTTGCCAACATCATCAGCAACGGATGTAAATATTCGGACTTCCAGCAGGTTAAAGTCGCCCTGGGCGCCACAGACAATGATGTATACCTGATTGTGAAAGACAACGGAATCGGGATTCCGCAGCAGGAAATGAACAAAATATACGATCCGTTTTTCAGGGCTTCGAATACGGATAATTATGAAGGATACGGGATCGGCCTTCCGCTGGCCAGGAATATTGTACGCATGCACCACGGCGAACTGGTGGTGACCTCACATGAGAACCACGGAACTACCGTACAGATGCGCTTCCCCAATTTCTACAGCACGCAGAACCAGGAAATGTAAGTACTGCTCCCAAATTTGCCCATTACCCATTTCTAATCTCATTTTAATCTCCTTAATCACATTTTAATTTCATTCCAAAGCTCTTCTAATACGGTCGCTTTAGTTTTGTAGTATCAAAAATTAAGATAACGCAAAACCTTGAGATATGAACAGGACCATTTTAATTGCCACAGACTACTCCCTGGAGTCGCTGAATATTTTGAAAAAAGTTCTCAAAGAGAAAGATGAATCGGGAGATTCCAATCAATACCATGTTCTTTTGGTTTCGGGTTATGATACCGGGGATTCCATCAGGGATCTTCTGTTCAACACGAAAGGCAGCATCTTCAATAAAATCAGGCCTAAGGAATTCTGTGAAGCCTACAGCATCATCAGGAACAAGTACCCTCATCTGATCAGCAAAATTACCTGTGATGTTTTTACAGGAAGCTTCCAGCGTACGTTTAACCAATACGTAAAATCGAATTCTGTTGAGGAAGCATATTTTTCCTCATCGGTCAGGAGCAGAGATAAGGGCATGTTTGACATCATTCCTTATATCAGGAAGAACGCAGACCTTCAGTCGCGCGAGATTTCACTGGATACCCGTGAGAAGCTCCCAGAAAGAGGAAAACTCGCTGAGATCTTTGTAGAGGTTTGACCATTCAAATCAGAAAAAACACTTTAAAAAAAATTAGAACATGTTAAGAAAATACAGTAATAGCAGAACGTTGGGAGATAATATCAGGCTGGGGACTCTGACTGCTTTTACCGCAGGGACCATCAATATTGCCTCATTACTGATCTTCCTTTCCTTTACCTCCAATGTAACGGGGCATTATGCCATTTTTGCAGCGGAAATCAGCAAGGGTAACTGGTCACAGGTAGCCGTGGTGGGAGGATGGATTTTCTTATTCTTCTTCGGAGGTTTCGTGTCCAATTTTATTGTGATCAACTTTAACCGGAAGAGCAAGTATTTTGCCCATGCCATGCCGATTGTTCTGGAGATTATATGCCTGATGTTTGTAGGGGTGTACGGGCAGCTGTATTACCAGCAGACGCTCGGGGAAACCGAGGCACTGGTTGCTCTCATGTTGTTTGCCACAGGGCTTCAGAACGGGCTTACGGCAAGCATTTCCAACTTCTCTGTTAAAACCACCCATCTTACAGGAACTACAACCGACCTTGGAATCCTGTTTTCCATGTTTACGCAGAAAAAGTTCAGGAGCAATCCCGAGCTTACGGCAAGAGCCAAGCTTCTGATGAGCATCATGATCTCATATGTAATGGGAGCGATCTTCTCCGGGCTTACCTATTATCACCTGGAATTCAGGGTGTTTTATGTGATCAGCGCCTGTCTATTGGTGGTAATCGGGTATGACGCCTATAAAATCCATTTAAGGCATTTCAATACGCAGTACCGGTATGCGAAAATTTATAAGAAACCCAATGTGGTAGCGTCCCTGTATGAAAAGATCCATGGGGAACAGCCTGATAAAAAAGAAAAAAGGAACCTTGTCTTCGACAAATAATAAAAAACAATATCAGTATTAATTTTGTGTAAACTTAGCTGAAGCAATCCTCTAATTCTCTCTGCAATTAGGGGGTTGTTATTTTATCCACACAAAGACCTTGATAAAACGTTCTTAATTGTTGATAATTAAATCTTAATTCACGGCTGGAATGTTTTTATTCCCGTTTTCATTGACTATTTTTGTAAGTTGATTTACGTTTTTATGTCAGATATTATTCAGCTTTTACCGGATCATGTAGCCAACCAGATTGCTGCAGGGGAAGTCGTGCAGAGGCCTGCATCTATTGTGAAGGAACTCTTGGAAAATGCGATCGATGCAGAGGCTGCCAAGATAGAACTGATCGTACGGGATGCGGGCAAGAATCTCATCCAGGTAGTTGATGACGGCAAAGGAATGTCTGAGACGGATGCCAGAATGGCTTTTGAGCGGCATGCTACCTCCAAGATAAAAGGAACGGAAGACATTTTCAAAATATCAACCAAAGGGTTCAGGGGTGAGGCACTGGCTTCTATTGCTGCCGTATCGCAGGTGGAGCTGAGGACCAAACAGGCAGGAGCCTCTATCGGAACCAATATTTACATTGAAGGCGGCGTATTCCAGTTCCAGGATCCTGTACAGACTGCCGAAGGCTCCAACTTCCTCGTTAAGAATCTTTTTTACAATGTCCCTGCCCGCAGGAAATTCCTGAAAAACAATAATATCGAATTCAGGCATGTGATTGATGAGTTCCAGCGGGTAGCCCTGGCCCATGAAAACTTGGAGTTCTCGCTTTACCACGATGACGAAGCCGTATTCAGGCTGAGAAAGGGAAGCCAGATGCAGCGTATCGTGGATATTTTCGGAAGGAAACTCCAGCCGCAGCTGATCCCGATCAAAGAAGATATCATCTGGTGCCAGCTCCATGGCTTCGTAGCCAAACCGGAGGGAGCCAAAAAGACCAGAGGGGAACAGTTCCTGTTCGTCAACGGAAGGTACTTTAAAAGCGCTTATTTCAACAAAGCAGTGCAGGAAGCTTTTGATGGCCTGCTTCTGCCGGGTTATATTCCCACCTTCTTCCTGTACCTGGAGCTTGACCCTGAGAAAATCGATGTCAACATCCATCCCCAGAAAACGGAAGTTAAATTTGAGGATGAGCACCTTATTTTTGCGCTGATCCGTTCCACCATAAAAAGATCCCTGGGAATCTACAATGTAGCTCCCAGCCTGGACTTTGAAAAGGATCCGAAGATCGATGAAATCATGCAGAAATCGTTCCCGAGCAAAGCGAACAGCGGTACGGTAAAGATGCCTGAAATCATTGTTGACAGGGATTACAATCCTTTCCTTCAGGAGCGGGAGTTTAAGCAGACGGAGATCAGTAACCTGGCAGAGATGTACCACCAGAATATTTCTGCGGAACCTTCCAAGATTAACCTTTTTGAAGATGAGGATTTCGATGAGGACCTGATGAGGCTCCCGAGCGGCTACTGGCTGTTCAATAAAGGCGACAGGACCCTGATGCTGGACCTGGGCAGGATGCACAGGCTGGTAGTAGCAGAAAGTACGAGACCTTCTAAAAAAGGCGTGCCCAATACCCATGCCCTGCTTTTCTCCCTGGAGTACCATATGAACGAAATTGAGAAAAACAAATACAAATCCATCAAGAAATTCCTTCCGGAATTAGGGTTTGACATGAAAATTGCTCATGAAAGCGTACTGAGGATCGATGCTGTGCCTGAAGGCCTGAAAGAAACCCAGGTCATGAAGTTCCTTGAAGATCTTTTTGAAATACTGGAATACCGTACGGAAGACGAATTCATGCACTTTTACCAGAACCAGTGGAATAAAATGCAGTCCAAATCCAGGTTTGATTTTATTTACAAGAAGGATGCGGAACAGCTGATCAGGGATTTTACGGCGCTCGGTTTTCCGGAATTCCTGCCTAATGGCAAAAGATGCTTTTACGAGGTCCCTTTCAATGATTTTAAATCCAAATTTTAAGCAATGTTTAATACGCTACCTCCAATTACACGAAATATTATCATCATTAACGTTATCGTTTTTGTTATAACGTCGTTTATATTCCCGCAGCTCAATGAGACGCTTGCAGCCTATTATCCTTTTTCACCCAACTTCCATTCTTGGCAGATCATCACCCATATGTTCATGCACGGAAGCATCATGCACATTTTATTCAATATGCTGACTTTATGGAGTTTCGGGCCGATCCTGGAACAAAGCCTGGGAGAAAAAAGATACCTGATCCTTTATTTTGCCTGTGGTATCGGAGCATTTATCCTGTTTAACCTCTGGAATTTTATTGAAGTACAGCAGATTGTTTCCGGCATGGAGCAATTAGGGCTGAATGCCTCTGAAATTTATCCTAAAGCAGCAATCGGATATTCCGGAGACCTTCAGATCAGCGCAAAAACACCTGAAGGACAGGCTCTGTCACAACAGCTGTACATGGCACTCAGGGTTCCTATGGTGGGCGCATCAGGAGCCATCTTCGGGGTTATTGCTGCATTTGCTACGCTCTATCCTGATGCCAAGATCATGATCATGTTTATTCCTGTTCCGGTAAAAGTAAAATTTTTACTGCCGGTTATTATTGTGGTTTCCGTATTTCTGGGAGTATCCGGAAATGCAGGCGGAATTGCTCACTTTGCCCATGTAGGAGGCGCACTGGTAGGCTGGCTCCTGGCCAGAAGCTGGAGAAAACACATCTACCGTTTTAATTAAAAAATACATTTGTGAAGATTGTCCGTTTTGTGTTTCTGCTCGTTCATGTAGGGATTCTTATGCTTTTGTCAGCCATGCTGCTGAACGATTACATTTCGCCTAAAACTTTTTCCTGGCTTAATCTGCTGTCTCTGGGTTTTCCGATCCTGATGATTGCTTATATCCTGCTGACATTTCTATGGATTGTACTGTGGAAGAAAAGAGCCGTTATATTCCTTTTGTTTGGCCTTCTTTTTTTTAATGCAACCATCCGCTGGATCAATTATACTCCGCCCAGTAAAACAACACCGGACCTGAAGATCATGTCCTATAACATCAAAGGCGGAAAATATGGACAGGATGAAATTCAGCGCTATGTCAGCCAAAACAACCCGGACATTGTGCTTTTGCAGGAATGTTATGATGTAAGCTATTTTAAAGGCTTTCCTGAAAAAAAAACCAATGCTGTCGTTTCCATCCTATCCAAATATAAGATCATCAGCCAGAAAGAATTGATTGAAAATAGAAACGGGGATACAGAAAATGCTTATGCGACACAAAATGATATTGAAATTAAAGGAAACATCTACCGTATCATCAATGTCCACCTACAGTCGTATTATTTTGAAAAGGAAAACCTGAAGCTCAACGGTAACGAGCAGGAGGACAAGGTAAAAGTCAAAAATGTTCTCAGCAGGCTCCTGTCTACCTTTAAAATCCATCAGGAGCAGGTAGAACTCATCAGACAAGCTGCTGAACATTCTCCTTACCCCGTGATTGTAGCCGGAGACTTCAATGCGGTTCCCAATTCTTACGAATATTATCACATCGCCGGATACCTGAAAGATGCATTTGTAGAAGCCGGACGCGGCAGCGGCACCAGCTTCCACGATTATAAATTCCCTATACGAATTGATTATATATTCACTTCAAAGAATATAGAAGCAGTAAGTTACCATGTAGACCGTTCCGTTAATTTATCGGATCATGATCCGGTGCTGGCCACCTTCAGATTAAATGCTAAAAACTCCCAAAATTAGTTAAGACCGGCCTTACTGGTAAGATTTTTGCTTAAAGTTAGCGGATTGATACTGCTTCATGAAACTGCCACGGATCTTATTAGGTATTCATATTATCGTCATTATTCTGTTGTTGTGTACCTTAGGGAATGCATGGATACCGCCTAATATCCTTGCCAACCTGAATTTTCTCTCCCTCGGGTTTCCTTATCTGATTATCCTTCATATCATCCTGACCCTGATATGGGCTTTCAAAAGGGAAAAAATTGCATTAGCCTTTGTAGCGGTCACATTCCTGTTTTACAACCCTATACGGCGCTGGATTAACTTTTCGCCGGAGAAGGAAGATGTAAAGTCAATGCGTAATATTAAAGTACTGACGTTCAATGTAAAATACGGTTTCTTCGGTTGGGATAAGGTTAAAAAATATATTGAGGACCAGAAGGCAGATATCATTCTCGTCCAGGAAAAAGATACCAACCACGCGATTAAAAAAGACATGGTAAAATATCCTACCGTGATCCTGAAAACCAAACACAGGATCATCAGGCAGGCAGAACTCATAGAAGACCGGTCCAGAGGAAATTCTTTCTATGCGGATATTGATATCAACGGAAAGATCGTAAGGGTGGTGAATGTGTATCTGGAACCCTTCAGGCTGCATAAATCAATGCTGAAGTTTGACGGGATCGGAAAGGAAGGAAGCAAGATCAATGCTCTGTTTTCTCATATGACCCCGACTTTTAAAGCCCATGAAGAGCAGATCAAGAAAATAAGGAAGGCCGTAGACCTTTCGCCCTATCCGGTTATCCTGGCCGGCGACTTCAATTCCGTGCCGAATTCCTATGAATATTTTAACCTGGGCAAAGACCTTCAGGATGCATTCCTAACGGCGGGGAACGGAAGCTCTACCAGTTTCCATGATTATAAAGTCCCGCTGAGAATCGATTACATATTCACTTCAAAATCCATTATCCCGCTGAGTTACAAAGTAGACCATTCTGTAAAATTATCGGATCACTATCCTGTAATTGCAGAATTTCTGCTAAATTAGCTTTCATGAAAAATTCAGTGTTTGCTATCTGCGCTTTAGGTACCGTATTTCTTTCGTGTTCCAGGAAAGAGCATGCTGATCCCTACCCAGAGTACAGCGCTAAAGCGGATTACGATACTGCAGCAGTAGACTCTTTTTCACAGGGGGCCACCTCTGTAGATGTGATCAGGCAGATCAGGATGTCTTCCCAGAAATACAAAGATTCTATCAAGGAGGCATCAAGGCTGCAGGCAGAGCAGGACCGTATCGCCAAGGAAGCAGAGCAGGAAAATAAGCAGAAACTGGAGGAAGAAAAGAAAAAAGCAGCCCGGGAAAAGCAACAGGCAGATCCGCCTGCACCGGCAGCCCAATAGGATGAAATTAACCTTTTAAAAAATATACAATATGAAAAAACAAATTTTAGCAGGATTGCTGGTTTCAGTTATGGTAGCTTCATGCACCAAATCAACGACCAAAACAGAACAGGTAGAAAATCCTGACGGATCTGTAACGACCACGACTACAGTAACAGAAAATACCGGACTGGTAGACACTTCTAAAGTTAATGAAGCGCGACAAAATGCAAAAGTAAAAGCCCATGAAACCGGTGAAAAGATCGATGCTGCCGCGCAAAAAACAAAGCAGGACCTTAAAGAGGCCGGGAAAGACCTCAAAGAAGCCGGAAAGGAAATCGGGAACGATGTAAAAGATGCCGCCGCCAAAGGCGCTTCAAAAGTGGAAGAAGGGGCCAGGAAGCTTAAAGAAGACCTTAAAAAGTAACCACCAATACAAAACCGCAGGAGACTGCGGTTTTTTTTTATCTGTTCATTTCCAGCAAAGGATCCATATATTCCCGGTCGTTGCACAGCCTCGGGACTTTATTCTGCCCTCCCAGCTTGCCTTTGGACTCCAGCCAGCAGTAAAAAAGGTTAGGCCGTGCCCTATGCACTACCGGCCGTTTCAGGGTGATATTGTTGTATCTTTTAGCCTCATAATCCGAATTGATGGATTTAAGGTGGTTGTCAAAAATGTCGATGAAATGTTCCAGGCTATCCGGCTGGCGGCTGAATTCAAAGATCCACTCATGGGCTCCGCTTTCATTTTCTTTCATGAATATCGGCGCTCCGGTAAATTCCGTAATGTAAGCACCGGTTTCTTCACAGGCCCTGGAAAGCGCAGATTCTACGTTGGTGATCATCAGCTCTTCCCCGAACGCATTGATATAATGCTTTGTTCTTCCCGTAATTTTAATCCTGAACGGATTTACGGAAGTGAAGACCACTGTATCACCGATCAGATACCTCCAAAGTCCCCCGTTGGTAGTGATGACCATGGCATAATTCCTGCCGATTTCCACGTCTTCCAGGTTCACGACTTTCCGGTTAGAAGAGTGAAACTGGTCCATCGGAATAAATTCATAGAAGATCCCGTAATCCAGCATCAGCAGCATTTCATCGCTGTCTGACCGGTCCTGGATGCCGAAAAACCCTTCAGAGGCATTATAAATTTCGTAATAGTTGATCTTTTTGCCGATGATCTGCTTGTACTGTTCCCGGTAAGGCTTAAAGCTGATCCCGCCGTGGAAGAATACCTCAAGGTTTGGCCAGAGCTCGGAAATGCTGCTGATGTCTTTCTCATTTAAGATCCTCTGCAACAGTACCATCATCCAGCTCGGTACGCCCAGGATACTGCCGACATCCTGATTTTTCACTTCGGAAACAATCGCTTTCAGCTTGCTTTCCCATTCGGACATCAGCGAAACTTTCTTGCTCGGCGTCGTCGTCACTTCCACCCAGAAAGGCAGGTTATCAATCAGGATCGCCGAAAGGTCCCCGAATTTGGTATTAAAGTCCGCATACAGCTCTGAGCTTCCGCCCAGGCGCAGGTTTTTGTTGGTGAAAAGCTGGTTTTCAGGATGGTTGTTGGCATATATGGACACCATGTCTTTTCCGGCTTTCATATGGCAGTATTCAAGGCTTTCTGCAGAAATGGGGATAAATTTGCTTTTGGCATTGGTGGTACCGGAAGATTTCGCAAAATGCTTGATGTATCCGGGCCAGCTTACATCTTTGCATCCCTGCCGCGCCTTTTCGATATAAGGCTCCATATCTTCGTAGCAAACTACCGGAACCTTGTTCTTAAAGTCCTGATAGCTGGATATGGAATTGAACCCATACTTCTTCCCATATTCCGTGTCTTCAGCATGAAACAGCTGAGAAAACAGGATACCTTTCTGAGTTTCAATAGGATGGTCGATAAAATTCTGGATCTGATCGATCCGCTGACGGATAAACCAGTTGACCACCGTATTAAAGAGTGCCTTTGTTGCCATTACAACAAATATAATGATATTTGAATTTTCGGAGAATTTTTTATGGTGTTTTTACAGCAGTGACAGACTATTTTTAGTACCATACGAACACGCTGGTGTAAAAAAGGACTATGTTTCTGAACCTGATCGGCTTAAAATGATCATTTGGAAGACCATATTAAGCGTTGGCTAAGGATTCAGAATCCTGAATACCGGATACTGCCGGAAGGTTTTCTCTTCAAAATAAGGCGAATTCCTGTAGATCCAGTCCAGCTGGGCAGTCCCGTCTTCTGCAAATGCAGGATCGGAAGCTTTCTTAGCCTCAAATTTCTGTTTCAGATCACGGTCTTTTTTCAGAAGGCCGGAAGCCGTGTCTTCAAAGATATAGGCTGAATAATATTCTTTCTGTGCTAAAATCCCATCAAAGAAATTCCAGTTGAAGAAAGAGTCCAGTGCTTCAGGCTCCAAGGTCTCAATGATGTATTTCACCCCTTCCTGCCGGGTGGGCACCAGGTAATCCCCTGCCATAAAGGCAATGGTCCTGTTGGAAGCTTCCACGCCAGTGTCAAAATGCAGGTAATGCCCTTCATAAGGGTTTTTAACGGTTTTAAAATCATTGATTTTATAGGCTTCCACAGCAATGGTGCTGTCCTTCCTTATCGGCTTCATCTGAATATTGTTCCTTCTCAATTCCTCGATCACCCGGTATTGTGACTGTGGAACGACATAATACTCCGGAATGGTAATGTAACCGGTAGGCACCGCAGTCGTAAACAGCTTTATATTTTTCGTAAAGGGCTTATTGCGGTCATAATACAACCTGGGCTTCCCTGAAATGTCACTCGGCTTATACTTTCCTTCATAGCCTTTGAAATCCATGGTCGTATACTTTGTGGAATCGATCTTCCATCGGATCCCATACCGTTTTCCCGGCTGGTATTGCTTCAGGTTTTCGATGCGGAGCTGCCTGATCTTTTTGTACTCCTGGTCTAAATTCTTCAGGTTGACCAACATGTACTGATAGGTAGCATCCACCCTTTTATCATAGGGTTTCAGCATATGCGTTTCGGGAACCGTACCCAGTGTATTGAATAAAGTGGTATATCCCGTAGAATATCTCGGTGAATCCTCGAAAGCAGCGAATCCCACTTCGGGAACATCCCCGTGAATATTGACATAGGGGGTACTTTCATACCCGATCTTTTTCAGGTCTTCCAGGTTTTTTGCCTGATAAGTTGTGTAGAAATAATTTCCCAAAACATGACCCAGGCGCTCCTTGAATGTGGAGATATAGGTAAAAGTATACTGATAATCTGCGCCGTTGCTGACGTGGTTATCAATAAAAACATCCGGTTTCAGCCACTGGTAGATCTGCTGGAAGCTTCTTGCATTCTTCGTATCGGCTTTAATGAAATCCCGGTTCAGGTCATAATTCCTCGCGTTACCCCGGAACCCGTATGCTTCGGGGCCATTCTGATTGGCTCTTGAAAATGAACCTCTGTTCAGCATTCCGCTGACATTATAGGCTGAAATAGCGGCCACCACAAAATTCTGCGGGCGCCTGATCTTACCGGTTGCCAGATCCCGCATCAGCATCATGGTGGCATCAATGCCATCCGGTTCACCGGGATGGATTCCGTTATTGATGAACAGCACTGCTTTTTCTTTTCTCAGCCGTTCCATGTCTTTTTCCGGAAAAGGATTATACAGGACTACATAAATTGGTTTTCCATTGTCATCCTCTCCTTTTTTCAGGTATTGGATGGTGCTGAAATTCCTCGCCAGGTTTTCATACCAGGCATTCATTTCGTCATACGTTACCGTCCGGTTGCCATTGCCTTCTTCAAAAGGCGTTTTAAAACCGTTCTGGCAATACAGCAGGGATGAAGCAAAAAGAAACAAAAGGGCATATAGTTTCATTGATGGGAATTTCAGGCTTTAAAATTACTTAAAGTTTTTGGAAACGGATTGACCTTATTTAAAGCATTTGGCGGGATGGAAAGAGCATTCATCTGGTATGTATCGCTATGTAGGATAATCTACTCCCAATTCATGAGTTTTGGCTGATTCATCCTTCCAGCAGAGATGGTTTGGTCTGTGCATACCATGGATCCAACTCTAAGTAAGGAACTATTTCAGTGTCTTAACAGCCTCCTTATTACGTCCTGTCTCATCAGGATATAACCCAGGAAGCGGATCGCTCTGCCAGAATTCTTTGGTATGGATATCCATGATGGTCAGTGATCCGGTGAAACCTGCTCCGGTATCAATATTCCAGATATTGGCCTTATGTAACGGTTCTTTACTTTCCAGATGCAGGGTCGGGGTATGGCCGATGAATATTTCTTTGTACAGGAGGAACCTCTTGGGATACAGTATGGAATTTCTGGACAGCTTTTTATCCATGGCTACAGCAGTTTCCCAAAGCGTCCTGTCCCAGCGGTAATTGGTAGAGTATACTTCTTTATCCGGACCGTGCATGGAAGAATACCCTGCGTGAATAAACAGGCGGTTTTCCTCATCTGCATGATAGTTTTTCATCCGCCGGAAAAATTCCAGGTGCATTTCCTGTTTATCCGGAGAATAGGCCGTATAACTTCAACCGTACTTCTTCCGCCGTTGGACAGCCAGGTGTCATCACTTTTTCCGGAAAAAAGCCAGTCTTCACACCAGGCATCGTGGTTGCCTCTGATGAAGATACAGTCCTGGCCTTCTGCAACATTCATTAAAAAATCGATCACCATGGCAGATTCGCTCCAGCCGTCTACATAATCTCCCAGGAAGATCAATGCATCATCTTTGGTAACGTTTGCCCTTTCCAGGACCTGCTTCAGGGCTCTGAGCCCTCCGTGGATGTCACCTATTGCTAATGTTCTTTTCATACCTTCATAATATATTCCGGAGCTACAAAATCCGTCAGCCAGACTTTATTGTCCGAAAGATAAAACAGCATTCCGTCCTCATGCATTTTTCCGGTCAGAACCGTCAGAATAACCGGCTTCCCGTGCCGCATTCCTACTTTGGTGGCGGTTTCTTTATCCTGGCTTAAGTGCACATGCTGCCGGCTGCGCTTTTCAATCCCGTTTTCAAGGATGGACGGAACATTGACTTCTGCCGTTCCATGGTACAGGAATTCCGGTGGCTGTCGTGACTGTAAAGCCAGGTCGATGGCTACCGAGTGTCCCTGATTTGCGCGGATTTTCTTTTTATCCTTATTAAAAATAAACCGTTGTTTATCATTGGTTGCCACGATCTCATCGAGTTCCTCGAAAGTAAAAGCATGATAAGAATCTCTTCTTGATTTTGTGATTAATTCATCAACATATGCCCATCCGTTTTCATCCAAATTCAGATGGATGGTTTCAGGCTTATGCCTGAGCACAAGGCTTAAAAATTTGCTGATTTTCTTTTTCTGTTGTTCATCCATGATATTTATTTCATCAATTGATCTTCTAATGTTATACTCAGCTTCTCAATATCGTCTTTCCTTACCAGCTCTGCCACCCACTCTTCAGGTATACTTTCAAAGCCGTAATACAATCCTGCCAGTCCGCCGGTGATGGCTCCGGTGGTATCGGTATCCTCGCCTAGATTAACGGCTTTCAGAACTGCTTCGGAATAGTTTTCGGAATTCAGGAAACACCATAATGAGGCTTCCAGGCTGTGAAGGACGTAACCCCCGGAATTTATTTCATCTTCAGGACAGACAGAAATATCATTTTTCAGAATCCGTTCAAAAAGTTTAATTTCTTTTGGGTTAAAACCCTGAATTTCTGCAAATTCTGAAGCTACTCTTTGCGTATGGGTATATGCTTCTCTTTTATCTTTTCCTTTGATCAATGCAATTGCAAAAACCACATAGACAAAGCAGGCAAAAACAGAGCGGAAATGCCCGTGCGTAATGGATGACACCTCCTTTACCGTCCGGTATAAACTTTCGATATTTTCTTCGTCCTTAAGATAAAATGCTAACGGCAGGATTCTCATTAAAGAACCATTTCCATTATCTTCTTCAAAAATATTCCCTGAAAACCTGGCGCTTTCCCCTTTGATGAGCCTTGCAATGGAATGCCGGGTTGTTCCTCCGATATCAAAAAGCTTCCCATGCGCCGTCCAGTGTCCGTCTTCTACCCATTTCACAAAGCTTTCGCCAATCTTTTCCAGATCATAGCCGTCTGTTAAACTTTCAGCCAGGCAAAGTGTTAACGAACTGTCATCACTCCATGTTCCTTTCGGCTGGTTCCAGGATCCAAACGCCTGCATATTTGTAACAGGAGCCCTTTTAAGATCTGCTCTTTTTTTAAATTCTACCGGCACACCCAGCGCATCGCCTATACAGACTCCGAAAATTCCCGCTTTTACACTATTTTTCATCAGGCAAGATTTACCAGTTGATCAAACAGCAGCTTCATTCCCTGAGTGGCCGTTTCTTTCATCACCACCGCTCTCTGCCCGTAGCCGAAACCTGTTTCGTTGGGATTGATAACGATCAGAAGGCAGTCCTCTTTAATATCATGCAGCAACCCGGCAGCAGGATATACCTGAAGAGAAGTTCCGATCACCAGGAAGATATCGGCTTCCTTAACTATTTTCGTCGCTTCCTTCATCAACGGGACTTCTTCCCCGAACCAGACGATAAACGGCCTTAGCTGAGCACCATCTTCGGCTTTATCACCGATATTGATGTCGTTTTTATGCTCATAAATCAGATTTTTATTATTGCAGGAGCAGGATTTGAACAACTCTCCATGCAGATGCAGGATATGGGTAGAACCGGCCCGCTCATGCAGGTCATCAATATTTTGCGTAATGATCTGTACCTCGAAATAGTTTTCCAGTTCTGCCAGTAACCGGTGTGCCTCATTAGGCTCCACTTCATGAAGCTGGCGCCGCCTCTGGTTATAGAATTCCAGGACCAGTGCCCGGTCTTTCCGCCATCCTTCCGGACTGGCCACATCGGTGATGCTGTGATTTTCCCAGAGCCCGTCTCCGTCCCTGAAGGTCTTTATTCCGCTTTCGGCACTGATTCCGGCACCGGTTAATACGGTTAATTTTTTCATTTGTTTACAATTTTTTCTTTTATAACCTGAAAGGCCATAACTGTTACGATAGCAATAGTTATCGGTACAGAAATAATGTACAAGGGAATATTTTTAAAATGCTGCCTTATACTGATTCCATATTTCTCTCTCGTTTTATTGTTAATAAACGATACAAAATCATCTTTTTCTGTCACCTGTTTCTGAAAAGCATTCCATCCTTCATTGATGCAAATTTCATCAAGAAGATACAGTTTAGAATTTTCTGCGTTTTCATACAAGTTAAAAAAAGGTAAGATTCAAAATTTCTCTGAAAATAGTTACAATAATAATTATCTTTTCTTAAGCAAAAAACATTTTTATTTTCTGGCAACTTCAGCTGTTCTAATTCTGCCCTCAACTCCTCCTGGATTCTTTTTAATTTTTCAGGATTATCTTCAACAGGAAAAACATTTGAGTTCTTCCCTGCAGTCTGAAGATACAATATATAAGCTTCCGGAAATTTCAGGTGTAATTCTTTTTGAAATACATTAATTTCATCAGTGGTCAATCCTATATTTTGATTTTCTGGATCATATACAAATCTGAAATTATACTTTTTCATTATGCTAAAAGCCTTTTATAAATCGCTTCATTTTCATCATCAAAACAGACGAAAATAATTTTTTCAATGCTGTCTGACCGGAAGTTCTTTACAGTCTCCACCGCAATTTGTCCTGCCCGTTCTTTCGGAAAGCGATAGACCCCGGTACTGATGTTAGGAAATGCAATTGTTTTTACATCCAGGCTTTCTGCCAGTTTCAATGAATTGTTGTAGCAGTTCTCCAACAGAGAAGCGCACTCTTTTTCATCCCCATTCCAGACCGGGCCAACCGTATGAATGACATATTGCGCCGGAAGATTTCCCGCTGTAGTTACTACCGCTTCCCCGGTATTGCATTTTCCTTGTTTGTTCCTGATCATGATACATTCTTCAAGGATCTGCTTTCCGCCTGCCCGGTGAATGGCCCCGTCTACCCCGCCACCGCCCAACAAAGAGGAATTGGCCGCATTAACGATGGCTCCTGCTTGTATTTTGGTGATATCGCCTTTAATGAGTTCGATCTTCATATTTCTAATTTAATTAATGATACCTGTTATCATCAGGCTTTTAAGATTGAATTTCATCTTATTTAAAATCATACACGAAAACCTTCAGTTGATGATTCAGTAAAGTCCGCCCGATGATCGGTTCTATTTCTTCCCATTTTCCGCCGGCCAGTCCGCAGCCTATTCTAGGCATATGAACGGAAGCATTCCGTTGCAAAGCTTCAGCAGCCAATTTCTCCAGGCATTGTTCGACAGCCTCATACCGGATCGGCGGCTTTCCTCCTGACTTTGAAATTGTTTTATGCTGCCCGATCATATTGCAGATCCAGAGGCCTTCTTCTACCTGAACCATCTGAATTTCACCAAGGCTGAAGTGTTCCTTGCTTTTAAACCACTTCCTGTACGCTGCTTCCGGCTCCTTCCATTTTCCGGAGATGGCCATGACGAAACCTTTTCCCCAGCCTCCGATATCATTGCAGATATGGGCGATGATGGCATTTCCTTCAGATGCCGGCCTTGTTGCGTCGCCTTTTAGATATTCTATCGTGTTCATCCTTAATTTTATTCTTGTCCGTTTAACAATCGATACATCGGTTGCACCAGACAGGCTATTCCAAACCGTCAATTCTTCTGAATGCATTTGAATACGGAGCATAAGACCCAAATACCGCTTCAAACTTTACCTCCAGTTTTTCAAGCTTAAACGGTACATCCAGCTGATCCAGGCAGGTAACTACCAGATGCTTTCGGTGTGCAGAACCATAGCCTTCGTCTACTTTCAGCGCATAATTCAGCAGTTCGTAATCCAGATCACCGGTCCGGAAGGCTCCCTGGTATTCATTAAAGGTACAGGTTTCTTCGTCATTATTCTGTAATGAAAGCTCTTTTTCATTGCTCATCCAGCCGTTTCCGTGGCGTGTTGCATAACTTCTGGTTACGTAATACATTTCTATGTGGTCAATCCCGATCTGCCTGCATACCTCATACGCATTTTTTGAGGTGGTACGGGCATAGGTCACATTCGGAAAAACACCGTGGTCCATATCCAGCAGGATTCCCTGGCTTCCTTCAAAAATCAGATGGTCAAATGTATCCAGGTAGCTGTAGCCCTCAATTTTCCATTCCATCTGATCAATGGCATGCAGAAAGTCATCCAGGGCCGCCTGTATTTCTTCTCCGTCCGAAAAACCATAGTAGAAAGCAATACCTTTCAGTTTTTCAATCAGCATGGCTCTCGGCGCTATCAGGTCGGCAGCAAACAGCCGGTATGGGCTTTCATGTCTTTTCATCGTAGCTCCAATACCTTTCCCGCAGGTTCCGTGCTGCGTATTCCTGATGTCTTTCCTGTTGTGAAGGACATCAAAAGGGGTGGTTACTTTAGCCAGCGGATGGATATGGAGGCTGGTATTTCCATTCTTGCTTTTCAGTTCCTTCCACTCATTGTACATAAATACAGGATGAATGGTGCAGTGCTCGGTGAAGTAAGATGGCAGTCCCCGCAAAGCCCCGCTGCAAAAGCTGGAATGCACATGTTTCCGGTCGCCGATCATCACCGTATGCGCCGCCTGCTGGCCTCCGGAAAACCGGATGACCACTGCATCGGGATTCCGGGCTGCCAGGAAATCTGTGGTAATCCCTTTTCCTTCGTCCCCGAATCCCAAACCTATGATGATATCTGCTGTTTTCATTTCAGGAATCTTTGTAACATTCCGCCCCACCCGTCTTTGTGTTCAGTGTTTCCAGTCCTGCGGGTTTTGCAGACAATTTCTTTGATCACATAAGGAACATCCCGGTAGTCTGTAATGGAAATACAGTTCTGTCCCAGTAATTCTTTCCATCCGCGGTCTGCACGCACTGCCTGGTCTGAATGCAAAACGTTAATGTGATATATTTCATATTTTCTTTGAGCTTCGGCCAACAGTTCCTTATGGCTGAATGTCTGCTGTCCCGTTCCCATAATCTCCCTGATGGCAGAGGCTGGAAGGGTTTTTAAACAGGGTTCGTCACCTACCGTAAAGAGAATCCCCTTCTGGTTTCTTTTCTCAAAAGCATCTGTCCTGGTGTGGAAAGCGGCAAAATACCAGGCTAAAAGATAACTTTCTCCGCCGTTGCCACCGCCGCCGGATTCAATATAGGTTCTGGTGAGCCACATATCCAGTTCTTCGTCTCCGGATTCAAACTGCCCGACCTGTAAAGGATAATGATCGCATTCATGGTCTCCGATCCCCATAAACAGTAATGCGGCATCTGGAACCCCGCCCTGGATAATTCCTCCCATAAGTTTTGGAAGGCCTTCCTGGATCAGGTTGTACGGGATATGACCCATGCTTCCGGTAACGTCCAGTCCTAAAATAATCGGAAATGATTCCGGGTGTACGGATGAGTCCCTGGCTTCCCTGAAAAGGATGCCGTTTGGATTCATAGACTCATGTGCCATTCTTTTAGCATTCTGAGTGAAAATTTCACCTGCACTTTTAGATGCATAGCCCATTTTTCTTGCTCTGTCGAAACGAGCGTCCATATCGTATCTTGTACTTCCCATAACTTAAATTTTAGTTAAAGACCATTAATATTGTTGATGTGCCAGCTTACAGCTGACTTTTAGAAGAATACAGATGTATTCAATATTTCGTTTATGATTGTGTAGTATACATTACGTCTGTCCTCAGGACGTACTTCAACCCGCTGATCAGTGTTTTTCCTTCATGCCTGAGCGGATGATAAAAGACCAGGGCAGAACCTTTCTTCGGAGCTACAGTAAATAAGCCTTCAAACTCGGTTTCTCCGCCCTCAAAATCATCGTTCAGATAGATCAGGAAGGTGTAAAAGCTTTTTTCATTTTCATTTCTGACATAACTGCCATCCCTATGCATCTTGAATCGCTGTCCCGGCGAATATTTATAGATCCTGAACATTTCATTAAAACCTGAAATGTGGTAGTTCTCATGGGACTGGGGAAGAAATTCAGCGGCTTTCCTGAAAAGGTTTTCAGCTAGTTCATTATCGAAAACCATCAGCCGGTCATTGTTCCTGATCCCTTTGCTCATCACTTGCCTGCCCTTCATGTTGATCTTTGCTTCTTCGAAGTCCTGGTCTTCTGCCTGTGTGATATAATGATCACATTCTTGATCAGTCAGGAAATCCTCGATCAGAAATATCTGCGTATGCAATACTGTCTTTTCCATAATATTCCGTTTTTGTCTGGTGTTTATTTCTCAATTCATCCCGTACATCCATTAAAGCAAATCCCAATAGACCATAAGATAAATTCAACTATTGCGTTATTTTTACACAAATTTAAAAGAATATGATTCTATCTGCCAAATTAATTTGCGTTAATTTTACGCTAAATAAAATAAGTATCTGATTTTCAGATATAAAAATTTACAATCTAGAAAAGGCTGATGAAGACAAATCAATAAATTCCAGTGAAACACGATGGATGATGCCTGATGAAAATCCTATGGGTTTTGTTGTTATTGAAGAGGTATATGAAGTATTTAAGGATGAAAATTATCCGTTGCTGACCAATCAGCAGATGCTATCATCTGATCAGGACCTATTTTATTTCAAAATAAAAGCCCTGCTCTTCCAGTTCTTTGTATTTTTCCTGATTAAAAGTAAACATTTTCCCCGGCCTCCCACTGCCTTCTTTTTTGAGGTTATTGGTTTCGTTCAATAGTCCGTAACTCATGATTTTTTTCCGGAAATTCCGGCGGTCGATTTCCTGTCCGATAATGGTCTTATACAGGTTCTCAAGGTCTGAAAACGGAAATTCATCATTCAGCAGATTGAATCCGATCGGCTGGTACTGTATTTTTGTACGGAGCCTCTTCAACGCCAGGTCGATGATGGTCTGGTGATCAAAAGCCAGTGCGGGCAAGCGGTTGACGCTGAACCATTGCGTATCATCTGCATCGGAGTCAGCCGACAGTTCATGGTATGAAGGGTTCACAAGCCCCAGATAAGCCACGGAAACTACCCTGTTTCGGGGATCACGGCCTACATTGCCAAAGGTATACAGTTGTTCCAGGAAATCGGGTTTTATGCCTGCCTCTTCATGGAGTTCCCTTTTAACGGCATCGTCCAGGTTTTCATCATCAAGTACCAATCCGCCGGGAAGGGCCCAGCCTCCTTGGAACGGTTCTATTTTCCTTTTGATCAGAAGGATCTGAAGGTCTTCTTTATCAAAATACCCGAAAACAACTGCGTCTACCGCTACTTTAATATCCTGTAATTTCTTTGGAGTGTTCATTGCCCTGATTTGCGTTGTGAGTACACAAAGTTACGGTTTAGATCATCGTAAAAAAAGGATTTGTGTCATAAACAGAAAATCCGCAGAAATAGATCTGCGGACTTCTTTTATTATTTACCCATTCGAGGGCTATGAATTCATTAATCATTCAGCTTCAGTACTGCCATAAATGCCGACTGCGGCACTTCTACCCTTCCGATCTGCTTCATTTTCTTCTTACCTTCCTTCTGCTTTTCCAATAGCTTTCTCTTTCTGGAAATATCCCCTCCGTAACATTTTGCGGTAACGTCTTTCCTCAGCGCTTTAATGGTTTCCCTGGCGATTACTTTTGTTCCTAAGGCTGCCTGAACGGCAATATCGAACTGCTGTCTCGGGATCAGCTCACGGAGCTTTTCACACATCTTTTTACCGATATAATAGGCATTGGAATCGTGAATCAATGATGATAAAGCATCCACCATATCCCCATTGATCAGGATATCCATTTTTACGAGCTTGGAAGCCCGGAATCCGATCGGATGGTAATCGAAGGACGCATATCCTTTGGAAATCGATTTCAGCCTGTCGTAGAAGTCAAACACCACTTCTGCAAGCGGCATGTTGAACACCAGTTCAACCCTTTCCGAAGTCAGGTAGCTCTGGTTAACGATTTCACCTCTTTTTTCGATGCATAAAGTCATTACCGGGCCTACAAAATCGGATTTGGTAATGATGGAAGCCTTGATAAACGGTTCTTCCACTCTGTCCATGATGGAAGGATCCATCATTTCTGACGGGTTATTGATCAGGATCGGAACTTCAGGCTCTTTTTTAGAATACCCGAAATACGATACGTTCGGTACCGTTGTAATCACATTCATATTGAACTCACGGTCCAGACGTTCCTGTACGATCTCCATGTGGAGCATGCCCAGGAATCCGCAACGGAACCCGAAACCTAATGCCGCTGAACTTTCCGGCTCGAAAACCAGGGAAGCGTCATTCAGCCTCAGCTTTTCGAGAGAGAACCTGAGTTCTTCGAAGTCTTCGGAATCAATCGGGTAAATACCGGCGAAAACCATCGGCTTTACTTCCTCAAAACCTTCAATCGGCCCTGCAGCAGGTTTATCGAATGAGGTAATAGTATCCCCGACTTTTACCTCACGGGCATCCTTGATTCCGGAAACCAGGTAACCTACATCACCGCATCCAACGGTTTTCTTAGGAACCTGTTTCAGTTTAAGGGTTCCTACCTCATCAGCTCCGTATTCTTTACCGGTAGCAAAGAATTTGATTTTTTCATTTTTGGAAATACTTCCGTTAACCACTTTGAAATAGGCTTCGATCCCTCTGAACGGATTGTATACCGAGTCAAAGACCAGCGCCTGAAGCGGTGCATCCGGATCACCTACCGGAGCAGGAATCCTTTCTACAATCTGTTCGAGCAGATGGTGGACGCCTTCTCCCGTTTTTCCGGAAACCCTTAAGACATCTTCATAATCACACCCGATCAGGTTCATGATTTCATCCGTTACTTCTTCAGGATTGGCTGAAGGAAGGTCGATTTTATTCAGGATCGGAATGATCGTAAGGTCATTTTCCAATGCCAGGTACAGGTTACTGATGGTCTGGGCCTGGATGCTCTGAGCCGCATCCACGATAAGAAGCGCCCCCTCACAGGCTGCAATGGAACGGGAAACTTCGTAGGAAAAATCCACGTGTCCCGGTGTATCGATGAGGTTTAAGATATATTTTTCTCCTTTGTATTCATAATCCATCTGGATGGCGTGGGACTTGATGGTAATCCCTCGTTCTTTTTCCAGATCCATATCATCCAGGGTCTGAGACTGCAGCTCTCTTTGAGTCACGGTATTCGTATACTCAAGAAGACGGTCCGCCAGCGTACTTTTTCCGTGGTCGATATGGGCAATTATGCAAAAATTTCGTATGTTTTTCATTTAAGAACCTTGTAATTGGCAAAGATAATAAATTGAAAGGTAATTCCTCATTCTTAATCCGATGGAGCAAAAATTATTTTAACCGGGAATTTTTAATACCCTTTTGTTTCCGGACAGGATTGATCATAGGAGTAAAGTCCGGACTGCACGAAATAGCATGACAACCATTGATCATTAGTGAGAATCCGCAATCCTGCCTGTATGTAATAAATATTTTTTACCTTTTCACTTTAAATCTTTTTAAGAAAAGCCGAAATCAATAGTACTTATGAAAAAAATTCTCCTGCTGATGGCTATCTTCCCTTTTATTGCCGTACCATCGCAATGGGTTGAACATGCCGTATCCCATCCTGAAGAGCTGGTAAATCCGCTTATCGGGACGCTTTCCAAACCATCTTTATCAAACGGAAACACCTATCCGGCGGTAGCTGTCCCTCATGGCATGAACTTATGGACACCACAGACCGGGAAAAACGGAAACGGATGGCAGTATACCTACGATGCCGATAAGATCCGGGGCATTAAACAGACCCATCAGCCTTCGCCGTGGATGAACGATTACGGCATGTTTTCCATTATGCCTGTTACAGGAAAAATGCGTTTTAGTGAGGATGAACGAGCCAGCTGGTTTTCTCATAAATCCGAAGTATCAAAACCTTATTACTACAGTGTTTACCTGTCTGACCACAATGTCAAGGCTGAAATTGCGCCTACGGAAAGAGCTGCCCAGATGCGCCTGACCTATCCGGACTCCGAAAACTCCTGGTTTGTGGTGGACGCTTTTGATAAAGGCTCGGCAATTACGATTATCCCTTCACAGAACAAAATTACAGGTTACTCAACCCGGTATTCCCGCGGTAAGCTCACCGGTTTCAAGAACTATTTTGTGATCTATGCAGACAAGCCGTTCACCCGGTATTCGGCATGGAAAGATAAAGATTTTGTACAGGGCGCACTGGAAATTAAAGGTGATCACTGTGGAGCAGTCGTAGGTTTTGCGACGAAGAAAGGGGAAAAAGTCCATCTGAGGATTGCTTCTTCATTCATCAGCCAGGAGCAGGCGGAACTGAATTTACAGAGGGAGCTGAATAAAGATTCCTTTGATGATACCTACACGAAAGCGAAAGCTGCCTGGAATGAAAAGCTGAAAAGAGTGGAAGTCGCAGGCGGAACCATCGATCAGATGCGGACATTCTATTCCTGTCTTTACCGGATGCTCTGCTTCCCGCATAAGATGTATGAGATTGATAAAACCGGAAAGATCGTTCATTACAGCCCGTACTCCGGAAAGACTGAATCAGGATACCGTTTTGCAGGTACAGGCTTTTGGGATACCTTCAGGGCACTCTACCCTTTCCTAAATCTGGTTTATCCGGGCATCAATGTAGAAATGCAGAAAGGGCTGATCAGAGATTATAAAGAAGGCGGCTGGCTGCCGGAATGGTCAAGCCCCTCCTATTCCGATATCATGATCGGCAACAATTCAGCTTCCGTCGTTGCTGATGCTTACCTGAAAGGCCTGAGAGGCTACGACATTGAAACCTTATATCAGGCCCTGCTCCATGGTGCAAATAACGAAGGGCCGCAGGCTACCGGAAGGCTTGGCATCGGGTACTATAAGAAGCTGGGTTATGTGCCTTATGACGTGAAGATCAATGAAAATGCAGCAAGGACCCTGGAATATGCCTATGATGACTTTGCTATTGCCCAACTAGGAAAAGCATTGGGAAAACCTGAATCCGAATGGGGCGAATATTACAGGCGTTCCCAGAATTTCAGGAAAGTGATTGATCCTGAGACCAGGCTTGCGCGTGGCAGGAACCAGGATGGAAGTTTCCAGGCCCCTTTCAACCCTTTCAAATGGGGCGATGCTTTTACGGAAGGAAACAGCTGGCACTATACCTGGTCCGTATTCCAAGATATCGAAGGATTAGCCGGCCTGATGGGCGGTAGGAAGGAGTTCTCTAAAAAACTGGATTCCATTTTTGAAATGCCGCCGGTATACGATGACAACTATTATGGTTCAACCATCCACGAAATACAGGAGATGGTAAATGCCGATATGGGACAGTATGCCCACGGGAACCAGCCGGCCCAGCATATTATCTATCTATACAATTATTCCGGGGAACCCTGGAAAACGCAGTACTGGGTGCGCGAAACCATGGACCGCCTGTACCAGCCTACTCCCGACGGATATTGCGGTGATGAGGACAATGGCCAGACTTCAGCATGGTATGTGTTCTCAGCACTCGGATTTTATCCGGTAACGCCGGCTACGGACCAATATGTTCTGGGTGCTCCACTATTTAAGAAAGCTATCGTCCATCTCGAAAACGGAAAAACGATTGAGGTTAATGCGAGGAATAATAATGACAATAACCGGTTTGTACAATCGCTAAAATTCAACGGAAAAAAATACTCCAAAAACTGGCTCGGTCATCAGGAACTGATGAAGGGGGCAAAGCTGAATTTTGAAATGGTTTCCCAGCCGAATAAAGACCGGGGAACGGATGAAAAGGATTTTCCGTATTCTTATTCTAAGCCATAACAATCAAAAGAGACAGCTCGCGGCTGTCTCTTTTGATTTATCTATATTTACCGAAATCTTCCGGTAAGATGTAATTGCCGGTGAGCGGATCGATGTATACTTCAGATCCTGGAATCCGTTTTCTCTGTTTTGCTGTGCTCACATCAATGACGGCACCAATCAGGCCACCCACCAGACCGCCTGTTGCCCCGCCGATCTGAGCAAAGCTCGTATTGCTTGCCGGAAACAATTCTTCCCTTTTAGCCTCTATAAAAAGACCATTTTCATTTCTGAAAATTTCGGCATAGCCTACAGGAATAATTTTATAGGCTACACCCTTATATACGACTGCATAGAAATTCCTTAAGGGTGTTTTCTCCTCTCCTTTCACCGCTTTGGTCAGAACGCCTTTATCATTGGCCTGTAATACAAATCCGGATTCCGGATGGTGTGTAAAGAAGCTGTAATAATCTTTATAGACGCCATCTTTAAGGCTGTCTGCCTTAAGGATGTCCAGCTTTCCCTTTAACAAAGATGCATAATCAGAGAGTTCGTTTTCCCGGATGCTCAGATCCCAGGGATTCCTGGTATAAGATCCTTTCAGGAGGTCGGTAAAAATAAGGGTTATTTTCTTTGCCAGGCTCTGTGCCATATACGGGGTATTCCGTGATGAAACCGTGGCTACTGTATCTTTTCTGTACACAAAATGGTATCCGTCGTCCTTCTTCATAAAAATGCTGGCACGAAGTTCCAGCTTACCGACAGAATACTTTTCTTTCTTGTCTTCCGACACTTTCAGGTCCTCCAGTAAAAAAACCATATTATTACTGCCTTTTCCCGGGTTGTATTTATAAAACCAATCTTTGATATCCTGGGATGCATTATGTTCAAACAGGATGGGTACCGGGTCATCATGATACATGACCGATCCTACCTGCTGGTCTGCCCTCTGGTCTATTACGGAAAAACTTCCGACTGAATTCTTACTGTCCTTCACAGATTTTGAAAGGTCTATAACTTCTGTTTTCTGGGCTAATACTACGCCTGAGAACAGCAAAAGGATAAGTATTTTTTTCATATCCCTAATGTAGGTAAAAAAATGATTTAATTCCTCAGGTCCAACAGGCATAAATCAAACGACTCTCATCATAAGAATGATGAGAGTCGTCCAACATTAAAAAAATAAACTATTATGGGTTCTGCTTAGGCCCCGTAGCTTTATTCCGTGAAGATTTCTTTTCGTTCATTTTATCGCGCATCATCCCTTCGGTCTGGAACAGCTTCAGGACTTTCTGGCAGGGAATAATCTGCTGCATTTTATCAGCATATTTTTTACGGTTATCCAGTAACCTCTGTCCTACTTCAAAACTTTGCTGCAGCTTGGCTTTTGCTTCATCATCAGATAAGGCTTCCGGGTCAAAATCCGGATTAAACTGGCTTTTGATCTGCTTCTGGTTTTCCAGGTATTCATCATACAGCTGAGTAAATTCCGCTTTGTCTTCAGCATCAATATCCAGGTTATCGGTTACCATATTGTTCCTGAATTTTTTAAGAAGATCTTTTCTTTCTTCAGGAGACAGGTTATTGATAATCTCTTTCCTCTGCTTCGGGTCCATCTTCTTCCAGTCATAATCCATCCTTTGGGCATTCAGGCCAAAACCGTAGATTATAAAAAGCGTGAATAATATTTTTTTCATGTTCCTCTTAATTATACAGATCCAGATAGACATCCTGGGTTGAATTATTAGCCAGTTCACTGATTTCAGCATTGGAAAATGAATCCAGGTATTCGTTCATCTGAGTTTCTGTCTGTTTAGAAACAGTTTTTACTGTCTGTGGTTTTTTATCGCTTTTGTCTGTCAAAGTCTGGGCATATCCGGAATTATTTTCACGATTTTCACTTGTTTGATTACTTTTTTCAACAGAGGTTAAATCAGATTGTAAAACTTTGTATGCCTGTTCACTTTCTCTGGCAGGCGCAGCATTTGCTGCATAATTTTTTGTGGTACCGGCTGAATCATTCACCGGATCATCTCCGCCGGAATTCAATACAAATGTAGCACCAAAGATCAAAACGACTGATGCCGCCGCCGCATAAGCCCAGTTCAGCTTAAAAACAGGGGCCTTCTTACGGGCCTGTACATCCTTCATTACGCTATCCTGGATATTCCGGAACATATCATCAGGAACTTTGTAAATATTCTTACGTTCTAATTTTTCTATATCGAACTCTTTCATCTTGGTCATTTCAGAAATTATCTGTCGTAATTTTCTTTTATATATTCCTCTATCTTCTGTTTGGCATAATGATAATTGGTTTTAAGCGTGCCTACGGACATATCCACTATCTTGGATATTTCTTCGTACGGCAGATCATCATAATACCGCATGGTAAATACCAGTTTCTGCTTTTCAGGCAGGCTTTGTATGGCATTCTGCAATAATATCTGTATTTCCTCTGCATCGCCTCCTGCATTGTCTGCAACGAGGTTCTGCATATAATAATCCGGATCTTCATCCGTCTTCTGCATCTTCTTCAGTTTGTTGATCTGCTGGAGGGCTTCATTGGTAGCAATCCTGTACAGCCAGGTATACAGCTGGCTATCGTTTTTAAACTGATGAAAGTTCTGATAAGCTTTTATAAATGTTTCCTGCAAAGTATCCTGAGCAAGGTCCGCGTCCACAATAATCCTTCTTATATGCCAGTACAATCTACTCTGATAAGCATCCATGAGTGCGCGGACGCCTTTTTCCTGCGTCCGGGGATTCTGCATCATTGAAATAATCTCCGCGTCCTTACTCTTCATAAGATGCTTTCATTGTTTTGGATTACAAAAATAACTGAAAGTTAAATTACTTATTCAATTTTTAATCCATTATCGGATAAATATAAGAATTCTCCCCGTCTTTACGACAAAATCGGTCTCCATCCGGATACTTTTAGAAATGACAACACTGTAGATCTTATGCCTGAACACTTTGCAGCAAATGCCAATATCTGCAGCCGGCATCAACGTTCTCATAACTTAAGTGAAAACCGTTATCTTTGTTGTATGCAAATTGTAATCATCGGATCCGGAAATGTTGCTTTTCACCTTGCGAAAGCATTCATGATGAATAAGGTCCCCGTAGCACAGATTGTCGGAAGAAATGAACAGGAATTAAAAAGTATTTCCTCAGCACTGAATATTCCTTACTCAACAGGACGCCCGGAAAAAGCAGACCTGTACCTCATCTGTGTGAGCGATAATGCTGTAGAGGACGTCTCGGGCCTGATCAGTGAAGAAGACTGCCTGGTTGCCCATACTTCCGGTTCGCTCCCGAAAGAAACCCTTAAAGGGGAGTACCGTAAAGCAAGCTTTTATCCTTTGCAGACGTTTTCAAAGGCCAAGGAACTGAAGTATTCCGAAATCCCGTTCTTCATCGAAGCAGACCATGCAGAAGACCAGACCCTATTGTTACAACTGGCTTCCCGTATTTCCGGGCATGTGATGGAAAGTACTTATGAAAAGAGAAAATACATCCATCTGACGGCTGTTTTTGCATGCAATTTTGTAAACCACCTTTTTTCCAGGGCCAAGGAAATTTCAGATTCTCAGGAGATCCCGTTTGATTACTTCCTTCCGCTGATCGATGAAACTGTGCAGAAAATTCATTTGGTAGCCCCGAAAGAGGCACAGACAGGCCCCGCAGTACGCAACGATAAGAGAATTCTGGAACTTCATGAGCAACTGCTTCATGGTGAAAGCCTGGAAATCTATAAAACAATGAATCATTCTATTCAGAACATGTATGAGCTATAAAGAGAAATTAAAAGATATCAAGGCATTTGTATTTGATGTGGACGGCGTTTTTACCGACGGGAGCGTATACCTTCTTCCGGGAGGCAATATGTGCCGGGTGATGAATGTCCTGGACGGATATGCGGTGATTAAAGCCCTGAAAAACAATTACCGCATCGGCGTGATCACCGGCGGCAATGATGAAATGGTAAAGCACAGGATCGGATATCTCGGCATTGAAGACTATTATCCTAAATCCCATGACAAGATGGTTGATTTTGAAGATTTCAAGAAAAAATACAAACTTAAGAACGAAGAAATCCTGACGATGGGGGATGACATCCCGGACCTTCATATCATGAAGCATTCCGCCATCGGTGCCTGCCCGCCGAATGCCGTTGCTGAAATTAAGGAGATCGCAGATTACATCTCCCCGAAACCTGGCGGTACCGGTGCAGTGCGCGACGTGATCGAACAGGTAATGAAAGTCCAGGGAACATGGAATGACGATCAAACACAATCTGTTTAAAACGATGAAATTACTATTAGCCTCACAATCGCCGAGAAGGAAAGAACTGCTTTCAGGATTAGGCTTCGATTTTGAAGTGGTATCCATTAACTGTGATGAGATTCTCCCGGAAGGAACAGCCATAGACCAGGCAGCCGCTTATCTTTCCCAGCTGAAGGCGGACACTTTCAGAAGCCTTACCGGTGATGAAGTACTCCTTACCGCCGATACGGTAGTCGCAATTGATAACACCATACTGGGAAAACCTGCGGATGAAAAGGAGGCAAGGGCTATGATCAGTCAGTTGTCGGGGAGGAGCCATATTGTATATACCGGCATTACGGTAAAAACAGCTGAAAAATCCATGACCATGACAGATGCCGCTGAAGTTGAGTTTGACAGCGTTACCCGGGAAGAAGCAGAGTATTATATCACGACCTACAGGCCCTTTGACAAAGCCGGAAGCTATGGCATACAGGAATGGCTGGGCATGGCCAAAATCAGAAAGATGACAGGAAGCTTCTATACCATCATGGGGCTGCCCACCCATCTGGTTTACAAAATCCTCAAAGAAATATAATCATTTCCCAACATAAATTTTATTATTTTTACAAAATTATCAACCTGCTTATAATAAAAAGCAGATTAGCGAGTTATATTGAATAATGAAAAAGAATATATTCTTCCTTTTAGCATTTTGCCTGGTCGCTTCCTGTGCCACAAAAACCAAACGGCCGGAACAGCGATCCAAATTCATGAAAGGATTTTCCACATATTACAATACACTGTTCAATGCAAAGGATGCATTGAACAGTGAGTTTGAAAGCAGGGATAAGAACCATAAGGACAATTTCTACGCACCATACATCCCCATCCTTACCTACGAAGACCAGCCTCTGGGCAGCGACCTGGGCCAGTCGGCTGCTTTTGCCGAAAATTCCATGAAAATGGCGGAAGTGAACCGGCAGCCGGCCAACAATAATGGCAGGGGAGCCCCTGGAATGCCTCCGCAGATGCCACAGGGTATGCCGGGCGGTCCGGGAGTGCCAGGCGGAATGAATGCAGGAAATTCCATTTCGGAAGATCCCAATCAGCCGGAAAAGAAAGGGGCATCCACCCTTCAGATTGCAGAAGCAAAAGCCTTAAAGGCGATCAATAAATATTCGGTTATTAAAAACGGGGAAGAAAAAAACAAGCAGATTTTTGATGCCTACATGATCCTGGTACAGTCCAGGATTTACCAGAATAAGCCATTGGAAGCACTGGACGCCCTCAATTATGTGTTTACCCATATGAAGGATGATAAAAGAGCCCCGCTGGCCAAAATTTACCAGGGAGTAGCCTACAATGAAATGAAGGATTACCACCGGGCGCAGGAGATTTTTGAAAAAACAAGGGCGGAAGGTGTAGATAAATCCCAGGATAAATTACTGAGTATTTATTATTCGGAATCGCTGCTGGATGCAGGCAAAAAGCAGGAAGCCGTGAAGGAGCTCGACCGTGCCTTCGACCTGAATACCGACAGGAAGCTGAAAAGCAGGATTGCATTCCTGAGAGGGCAGGTGCTTGAAAACCTCAACCAAAACGATAAGGCAAGAGAAAGCTTCCTTGCTGCATACAAATATGCCAATGATTTTGAATTTGAGGTGAAATCACAGATCGAAATCGCGAAGACGTTCAATGGGACCGGGGATTATAACGGAGCGAGGGCTTATCTCGAAAACATCAGCAGCAAAGGAACTTATTCATCCCGGAAAAATGAATTCTATTACGCACTGGGATTAATGGCCAACAAAGCCGGTAAAAAAGATGAGGCCCAGCAGTTTTTCAGGCAATCCCTGAAAGAGAAAGTTTCAGACCCTCAGGTACGCGGACTGGCGTATTATGAAATAGGGAAGAACTACCTGGATAAGAATGATTATATCGGGGCCGGAAGCTATTATGATTCTGCCCTGGCTGTAATGACCTATGAGCCTTCCAAGATCCTTCTGCAGGATCAGGCTGCCTACATCAAAAAGATTTCCAAAAACTATTACCTGATCAAGAAAAACGACAGCATCCTGGCTTTAGCCAAGATGAACGATGCCCAGAAAACAGATTTCTTTTCAAAATACATTGCCAAGCTCAAGGCCAAAGAGGAAAAAGAGGAACTGGAAAGAAGGCGCGCGGAGAGAAATAAAGGCTTCGATACAGGAGATTACAGCGCCAATTCTGTCTTTGCCAACAGCTCAAATTCTTTTGAGGATTTCGGAGTGGCTTCCAGAGGATTTTATTTCTCCAATACCGGTACGGTGAGCAAAGGTTCTTCTTCATTCAAACAGGTATGGGGAGAGCGTGCGCTGGTCGATAACTGGAGGTATTCCAAGAAAATGACGACCATTGAGGATATGAAGAGTGAAGCTCTGGGCGTAGCGGCAGCACCGAATCCGAGGCGTTATGAACCGGCCTTTTACATCGAACAGATCCCTACAGACGCCAGCAAACTGGACGTCCTGAAAAAAGACCGTGACACGGCCTCGCTGGGACTGGGGATTATGTATCAGAACTATTTTACAAATACTCCGCTGGCCACCAAAACGCTCTATGACCTGGTGGATGTAAAACCTGAAGAAAAGGTCATGCTGCAGGCTTTATATGAAATCTTTGCCATGAATTACCTGAAGAATCCACAGGCTGCAGAAAGAGCCAAACAGATTCTCCTGAAAGATTACCCCTATACATCTTATGCTGAATTTGCAAGAAATCCTAAAAACAGCACATTTGTAAAGTCGTCTCCGGAGGTGGAAAACGAATATAAACGGGCCTATGCCTTATTTGAATCTGAAAAATTTGCGGAAAGCAGGGAGGTCCTGGACCAGATGATCCAGAAATATCCTAAGGATGCCATGGTTCCGAAGCTGTATCTGCTGAATGCTTTCAACGCCGGAAAATCAAGCGGAAAGGAAGTCATGATCCTACAGCTGGAACAGATTGCCCTGAATTACTCCAAAACGCCGGAAGGGTTAAAAGCAAAAGAAATGCTCAACTACCTGAAAAGCGACCTCAGCTTCCAGCCTACGGACAACCGGGGAAATCCAATGAACCCACAGGCAAACAGAGCTGCCAGCCAGCAGGGGACGGCCCAGAATGTGAACGCCGTTTTAAACGGGCCGCCGGCTCAGCCGAATAACAATAATAACCAGCCGAAAAAACCCGGCAACAATACCAACTCTAACATGCAGCAGATGCGGATGCAGAATAATTCCGGTAACATGCCTGCGAAACCACAATAAAATAAAAGCGAAGATGATGAGTCTTCGCTTTTATTTTTTATATTCAATCCTGATCGGACATCCTTTTTTTCTTTACGCCATGGAAATCTTTCAGGTAGAAAGGTTCAAAATAGGCGATATCTTCAAAGTCCTTGTTTCCGGCTTTCTCCAGTGTTTTGCGAATCAGGTACTGTGCGGAAGGGTAGATGGTATCATTGAACACTGCATCCGGAAGCTGCAGCACTTCTTTTGCTTTCCTGGCTCCGTCGCCCACAAAAATTACTTTTTTGTCTTTGAATTCCACGAATGATTGTTCATCGAGTATTTTGGCTTCAGTAGCAGAAATCTCATTGCCTGTGATACCGTCATATACTGCCGTATATACTTCCATTCGCCTTGCATCGACTAAAGATATAATGTAATTAAAGTTCTGTCCTAAAAAAGGCTCTATCATGCTTTCCATGGAATTGACGGCAATAAGAGGAACTTTGAGGCCATAGCAGAACCCTTTGGCTGAAGAAGCCCCGATTCTTAGTCCGGTGTATGATCCCGGGCCTTTACCTAATGATACCGCCTCAATTTCTTTCAATGATAATCCGGCTCCTTCCAGTGCCCATTCCACAAAAGTATGTAGGCTCTCCGACTGTTTGTAGTTTTCTGAAACTTCTTCACAGAGGCACAGAAGCTTTTCATCATCAGATACCGCTACCGAGCAGTTTTTGGAAGACGTTTCAAGGTATAATATTTTCATTTTAATTGTAACCGTTTATCAATAGGCAAATGTAAGCCATTATTCTGAAATTACTTTCTGTAAATGGTCCTTGGCTCTGCCTGTGCAGAAGGGTAGATGGTCATATCAGAGATGCAGACGTGCTTCGGCGTATTGACGCAGTAAGCAATGGAATCGGCAATATCTTCAGCTCTCAGGGCTTCATAGCCTGCATATACGGTGGCTGCGCGTTCCTGGTCACCTTTGAATCGTACCAGTGAAAAATCGGTTTCCACAGCGCCCGGCTGGATATTGGTTACCCTGATTCCGAATTCGGTCAGCTCCAGCCTCATTCCTTCGGAAATAACATCCACAGCTTTTTTCGTGGCACAGTACACGACACCATTAGCATACGTCTGCCTGGCCGCTACCGAACTGATGTTGACAATATGCCCGGAATTCCGTTCCTTCATCCCCGGTATGACCATTTTTGAAACATACAGCAGTCCTTTTACGTTACCGTCGATCATCGAATCCCAGTCATCGGTTTTCCCGGCCGAAAGCGGATCGAGCCCATGGGCATTGCCGGCATTGTTGATCAGGACATCAATGGTCCTCCATTCTTCAGGAAGCGTGCTGAATGCCTGTTCAACCTCTTCAAGGTTCCTCACATCAAACCTGAGCGTCAGGACTTCGGTAAAAGCAGAAAGTCGTTTTTTTTCCTCTTCCAGTACAGCAGTCCTCCTCCCGCAGATGATGATTCTGTTTCCCTGCTCAGCAAGCAGCTCTGCCGTTGCCTTCCCGATTCCGGATGTGGCTCCGGTCACCAATATCGTTTTCATAATTCTATATTTTTAAAACTAAATGTACCATTACGATCTGTACATGATTTATTATTATACTGTTAAACTGGTAGATTGCTGCAACGTACTCTTTAATTGGCATCAAAGGCATCGAAGGCATGGATAATATGCTCGATAACCAAATTTCTCTCCTCATCGGGAAGCACGGTAATGATATCAAACCTGACTTCCTCATTCCTGTTGTATTGTTCAAGATAACGATTCGCCGCAGAGACAATCAGTTTTATTTTTGATTTTTTAACCGCTTCCTGGGGCAGCATAAAAGCATCGGTAGAGCGTGCCTTTACCTCCACAATAATAATCAGGTCCTCTTTCTCAGCAATGATATCGATTTCTGCTTTCTGGAAGCGGAAGTTCCGTGACAGGATCTTGTAACCGCTTCTGAGAAGATGCTCAACAGCCAGATCTTCTGCTTTTTTACCGAAATCATTGTGTGTTGCCATCGATTTTTTGAGTTTTAGGGTAGGAGGGTTCCTGAGTTTGAGAGTTTTATTTTAAGCTGTTGATTTTCATTGACAAGACGATATACCGATGCTATTCTTTCTTTATTTCCGGAACTGCCAGGCCCACCAGATCAGGACAAGCTGCAGGGGAAGCCTTAATACAGTCAGCCAAAAATATTGATGATGGATCAGGTAGAACTTTCTTGCCATTTCGATATTGGCAGGAAACACGGCTATAAACAAAGCGATACAGAGATAGGCGCCGATCTTCTGAGTAGCAGGGAACAGCAGAAGGATTCCGCAGACGATTTCAGCGATTCCGCTGATATATACCATGGGCAGGTGAAACGGAACGTAACCGGGCATAATTTTCAGAAAGATCTGCGGTTTCACAAAATGTACGATCCCGGCAACCATCAGTAAGAATGCTAATATGAATTTTGAATACAGCATCAGTTCCTGAAATGTAATGAAACAGTTTCTCCCACCTTTAAGGAAAGGTGCCCTCCTATAATCAAAGGCCTGTTATCCCGGATATGCCCGTTCGGGAAGCCAAAAGCAACCGGAAACTTATATCCCGAAACCTTTTCTGAGATGATCCGGTAGGCCAGTCCGTCAAAGCTTTCATTATATTCTGCATTATCCTTTTCCTCTCCCATATTGGTCATGCCACCAATGATCAGTCCTTTGATCTTCTTAAAGACACCGGCAAGCTCCAGGCTCATGATCATGCGGTCCAGCGCGTAAAAGTTTTCTCCGATATCTTCGATAAAAAGGATGTGGTCTTTGAAATCAAAAGAATATTTGGTGCCCAGAAGGGCATATACCAGAGCAAGGTTTCCTCCGATCAGCTTTCCTTCTGCCTCTCCGGACCGGTTCAGGGAGTGGGGAAGCAGGGTATAATCAGGAAGGTTTCCGGCGAGGATACCGAAGATCCTTTCATAGCTTTCTTCCGTTACCCCAAAGCTGGATGTTTTTACTGTCTGTCCGTGGACAGAAGCATATCCCTTCTTCATCAGGTAACTCTGGATCACTGTATTATCTGAATAGCCGATGTACCATTTCGGACTTTTTTTGAATGATTTGATTTTAAGCTTCCGGAGCAGGTGCTGACAGCCGTATCCGCCTCGGGAAGCCCAAACCGCTTTGATGTCAGGATCATTAAGGGCATTGCTGATGTCTTCCATCCTTTCCTGTTCGGTTCCTGCATAGGAATACCCGTTTGAAAAACGGCTGTATACGTGCTCTCCCAAAACAGGTTCGAAGCCTTTGTTGCGGATCATCTGCAATCCCTGCTCCAGCTGAGCGGGATCTACAGAACCAGCAGGAGAGATGATAGCAATAGCATCACCGCTTTTTAGTGGTTCCGGAAGTATTATTTTGCTCATGGTGTTTCTGGTATTTTACTTCAGTCTTTTCGGCTTCTTCCAGCCTCTTGTCAAACTGATTGAATTTTTTAAAGCTCTGTAAAAAAATAAAGAAGCTGAAAACAATTAAAATTCCGCCTACGATTCTCCTGATTTGGTTAGCCAGTTTCTGGGTCAGCTTATCATGGAACTGTTTGGCAAGAAATATTTTAGCAAGGTCTATGCCCAGATAGGTGGCAATAACGATGCCGATGTATAAAATAAAATTGCCCGTATCCGGATACTGATTTCTTACCGAAATCACCGTTACCAGCCAAAAAAGAATAACGCCTACATTCAGGAGGTTGAAGAAAAATCCGTTGGCAAACGTCTTGACGTAATTCTGACTGATGAATTTCTCTTCGCCGTGCATGTGCATCTTGGTTTTGGTAACCATCATCACGATTCCGTAAGCAAAGATGAGTATGGAGGTGATGCGGTAAAACCCCGGATGCTTGTCAATCAGCGTTACAATGTCTGCACTCGCATAATAGGCTGCAACAATACATAACAGGTCTGCTGAAATGACTCCGATATCCAGTGCTAAGGCATGTTTCGGGCCCCGGGAAAAGCTGGTTTCAATCAACAGGAAAAAAATAGGTCCTATAAAAACCAAGCTCAGCATGAACCCCAGTATAACGGCAGAAATTATTAATTCAAACATTTCTAATTTGTTTCAAAGCCAAATTTAAAGATTATATTTTTATTTGAATTAAAACTGCCTTTGAGTTTGAATTAAAACAAAAGAAAAAAAGACCACAATTTGTGATCTTTCAAATTTTTGATTATTGATTCACTCTTCCAGAGTTGATCAGTACTTATTCAAATTCTGTTGTTCTTAAAAAGGATGTGTATTTAACCTTCGCAATATAATCAGTCAACAATCTTGAAATCCAGCTGTTTCTGTATTAGGTTAGCTTTAACCACTTTGATCTGCACCTGATCTCCCAGCTGGTACCTTTTTCCGTGCCTGTTGCCATACACCGCATGGGTTTTGGCGTCATACGTATAGGAATCGTCTACCAGATCCCTGAGCTTGATCAGCCCTTCAGCACCGTTCTCAGGAATTTCCACCCAGAACCCGAATTCCGCCACCCCGGAAATTACGCCGGTAAACGTTTCGCCCAGGTGTTTTTCCATGAATTTCACCTGCATGAATTTAATGGAATCCCTTTCGGCATCAGCAGCTAACCTTTCCATGGCACTGCAGTGTTTCGCCTGTTCCTCCAGAGCATTCCTATCCGGGGATTTACCTCCGTTCAGGTAATGTTGAAGCAGCCTGTGAGCGATCAGATCGGGATAACGCCTGATCGGAGAAGTGAAATGGCTGTAATAATCGAATCCGAGTCCGTAATGTCCGATCGGTTCCGTAGAATAAACCGCTTTGCTCATGCTGCGCATGGCCAGGGTTTCAATCATATTTTCTTCCCCTTTTCCTTTTACGTCATGCAGTAAACGGTTCAGGGATTCGGCTACTTTTTTCGTATTCGCTAAATCCATTTTATATCCGAAAGTAGAGACAAAATCTCTCAGCGCTTCCAGCTTTGCCGGATCCGGGTCCGCGTGGACCCTGTAGATGAAGGTATTCTGTGAGATATCCCCTTTTTTATTCAGCGATATAAATTCGGATACTTTTTTATTGGCCAACAGCATGAATTCCTCAATCAGGTGGTTTGAATCTTTGCTGATCTTGAAGTATACGCCGATCGGTTCATTGTTTTCATCAAGATTAAAGCGTACTTCACTGCGGTCGAAGGTAATGGCCCCCTGTCGGATCCTTTCCGCACGCATGATTTTAGCCAACCTGTCCAGCACATTGATTTCTTCCTGAAGATCTCCCTGCTTGGTTTCAATTCTTTCCTGGGCTTCCTCATACGTAAACCTGCGGTCTGAATGGATCACTGTCCTGCCAAACCACTGTTTCTGGATTCTGGCCTGATCATCCAGCTGGAATACAGCCGAGAAGGTAAATTTATCTTCATTAGGACGCAGGGAACAGACATCATTACTCAGTACTTCCGGAAGCATCGGGACCACACGGTCTACCAGGTACACGGAGGTCGCCCTCTGGTATGCTTCGTCATCCAGCAGTGTTCCCGGAACTACATAATGCGATACATCGGCAATGTGAACCCCGATTTCCCAGTATCCGTTATCCAGTTTCCTGATGGATAGGGCGTCATCAAAATCTTTGGCATCCTTAGGGTCAATGGTGAAGGTACATACATCACGCATATCCCAGCGCTTGGCGACTTCTTCATCATTGATGCTGCGGTCTATTGTATCAGCATCCCGCTCCACTTCCTCAGGGAATGTATACGGGAGTCCGTATTCGGCAAGAATGGAATGGATTTCAGTTTCGTGCTCTCCAGGAGCGCCCAAAACCTGGATGATCTCTCCTTCGGGATTTTTGTCTCCCGGTCTCCATTCTGTCATTTTTACGATCACCTTGTCACCGTTTTCCGCTCCTCCGAATTTACCCTTCGGAATGAATATATCGGTATTGATCGTTTTCTTATCGCAGACCACAAACCCGAAATCCTTATGAGGAACGACCTGCAAAGTACCTACGAATTCCGTTCTGGTCCTTTCCAGAACTTCCAGGACGGAACCTTCCAGCTTTTTGCCTTTGTAGGTATACGTAACAATTAAAACCTTATCGCCCTGAAGGGCATCTTTCACATTTTTGGAATGGATGAAAATATCATCTTCCACACCTTCTACACTTACATAGGCATTACCCGACTGGTTAAAATCTATGGTTCCGGTCAGCGTTCCCTTAATGTTGAGGTTAACGATGTATTTTCCTTTTTCGGATTCTTTGATCCTGTCCGCCGCCTGCAGTTTATGCAGCGCCTGGATGACCAGCTCTCTCTGCCTCGGATTCTTATAATCGATTCCGTCAGCAATCTGCTTGTAATTATAAACTTTTGTTGAATTTTCATTCATATAACGGAGGATCAGCTTTCCGATCTCCTGGAGCTTATGGTCATTTTTCTGACTTATATATTTTCTTTTTTTTGGCATTTTAAATTCTTTTTATGAGCCGCATGGCTCCGATGATTATTTGGGACCGGACAATTGAATGCTTTGATTATTCCTTTCCGGATCCTTTTTTTACATTTTCTAACGATTGTATTTTTTCATTCCTGCAATACGGAATAAAAATACGCAAAGATTTTACTTCAAATGTAATGCAATATTTGCTTTACAACATCAATTTTCTTTCCAACTGCCGGTTAACAGAAGTTTTTAGTTGATGGTATAAAGTGGAGAAGTGGGGGTAACCTTTGACAGAAATGCTCATCGGCACACTACAGGTTATATGGAATTGACAGATTGTTTTTCTGCCAGACCCTGCAAATATACGAATAAAAAATAATAAAGCCTGTAAATCAATTTACAAGCCTTGTATCATCTTAGCAATATGCAATTTTATCTACTCTGGTCTGATGCCTGCCGCCTTCAAAGTCGGTAGACAGGAATTTCTCTGCAATTTCTATAGCCAGCTCCTTGGATATGAATCTTGCCGGGATGGAAATCATATTGGCGTCATTATGCTGTCTTGCCAGTACTGCAATCTCCGGCATCCAGCAAAGCGCACATCTTATCTTCTGATGCTTATTGGCTGTAATCTGCACTCCGTTTCCGCTTCCGCAGATCAGGATACCCAGCTCATTTTCTCCGTTCTCCACAGAGGTCGCAGCGGGGTGTACAAAGTCAGGATAATCCACACTCGCTGTGGATAAAGTTCCAAAATCCTGAACCTCAAAGTTTTCTGAAAGAAAGTTCTTAACAATTTCTTTGTACTCAAAACCAGCGTGGTCAGCCGCAATAGCGATTTTTCTTTTCATAACAATTTTATTAAGTCTCTTTTTGATCTATTTCCTTACAAAGGTAAGAATATTCACAAAGTTTGTTAGCGGATCGGGGATTAATTGTTAAAAGGTTTGTTAGTAAGTGTGGATAAGTCCGGCAAAATAAATGTTTCGTAACACTGAAAAAATTTGTAATAGAAATCCTTTTCAAATTTTCAAGGAAAATGTTCGCGGAACTTTCCGGCAGAAATTCTCCGGCTTTTCCAGAAATCAGTTATTCATAATGGAAATTGGGGAAAAGTTATCCATATTTGTTAATAAGTACCTGAAAAAACTGATTTTCAAAAAATTATAATGTAAATAAAATGTGAATTGCACCTCCAAACAAATGTTATGAAGTATTTCCTGAAAACTTATCCCCTAAATTCACAACACTCAACAACAGTAACATTATTTTTTTTTATAGAAAAAGAAATTGTTGGTTAGTGAGTGTTGGGTCTGCGGATTATTTTTTTTGAAAACTTTTATTTGTTCCGATTCTTTCCCAGATTTTAAAATCTTACATTTGTGAAAGAGAAAATTCTAGGATATTTTATGAAAACAATCAAAGATTTTAATTTTAAAGATAAGAAAGCTCTGGTGCGGGTTGACTTCAATGTCCCGCAGGATGACCAGCTGAAAGTTACAGACAATACGAGGATGGTCGCTGTAAAGCCAACCATTGACAAAATTCTGGAAGACGGAGGTGCTGTAATCCTGATGGCGCACCTGGGAAGACCTAAAGGTGAAGTGAAGGATGAGTTCTCTTTGAGGCATATCGTGGATGAAGTTTCTGATGTATTGGGAAAAAACGTGAAATTTGTAGACGAGTGTGTAGGAGAAAAGGCTGAACAGGCTGCTCAGGCACTTCAGCCGGGTGAAATCTTATTGCTGGAGAATCTGCGATTTCATAAAGAGGAAGAAAAAGGGGATGAGGGTTTTGCCGAGCAGCTCTCAAAGCTGGGAGATGCCTACGTGAACGATGCATTCGGGACTGCACACCGGGCACACGCTTCTACCGCAGTTATTGCTCAGTTCTTTCCATCAACTAAATTTTTCGGTTTATTGATGGCTAAAGAATTACAAGCTATCGATAAAGTATTGAAAAGCGGTGAGAAGCCTATAACTGCCATATTAGGTGGATCTAAAGTTTCAACTAAAATAACCGTTATTGAAAATATACTTCCTGCAGTTGACAATCTGATTATCGGCGGAGGGATGTCTTTTACTTTTATTAAAGCTTTAGGAGGTAAGATAGGAAATTCACTGGTTGAGGATGATAAACTATCCTTAGCCATAGAAATTCTGGAAAAGGCAAAAGAGCATAATGTAAAAGTCTATTTGCCTTCAGATACTATCGTTGCCGAAAGTTTCAATAATGAAGCGGAGAGAAAAGAAGTTGACATTTATGCGATTCCTGCCGGATGGATGGGTATGGATGCAGGAAGCAAATCCAGGGACCAGTTCAATGATGTGCTCTTAAATTCCAGGACGATCCTTTGGAACGGGCCAATCGGCGTGTTCGAAATGTCTAATTTCGCTGCCGGTACCATTGCATTAGGAGACAGTATAGCAGAAGCTACTAAATTAGGTGCGTTTTCCTTAGTGGGAGGAGGTGATAGTGTTGCGTTCGTAAAACAGTTCGGCTATGCAGATAAAATGAGCTACGTTTCTACCGGAGGCGGTGCCATGCTAGAAAGCCTGGAAGGGCTGGAACTGCCCGGAGTGGCTGCCATCAATCAATAAACATATTTTTTTTATAAACGAGGTCCGCTGAATAATCAGCGGACCTTTTGTTTTTACTCAGGTATTTTGTGTTGAGGAAATGTAACCTCACGTCTGCGAATGATATGTCAAGATAAAATTACGCATCATCTGCATCGCCTATGATTTATTCAAATAATTTGGTTGATGAATTTTTTATCTGATAATAAAAAAATTATTTTAAAACAGAAGAGTAGGGGGAGTTCTGATTTTCTCGCCTGTAATTTTCAGAGTCTACTTTTGCTCTTAAAATTTCATTCAGAACCCGATTTTTGCTAAAAAAGCGAAAATTTGACCTTCATAAATGCCTCAAAAATCGATTTTCTATCTTTTTTCGATAATGTATATCAAACTCGAAAATTCGTTAGAAAAAAGAGCTTTTACATTCGAAATCGTTCCGTGAATGATTGCTTTCAGCCAAAACACGGGTGATTTTTTATATTTTTCGCTGAGCATCGAGATGTAATAGGAATCAAGGACGAGAGGTTTGATTTTTCTCAGCTTCCATCCGGATTTCTTTTTGATCAGGTTTTCCATTCCGTTTTTAGAAAAATGAAAAATATGCCTGGGTACATCATAGGCTGCCCAGTAAGGTCCATAATGTCTGGCATCATAAGAAGTAGGATTGGGAACTGCTATGATCAGCAGTCCTTTTTCCTTTAATTTATCATGGAAGATGCTGAGCATTTCCTCCTGGTTTTCTATATGTTCAAAGACATGCCATAAGGTGATCGCATCCAGGGTGTGGTCTTCAATGTTGCGGATATCATCAAGAAGCAGGACTTTTTTTACTTTAGACGAGGCTGCAGACCTGGCATCAGGATCCGGCTCGAATCCTAACGTTTCAAAATCATTTTCAATAAATTTTACAAATTCCCCGGCACCACATCCATAATCCAGTACTTTTCCTCCTTTTGAAATCCGGTCCAGCAGAATCGTCTTTTTATATTTCAGGTTAAAAGACTGGAGGAATTTATAAAGTTTCTCTTTCAGGCTTCCTGAATCCTGGTGATGGGAAATGTAATCTTCACTTTCATAATACCGTGACAGGTCAGACGGAACAGGGGAGGTTTTAAATACTCCCTGAGTTTCCGTTTCTGTAATATCAAAAATTTCCTGTGAAAGAAAATGATCTTTAATTTTCATTGATTATGCATAAATCGCTGTTAAAAGCGATGGATTGTGGATAAGTTGGGTATAACTTTTAATTTTTTATTCTATCTATGTTCCACGTGAAACATATGTATTTCTATCTTCCTAAATAAACCAGTAAAACATTGATGTCTGCGGGTGAAACGCCGCTGATCCTTCCTGCCTGGGCAATGGTTTTAGGACGTACGCGGGTCATTTTCTGTTTGGCTTCCGCAGAAAGGCTGGAAAGTTTGGTAAAATCAAAATCTTCAGGGATTTTAATATTTTCCAGACGATTCAGTTTAGCTACATTTTCCTTTTCTTTTTCAATATACCCTCTGTACTTTATGTTCACTTCAGCCTGTTCCCGCACTTCCTCGTTGTATTGGGAAATAAAATCATTGATGGATTCTACAGCTTCCAGTTTTTCTAACGTCATATTAGGCCTGGTCAGGATCTGAGATGCTCTATATGCCTGATCAACAGGACTGCTTTCAATAGATTCAAGAATCGGGTTTATAATACCCGGTTTTAAAGAAGTTTCGCGAAGGAATGCTTCAAGTTCCTCACTTTGAGCAACTTTTTTCTCTACTAACTTCAGTCTTTCTTCTTTTGCTAATCCTAAATGATAGGCTTTTTCCGTCAATCTGATATCCGCATTGTCCTGTCTCAGAAGAAGACGGTATTCTGCTCTTGAGGTAAACATCCTGTAAGGCTCTTCAGTTCCTTTTGTGATCAGGTCATCAATCAGAACGCCTATGTAAGCTTCATCCCGGTTTAAGATAAATTCATCTTTTTCGTGAACTTTATTATGGGCATTGATTCCTGCCATTAATCCCTGGCCGGCTGCTTCTTCATATCCTGTAGTTCCGTTGATCTGCCCGGCAAAATATAGATTATCGATTAATTTCGTCTCCAAGGTATGTTTCAGCTGGGTAGGGGGGAAGTAGTCATACTCGATAGCGTATCCAGGCCGGAAAACTTTTACGTTTTCAAATCCCGGAATGTGTTTCATGGCTTTGATCTGAACGTCTTCCGGAAGGGAAGAACTGAAACCATTCACATAGATTTCAACGGTTTTCCATCCTTCAGGCTCAACAAAAAGCTGATGTCTGTTCCTTTCTGCAAACCTGTTGATCTTATCTTCTATACTAGGGCAGTACCTTGGTCCTAAACTCTGGATCGTTCCATTGAACATCGGGCTCCTGTCGAAACCTTCCCGTAAAATATCATGTACCGTTTCATTAGTATATACAATATGGCAGCTTAACTGTTTTGTTAACTTTGGCGTATCCAGGTAACTGAATTTCTGAGGATGTTCATCTCCCTTCTGTTCTTCCATTTTAGAATAGTCCAGACTTCTTCCGTCTACGCGGGGTGGGGTACCGGTCTTCATCCTGCCGGCTTCGAAGCCTAAAGATACCAGCTGTTCTGTAATCCCAAAAGCTCTGGGCTCACCCATTCGGCCTCCTCCTAATTGTTTATCGCCCACATGGATTAATCCATTCAGGAAGGTACCATTGGTTAATACTACCGATTTTCCTTTTATTTCAATTCCTAAAGAAGTGACCACTCCTTTTACGGTATTATTTTCAACAATCAGTTGTTTCACCATATCCTGAAAGAAATCCAGGTTAGGCGTATTTTCAAGAGCGAGTCTCCACTCTTCAGCAAAAAGCATCCTGTCATTTTGTGTTCTCGGAGACCACATGGCAGGTCCTTTGGAAAGGTTAAGCATTTTAAACTGTATGGCAGACTTGTCAGCTACAATTCCTGAATATCCGCCCATCGCATCAATTTCTCTTACAATCTGTCCTTTGGCAATTCCGCCCATGGCAGGGTTGCAACTCATCTGTCCGATGGTCTGCATATTCATTGTAATCAGAAGGGTTTTTGAACCCATATTGGCAGCGGCAGCTGCGGCTTCACAACCGGCATGTCCTGCACCTACTACAATTACATCATAAACTTCTGAAATCATCTTTATAAGCTCTTTAGAGCGCTAATTTTATTATTTTATCTAAAATGTTTCACGTGAAACATTGGTTGAGAATGGGTAATTAAAACGCCTGATATACGGGGTTTTAACCCAGGTGATTAAAGTTAATTATAGATATGTTCAAATAAACTTTAATACTGTTTCAGATAAAAATCTTCCTTGCTTCTCATAAGCTTTTCTTCCTCTTCAGTCTTGTCTTTATAACCTGATAAATGAAGTATACCATGGGCTAAAACCCTTCTGAGCTCTTCTTCATATTCCCGTGAAAGAGTAGAAGCATTATCTGAAATACGCTGCAAAGATACGAAAATCTCCCCGTTTATGGTTTTGCCTTTCACGTAATCAAAAGTGATGATATCAGTATAATAATCATGTTGCAGATAGTCCTGATTGATCTTGAGAAGATACTCATCATCACAGAAAATATAATTGATTTCCCCCGGCTTTTTGCCTTCTGAAATAATGATGGCTTCCAGCCATTGCTTGTAATCTGTATTGACAGATTCCGGTTGGGTTTCGTAAAAAAACTGTATCATATTGTTAAAACCAGTGTCCTAAGATAACACTGAAAATGCCTTTTTGATTATTTCTGAGTGAATGACTGAAATTCACTTTTATTTGTCCGAATGGAGATTTGTAGCCTGCCGTTATACCCAGTGAACTGTAATTAAGCTTCACTGCCTGTTCCACCGAAATAGAATCTGAAAGGTTGGCAAAGGTAAATGTCCCTGTTATAAAGTAATTTTTATTAAAGCGGAACTGAAGGTCATTGGAGGCCATCAGGATATTATTGGTTGCCAGCTGGGCAAAATAAAATCCTCCGAAACTCCTGAAGTTAATGACGTTCTGTTCGAAGATTCCTCCAAGCCTGTATCGGTAATATTCCGGCAGTTCCTCACCGATTGTGATCCCGCCATAAAGGTTCAGGTGGTAGGAAAATTGTCTTGATACAGGAATATTGATGCGGATATCCGCCTGCACCTGTACCGGTTTATCCCTCATTTCCGAACTCAAAATATCGATTACTTTTCCTTCAGCAGAAAGGTAAAAGCCTTTGGTAGGAAATTCTTTGTCATCCTGGGTATCGCTTTTTACAAATACATAAGGATTCAGGAACCGGCTGTACCGTTTGTTGCTTCCGTTCATATTGGCTTCAAAGTAATCATGGCTGATTCCTCCGCCAATGGCAAATTTATCTCTCCAGATAGACTGGATATAGGCTTCATTCCTGTACCATTCCCAATTGTCTATTTCATTGTTTTGCTGATCCCTGAGATCGAAATTCATTCCGGAGGAATAAATTCCAAATCCGGGAATATAACCGTTATCGATAAAGTAGTTCAGGTAGTACCGCGGCTTATCTCCCACGATGACATCCAGAGACAGGTTCGTATTCCTGAATAAAAGCCTTTTGGCAGAGTAATTTACCAGCAAGCCTGTTTTAAAGACCTCATCATAATGCAATCCGAATTTAAGGAAATGGCGGGTATCATCTTCCGTAACATACAGTTTGAGGTAGTTGCTGTTATTTTGGGTAACAATATCATAATTGATGAAGCGGTAGTTGTTTGTGGCAACCAGTTTATCAATCATTTTATTAACGCTTCCGTACGTCTGCATGGAAGGGAGGCGAAGTCCCATTTTACCTAATACATAATTTTCACCATAGATCCTGCTTCCAATCAATTCTATGCTGTCTATTTTATAGACATTCGAATAGATCGGGCTCATGGGCTGCCTTAAACGGTCATAGGTCCTTTTGGGAAGTTCATTAAGGATTGCTGAATATTTTTTTCCTTCCGTATAGCCGCTGTCCAGTATTTTTTTCTTGTCGTCATAGCTGGTAGCGCTCATTCCGGTTAGGTTCGGTTTAATATTGATATCCGTATATTCATATTGTCTTTTGGTATCTCTCCTGATGCCAAAATCAATCACCTGGTTCAGTATGGCTATGATGCTGTTTAAATCTTCTCTTTTGGAAAGATCCTGGTTCAGGTCAACACCAATGACAATATCAATTCCTTTATCTTTTAATGGCTTTGAAGGATAGTTCACTGACATAGCTCCGTCTATATAAATGCTGTCACCCACTTTTACGGGATCCATGAGAGAAGGAAAGGCAGAACTGGCCATAATAGACTGTACAAGATCCCCGCTTTCAAATATTTTCATATCCCCGCTTTCCAGATTGGTGGCCACGCACATAAACGGAATCGGCAGTTTTGAAAAATCATTGATATTCGAAACGTTCTTGAGGAGTTCTTTCAGGAGGTAGACATTCTTCTGGCCGGTGCTGATGGAGGAGGGAAGGGTAATCTTACCGTTTTTAAGAGGAATGGAAAAAAGATATTTATCCACTGATTTGTTGAAGAAGGTAGATTCCTGTCTTGATTTAGGATCCAGGATCAGGGAATAGAAGTCTGTATCCATGACAATTTTTTCGATGTCCTTTGCCGAATAACCGGAAGCGTATAAGCCTCCGACAATGGCACCCATACTGGTCCCGGCAATATAATCCACCTTTACGCCCAGGGAATCCAGGACTTTAAGGACACCGACGTGAGCAAATCCTTTAGCCCCGCCACCGGCCAGTGAGAGACCGATCCTGGGATTTTTCGGAATCTTGAGATCTTTCCGGATCTGTGCGTGCATCGCATGCAATAAGAACAGACAGAAGAGTACGAGAAATTTTTTTTTCATATTTAGTCTTTTATATAAATCCGTTTCACCCGTGGCGAGATGGATGTTAATACTTCATAGGTGATAGTGTTGCAGTAGCCTGCGAATTCTTTAAGGCTTGGCTGACCATTGAACAGGATTACGGGGTCGCCTTCCTTTACATGCGGGATACCGTCGATGTTAATCATCATCATATCCATGCATATATTGCCTACGATGGGAGCCAGCTTTTTGCCTATTCCCACTTTACCGACCTGATTTCCGATGAGGCGCGGAATCCCGTCCGCATAGCCTACCGGAATGGTTGCAATCCTGGTGGGATGATCGGCTTTATATTTCCTGCTGTAGCCTACAGATTCTCCTTCCTGTACCTGGGAAATTTGTGAGATAACCGTTTTAAAGCTTACTACCGGACGAAGCTGTTTTTTTATATCACTATTTTGTGATTCTCCCAGCATTCCGATTCCGATCCTTACCATGTCATACTGGTAATCCGGATATTCTGTAATTCCGGATGAATTGAGGATATGCCGTATCGGTTGGTAGCCTAAGTTTTTAATCAGTATATCGGAGTTTTTCCTGAAAACAGCCATCTGCCGGAGCGTAAACTCTTTTTCAGAAGGTATATCGGAGGATGATAAGTGGCTGAAAATACTTTCCACCCGGAGATTTTTATGCCGGAGTGCCTCGAGCAACGGTGCAAGATCAGCTTCTTTGAAGCCAAGCCTGTTCATACCGGTTTCCAGTTTGATATGGATAGGGTAGCGTTCATCATAACCGGCCTTCTGAACCGCATCGTTAAAAAGCTCCAATACTCTCAGGCTGTAAATTTCCGGTTCAAGGCTGTATTCAATAATTGCTTCATAGCTGTGTTGTTCAGGATTCATGACGATGATGGGCGCTGTAATTCCTTTTTTACGGAGCTCGACACCTTCATCTGCATATGCGACTCCCAGGTAGTCGATATGATGGTGTTGCAGGAACTCAGCAATCTCGTAGCTTCCCAGCCCGTAAGCGTTGGCTTTCACCATAGCCATCATCCTGGTCCCGGGATTCAGGAGCGATTTATGGTAATTGATGTTATGAAGGATGGCATTGAGGTTAACCTCAAGTACCGTATCATGTTTTCTGAGTTCAAGAATATCTTTAAGCCTTTCAATACCAAATTTCCTTGCCCCTTTCAGCAGGATGATCTGGTTATTGATTTCTGTAAGTCGTTTGCTGTCAATTAATTCCTGAGTATTATTGAAAGTAAATGTTTCAGGAGTTAATAAATGGCTGAACGAAGTAATTTCTTCACCGATCAGGAAGACCGTATTGAAGTGCTGTTCATTGACCAGGTCTGCAACTTCGGTATACAGCTCCTCAGAATTAGAATTAACACCTACGATATCCGTCAGTACAAGGGACTTCTGAGGTTTGTTATATTCCTTCAGAAATTGAAGGGCTGTTTTCAGGGAATCGAGATCAAGATTGAAAGAGTCATTGATCACGATATTGCCCTTTATGCCTTCAATGGCTTCCAGCCTCATTTCCACCGATCTTAATGCATTGATCTTCTCGACAATCTTTGCATGATCCAGATTCAGCTCTTTCAGCACTGTAATCAGCGCCATGGCATTGGTGAGGGTCGCTTCATCCCTCTGATGGGCAGGAAAACTGATCTCCTCTTGAAAATACTGAACGATGATATCTTCATCTTTCACATTCTTTTTAAGGAACACATCATTGGCAGTGCTGAGCCCATAGGATATTAATTTCCTGCCTGAATAAAGGTCTTTTATCTTTTTGTCTGTGAGGATATTGTCTCCGTTGTAAATGATCACCTCTGAATTTTTAAACAGGATGATCTTTTCTTCGATAAGCTGCTGTTCAGAGCGGAAGTTGGCTGCATGGGCATTCCCCATATGCGTAAGGAGACCGATCTGCGGATGGAATATATGTTCCAGCTTCTGCATCTCTCCCGGTTTTGAAATCCCTGCTTCAAAGATACCCAGCTCATGAGTATCATTGATCTGCAATAAAGACAGCGGCAGCCCGATCTGGGAGTTGAAGCTTTTCGGGCTCTTGACGGTTGAGAATTCATTCCAGAGGCATTGGTACAGCCATTCTTTCAGAATGGTTTTTCCGTTGCTTCCCGTGATTCCGATGGATTTGATATGCGCATGTCCGAAATGATGGGCGGCCAGCCGCTGGAGGAAATCAACGGCATTCTCTACAATGATCCAGGTGACCTGATCGAACCGGGGATAATGGTGCTCAGAAATAATGACCTGTATCCCCCTATCTACAGCAGACTCAATGAATTTCTCACCGGAATTTTTATGGGTATTGATGGCAATGAATGCTGTATCCTGGATGGAATAAATGGTCCTGCTGTCAAAAGCGATGTTTCTGACGATCAGTTTTTTATTTCCAATGGATCTGGATTGGGTAATGGCTGATATTTCCTGTACTGTATAATTCATAGACGCCCTGTGTATGCTGTAGGTTAATGATAAAGGCGCAAAGTTTATTGCTTTAAGTTTTCAGGACCGGGATTACAGAAAGAATTAATGGTTTCCTCTTGAAATCTTACATCCTGAAACAGGTTATCATACTATTTTGCGTCTTTGTACTGATTAAAATCCGGGTAATATCTTCATATCCCCGGATCAAATTTAAAAATTTATTTTGTTCTTTGCCTGGAAAGCACTTCATCAATAAAAACCCGTCGGCTTACCGCTTCATAGCTTTCCGTTTCTCCCAGCTCTACCAGGTCATTTCCCTGGGAAGTCCTCATGGAATAATTAGCCAGGTTCCCGGTCCTCCTGCAGATGGCGTGTACCTTGGTAACGTATTCTGCTGTAGCCATCAGGTTCGGCATCGGCCCGAAAGGACGGCCCAGAAAATCCATATCCAGTCCGGCAATCACTACTCTGATCCCGCCATTGGCGAGGGTATTGGCTACATCAACGATGCTGTCGTCAAAAAACTGTGCTTCATCAATAGCCACTACATCACAATTGGAAGCCAGCAGGAGGATTTCACCCGGGTAATCTACTGCTGTACTGCGGATCTTATTCTGATTATGGGATACTATGTCTTCCTCAGAGTACCGGATATCCATTTTAGGTTTAAAAATTTCTACATTCTGTCCTGCCATTTCTGCCCTCCGCAATCTCCGGATCAGTTCTTCGGTTTTCCCCGAAAACATAGAGCCACAAATAACTTCCATCCAACCGCTTTGTTTGGAATGATTAATTGTATTTTCTAAAAACATTTGTTAAATTAGCCGTATATTTCTAAGACCAAAAGTAAGCAATTTTAACAACAATCTTCTATGCAGAACATCCAAGATTTAAAGGAAAAGATTTTTTTCGAATCCAGGAATATCATTGGTATTTTGGATAAAATCAACCACGCGGACGAATTAGCTTCCTGCCAGGATCTTGTGAATGATCTTGCTGAAAGGATTACCTTACTGAGTCTACTGCAAAAGCATGCCGCACACCGGCCAGAGGAGAAAGGCGATTTTCAGCCTTTTGTCACGAAATCAGCGTCTTATGAGCCCTACGAGCCGGTTACCGAAGAAGAAGCGATTTTCAACAATGAATTCAATGAAATTCCTGAGTACGAAAAACAGGCATTCAAGGGAGTGACGGAAGAGGAAGCCATCTTCAATAACCAACTGAATGAAATTGTAGAAAATGAACTGCACGAAACCGTTGTTCATTTTGTTGAAGAACAATCACAGGAACCGGAAGGCCATCAGGAAGCAGTTTCCGGGCAAAACTGGAATGAAGATGTAGCCTCCCATAAAGAAACGGAACCTGAGGATTCAGGCATTTCCGGCGTTCCGGAGTCTACGGATGAAGCTATGGAAGAAGAAGCGGTATTCAATAATCAGCTCAATGAAATTGAAGGTTTTGAAAATGAAATCTCTGATGAAGGAAACGTTCCCAATAATGATTTTGAGGAAGAAGAGCGGATCCGGGACGGTTTTGATGCTTCCGGCCAGGAGGAAGAAAAAAAGGCTGATATGAAAGCGGTTATCCCGAGCATTTTCGATACCGGAATGACAGAAGATGAAATCCTGATTGAAGAACACGAAAACCAGTTCCTGAGCAGCAGCACGACGAATATGGAACAGGGTGAAATGGTAACGGAAACTTCCAGTGTGGATCATATGCTGAGTGAAATCAAGAATGAGCCTTCAGAGGAAGAAGGTAAAGAAAAAGAAAGTACATTGGCAGAAATCAATGACAGAAGGAAAATCACCGATATTTTCAATCCTCATATAACTTCAGATCACAAAGATTCGGAGCATAAACCTTCGGATAAAAACTTTGAGGACCTCGATGCGTATCAGCAGGAAAAGAAAATCAGGCTGGCCCATATCAAGGGAATGAAAGCCGTGCAGAGCCTGTTTGACGATGATCATCTGCAGATTGGGCATTCTCATGAAAAAACTGACGAAATCAGGCCTGATGCCGGAAGCATCCTTAAGACCAATATTCCTACGAATTTCATGGAAGCTGAAAAGGCGAGGCCGCAATTTAAACTGGACCTCAATGACAGGATTGCATTTACGAAAATGCTGTTCGGTGGAAGCCAGACGGACCTGAATGAAGTGATCGGAAATTTAAACAGCTTTAAAAGCCTTGACGAAGCCAAAGAATATTTAAGTGACCTCTACTACGAAAGGAAGTGGAACAAGGTGGACGAATATGCCCAGAGGCTCTGGATATTGGTGGAAAATAAATTCATATAATTTTGAGCGGAATCCTATATTTTGTTCCCACACCGGTTGGGAACCTGGAAGATATGACCTTCAGGGCAGTGAAGGTGCTGAAAGAAGTAGATTACATCCTTTGTGAAGATACCCGGACATCCGGTATCCTCCTGAAGCATTTTGAAATTTCAAAACCCCTGAAATCCTATCATCTGCATAATGAACACCAGGCAACGGAAAAAGTGATTGCCGATCTTAAAAGCGGGCAGAATATCGCGATTATTACCGATGCCGGAACTCCCGGGATTTCAGATCCCGGATACCTGCTGGGAAAAGCAGGTGCAGACCATGACATCGAAATGATCTGCCTTCCCGGCGCTACTGCGCTGATACCTGCTTTGGTGGTTTCCGGGCTGCCGAATAATGAATTCCTGTTTGCAGGCTTCCTTCCCCAGAAAAAAGGACGGCAGACCAAGCTCAAGCAGCTGGCAGAAGAAAAGAAAACCATTGTGCTGTACGAAAGCCCCCATAAGATCAATACGACGCTGGAGCAGATCAAAGAATTTTTCGGAGAAAATACCAGGGCAAGCCTGAGCCGTGAGATTTCCAAAAAATTTGAGGAAACAAAGCGCGGAACCATTACTGAACTGATCGAGTTTTCAAAATCCAAAACACTTAAAGGTGAAATTGTGCTTATTGTAAACAATTCAATATAATCCATACGTCTCCCAATAGTTACTTATTGTGGCTGCTTACCGTGTTAAAAACAGGTAAAAATCAATTCATTTGATAATTTAAAATGGGTTAAATACCAAATTAATAATATCTTTGCGGACCACGTTTTTCATAGCAGTATGGTAAAACTCTCCGGGTCAGACCCTGCTGATATTAAATCGTTTAAGAAATAATTGTCATATATATGAAACTATTAGAAGGAAAGGTAGCACTGATTACGGGAGCTACACGGGGAATCGGAAAAGGAATTGCTGAAGTTTTTGCACAACACGGTGCCAAAATAGCCTTTACCTATGCAGGTTCCGTAGATAAAGCCAAAGAGTTGGAAGCCGCTTTAAGTTCTGTAACGCAGATTAAGGGATATCAGTCTGACGCATCGGATTATGATGCTGCCCAGAAATTAATTGATGAAGTGATGGCGGAATTCGGCCAGATCGACATCCTGATCAATAATGCAGGGATTACCAAAGACAACCTTTTGCTGAGAATGTCCAAAGAGGACTGGGATGTAATCATGAGAGTAAACCTGGATTCTGTATTCAACCTTACGAAAGCAGTTATTAAGCCGATGATGAAGGCCAAATCCGGATCTATTATCAATATGACTTCAGTAGTGGGGATCAGCGGAAATGCCGGTCAGGCCAACTACGCAGCATCCAAAGCCGGTGTTATAGGATTTACCAAATCCGTAGCGCTGGAATTAGGTTCCAGAAATATCCGCTGCAATGCTATTGCACCGGGATTTATTGAAACGGAAATGACTGCTGCCCTGGATGAAAAAACCACTCAGACGTGGAGGGAAGGTATTCCTCTGAAGAGAGGCGGGAAACCGGAAGATGTAGCCAATGCCTGCGTATTTTTAGGAAGTGACATGTCTGCTTATGTTACCGGACAAACCCTGAACGTGGACGGAGGGATGTTAACCTAAGCTGCTGTACCAGCATCAATAATATGAAAACGCCGGATACTACATCCGGCGTTTCCTGTATTTTAATCTTTGAATACCTGGTTTTCCTGTTCCTGGACTCTGATGAATGTTGTGCGCTTAGACAGTTCCTTTAATTTTGAAGCGCCTACATAAGTGCATGTGGAACGTACCCCGCCCAGGATATCCTTTACCGTTCCGGCAACCGGACCTTTGTAGGGTACCCTGACGGTTTTGCCTTCAGAAGCCCTGTATTCTGCGACTCCTCCCGAATGCTTATCCATGGCTGTTTTGGAGCTCATTCCATAAAATAACCGGAATTTTTTGCCGTTTTCCTCCACTATTTCGCCTCCGCTTTCATCGTGTCCGGCAAACATGCCGCCCAGCATTACAAAATCTGCACCGCCGCCGAAAGCTTTGGCTACATCACCCGGAACTTTGCAGCCTCCGTCTGCTATGATATGGCCTCCCAATCCATGGGCAGCGTCTGAACATTCAATGATGGCCGACAACTGCGGATAGCCTACGCCTGTTTTTACACGTGTGGTACATACCGATCCCGGCCCGATGCCTACTTTGATGATATCGGCACCCACCAGTAACAATTCCTCCACCATTTCCCCGGTTACCACATTTCCGGCGATGATAATCTTATCGGGGAAATTACTCCTTGCGGCCTTCACAAAGTCTACAAAATGTTCAGAGTATCCATTGGCTACATCAATGCAGAGAAACTCGATTTTAGGGTGCTTTTCGAGGATGTGGCGGATTTTTTCTTTATCAGCGTTGCCGGTACCTGTGCTTAATGCAATATATTGATAAATGCTTTCCGGCTGGCTGTCCAGGAATGCATCCCATTCTTCGGGGGAATAATGTTTGTGCACTGCGGTAATGATCTTCTCTTTTGCCAGCTCTACTGCCATTTCAAAAGTTCCTACCGTATCCATATTGGCCGCAATAACCGGAATTCCTTTCCATTTCTTTTGGGTATGGAGAAAAGTAAACTCACGTTCCAGATCCACTTCAGACCGGGATTTCAGTGTAGACCGTTTAGGACGGAACATCACATCCTTGAATCCCAGCTTTATATCATATTCTATTCTCATGATTTTGGAAATATTTAAATAAAAATAGCAAAAAGATTCAACGTAAAAGAATTGTGCAGGCACTTTAACCATACCCGGCCCTTAATTTACGTTTCGTCTTCATGCTATTGAATCCATTTCCGATATGATATCTTTATCTCAGAACATGAATTATGGTGCCGTATCGTCCCAGAAGCGGATGATATTACCGTTGGTGTCTATTTTAAGAAGTAAAAAGTCAGAGGAACCGTTAACCGGACCGGTTATGTCGCCGTCAGTTGAGTTGCTCCGTCCTGCAATGACATAGCCATTCTGGCTGCGCGCTACAGCAGTGGCTGAATCACCGAGCGTTCCGCCAATAGCTTTCTGCCACAATAAGTTTCCTGTAGTACTGAGTTTTACCACCCAGGCATCCACTACGCCATGATTCCCGGAAACATTTCCGTCGTTCGATCGGGTATCTCCAGCCACTACATAGGTTCCATCGGTATCCTGCAGTATGGCAAACGTATTCTCACTACCACTGCCGCCCAGCGCCTTCTGCCATTGTAAATTTCCTATATTATCCAGTTTTATTATCCAGGAATCATACACGCCATGGTTTCCGGATACATTTCCATTGTTTGAAAGCGCATATCCGGCCACGGCAAATCCTCCGTCAGCAGTCTGGATAACAGCATTGGCAAGATCAGTGTCCGTACCTCCGAAGACCTTATGCCATTCTACGGTTCCTGTATTGCTCAGCTTAACGATCAGGTAATCCTGATTTCCGTTATTTCCTACCCCATCGCCGTTAGTTGAGTCGCTATATCCGGCTACGGCATATCCTCCATCGGTTGTCTGGACGATGGATAGTGCGCTTTCAGTGCCTGAACCTCCTAATGTTTTCTGCCACTGTAACGCTCCGAATTGATCAAGTTTTACTACCCAGAAATCAAATCCTCCCAGGTTCCCGGACACATCTCCGCTGTTTGAAGCAGTGAACCCGGCTATTGCATACCCTCCATCTGAAGTCTGTACCAGAGAATAGGCGTTATCGTCTGCCGGTCCTCCCAATGTTTTCTGCCAATGCAATGCCCCGGAGCTGTCCAGCTTTACGATCCAGAAATCATTCCCCCCATGATTGCCTGATACGTCTCCGTTATTGGATGCAGTAATGCCTGCAATGGCATAGCCTCCATCCGCGGTCTGGACAATTGATCTTGCTTCATCATTGTCTGACCCTCCCAAGGTTTTCTTCCATTGCAGATTTCCTGAACTGCTGACTTTAATAATCCAGAAATCAATATTTCCATTATTTGCAGACACATCTCCGTCGGATGAAGCAGAATATCCTGCTAAGGCATATCCTCCGTCTGTGGTAGCCACTGCTGATCTTGCAAAATCAACAGATGTTCCGCCGAATACATTCCTGTTTTCTTTGAGAGGTATGATAGGCGTACCCGGAATTTGTGCATGCAAAGCAGATAATCCCAATAGGAAAAATAAACACAGTATTATTCTCATATTCATTTTCTTACCCATTATAATCCTCTTACACAATATACATACACGATAGTCCCTATAACAACAAAAGTGTATAAAGTATGGGTATTGGCTATACTTGCGTTGTTGTTCACATATTTAAACGTAAAGGCTGTAGCCGTAAATGCGGATGTTCCGGAAGTGGTTCCTCTTACACTTAAAGTATACGTTCCGCCATCCTTGATATTCTGAAGAGTAAAGTTTCCTGCAGAAGCTGAAGTATAGGCCAGGTTGCTCTTGCTGTAATCAATGGTTGTGCTGCTTCCCGCATCGTAAGCAGATTTGTTTGTAGAAGCACCGTCAACTTCCAGCTTTGAGGCAGGAGATGAGGTTCCTATTCCTACATTTACCGCAGATCCTCCCGTACCGCCCAAAACAAGGCTGTTGCTGGCGCTGACCTTAGCGCCATACCCGATGGCCGTGGCATTGGTAAGGTTGTTGGTATCCGCATCCGCACCGGTTCCTATAAACGTATTGTTACCGCCCGTAGTAATCGTCTGTCCTGCCATATTCCCTACAGCGACGTTATTATTTGCCGTAGTATTGTTCCTTCCCGAGCTGTAGCCCAGAAAAGTATTATTGCTTCCCGCCGTGTTGCTGTTTCCTGCCTGGTAACCCATAAAAGCATTATTGCCTCCGGTTGTGTTCGTATTCCCGGCCCATGTGCCTACAAAGGAATTGCCATCACCGGTTGTGCTGCTGCTTCCGGAATTGTAACCCATAAATACGTTGGAATTTCCGGTGGTATTGGAAGTCCCTGCATAAGGTCCCATAAATACGTTGGAACTTCCCAGTGTATTAGCGAAGCCCGCATTAGTGCCCATAAATACGTTCAGGTTACCTGTGGTATTTGTTTTTCCGGCATTGATCCCCAGAGTAAGGTTATCGAAAACCGTTGTCCCGATGTAACCGGATAAATTATTGTTGGTTTTGATCACCAACGCACGGGCATCAGTAGTCCCGATAAAGTTGGTGGCAGGATCCGTGCCTGCATTACCAGTCATGCTCCAGTTGGCGGCGGCGGCGGCGTTCCCCATTTTCTGCCAGAGGCTTCCGTCAAAATAATAATAGCCTTCAGCAGTAATATTAGCTGTTTTGCTGTCTGATACAGTAACTGCAGCGGTAGCATAAAGGATAGACCCTTTCTGGTCTGAGCCGTATTGTGCATTTCCGGCTTTGATCTGATCCCCGGTCAGCTTTGGTACAATGATTCCTTCGGGCTTGCTGCCATCTGTGGTTTTGGCCGTAATATCAAGAGTAGATTTCGGGCTTTGATTATTAATTCCTACCTGTGAATATGTAAGGATAGAAAGCAATAAAGTACTTGCAGTGAGTAGATGTGTCTTCATATAACTTTTTTTATTTCACAACTTTCAGACTTTTGCTGAAAATTCTCCGCGCAAAAGTAATATTAATTATTGATTAACTATATATCAGATTGTATTTATATGTTAAATATTCATTAATAGACCGTTATGATTTTTATTTGTACAGCTTCATATTAAATTCAGTATATAATTATTACTTATATCATGGCTATTTTGAAAGGATATAAGATCATAAGAACAGGATTCCATTTTCCGAAATAAAATCATCAACAGGTATGTATTTAACTTCGAAAACCTTATTTTTGGTATCATGGATTTTCCTGTCACCTTTCATATATTCGGTAAAAGCATCCTGGCGCATCCCCTGTTTGAAGCGGTGGGCATGTTTGTTGGCATGCGGTATTATTTTTATCTTAAAAGGAAGTCGCCGGAAAAGCTGTCTTTCAATACTTCGGCTGCCGTACTGATCGGTGCTACAGCAGGAGCATTGATCGGATCGAAACTGATCGGGAACTTGGAAAATCCCTTCATCCTGTTTTCTGAAAAGTTCAGCCTGGCCCGTTTCTGGTCGAATAATACCATTGTAGGGGGATTGGCTTTCGGGTTAGCCGGGGTAGAGCTGGCGAAAAAAATTGTCGGTCACAGGGAAAGCACGGGCGACCTGATTGTCTTTCCCCTGATGCTGGCGATAATCATCGGGAGGATTGGGTGTTTCCTGACCGGGATTTATGAAGAAACCTATGGGATCCCGACCCGATTCATTTTCGGTATGCATTTGGGAGATCAGTACCTGAGGCATCCGGTTGCCTTATATGAAATTGCATTTTTAATCATGCTCTGGATTTTCCTGAAAAAAATTCAGAACAGCCGGAAATATGTTTCCGGATTTGTTTTTCAGCTGTTTATGGTGGCTTATTTCATGTTCAGGTTCTGCCTGGATTTTATTAAGCCGAGAGTGGAACTTGTTTGGAGCCTGGGAACGATCCAGCTGGTCTGCCTTTGTGTGATCATTTATTATATTTTTAAAATAAAAGATACAAAATCCGTACATTCACATCAAATATCCAACATATGAAAACGCTGACGCTTCTGGAAGTTAATAATCTGGGTTTAGGAGGATTTTTACTGATCATCATTCTTATCATCCTCTTTGTGGCATTGGTGGTATCAGTCATCATAACCCTGATTGTCAAGCTTATTTACGAATCAGGGAATAATAATACTTTTTCAAAAAAACAGTTTATACAGACCATGCTGATCTGCATGCTTGTTTTCGGCCTGATCAGCGGCTATATCTGTGGCGGCGGTTTTTAAATCATTAAATACAGATTTTTAGCTGTTACATTGTTGAACTATTACACCACTCATTATTATGCCGGTAAGAAACTATACCTATTACGACTATACCATCAGCCTTTGCCCCGAATGCCTGAAAAGGGTAGGCGCCAAGATCATCATTGAGGAAGACAGCGTTTTTATGACGAAAAGATGTCCGGATCATGGCTTTTTCAAAACCAAAATTGCTTCAGATGTTCATTATTACAAGAATATCAGGAACTATAATAAAGCCTCGGAAATGCCGCTTCATTTCGGAACAGATGTAGAGTACGGATGCCCGTACGACTGCGGTCTCTGCGTAGACCACGAACAGCACAGCTGCCTGTCTATTGTTGAAGTAACGGACCGCTGCAACCTGACCTGTCCGACCTGTTATGCCATGTCATCCCCTCATTATGGCAGCCACCGCAGCCTGGAAGAGATTGAAGCCATGTTTGATGTGATCGTGAAGAATGAGGGCGAACCGGATGTTGTACAAATCAGCGGGGGAGAGCCTACGATCCATCCTGAATTTTTCAGGATCATGGATATAGCGAAATCCAAGCCCATCAAGCATCTGATGCTGAATACCAACGGAATCAGGATTGCCAACGACCCCGGTTTTGCAGAAAAACTGGCAGGGTATGCGCCGGAATTCGAGATTTACCTGCAGTTTGACTCCTTTAAACCTGAAGTATTGCAGGATTTCAGAGGAAAAGACCTTACGGATGTCAGGATGAGGGCTTTGGAAAAACTGAATGCCCTGAATCTTTCCACTACCTTGGTTGTTGTGCTTCAGAAAGATAAAAATATTGACGAGATCGGAAAGATCATTGAGTTTGCCCTCAGGCAGAAATGTGTACGCGGCATTACCTTCCAGCCCGTAGAGATTGCCGGAAGGAACAGGGCAGATTCACCATATGAGAAAATAACCCTTACCGAAGTCCGGCAGGAAATTTTAAACCAGTTCCCATTGCTTAACAGCGATGATATCATTCCGGTGCCGTGTAATCCCGATGCACTCGCGATGGGCTATATCCTGAAGCTGGAAGGAGAAACCATTCCGCTGACCCGGTATATTAATCCTGCGGATCTGCTGAATAACGAAACCCGGAATACCATTGTTTACGAACAGGATACCGGACTGCAGATGCAGCTGCTGGATATTTTCAGTACCGGAATTTCAGTGGATAAGGTGCAGCCCAAAGTCAATCAGTTGCTGTGCTGCCTCCCGGAAGTCTGTGCTCCTGACCTTGATTATGACAACCTGTTCAGGATCATCATTATGAATTTTATGGATGCCCATGATTTTGACGTGCGGGCCGTAAAGAAATCCTGTGTCCATATTGTGAATAAAGACCTGAAACTGATCCCTTTTGAAACGATGAATCTCTTTTACAGGGATGATAAAATCAAATACCTGGAAGAACTCAGAAAAGAAGATAAAGTATTATTCTGAAGGTTTGCAGCGCAACCATCCGGAATTCATTCAGGAAGGGTATGAAAGCAACCGCATGAATTACCTTTTAATACCCCATACGTCTATTTTGCCGCGGTGGCTGAACCCAAGCTTTTCATAAAGCTTTATGGCGCCTGCATTGCTTTCGGCAACATGCAGAAAAGGCGTTTTGTTATCTTCCTGTATTTTTCCTGAAACATGGGCTACAAGCTGTTTGGCATATCCCTTACCAAGATAACCGGTATCAGTGATTACGGCGCTCAGTTCCGTCATGTCATTCATCTGCATCCTCTCACCGGTAACGGCAACCAGTATACCCTCCTTAAAAATACCAAAATACCGTCCTAGTTCAGGGGTCCTGTTTTTAAAATAATACGGATAAAACTTCGCAATAAAAGCAAGAAGCTCTTCGTAATGTTCTTCCTTAAGCTGAATGATTTCTTCCGTGTAGTCCAGCGTTATCATCTTTTCCAGGACATACTGGTCACAGACTAAACGGGAAAGGCTTTGATCTGTCTTAGGTTTTGCTCCGAAGATGAGAAAGTCATCACAGGATTTTGCATAGGCTGTGATGTCTTTCTCTCCCGAAACATGTGCCGAACCACCAAAGGCGGCTACTTCGGGGGTATAGAATTTAGTATCCCCGAAGTGTAAGCAAAACTTTTCGTGGAATTCATTAAGAGCGTGATATACAGGACTGTCTAATTTACTGTACATGATCAAATTTCATTACTTCACTCAATGTATTCATATATTCATATGCGGTTAAATCGAACTTTACCGGAACAATAGAAATGTAGCCATTAGCCAATGCTGTTTCATCGGCATCTTCAGATTCATCCATATTATTGAAGTATCCGGTAAGCCAGTAGTATTTTTTACCGTGCGGATTTACCCTTTCATCAAAGCTTTCTTCCCATTTGGCATGGGCCTGCTTGCATACTTTTACTCCCTTGATCTCCTCTTTGGAAAGTTTGGGAATATTGACGTTCAGGACGATTCCTTTCGGCATCGGCTGCTCAAGGACTCTTTTTACAATATTCTGTATGTATTCCTTTGCCTGGGTAAAATCGGCTTCCCAGCTGAAATCCAGCAGAGAGAATCCAATGGAAGGCAGCCCTTCCACACCGCCCTCTACAGCAGCAGACATAGTCCCGGAATAGATAACATTGATAGAGGAGTTGGCGCCGTGGTTGATCCCGGAAACGACAATATCCGGCCTTCTCGGCAGGATTTTATCCAATGCCATTTTTACACAGTCTACGGGAGTTCCGCTGCATGAAAAGTCTTTTTGCGGACCATCCAGGTGGACTTCCTCATAGCTCAGCGTAGAATTAATGGTGATCGCATGGCCTTTTCCGCTCTGCGGTGAATTAGGGGCAACTACGATCACGTCACCGATTTCGTTCATAAAACTCACAAGATTTCTGATGCCCGGTGCTGTAATGCCGTCATCATTAGTAACCAGAATTAGTGGTTTTTCCATATAAAGATTGATTTTTAAAAATAGAACAGTGCCCGTCCGAAGAGAAACAGCGAACGGCATCCTATCCTCAAAAGTAACTAAAAGTTTTGATGCCGTAAGGTATTTTGCCGTTAAATTTTCTTAAATGTGAAGACTCATCAACGGCTGTTATTGCAGGGTAACCAGAATTTATTTTTCAGAAACTTCATTGTGGGCGCAGAATATAACCAATTATAACAAAAAAAATCAAAACTGCCCGATATTTGTAAATAAGGTATTAAATTTGATCGTTTGTAACAGTAATTCAATTATTGCTACCAATTACTATACTTTAATTAATAAAAATACATGACCTTCTATGTGGAAAAATTTTAAGCTGAATAAATTTTTACTCCTCATTCCTTTAACCAGTCTAATGTTTTGCTTCAACTCACCTAAAAATGATGATGAAAAAATGCAGACGATCATGGTGAGCGTAAAAAACACCCTTTCCTATTTACATTACAGTCCGAAACCTATTAATGATGCTTATGCAAGAGATGTGTATAAGCAATATTTTGAAATGATAGATCCGGCCAAAAGATATTTCCTGCAGTCTGATATGGACGAATTTGCCAAGCATGAGACCAAACTGGACGATTACCTGAATACCGGTGATCTAACCTTTTACAAGCTTACGGTAGACCGGCTTTATCAGAGAGTGGATGAAATTGATAAGGTAACCCAGGATATCTTCAGCAAGCCGATCAATCTGAATGAAGATGAAACCCTGACGCTGGAGCCGAAACTCAAGAAAGTACCTTCCAATAAGCAGGAACAGTATAATGAATGGAAAAAATTCATTAAGTACAACATCCTGCAGGAGATAGAATCCATGAACAGCAAGGAAGAAGCTCAGAAAGAGAAGAAAGATTCCGTGCAGCAGTACAAGCTTAAAGATACCATTAAGCTTAAGATCCTTACTCCGGACGAGAAGGTTAAAAAAGCTACTGATGAGGTAAAAGACTTGGTGAAAGAAACCTTTACCAGATTCAAGAAAAGAAAGAAAATGGATTGGTTTACGGTATATATGAATGCTTACACTGAAGTATTTGATCCGCATACCAATTATTATTCACCGAAAGACAAAGAAGATTTCGATACCAGCTTTACAGGAAAGGTAATCGGAATCGGAGCGATCATTCAGGAGAAAAAAGGATACCTGTATCTGGGTGCGCTTACCATCGGGGCTCCGGCCTGGAAATCAAAGCAGCTTTCAGAAGGAGATAAAATCCTGAAAGTAAAGTCTAAACCGAAAGAAGATGCGGTAAATGTCGTAGGAATGCTGTCCGATGAAGCGGTAAGGCTCATCCGAGGTGAAAAAGGGACTCCTGTAACGCTTACCGTACAGAAGAAAGACGGGACGATAAAAGATGTTACCATGATCCGAGAGGAAGTGGCTATTGAAGATACCTTCGCCAGAAGCATTATCGTGAATGCACCGAACGGTAAAAAATACGGGTTCATCAACCTGCCGAGCTTCAATGCTGATTTTGAAAATGAAAAAGGAAGAAATGCTTCTGATGACATTAAAAATGAAATCATTAAGCTTAAAGCCCAAAATATCCAGGGAATTATTCTGGATCTGAGAAACAACGGAGGGGGATCCCTTACCGAAGTAGGAGATATAATGGGGCTCTTCATGAAATCAGGCCCATATGTACAGGTGAAAGACGGGAACGGAAAGATCCAGACCCTTAAGAATAAGAATGAAACACCGATCTGGACCGGTCCTTTAGTGATCATGCAGAATGAACTTTCTGCTTCCGCTTCAGAAATCCTTGCCGGAGTTATGCAGGATTACGGCAGGGCGATTATCGTAGGATCGCCACAGTCCTTCGGAAAAGGGACCGTACAGTCTTTCGTAGACCTGAACAGGTTCCTGAATACAGAAGATGATTTCGGATCTTTAAAACTGACGATCCAGAAATTCTACAGGATTACCGGAGAATCTACCCAGAGAAAAGGGATCGTGTCCGATATCCAGATGAAAGACTTCTTTACTTATGCAGAAATAGGGGAGCGGTTTGATGATTATGCCCTTGCCTGGGACAAAATTCCGGGAACAAGCTTCGAGAAACTGAATTATTTCGATATCAAAGCCCTGGAAAAAGCCAGTGCCGACAGAATGGCCAAGAATACCAATTACCAGCTGTTACTGGAATCTGCCCAATGGAGGGAGAAACTGGATAAGGAAGAAACCATTACGCTTAATATCAACAAATTCAATGAGCTGATGAAGCAAAGAAAAGCACAGATTGAAAAATTCAAGTCACTGACTAAATTTGAGAACGGCCTTCAGTTTATGATGTACCAGAATGAAATTGAACGGGAGAAAAAAGATGAGGCGTTCAAAAAGAAATCTGAACTCTGGATTAAAAACCTTAAAAAAGATCTTTACCTTCAGGAGGCTATGAATATCATAGCGGATATGAATGCTAAAGCTTAATAAACAATAAAAAACCACTAATGAAAATTAGTGGTTTTTTTATGCTCTTTAATTTACCTGATCTCCACACAGCCTACTCTTCCGCCAGCGTTTCCGGTGGGTTGGGTATGGAAATCGTCTTTATCTGCGTGGATGATAAGGCCTTTCCCCATAATATTCTTGGAAGCATCCTCGCATCCCAGGCACCACTTATCCGTTTTGAACGTTAGTGTGGCATTGCCGCTCTGGTCTGCATTAAGATTCCCGATATCGCCCATGTGGAAATGTTCGGCGCCCCATTTGCCATGGTCGTCTTTGGCCGGGTTCCAGTGGCCTCCTGCCGAGGTTCCGTCAGGAGCTGAGCAATCTCCCTTTTCATGGATGTGTACGGCGTGGATGCCCGGTGTAAGGTTGGTTACATCCAGCTTCATAATAACGTCATTCCCTTTTTGAGTGAATTTTGCCGTTCCACCGGTCTGGGTATTGCTTTTAGACATCACCTGGTAAGTGTGGCTGGTTCCGCAGGATACCGCAAACAATGCGCTTCCGGCTAATAATGTTAATGTTTTAAGGTTCATTCTACTATGATTTAGTGATTACAATATAAATGTAAAGAAAGATTTAACAAAAAAGGTATAAACGGGTCATGTTTTTCAGGCAGCAGCTTAATTTTTTACATAAATCCATTATTAGCAAAAAAGGACCAATCATTTTCGTTCCCGGTTGTTATTTTTGCAGTACATGATCAGAATTGGATATGCATAAACAGAGCATCATAAAAGCCATAAGGTATATAGAAGACCATCTGGATTCGGAACTTTCACTGGAGAATGTTTCAGGGGCTGGCGCCTATTCTCCATTTCATTTTCACAGGATTTTCCGGCTGATCACTGGAGAAACTCTACAGAACTATACAGCAAGGAGAAGGACCGAAAAAAGTGCCTTTTACCTGGCGCTGAGAAAAGACATCAGTATCGCGGATGTTTATCATCAGTCAGGCTTTTCCAGTCATTCCGCTTTCAATAAAGCCTTTAAAAAATATTACGGGATATCCCCGTCGGGATTTCGCAAAGCAGCTCCGGAAAACTTTCACAGGATTGCTATTAAAGAAAGCAAGAAAGGACATAGGGATGCCATTTTCAGCCAGTACATTTACAATACAGAAAACCTTTTAAACTGGATGAATATGAATTTAAAAATCAAAGTAGGCCATCTTCCGGAAATGCACCTGGCGGCTGTTATGAGCCTGGGTATTGCCCATGTTGAATCCTCTTTCGGTACGCTGATAGACTGGGCAAAAAGCAAAAACCTGTTTCCCCGCGATCAGGTGAAAATGCTCTCTGTATACCATGACAGCTTTAAGGTGACTCCACCGGATAAAGTGAGAATCCATGCCTGTATGCTTCTGGATGAACCCTTGCAGAAACAGGAAGGGGAAGTCTTTCCTGAGACCGTTGAAACCGGAAAGTTCATCATCGGAAGCGGTGAAGTCACCCTGGATGATTTTGAACAGTGCTGGGTTTCCCTGTTTTTATGGATGAAGGAGCATCACCATTCGGTAAGAAAAGCATTTCCTTTTGAGATCTACCATACCAATTTCCGCGAACATCCCGAAGGAAAAATGACCGTTGATTTCTGTATCCCGATTCATTGATCCATGTTCTCATTGACCGTTAGCTAAAATACCGCTCCGATAGAGGGGTATTTTACTATACAGATTGAATTTACCTTCAATTTTCCCGCAAAACCGGTATTTCCTCTGTGTAAAAAATAAAATTAACCGTTCAGGTTCTAAAAATGACCGTTCGGGAACAAAAATTTATCTGTGCTTGAATTTCGTCCTACTTTTGAACCGTAATCAACAGTTATGAAAACAAAACTATTATTTCTGATTTCTTTTTTATGCTCTATGCTGAGCCTTGCCCAGATAAAAGTATCCGGTAAGGTAACCTATAAAAGCAAAGGCGTTGCAGATGTGAATATTACTTTAAAAAACACTTATGACGGTGCGACCACTGATGCTGAAGGAAACTTTTCCTTTGAAACCAATGAAAAAGGTAGCCAGGCCATTACCTTTACCCATCCCAAATACGATGATGTAGAGAAACCGGTAATGATCCAGGACCAGGCGATCACTGTAAATGCAGAACTGAAGGAGCAGATCAATGAAATAGATGCCATAGTGGTTTCCGCAGGATCTATTGAGGCAAGCGATAAAAAACGGGCTACCGCTCTGCTGACGCCGATCGATATTTATACTACCGCAGGAGCAGACGGGCAGATTTCCTCAGCCTTAACCTATCTTCCCGGGGTACAGAAAGTAGGGGAGTCCGAAGGCCTTTTCATCCGTGGCGGAACCGGAGCCGAGTCCAAAATCTTTATGGACGGCAGCCTTATCAACAACTATTTTTCCAACTCCGTACCGGGCATTGCAGGAAGAGACCGTTTCAATACGTCTCTGTTCAAAGGGAATATATTCTCCAGCGGTGGCTATTCAGCATTGTACGGACAGGCTCTTTCCGGGGCACTGATGCTGGAAAGCGTTGACCTGCCTAATGAAAGCTCTTATGATATCGGAGTTTCACCGATATTCATTGATGCAGGCTTCCAGCGTTTAAGCAAGAATAAGAATTATTCTTATGGAGCGACAGCAGGCTATTCCAACCTGGAGCTGATGCAGAATGTTCTGCATTTCAATACAGACTTTATACAATCCCCGCGCAGCATGAATGGAGACCTGAATTTCAGGATAAAAACAAAATCCGGCGGATTTTTTAAATATTATGGGAAATACGATACGAACAGGATGGCAGTAAGGACCGAAAGCCTCGAACCGCAGTACGATGCTGCGCTGATACGGCTGAAAGGGACAAATACTTATCATAACCTATCATTCAGGCAGAAATTCGGGAAATATCTGCTGAATATAGGAAGCTCGTATTCCTACAACCGTTCAGACCTTAACTTTTCAACGGAGAATGCGGGCCAGGAATCTGCCCGGACCCAATTGCTGACCGATGGGAATTATATCAACCTCAAAGCAGTCCTGGAAAGGAAGATCAACAGGATCAGCGCACTGAGGGGCGGATTTGAATTCAATAACTCAGATGAACAGCTTCATTTCCAGCAGGTAAACAAAAAATACAATGACCTGATCTCCTCCGCATTTGTGGAGTCGGATCTGGGATTCAGCAACCAGCTGTCTGCAAAAATAGGCGTACGGGCAGAACATTCATCCTTTCTGGATAAAAATAATATCGCACCGAGGCTTGCGCTTGCTTACCGGCTGGATAAGAACTGGACCAGCTCTATTGCCTACGGGCTTTTCTACCAGAATCCTGAAAGCAGGTATATCAATGCACCCGCCAACCTCGGATTCCAGCAGTCACAGCATTATATTTTCCAGATCCAGAGGGCATCAGAGGGGAGAAGCCTGAGACTAGAGGCATTTTACAAAAAATATGACCAGCTGATCAAAACCTTTACGCTAAATCCTGGTGAAAGCCAGAACCAGCAGATCCAGACAGCCCTTAATAATGACGGCTATGGATACGCCAAAGGAGCAGAATTTTTCTGGCGCGATAAGAAGACATTTAAAAATATCGATTACTGGATCAGTTATTCCTATCTGGATTCCAAAAGGGATTTTATGAATTATCCGGTAAGCCTGAAACCTAATTTTGCTGCGGAGCATACACTCTCTGTGGTAGCCAAAAGGTTCATTACGGAATGGAAACTGGGGGCCAACCTGTCTTATACGTATGCTAAAGGAAGGCCGTATTATGATATCGTCAGCCAGCAGAACAGCAATGTCATCCGGAATGAAGGAAGATTAAAGGATTACAGCTCCCTGAACCTGAGCTTTAACTACCTGCCGAACCTTGGAAAAAAGGATGCAAAAGCATTTACTATATTTGTGCTGAGTATTTCTAATGTCTTAGGGACGAAGAACATGTACGGATATAACTTTTCCGGTGACGGAGCCAGGAGTTCTGCCGTTGTTCCGCCTTCCAATACCTTTGTCTTTATAGGAGCCTTCATCAGTTTCGGGGTAGATAAAACGGAGGATGCCATTAATAATAATTTGTAAATGATGAAGAATCAGTACAGGTAATGATTTTATTATATAAATTAAATATATATCTTTGAATAATTATACAGTAACCTTAAAAAATTGAAAAAAATGAAGAAATATTTATTGAGTTTTGCGCTGGCTTTTGTAAGCTTAACAGCCTTTGCACAGACTGATTACGAAAAAGTGATGACTGAAAAAGTAGCCAGGATAGAAACGGCTAAAACAGCGGAAGATTTCCAGGCCCTGGCTAATGATTTCCACAGGATCGCAGGAAAAGATGAAAACAACTGGCTTCCGTTTTATTATGCAGCGCTGGCGAACATTCAGAAAGGAAGAGTGCTGATGCAGCAGGGTAAAACACAGGATCTTGATTTTATCGCAGGCCAGGCAGAGAAATACATTGGGGCAGCTTCCCATGTAGCGCCTACCGATAATGCTGAACTCCATTTGTTGAGCAAAATGGCTTACTCCTTAAAGATGATGGTTAACCCTCAGCAAAGGTATATGACTGATGGGGCAAAAGCTACTGAAGAACTTAAAAAGGCTGAAAAGCTGGATCCGAATAACCCGAGAATCGCGCTGATCAAAGCTGAAGATGTTTATTTTATGCCGGAGCAGTACGGAGGAAGCAAAGTAAAGGGAATGGAAATGTTTAAAGATGCTTTGAACAAGTTCAAGTCCTATACTCCGAAAACAGCATTGGATCCTAACTGGGGAAAATCTGAAGCGGAATATTTCGTAAGCCAGGCTAAATAATTGATGTACAATATCCAACTAACCTTCCGTTAAGGAAGGTTTTTTTATACCGTTCAGTCTTCAAAAATGACTGTTCGGGAGAAAATAATTGCCGTGAATACTCTAATAGATTAATTTTGAACCAGGAAAACCATTTATGAAACGCAGGAACCTTATTACTTTATGCTGGATATCACTGGCAACATCCATGATTTTTTTCTTCGGGTTTACAGATGAAAAGACGCTGAGTAATTTTCTGCTTACCGTGGTTGTATGCTTTATGTACTCCTTTGTGTTAGCGATGGGAAACAGCTATATCAACGATTTCCTGAACAAAAGGTTTCCGTGGTCTGAAGCCACTACCAGGAGAGCCATAATCAGTATTGTGTCGATTCTTATCGCGAATACCATAATGGTGTATTTCTGCAACTACATGAATTTTGTCGTTTTTCAGAAAGCTGCGACTACAGAAGAATATTTTTCGGGAAGGTACAGCTTCATCAATTGGTTTACAATTAATATCGCACTGCTGATTTCAGCCTTCCTCCATGCCAAAGGGTTTATGGAAGAGCTGAAAAAGTCTTCCCGTAAGGAAGTCGTAGAGCAGAAGCTCATTGCCAAATCCGCCAATGCCCAGTTTGAAAGCTTAAAGAATCAGCTGGATCCGCATTTCCTGTTCAATTCCCTGAATGTTCTGAGTTCCCTGATCGATGAAAACCCGAACCAGGCCCAGAAGTTTACAGCCTCAATGTCAAAGATTTACAGGTATGTCCTGGAGCAGAAAGACAAAGAGCTGGTCACGGTGGAAGATGAGATTGAATTTGCCAGGACCTATTGCGACCTGCTGAAAACCAGATTCGAAGACAGTGTAGATTTTATCTTTGAGGTCAGGAAAGAGGATTACCGCAGGTTTGTCGTTCCGCTTTCTTTACAGCTGTTGCTGGAAAACTGTATCAAGCATAATTTTGCCACCTCATCAAGGCCGCTCATCATTAGAATATTTTCTGAAAATGATACCCTCTGCATTGAAAACAACCTTCAGGTCCGGGAGCAGATCAAGGAAAGTTCGGGAATCGGTCTGGCCAATATTGTCCAGCGCTATTCACTGCTGACGAAAAGGAATGTATTCATTGAAAAATCAGAAGACTATTTTAAAGTAAAACTTCCGGTGCTGGTCAGTAAGCCTAATGAAATCAGTATCAAAACGGATACTTCAGATAAAGCCTATGAAAGGGCACAGAAACGCGTGAAGGAACTGAAGAGTTTTTACGGCAACCTTACTTCCTATTGCATTGTAATTCCGTCACTGATTATCATTAACCTGATCACGAGCCCGGATGACCTTTGGTTTTATTATCCGATGCTGGGATGGGGAATTGGCATCGCCGCTCACGGAATCAGCGCTTTCGGAATCGGTAAAAGATGGGAAGAGAAAAAGATCCGGGAAATTTTAGAAAAACAACATAAACGATAATCATTAAACAACAAATTTATGGAAGAGATCAGCCAGGACGATATCCGCTATAAGCAGGCAGAAAAAAGAGTGAAACAAATCAAGAACTTCTACATATTCCTCTTTGTATATGTCGTGGTGAACATATTCATCTTAATCACCAATTACCGCGAACTGAAACCTGGCCAGACCCTCTGGCACCTCAAATACTTCAGCCTTCCGCTGTTCTGGGGAATCGGTCTTTTGGTATACGGATTGCGGGTATTTGTCCCTAGCTTTATCCTGGGGAACCATTGGGAAGAAAAGAAGATCCAACAGCTTATGGACGAGGAAATGAATTCCCGTAACAGATTAAAATACTAAACAAATGAATGCTCTGGAGATTGTATTTGCCGTTTCTATGGTAGGCTGGTTTATCAGCGAATTCCTGTATAAGAACATCTTAAAATCCGGTGAAACAGACCGGAAAGGGAAAGACCGGTCTACCCTGAATTTCCTTTGGATCGCCATCCCGTTTTCCATTATCAGTGCAGTAACCTTGTCTTATTATACTCGGTTTCCGATCTCAGACGGCACCTGGATCCTGTATACAGGGGAAGCGCTGATCCTGATTGGAATTATTGTCCGGTTCATCATCATCCGTTCTCTAGGTAAGTATTTTACCGTTGATGTGACGATCAGGAAAGACCACACCATCAAAAAGGAGGGTTTTTACAGGTATCTCAGGCATCCTTCCTATACATTTTCCCTGCTTACTTCTTTAGGTCTTGGGCTATACCTTAACAACTGGCTTTCATTGGCTTTAGCGCTTATTCCTCCGTTCATCGCTTTCAGCTACAGGATTAAGATTGAAGAAGCTGCGCTTATTGAGCAGTTTGGGGAAGAGTATCTGGAATACCGGCGCAAAACCAGGAAGCTCATTCCGTTTATCTACTGAAGATTAAAATCTGTTTTTTCAGCGGATCAATTTCTGCAGCTGTGCATTGAATGTTTTTATGGTCAATCAAAGAAAAAGCTGCGATCAAAGTTTCCTGTTTTCAGAATGATTTAAAGTGAGGTCTTCTGACTACTTATCTATTGTATGCTCTGCCTGCAATAGATATTTTTTTAATACGGTGTCTGGCTGTATTTACTTTAGAGAGAACCGGAGTTCTCCTTATCTCTTTCATTCATAGACGAGTGACGCATAGTAATACCCGTTTTCACCGTTCGGTATTCATTTTCTACGGTTCGGTCAGTTAAAATTGATCCGGAGGTGAACATTGACCTACATTTGTCTCAACAAAACAAACAGTTTAATCTAAACAATAAAAAAATGGAAACATCATTCAACACAGAAAGCAGGGCATACGAGAAAGCAGCCCGAAGAGTAAAAGAAATAAAAGGCTTTTACAGCAACCTTACTTCTTACTGCCTGGTCATCCCTTTCCTGGTTGTTTTAAACCTGCTGACATCCCCTGAGAATCTCTGGTTTTTCTGGCCAATGCTGGGGTGGGGCATAGGGATCGCTGCCCATGGCGTAAGTACTTTCGGGATCGGGAGAAACTGGGAAGAAAAGAAGATCAGGGAACTGATGGACGAAGAGAACAAACAGGCAAAAACTTTTTAATTGTAACCAACATTAAACAAATCATCATGGATTATTATCACGCACAACAACGGGTAAAAGAACTGAAAAGGTTTTATAAAAGCCTTATATGGTTCGGTATTATCGCCATTATTATTTTTTCCGATGACCTCTTTGAAAAAGGAATTTTCAATATTTCATACTGGGATGGATCAGTTATTCTTTTGATCTGGGGAATTATTCTGACGGTAAAAGCCGTAAAGTTATTTATCTTTGATGCCGACTGGGAAAGAAGCATTGTAGAAAAAGAAATGGGTAAACATAAGGACTCGGTTAAATTTTAACATGCAGGAACTTTCAGTTGCTTTTAATTCAGAAATCAAACAGACATAAACAATGATCAAAACGGTTATTATTGAAGATGAAAAACCGGCTTTAAGAAAGCTTGAACGGATGCTGGGCAGTTTTCCCGATATCGAAATCGTGGCCAGGATAGAATCTGTAGAGGAGGGTAAACAATGGTTCTCTGAAAACGACCAAGCACAGCTTATTTTTTCTGATATTGTCCTGGGAGACGGGTTATCATTCGACATCTTTCAGGAGTTTCCTACCAAAGCATTCATCATCTATACCACCGCTTTTGATCAGTATACGCTGAAAGCCTTCAAGCTGAACAGCATCGATTATCTTCTGAAGCCTATCCTGGATGAAGACCTTGCCGGCGCAGTGGAAAAATTCAAATCCTTTATCCCATCCGGGAACGCAGTAAGCTCACAGGAAATCAAGCAGCTGATCAAGGAAGATAAAAGCACGCTTTCCAGAATCCTGGTAAAGATCGGGTACAACCTGAAAATTGTACAGACCCATGAAGTCAGCTGTTTTTTCAGCGAAAATAAAATTGTCTACCTTCAGACTAAAGACCGTTCTTATCCTTCAGATTTCACCCTGGATGAGCTGGCCGATGTGCTGGATGAAAACAAATTTTTCAGGGTCAACCGGCAATTTATCATCAATTCAGACCACATCAGGAATATCCATACGTCTCCGTATTATAAGGTTGAGCTCGAGTTTCAGCCTGAAGATGAAATTACCGTCAGCCGCGAGCGGGTGAAGGATTTTAAGGACTGGCTGGTGAGGTAGAAGATAAGAATTAAGAGCCGAGAGTCAAGAATCAAGAACCAAGAACCAAGAATCAAGAGCCAGGAATCGAGAATCAAGAATCAAGAAAGAATCAGGAATCGAGAAAACCGTTCTATGGGAGTTGTTGGACAATACTGATGGGCAAGACACGGATTTTGTTCTGAATGATTCATGGGTTTATGATCTGCTTGAAGCCGGTTCTGTTGGCTTCAGGATCTTCAAGTTGCTGTAGGATGGATTTGGGATTTCATCACTGTCAACCGGGAAGCTCAGGGAATCCGGAACAAAGTTTTTTCGGTCTGTTTTCCTGAAGATTTCAAACAGGGCAATCTGTTCCTGGTTAATACTGATACACATACTTATACAATGCAATTCATGGAACTTATACTCTGGGTCTTTCAGCTTTTTATGGCTGTCTTTTACTCCTAAAACAAAATTCCGCTACCGGAAGTTGCTGTTTGGAATAGCAAAATATTCTTGATGGATTATTATCCGGAAATAATGCTGAAATGGCTTGGCAGTACATTCAATCTATATAAAATCTTCGGGAATAAAAACAAAACCCGGAACAGTGACGTCCCGGGCTTATAATAGTATCTTAATGATTATTTTTTATCATTCCTTACAGGCTTTGCTCCGTATTTGCTGATCAAACCATAGGTAACGGCCAATAATATAATGCTTAGGGTAAGCTGTGATTTTTCAGGGCTTACTATTTCCTGATACAGGTTGTATCCGAAAAAAATGGATACAATAGCAATGATCAGTTGATTAACGAATGAATAGTTGTTTTCCAGGATTGTTTTCATAATGATATTTTTTATTGTTATATACAGAGTAAGTATAACAATTCAAAATATGTTACAAAAAAACGAAATCATACTCTTATGAAATCACTCCGCTTCCCAGCAGCTCATCATCGTGGTACCACGCAGCAAACTGTCCTTCTGCAATGGCAGACTGAGGTTCTTCAAATTCAATATACAGCCCTTCTTCAAACTGGTACAGCACCGCTTTCTGTAAAGGTTGCCTGTAACGGATTCTGGCCATCACTTCTCTGGACCCGCCATTCTCAATCGCAAGATCTTCCCGTACCCAGTGTATTTCCGAAGGATCAATTTTCAGGGCATTCCTGAATAATCCCGGGAAGCTGTGTCCTTCTCCTACAAACAGAATATTATTTTCCATGTCTCTGGAGATGATAAAGCAGCTTTCTTTGTGTCCGCCGATACCAAGGCCCTTGCTCTGTCCGATCGTAAAGAATTGCGCCCCCTGATGCTTTCCGATGACTTTTCCGTCAGACTTCTGGTAGTGGGTTTTAGTACTCAGGAAAGCCAGTTCCTCCTGTTTTGAAGAAAACTGAGGTGTTTCTTGTACAAAAAGCGGCGAATCCCTGAAAATTTCTACAATCTCACCTTCTCTCGGAACCAATTGCTGTTGCAGAAACTGGGGAAGGCTTACTTTTCCGATAAAGCATAAGCCCTGGGAATCTTTTTTATCCGCCGTTACCAAACCGATTTCTTTGGCAATTTCTCTTACCTGGGGTTTCGTCAGTTCACCGATGGGAAACAATGCTTTAGACAATTGATCCTGGCTTAGCTGACATAAGAAATACGACTGGTCCTTATTATTGTCCTTTCCGGCGAGCAGATGGAATATTTCCCTGCCATTTTCATCAGGTGTAGAAGTAACCCTTGCATAATGCCCGGTGGCTACTTTATCTGCTCCCAGAGACATTGCCGTTTTCATGAATACGTCAAATTTCACCTCCCGGTTGCAGAGGACATCCGGATTCGGAGTCCTTCCTTTTTCATATTCAGCGAACATATAATCTACGATGCGTTCTTTATACAGGTCGCTCATATCAATGACCTGAAACGGGATCCCCAGTTTCTGGGCCACCATCAGGGCATCATTGCTGTCCTCAATCCAGGGACATTCATCCTCCAGCGTTACTGAAGCATCATTCCAGTTTCTCATAAACAAAGCCACCACCTCGTGGCCCTGCTGCTGGAGCAGGTAGGCGGTCACACTGGAATCCACCCCTCCTGATAATCCTACAACTACTTTCATCTTATTCAATTTTACGGAACTCTTAACGGGAGTCCTTAGTTTGATGCCGCAAAAATACAATTAAATAGACTCGCAAAAAAGTGGTGATGGCAAACATCGATAAAAACAATCTCAGGGACAGGTATTACTATTCTGCAACTTTTATCAGCAGGGTTTATTTCCTAATCGTAAGCTTAAAGGTTTTTATCAGGGTTTCATCAGCTTTTTTTACGGACAGCAGGTAATTTCCTTCTGTAAGTACAGGCTCAAGATTGAAGTGTTCCTGCTGGGTAGCATTGTTCCGGATATGTTTGGAATAGATAAGCTTACCGGATAGATCATGAAGGGTAACAAGATGCGGCTCCCTTTTTAAAACCGATCCTTTTAAGGTGAAATTTCCGTTGCTCGGATTGTTATATACAACCAGATCTTCAGCAGGAGCTGTATCTGAGGTGGAAAGTGTTTTCGGACTGAACTTAGCGATAAATCCGGCTATTCCCTTATTGAATCCGGAAGGCAAGATAATGCTTTGCTGGTTGCCGTTTGATGTTGTAAATCCATTTTGGTTTTCAGTGTTTCCATACAGGTAAAATCCGTCAGAATTTTCGGAAAAACTGGGGCTGATGGATTGAGTAACTACAGTTGTGGTGTGGCTTCCTCCGTAATAAGAAGTAAAAATATGTTCTCCGGAAGCATTAAACATGCTGAAAAATAAATCATTGAAGCCAGGGCTTGGCTTAGTGGAAACAAAAGCCCCGGGTGAAGCCATATTATGGTTTCCGGAAGATAAGCCGGAAATCAGGATCTTATCGTCTTTGATATCACTGGACTTATATCCTACGGCTACTTCATACCCGTCACTGCCTAAATAAGTACTCCATATCCTGTTTCCTGAATCATTGAATTTAGTCAGGAAAAAATCAAATCCGTCTGTAGTACTTGTTTTGTAAGCATTCTCGGTTGCATAATAGTTCCCCGGTGCCCATGTATTGCCCACCATATAAACCCCCGTAGCATTAGCCCGGATATTGATCACGCCTGCCTCCACACTATTTCCCGGAACTCCGTAATAGGTTCCCCATAACCTTTGTCCGTTTAGAGTGTTTAAGCATGTAATGCTTTGTCCGGCCTTTGATTGCTGAAAAGTACCGGGAGTAGCCAGCTCGGAAGCATTGGTATCCAGATCTGCATTTCCTGCGATATACAACTTTCCTTCAGATACTTCTATATCATTGATTGCCTGTGTCGGAATATACGTTGCCCATACTTTCTGGCCTTGCGGATTGAGTTTAACAACATAATGATTATCAAGCAGCTGTGTGCCTGTAGAATCATATACAGTAGCGAATCCGGGATGATAGGTCCCGGGATCACCCAAATTTTGTTGTGCTGTTGAACCCGTGAAATAGACGTTTCCTGTAGAGTCAGCCTTTAAGAGCAAGACACTGCCGGTTGACGGAAGAAAAGTCTTCCAGAGCAGCGTACCGTTTGCATCGTATTTCGCCAGTATGATATCACTGGCTAAAGTATGGGTTGAAAGCCATGTTCCAAAAGATAATGCCGGAAAAGAATTGATATTGAATTCAATTTCATACTGGTTTCCTTGTTCATCCCTAAGGATCGGATATATGGCTTCAGCATATGAATTTCCCTGTGGATGGTATTCTGCAAAGGTCAATGCACCCGAAGGAGAGAATTGTCCGATAAGTTTATTTATGGAGGGATTTGTAAATGCAGTAAATAAGTTTCCGCCCGGGGATACAAATTGATTGTAATAATCTATAGAAGGGATAATGGATCCTCCGGGATAAGCTGATGATCCACTCACTGAAAGATTCATCGAGCTGTCTTCATACACTTCTCTGATTCCTGAACTGATTCCGCCATAGTACGTGGCCCAGCTCCTTTCATAGCTGAAGCTTTGAGCGGATAATACAGAAGAAGCAAGGATAAATAATAAAGGTCTTAATTTCATATATACTGTATTTTGATAATTATACAAATATAGGTGAATTATCTTAGAGTCATACAGGGGTGATTAAAATATTCCACTAAAAACAAAAAAAGCACCGGAAATTTCCGGTGCTTTTCTATTTAGAGTTAAAATTAATCTTTTAATTAAGATGATTTTTCCGCTGCAGATTTCTTAGACTTGGACGTTTTTCCTGCTAATCCGTCTTTAGCTTCATTAAGGTCAAGAATGACTGTTTCGCCCTCATTCAGCTGTTTGTTCACCAGCATTTCAGCTAGCAGATCTTCAATGTATTTCTGAATGGCTCGCTTCAATGGCCTTGCTCCGAAATCCTTATCCCAGCCTTTTTCCGAGATAAAGTCTTTGGCTTCTTCAGTCAGTTCCACTTTATAGCCCAGTTTTTCCAGTCTGTTGTACAATTTATTCAGTTCAAGATCAATAATCTTCTTGATATCATCTTTCTCAAGAGAATTGAAGATTACGATATCATCGATCCTGTTCAGGAATTCCGGAGAGAATGCTTTTTTAAGGGCATTTTCAATCGTGCTCCTAGCTCTGGAATCCGTACTGGTCTTCTTCGCATTGGTCCCGAATCCTACACCATCCCCGAAATCTTTAAGATCCCTTGTCCCGATGTTGGACGTAAGGATAATAATCGTATTTCTGAAGTCGATCTTCCTACCGAGACTGTCTGTAACATGGCCTTCATCAAGGATCTGCAACAGGATGTTGAATACATCCGGGTGGGCTTTCTCAATCTCATCCAGAAGCACTACAGCATAAGGTTTTCTTCTTACGGCTTCCGTGAGCTGTCCTCCTTCTTCATATCCTACATATCCCGGAGGCGCACCTACCAGTCTGGATACGGCGAATTTTTCCATGTATTCACTCATATCGATCCTGATCAGGGATTCGTCAGATTCAAATAATTCCCTGGCCATTACTTTAGCCAGCTCAGTCTTACCGACACCGGTGGTTCCTAAGAATATAAAGGTACCGATAGGACGGTTCGGGTCTTTAAGCCCGGCCCGGTTTCTCTGGATTGCCTTAACAACTTTCTTCACAGCATCTTCCTGGCCGATTACTTTTCCGTTCAGGTTTCCATCCATTCCGGCTAGCTTATCCAGCTCGTTTTTACCTACTTTGGTTACCGGGACACCACTCATCATCGAAACCACTTCCGCTACATTTTCTTCGCTTACGGTTTCTTTTTTCTCCTTCACGTCTTTATCCCACTTATCCTGGGCAGAATTCAGTTCCATCTGTAAGCGCTCTTCTTCGTCCTTCAGCTTTCTGGCTTCCAGATAATCCTGAGCTTTTACCGCTTTCTGTTTCAGTTCCTTAATTTCTTCGATTTTCTTTTCAAAATCAATGATCTCCGTAGGAACTTTCATATTCTTGATATACACTCGTGAACCGGCCTCGTCCATGGCATCAATAGCCTTGTCCGGTAAAAAGCGGTCCGTAATGTATCTCGAAGTCAGGTTAACACATGCGGCAATAGCTTCCGGAGTGTATATTACATTATGGTGTTCTTCGTACTTATCTTTGATCTGATTCAGGATCTGAATCGTCTCATCAATGGAAGTCGGTTCTACCATCACTTTCTGGAACCTTCTTTCCAATGCACCGTCTTTCTCGATGTACTGTCGATATTCGTCCAGTGTTGTGGCCCCGATGCATTGGATTTCTCCTCTTGCCAGTGCGGGCTTGAACATATTGGAAGCATCCAGGCTTCCGGTAGAGCTACCTGCTCCCACAATGGTGTGAAGCTCATCAATGAAGAGGATGACGTCACGGTTCTTTTCAAGTTCCGTCATGATCGCTTTCATCCTTTCCTCAAACTGGCCCCTGTATTTTGTACCGGCTACGAGGCTGGCAAGGTCAAGGGTAATTACCCTTTTCCCATACAGTACCCTGGATACTTTTTTCTGCTGAATCCTCAAAGCCAGCCCTTCTGCAATGGCAGATTTACCTACTCCGGGCTCACCGATCAGCAGCGGGTTGTTTTTCTTCCTTCTGGAAAGGATCTGTGAAACCCTTTCGATTTCCTTCTCACGGCCGATAACCGGATCCAGTTTACCGTCTCTGGCTAAGGAAGTTAAGTCCCTTCCGAAGTTATCCAGCGTAGGAGTTTTGCTTTTTCCTGCGCCCAGGTTTCCGGAAGGTTTTCTCATCTGCTCGAAATCTTCCCTTTCATCATCGTCGTCATAAGCACTCATTTTAGGTGCCTGTCCGGAATTCTTGAGCATCGTCTGATACTCTCTTGAAACGCCTTCATAATCAACGTCGTAAGCTCCCAGGATGCTGGAGGTTGGGTCCTCATATTTGTACAGAATACCAAGAAGCAAATGAACGGTATTGATTTCATTGCTTTTATACTGCCGGCATTCCAGTTCTGCACGTTTAACGGCATGATCTGCCATCTTGGTGAAGGAAATATTGCTCACCTCCTCTGAAACAGGATTAAGACTTGCTGTATTTAGAGTTTCAATTTTTCTTCTGATCTGTGTTAAGTCCGCATTCAGGCCCTGAAGGATTTCTTTTGCAGAGTTTTCTGTTTTTATAATCCCCAAAAGCAGATGTTCTGTATTAAGAAATTCACTTTTCAGCCTCTTCGCTTCGCTCTTGCTTTGTTTGAACACCTGGCTCAAACCTTGTGAAAACTTATAATCCATAGTATGTCTCAATTAGAATAAAGGTAGAGGTACCGTTTATCCGTTATCTAAATTACAAATATTCTACCAAAAACCAATTAATGACTTTATGGCAGAAAAAATTTTATTATCTTGCTGAAAATGATTAAGTTTGTGGCCCTAAATTTTGATTATGAATCCTGAAATGGCAACCTATATCGGATATTCAGCTTCGCTGTTCATCGTACTGAGTTTTATACTGAAAGATGTACGGAAAATCAGGGTCGTTAATCTCATAGGATGCATCTGCTTTGTGATCTACGGGATATTCAGCGGAATGCTCTGGCCGGTGATCATTCCCAACGGACTGATCTGCTTTATCCAGCTGTACCACCTCATGGCAGGAAAGAAAGCCGATGCATAGGAAACTGATCATTTCAGCATTCAGTAACCTGTATACGGACCAGCGTATAGAAAAGGTATGCAGGACCCTCTATGAAAACGGTTATGATATTGAGCTGATCGGCAATACATGGAACGGGGCCGAGGAAATGTCCCGCCCATATCCTTTCTCAAGGATAAAATTGGCTTCAAAAAGCCTTAAAACGGCCTACTTTGAATTCAACTGGAAGCTCTACCGCATCCTGAAAAAAAAAGCCAGCCACGATACCATCCTTTACGCCAATGATCTGGATGCCCTGGTCCCCAATTATATCCTTTCCAGAAAACTGAATATACCCCTGGTTTTTGACAGTCATGAAATATTTTCCGAAATGCCTGCCATACAGGGCAAAATGTCACAGAAATTATGGCGGTTCACAGAAAAATCCATTCTTCCTAAGATCAAGTTCATGATCACCGCCAGCGGAAGCTATGCCCAGTGGTTCCGGAAAAAATATGATGTGCATCCTGTGGCCATCCAGAATGCCCCCAGGAAAGCAGGTTTTAATTCTGAAATCCCGGACAATAATCCGAAAATTGTATTATACCAGGGCGCGATCAATCCGTTCCGTGGCATTGACAAAGCTATACTCGCGATGCATCACCTCGAAAATGTGATCTTTAAGATTGCAGGGGATGGCCCCAGGAAAGAGGAGTATGAACAGCTGGTCATCCGGGAAGGCCTTCAGCATAAGGTAAAGTTTTTAGGTAAGCTGAAACCGGAAGACCTGCGTTTAGTTACCCTCACCGCAGACTGTGGAATGAGCATTGAAGAAAACGGGGGCGAAAGCTATTTTTATTCCCTGCCGAATAAAGTTCTCGACTGTATCCAGGCACGCGTGCCTGTGATCCTTTCAGACATGCCCGAAATGCAGAAGATTAAAAAGCAGTTTGATGTAGGGGAAATTATTGAGAGCCACCATCCTGAAAATATTGCCAAAGCCATCCGATACATATTGGATAAAGGCCGCCAAAACTTTCAGTATGAACTGGAAAAAGCAGCAGGAGTATTGTGCTGGGAAAATGAAGAGCCGAAACTGCTGCAGGTTTTTGAAAAAATACAGTAACCGGATTAATTATTCAAATCCCTTTAAAGGGATGATTCAGGGAGGGTTAACCCTGTATTTATGTTAAATGGTTTCAGGAATATCTTCCTAAAATTGGTTATCTTTGCATTATAAATAAATTTATGAAAAGCATCAAAGAAAAACAACAGGAAATAATTGATGAATTTGCCTTTCTTGAAGACTGGGAACAGAAATATGAATATATCATTGATCTTGGGAAAGAACTGAAAGGTCTGCCTGAAGATAAAAAGTCTGATGAAAATCTCATCAAAGGCTGCCAGAGCAAAGTATGGATCGATGCTGAATTCAGGGACGGGAAGCTGTATTTTGATGCAGATTCAGACGGGATCCTCCCAAAAGGGATCGTTTCACTGCTTACCAGCATTTACAGCGGCCATTCCACCCAGGAAATCCTGGATTCTGATTTTGATTTCATTTCTGAGATCGGATTACAGGAATTTCTATCTCCGTCCAGAGCCAACGGACTGATGGCTATGACCAAACAGATTAAATTTTACGCTGTTGCGTACCAGCTGAAGGCATAACCGACCGTGACAAGAATTTTAGCATACCGTTTTTCAGCATTTGGTGACGTCGCTATGACGGCCCCGGTTTTCCGTGATTTCCTGGAACAGAATCCGGATGTGGAAATTGTTATGGTGTCCAGGAAAAATTTCGAAAGCCTGTTCTCCGGGATTCCCAATATTATCTTTAAAGGGATTGACCTGGATGATTACAAAGGGTTTTTCGGCCTGAGAAGGCTGGCCCACGAACTGATCAAAGAGTTTCAGCCGGATATCATAGCCAACCTCCATGATGTAATCCGGACAAAAGTCCTGGATAAGATTTACGGCAGGAGAGGGCTGAAAGTGTTTAAAATCAATAAAGGGAAAGAAGAAAAAGAACATTTAACAGATATCTGGAACCTGGATAAAGCACAGCTGAAAAAAACAGTGGAGCGGTATGCAGATGTATTCCGGAAGATGGGGTTTCATGTGGAGCTTACCCATGCATTACGTCCACAGGCAGATCCAAAATCAGGGATCGGTTTCGCTCCTTTTGCCCAGCATAAAGGCAAAATGCTGCCTCTTGAAAAGTCGTATGAACTGGCCCGGATCCTGGCGCAGAAGAAAAAAATTTATTTTTTCGGAGGAGGTCCTAAAGAAACGGAAACCCTCAGCCAGTGGGAAAAAGAAATTCCCAATACCGTAAGCCTGGCCGGAAAGCTCAGTCTTTCCGAAGAACTTCGGACCATTGCAGGACTGGAACTCATGATTTCCATGGATTCCGCCAATATGCATCTCGCCAGCCTCGCAGGAACCCGGTGTGTCTCCATTTGGGGGCAGACGCACCCGTATGCCGGATTTTTAGGGTTCGGGCAGAGTGAAGATGATGTGGTTGAGGTTAAGGACCTTACCTGCAGGCCATGCTCTGTATTTGGCGATAAAGAATGCTTCAGGGGAGACTGGGCATGCCTGGGAGAGCTCAATATTCAGAAAATCATTGATAAAATTTCTTCGGAATGAAAATTTCCGTCTGTATTCCGGTATATAATTTCGATGTCCGGGAGCTGGTTACAGCGCTGAACAGGGAAATTCATACTTATACGCTAGATGCAGAAATCATCCTGATTGATGATGCATCAGAATATGCTTTCAGGGAAATCAATACAAAAATTAAACATCAGGTACATCAACTGATTTTTCTGGAAGAGAATATCGGTCGTTCCAGGATCAGGAATCTTTTCACAAAGTATGCCGACGGAGAGTATTTTTTATTCCTGGATTGTGATGCCGGGATAGGCCATCCTGATTTCCTGCGGAAGTACATCGCTGAGATAGAGCATAACCCTTCATTGGACCTTCTTTACGGAAATTTCAGGATCGCGGAACAGTATTCCGCAAGCCTCAGAAACCGCTATTCTGTGGCCAGGGAAATCTTCTCCGGAGACCGGTCTTCTGATATCTCGGTTTTTAAAACCGTTAATTTTGCCATTAAAAAAGAAATTCTGATAGAGTCTCCGTTCAATGAGGAACTCACTCAGTATGGGTATGAAGATTATGTCTTTGCAAAACTTCTGGAAAAGAATAGTATTTGCTTCCTTGCTTTCAATAATCCGGTTATTCATGTTGATGATACGGATAATGCTGTTTTCCTGAAGAAAACGCAGGTGAGTATGGATACGCTGTATGGATTGATCATCAGTCCTCATAACACTCCTTTGATTAAAGATATCCGTGTCTATAAGGCGGCAGCAAATCTGAAAAAGCTTAAACTGGATGCTGTATTTCTTTTTATGTATAGGCTGGCCGAGAAAAAGATATACCGTAACCTGGTTTCAGAGCAGCCCGAAATCAGGCTTTTGGATGTTTATAAGCTCGCCTGGCTCCTGAGGAAAATGCAATAAAAAAATCTCTCAGAAATCTGAGAGATTTTTTGTGGGCCCTGAGGGATTCGAACCCCCGACCCTCTGGGTGTAAACCAGATGCTCTGAACCAACTGAGCTAAGAGCCCGACTTTTTTTTGAAAGGTTTCGTTTCCTTTTTGTGGGTCCTGAGGGATTCGAACCCCCGACCCTCTGGGTGTAAACCAGATGCTCTGAACCAACTGAGCTAAGAACCCTCTATACTTGTTTTCTCGTTTAGAGTGGTGCAAATATACGACTTATTCGGAAATCTCCAAATTTTTTTCTAAAAATTCTCCCACTACAAAATTGCTTCCCCCGATAAAAATCATTTCATTTTTCATACATTCCTGTTTAGCAGAAAGATATGCCTCCTGCACGGAATTGAAAATTTTATAATTTATTTTCGCCTCTTTCAGCAGGTTTTCATATTCTTCCGGATGTCTGCCCCGGTGAATGGCCGGTTTTGCAAAATAGAAAACGGCATCTTCCGGAAGAAGGCGCATAACATCATCAATCTTTTTGTCATTTACAAAACCAAGAATGATATGCTTACGGCGGTTGATCGAATTCAGCTGGGCAAAAACCTGCTCAAGGCCTGCCTGGTTATGGGCCGTATCGCAGATCGTCAGCGGATCTTTGGAAAATTCAAACCAGCGCCCGATAAACCCGGTATTCCGGTGCACATGCATCAGGCCGCGTTCTATATGCTCTTCTGAAATGTTCACGTTCTGTTTCTGCAGTTCACGGATGATTCCCAAAACGACCCGGATGTTCTTTTTCTGATAGTTTCCTTTAAGATCGGATTGCAGATGGGTTTCTGTTCCGGTAACATCTGAAAAAGAGGCGTTTTCCTGCTGGGCCTTTTTCTTCAGGATTTTTTTAACCGGCTCCTCCTCATCTCCGGAAATCACAGGAATTCCGGGTTTGATGATACCGGCCTTTTCAGCAGCGATCTCTTCAATCGTATCTCCAAGCAGATCCTGATGGTCAAGCTGTACATTCGTAATGGCTGAGACCATTGGTGTGATGATATTGGTTGAATCCAGCCTGCCGCCAAGGCCTACCTCAATAATGGCGAAATCCACCTGCTGCTGATAGAAGTATTCAAAAGCCATAATGGTGGTGAACTCAAAGAAAGAGGGCTGGATATCTTCCGGAAGCTGTTTCAGCTTCATGATGAAATCATACACGAAACCTGTATCGCAGTTCTTGCCGTTTACCTTGATCCGCTCCGTAAAATCGATGAGATGGGGGGAGTTGTACAGCCCTACGGTATAGCCTGCCTCCTGAAGTACGGAAGCCAGCATATTGCTGGTAGACCCTTTTCCGTTGGTTCCCCCAATATGGATGCAGCGTATTTTTTCCTGGGGATTGCCAAAAAACTCACACATGCGGATGATATTGTCCAGTCCGGGCTTATAAGCCTTCTGTCCGTCAAGCTGGTAATTGGGTGCCTGTACAAATAACCATTCAACGGCTTCGCGGTATTGTTCTGCTGTCATGATGCAAAATTCTCAAAAGTTTTTTTAAAAAGGAATATTTAATTGTCCTGAACTGTAACTTTTTTATATTTGACACGTCTAATAAGGTAAAAATTCAGCATGAAAAAAGTTTTGATTATTATTCTGGGACTGTCTTATCTGGGAGCCAATGCCCAGAAGAAGTGGTCTTTGAGAGAATGTGTGGACTATGCCGTACAGCATAACCTGCAGGTGATCCAAAATGAATATTCAAAACAGATTCAGGATTCCAACCTTAAGATGGCCAAAAGGGAATACCTGCCTTCGGTATCCGGAAGCATCAGCAATTCGGCCAGTTTCGGGCAGACCCAGTTCATCAATACCAGTATCAGGAATGATAACTTCAGCAACAGTGCCAATGTAGGGGCCAACATCACGGTGTTTAATAACGGAAGGATCGAAAAGAATATCCGTAAAACGGAATATGATGTACAGGCCAGCCAGTATGATATAGAAACGGTAAAAAACGATATATCGCTTCAGATAGCCCAGCAGTACCTGACGACTTTGCTGAATAAGGAAATCGTTAAAATCTCAGAGGCCGCTGTTGAAAATGCACAAAAACAGTACGACAGGGCGAAAATTACCACCCAGGTAGGAACGACTGCCCAGACGGTACTTGCAGAGGCAGAATCCGGACTGGCGCGAGAAAAACAAAACCTTAAGACAGCTGAAATCAATGTCGGGAGAAGCTTATTTGCCCTTGCCCAGCTGTTACAGCTTAAGGAATACAGGGACTTCGATGTGGAAGATGTGAGTGTGCCGGATCAGCTGGCTCCTCAGCTTCAGCCTGTGGAAGAAGTCCTGGAAACCGCATACCAGACGCAACCCCAGATCAAAGCTGCCGAAAGCAGGATACGATCGGCAGAGGCACAGACGGAAATTACCAGGACATCATTCTGGCCTACTTTAACGGCGAGTGCAGGATTGGGAAGTTTTTACAATAACCGGTTAAATACCAATATCACGGGGGTTGACATTAACGGGATCCCGGTGGTTGAGCGCAGTTTCTTCCAGCAGTATAAAGATAACTTCGGTCAGCAGCTGGCGCTTTCCCTGAATGTTCCGTTATTTAACAAAGGAATTACGAAACTGCAGGTGGAGCAGTCCAAAATCAATGAAAATATTGCTAAAAATTCACTGGAACAGCAGAGACAGGCCGTAAGGCAGAATGTTCAGAAGGCCCAGTTTGATGTGGATGCCAATTATGAGGCGTATCTTGCCGCAGTGGAAGCTGAGAAAAGCACCCGCTTATCGCTGGATTTTGCAGATAAGAGCTATGCGGCGGGGAGATCAACCATTTATGATGTCAATGTTGCCCGTAATAATTATGCCAACGCGCAGGGCTCTGTAGCGCAGGCAAAGTTCAATTATCTATTCAGCCTGAAATTGCTGAATTTCTATGCGGGAATTCCGCTGAGCCTGTAAAATGTCTATTCAGAACCTTGAGAAATACCTGCCTGATAACACCCTTCCATATCTGAAAAACTGGTTTTCAGAGTATTATATCCATATTAAAATTACCCGCGACCGGCATTCCAAACTCGGGGATTACAGGAAACTGGCGGACCGGTCTCATGAAATTACCATCAATTCCACATTGGCTCCCCAGCTTTTTTTCTTTGTTCTGACGCACGAGCTGGCCCATCTTATTGCCTTTGAGAAGTACGGGCGGAGGATTTCCCCGCACGGAGTGGAATGGAAAGACACCTTCCGGAAAATGCTTCTGGAAAGCCTGGAGGTATATGAGCAGGATCTGAGGCCGATCATTACACGGTTCTCCAGGTCTCCCAAAGCTAATTTTATGTCCAGTCCGGAGCTGGTAAGGTATTTCCATATCGGAAAGGAAGGAGATGACCTCCAGTTTATGGAAGAGCTTAAAAAAGGGGATTCCTTTATCTATCGCGATGAGAAGTATTTGTTGGAAGGTCTGATCAAAAAAAACTATCTTTGCAGGAACCTGGTTACCGGGAGGCAGTACTCTTTCAAGCCGCTGGCCAGAGTGAAAAAATGTAGTTAAACATGGTAAGATCAGATCAATACTGTGTCATCATGGCAGGCGGTATAGGAAGCCGGTTCTGGCCGATGAGCACGCAGAAGTTTCCCAAGCAGTTTCAGGACATCCTGGGTGTAGGCCGTACGATGATTCAGCAGACCTATGACAGAATCCGTAAAATTGTTCCGGATGAGAATATATTTGTCATTACCAATAAAGAATATGTAAGCCTGTCCCATCAGCAGCTGCCGGAAATTCCGGAGCAGAACATCGTAGGAGAGCCTTTAGCGAAAAATACGGCGGCGTGCAACCTTTATATGGCCAATAAAATTGCTGAACTCAATCCTGATGCGAAGATGATCATCTTGCCGGCAGATCACCTGATCCTGCGTGAAGAGGTATTTCTTGACAAGGTCAGGCTGGCTTTTGAGATCGCTTCAGAAAACGATTACCTTGTTACCCTGGGCATTACCCCTACAAGGCCCGATACGGGATACGGATACATCCAGTTCGTTGATAAAAAAGGATCCGACTATTTTAAAATAAAGACATTCACTGAAAAGCCCATCCTCGAAATCGCCAAAACGTTCCTGGAAAGTGGTGATTTTCTCTGGAACGCCGGTATTTTTGTGTGGAGTGTACAAACCATCCATGCTGCTTTTGAGAAATACCTCCCTGAAATGACGCAGCAGTTCATGGCCTGTGAATACAATGCCGATGGTGAAGAGGGATGCATAGAGCTTATTTATCCTAAGCTGCAGAAAATCTCCATAGACAACGGGATCCTGGAAAAAGCTAAAAATGTATATGTCATTCCTTCCGACCTGGGATGGAGCGATTTAGGTACGTGGACATCCGTCTACGAAAACACGGAAAAAGATGAAAATCAAAATGCTGTAAAACAAAAGCATGTGCTCACATACCATTCCAGCGGAAATATCGTTCATATAAAGAACAGCAATAAAGCAGTGGTGATAGACGGGCTTAAAGATTATATCGTAGTGGATACCGATAAGGTCCTGATGATCTGCCCGAGGGAACATGACCAGCTGATTAAGGATTATGTGCTGGACCTAAAAAACCTCAAAAAAGGGGATAAATTCATTTAACAGTACAGGTTTGCAGCCTGTTTAAAGCATGAGCGAAACCATCACGAAAAATATCATCTTTATCTTCTTATTGCTGGGCGTCTGCATGACGGCCCAGGAAAGAAAACAGCTGGGCAGCATTCCGCAGATCCTCAAATCGGTCATTCCCGATAACCGGACAGATTTCTGGGTGCTGGTACATAACCATTACGGGAAAAATGAGGAGCTGAAAATTTCCGGTACGAAAAAAGACTATGTCCCGCAGTCTTCAGGATTCAACCTTTTCCCGGAAGAAGACAGCTTTTATTATATCGCCTATTCCAAAGCGGGAAAAGTTGATTATATAACGGATATTTCTGGCCTGAAAACCTTTATAGGGACCATTGATAATGTCGAGGAAGCAGTAATTGATGCTACTGCGGAAGGCTATTTCATCGATGAGGAATTCAAAAATGTAGCCGGAAACTATTATCAGGATGCGTCAAACTATTATATTGACCTGGGGAAACTGACCTCAAAGGAATGCCCGTACCAGAAAACCCATTTTACGCTTACGGTTAACAAATCCAGCGGAAAGGTAACCGGTGCAAAGGATAACGGGACGTATATCGAACTGTACAATAAGAAATGTACGAACAATCCGAGGCTTTTAAAAATAGAAAAAAAAGAAGTGCCGGCAGATGAACCCAAAAAAACAAAACAACCCGCCCGAAGAAAATAGCTTTTACGAAACCGAACGGCTGATCTTGCATCCGGTTTCTTTGGATGATGCCGCTTTTATGCTGGAATTATACAACGGTCCGAACTTTATCCGGTACATCGGCGACCGCGGACTGAGAAGCATCCATGATGCAGAGCGGTACATCAGCGAAAAATTTATTCCCCAGTTTGAAAAATCAGGTTTCGGCAACTACGTTATCGTAGAAAAATCCGGAGGTCAAAAGATAGGTGCAGCAGGCATTTTTGAGCGTGAAGGACTGGATGTTGCCGATATCGGATTTTCCTTCCTGGAAGAATTTGAAGGCAAAGGATATGGTTTTGAGGCAGCCACAAAGGTGAAATCCATTGGCATGGATCATTTTGGGCTAACCAGGCTATCCGCGATTACGACAAAAGATAATTTTGCTTCCCAGAAATTAATCGGGAAGCTCGGGTTGAAATTCAAAAAATATGTCACAATCCCTAATGATGATGAAGAATTGATGTATTTTGAAACCGAGTAGAGCTCTAAACGCGGCCCGCCTGTTTATCCTTCCAGGATCTGCGCTGCTGCTGTTTTTGAAGTCACTTTGTCAATGACCCTTACACAGATCCCTTTTTCATCAAAGATAAATGTGGTCCTTACAATTCCCATATAGGTTTTCCCAAAATTATTTTTCTCCTGCCAAACCCCGAATTTTTCAACGATGTCGTGGTTTTCATCAGCAATCAGGTCATAAGGAAAAGCAAATTTAGTGTGGAAGTTTTTTTGCTTTTTCACGGAGTCTGCACTGATTCCCAGTAATGTATATCCCGCCTTTTCCAGCTCCGAATAATGGTCGCTGAGGTTGCATGCCTCAACCGTACAGGTTGGTGTATTGGCCTGAGGATAAAAGAATATAACCGATTTCTTACCGATCAGTTCAGATGAATCTATGGTTTTGCCGTCCTGATTGGTTCCTTTAAATTCCGGTAAATGGTCTCCTACTTTAAGCATATTATTTTAATTTTGTTCAAATTTAACAGTTACATGACAAAAAAGCAAAGAGCCGAGCTCGTTCAGCGCGAATTAGAAAAACTATATCCTCAGGTCCCTGTTCCCCTTGATCATACCGACCCTTTTACCCTACTTGTAGCCGTAGCCCTTTCTGCACAGACCACGGATAAAAAAGTCAATCAGGTAACGCCTGATCTTTTCCGTGTAGCCGGGACGCCACAGAGGATGGCACGATTGGAAGTCCACGAGATCAAGGAACTGATCAAGGAAATCGGGCTGTCTAACCAGAAAGCCAAGAATCTGAAAAGAATGGCGGAACTGCTGATTGAAAAACATAATGGGCAGGTCCCTGCTACCTACGAAGAGCTGGAGGCCTTACCGGGAGTAGGGCATAAAACGGCTTCTGTGGTGATGAGCCAGGCCTTCGGATTCCCTGCCTTTCCGGTAGATACCCATATCCACCGCCTGATGACCTTATGGAAGCTTACCTCCGGAAAAAACGTAGTGGAAACAGAAAAAGATGCCAAGAAAATTTTTCCTGAAAGCGCCTGGAACAAGCTTCACCTCCAGATCATTTATTACGGAAGGGAGTATTCTCCGGCAAGGGGAAAAGGAGAAAAGGATTTCATTACGAAGATGCTGTTTGAAAAATAAGTCAGAACTTATCAGTCATGTTCATGACCTTACAGTTTGACTATGTTTACTACCACAGAATGAAACAGGCTTCCTTTTGAGGAAACCATATTTGAGGGTGAGTGGTTTTGAGCCATAGGGACAAATAATATGAGCCATACAGGCAAACATGTATTCTGCCATACCGGTATATTTGTAGTATGAAAAATATTCAAACAATTCAGTTAGGTCACCATGGGCCACTTGTATCCGGTCTTGGATTAGGCTGCATGCGTATGTCTTCTATCTGGGGCGGCCCGGTACCCGATGAAAGAGAAAGTATTGCTACGATCCATGAGGCACTGGACCATGGCATTAACTTTCTCAATACCGGTGATTTTTATGGGGCGGGCCATAATGAAATGCTCATAGGCAAAGCCATCAGGGACAGGCGGGATGATGCTTTTATCAGTGTTAAATTCGGAGCCGTATTTCATAACGGGCAGCCGATCGGGATGGAGCTTCGTCCTGTCTCGATCAAGAACTTTGTCAACTATTCCCTTACCCGCCTTGGAATTGAAACCATAGACCTTTACCAGCCGAGCCGTATGGATGGCAGTGTTCCGGTAGAAGATATTATCGGAACGGTAGCCGATCTGATCAGAGAAGGCAAGGTACGGCATATCGGTGTCTCTGAAATTACTGCCGACCAGCTTCGTCGGGCCAACAGCATTTACCCTGTAACAGCGCTTGAGATAGGCTATTCACTGGCAGACCGCCAGATAGAGCATGATTTGCTGCCAGCTGCAAAAGAATTGGGCATTGGTGTCATTGCTTTTGCCAATACTGCTGAAGGACTTCTGACCGGAGAACTGAAACTTCCTCTCGCTGAAAATGACTACCGCAATCATTTCTCCCGTTTTCAGGGTAAAAACCTGATTCATAATGTAGAAAAAGCTGAGGTGCTGAAAAATCTTGCTGCCGATAAGGGGTGTTCTCCTACGCAGCTTGCTATTGCATGGGTTAAAGCTCAGGGTGACCATATCATGCCGCTGGTAAGCATGAGCCGGAGGTCCAGGCTGCCGGAAAATATCGCAGCTATGGATATGGTGCTTACGGCAGAAGAAATGAATCAGCTGGATACGGCATTCGCAGCCGGAGAAATATGGGGTGACACTTATCTGGAGCGTTAAATGGAAAGCCCGACAGAAATTCTTCCCGGTGTTTTGTTCTATTCCTATCTTTCCAAAGAGAAAAAGGAGAAACCCTGCATATGGAACCATCATACCATTATACTGCAGGTTTCAGGATCCCTTACCCTGGAAACTGCCGGGCAACATATTTCAGTAGAAGGATCAGAGATTCTGCTGATTGGTAAAAACCAGCTCGGTACCCTGATCAAAACTCCGGTAACCGGCGGAAATTATGAAACCATCGTTATTTCTTTACAGGAAGATGCACTACGTAAGATTGCGTTGGAAGAAAAATATCAGGCAGACAGGAAATATACCGGCTTATCAAATATGCTGATTCCATTTAATGACTTCCTGAAGGGTTACTTTCAGTCTGTAATTCCGTATGCCCGGAAGTCCGGAACAGAGATGACTGATGAATTAGGCATCCTGAAAATGAAAGAAGGGGTTAAATTATTGCTCCATGCCCAGCCGGAACTGATGAACCTTTTATTCGATTTCTCTCAACCCTGTAAGATTGATCTTGAAAAATTCATGCTGAACAATTTTCGATTCAATATACCGGTCCGGCAGTTTGCTCAGCTAACCGGACGAAGCCTGGCGGGATTTAAGAGGGATTTTAAAAAAATATTCAGGCTGCCGCCCCGTCAATGGCTCTTAGATAAAAGGCTTGCCGAAGCAAAGTACCTCATCGGGACAAAAAAGATGAAGCCTTCCGATATCTATCTTGACCTGGGCTTTCAGAGCCTGCCGCATTTTTCCCGTACCTTCAAAATAAAATTCGGGGTGCCGCCGAACAGGATTGTTTCAGACATGGAATCATAAATTGAGTCCTATCTTTATCAGAGCTAGGTTTTACCGGATTAAAAAAGCCACAGGAGCAATCTGTGGCTTTATATTTTAATGAGGAATTTCTTCCTTTAATACTTCCTTTCCGGATCCATCATAATAAGTACAGCTAAGTGGTCCAAATCAACAACCCATTTCTCAATGCCGGTTTCCGCGCAGTGGACGCAGAACGTCTTATAATCTGTTTCCCCTCTCTGATGGCTTTTTAAGTATTCCTGAATGCATTCTCATCAGTTGTATTCCGGATGGGCAGGTCCCGGTATTTGGCTCCTGATTTTGCCCTGAAACCATGGGCGCCGAAGTATTCTGTACAACTGTCTTTTACCCGGGTTTCAAAAGATTGTACACCCAGCTCTTTAATTTCCCGGATATAACTCGGAAAATCGGATCCCGACTGTACTTTGCCGTGGGCATTTTCAATCTGTTCTACCGTAAACATACCTGTATAGCATTTGATTACTGTTGCTTTTTTGCCCAAAGTGCCATCTTCCTGTTAAGGACATCCAGCGGAAGGCATCCCTGGTTCAGTATTTCATCATGGAACTTGGCGAGGCTGAAATTTTTCCCTAATTCTTTCTGATACTGTTCCCTCAGTTCCCGGATGCGTAAAGATCCTATTTTATATCCCAGGGCCTGTCCGGGCATAGCCATATAGCGTTCCACTTCTGCCGTTGCGCCGGCTTCGTCATAGGAAATATTGCTGAGGAAATATTTTATGGCATCCTCGCGGGTCATTTTTCCCGTATGCAGGCCGGTATCTACCACCAGTCGTACGGCTCTCAGCATCTGGTCGCTCAGGTAGCCCATTTTCTGGTACGGATCTGTATACAACCCGAATTCAGGGCCTAAAGTTTCACAGTAATGCGCCCAGCCTTCGCCATAGGCACCAAACCAGCCGAACCGCATGAATTTGGGAAGCTTTGTATTTTCCTGCTGCAGGGAAACCTGGTAATGGTGGCCCGGAATTGCTTCATGAAGGAAAAGCGATTCCATACCGGATGTCACATTGAACTTGGACGGATCGGGAAGCGGGACATAAAAAACACCCGGGCGCTTTCCATCTGCTGTGCCCTGGATGTATTCCGCACTTGCACTGGCCTCCCTGAATTTTTCGGTCTGCCTGATCTCAAATTTTGTTTTCGGGGTTACGCTGAACATCGTTTTCAGTTTAGGCGTAATCTTGGTTAAGATCCCGTTGAAGGCGTCTAGCACTTCCTTTGAGGTCTTATACGGCATGGCCTTCGGATCTGTCTTCACGTAACTGATGAATTCTTCAAGGGTTCCTGTAAAGCCTACCTGCTGTTTTACCTTTTCCATTTCGGCACGGAGCATAGCTACCTGCTGAAGGCCTGTTTTATTGATTTCTTCAGGCGTATATTTAGTGGTTGTCCAGCTTTTTACGTAGTACCGGTAGATATCGTTACCGTTGGGAAGGCTATTGTAACCATCTGTATCTCTGGCTTTAGGCAGGTATTCTTTCTCCAGGAAATCGCCCATTTTGGTATAAGCAGGAATGATATTTTTGGTGACAGATTCTTTATAGAGCGCCGTGTACTGATCTTTCTGTGCCTTCGTGAAATTTTTCGGAAAACTATTGATCGGTCCGTAGAAAATATTCGTCTTAAGATCAGTGCTGATGATTTCCGGAGCCCTCATCTGGGGAATCATCTTAATCACCAGTTTCTTGGGCAGCACCATTTTGCTGGTGATTCCTTCCCTGAAATTTTCCGTGGCGGCATTCATCCATTGCGGAAACTTTTCCATCCTCTTCAGCCAGTTGTCGTAATCCTGAGTCGTTTTAAACGGCTGAGGACCCTGTCCGCTCCCGTACAGCGGGAAAGTAAGCGGCAGCCCTGAAAACTGAGTGAAAGGAATATACTCAGGGTGATAGGCGTAGGCTTCTATCTTATCCTGAAGGGTGTAATCCAGTACGTCATAGACTGTTTTGCTTTCATCGGAAAGCTTTTCGTAATCCACATTTTCCAGCTGTTTCTGGACTGAACTGTAAAAAGCGACCTCTCCGGAAATAAAATCTTTGTCGATGTTGATCGGGAGCTGGTCATTGTACCGGATATCTCCCTGTGACGTGGCATCCAGGGGATACAGCTTGAGATACTGTTCATAGTAATTGGAAGCAATAGAGTCCAGGTTGGACGGTGTTACCTTCGTTAAAGGAGAATCAGATTTCTTACAGGCAGTGATCCCCGCCAGCAGGCCCAGGCTGAAGATGCTTTTTAAGATGATGTTTTTCATTTCCGGATCTTTAACGCAAAAATAAGTATTATTAAGATATGACCGGATTCCTGAAAAGGTTGATTTTTAAAAAATAATTTTTAAAACATGTTACACATTCAGCCAATTTTCTATCTTTGTTAAAAACATTTAGCAATCATATTATTACCGCTCTTTTTTAAGAAAAAATGAAAGGGATTTTAAAAATTTACCATCCGGAAGAAACGCTGAAATACAATATCAGAAACACATATTGTAAAGCGGTCTACAGCAACCAGCAACATTTTTTAGAGGTTGAAATCATTACGGATGACGGCCTGGATCACGTAGAAGATGATTCTTTGCAATACAATTTTCCGCAGTTATCACTTGAGATTATCGATTTTCCTATAGAATCCGCAGAAATCGAAGGCAAAACCTTCACCATTACAGATTCTGATGAGGAAACCTATACGGAAGTAGACCTTTATGATGATGAGGACGCCTATATCTATGATAACGAACTTTTATTTGAAAAAAATGAAGAGGGCGAACTGCAGGTGATCTGGAAGGGAACCATTGATGATTTTTATACCGGCTCCGATACGCCCATTCCTTTCAGGCTGAAATGCGAGTTTAAGCAGGACCAGATTGAGATAGACGAAGACTAAAGATCTTTCGCCATTATAGCATCCGTAAATTTCTTTTCAAATCTTTTTTGAGAGGAAATTTCCTGTTTTTAAGCAAATTTTAAGAGAACGATTCATAATATTCCACTACATTTGTCGTTACAACTTTTATAAAAATACACATTAATGCTGTTAACGGAACTTACTCAGATTTTATTCGCACAGGTTACAACATCTGCAGTGGCAGAAGCACCTAAAAAAGTATTTTCATTTTGGGAAATCATGTTTCACGGAGGCGTATTCGCAAAAATTGTAATGGTTACCGTGTTACTGCTCGGGATATTTTCTGTATACCTTTTCTTTGAGCGTTTTTTCTTCATTAAAAGAATGGTCTCAAAAACAGATCCCGACTTTATGAATAACATCGAGGATTTTATCCGGGAAGGCAAGATTGAGTCTGCAGCAGATTACTGTAAAAGGCAGCACTCCCCGGAAGGTAGGATCCTTGAAAAAGGGATCTCAAGGCTGGGGCGCCCGGTTTCGGATATCGTAAGTGCGATGGAATCCCAGGCACAGGTGGAAGTAGCCAATATGGAAAAAAACCTGAACCTTCTGGCAGTCGTACCGAGTATCGCTCCGATGCTGGGTCTTCTGGGGACGGTCATCGGGATGATCATTGCATTCTTTGACCTGTCCAATATGGAAGGTGCTTTCTCCCCGAAAACCCTTTCAGAAGGTATTTATACCGCACTAGGGCAAACGGCGGTAGGTCTTGCGGTAGCCATTCCGGCCAACTTTTTCTACAATATCTTACTGACAAGGATCGATAAGTTCGTCCTGAGGGCGCAGAATATGTCCGGAGAATTTTTAGATATCATCAATAAACCTTTATAAATCTTTGGTATGAAACCGCAAGGTTCCGTCTGATTATTTAAATAATACCCGTCAACAGATGAAAATTCAGAGAAAAAATAAAGCACGCCCGGAATTCAGTTTAGCTGCGATGACAGATGTCATCCTTCTGATGCTGATCTTCTTTATGATCACCTCTTCCGCTGCTAACCAGAGCGCTATTGATGTAAAGCTGCCGAAAACGGGCGCAGTGGATGACAATATCCCGAATCCGCTTACGGTAAGCATTAAACCGGACGGATCTTATTTTGTGGATGATGTCCCGGTCAGCAGAACAGAGCTTGAGCAGGCCATCGTCAATAAACTAGCTTCGCAAACCAATAAATCATTTACCATACGTGCCGACGAAAGCACACTGCATAAAGATGTGGTTTTTGCCATGGAAATTGCCGAGAAGCATAAGTTTAACATCGCCATTGCAACCGTTAAGGATAAATAACGGCTTGAGGCCGGAAAATAAGACTATATGAAAAGCCATACCATAGACAGGAAGGAGGAAAACAAGGACAGGATTAAGAGCGCGTTGCTTTCAGTCCTGATCTGGTCTGCCATCCTGCTGTTTGTTTTTTTATATAAACTCACCCCCAAACCTGCTGAACCGGAAAAAGAAGTGGTCACCACCATGCTGGTCAATTTCGGGGATAACAGGAACGGGAGCGGGGAAGAGGAACCTGCCGACCAGCCGGGAAGCTTGGCTGCCGCAACGGAGGAAGTCACCACTGATCCTTTGGAAACAGCAGTTCCGGAGACGAAAACGACCATTGAACCGCAACCGCAGCCGGAAACAAAGAAATCCGAAGCCAAGGAAAAAATCATTACCGGAAATAATCCTAAGGTCACGGTACCTAAAAAGGAAGAATCCAAAGAGAATAAAAAATCAGCATCCAGTACCAGCGCTTCTAAAAATACCAAAAAATCCGGCGCTACCACATCCAATTCCAAAACCGGAACCGGTGACGGCAAAGGAACCGCAGCGATCGGAAACCTGATCCGGGGAAGAGGGACCAAAGCAGGAAGCCAGGGTGACGGAGACGGCATCGGAAATGCAGGAGATCCTCTAGGAGGCGACGGAAACGGTGACAGCAAAGTGGGAATAGACAGGAGGCTTGTCGGGTTTATCCCGGGAACCATGGGACGGGGAGGCGCACAGCCGGCCAATAACTGTACTGCCAGCGGAACCATTACCATTGCCTATACGGTGGATAAAGCCGGAAATGTGGTTTCTGCGAGGAGATCCGGGGGAACTTCTGACCCATGCATCAGTTCTACGGCAGTTTCCTGGGTACGGAAATACGTTAAAGCTGAAAAATCCAGCGTTTCTTCCACAGGATCCTATAAAATTACCTTTTAAAAAGATAAAGCACTTTATTCAAGTGCTTTTTTTATTTCATTGATCCTGTTGATGATGGGAAGGGCAAAAATACCGCTGGTCTGCAGGTACAGTTCATAGAATGTTTTGGCTTTATCCAGGAAATCATTATTGTGTTCTGCTTTTCCTTTGAAGTAGAACAGGTTGCCCAGCATTTCATAGTAATCTTTATGGTCTCTTTCCTGCCTTTCATTAACGATCCCGATAAGATCTTCTTTGGTCTTGGAGGAAATCTCCGTAAAGTCCATTTTGAAAATGTCCCGCATCAAAGAATCAAAATCCAGTTCTTTCTGCATCAGGCTTTCTTCCGGTTTGTCAAGGATCAGTTTTTCCAGTGCCTGGGAAAGCTGACGGATGAGTCGCAGTGTAAATTCTTTATCGGTAATCATACAATTTTTTTGATGTTAAAAGTTTAAATAATCTTCTGTGGAAGTATTGACATGGTAAACATCTCCGTTTTCAGAAGTCTGTATATATATTCTCATAGGATTTATGCAAAAAACAGATAAGCCAGTGCGATGGAAGTGATAATCCCGACGAGATCGGCCAATAGCATGGCAACAACCGTATATCGGGTATTCTTTACGGCTACGGCCCCAAAATAGACAGCAATCACGTAAAACGTCGTATCTGAGCTTCCCTGGAGAACGGCTGCCAGTTTTCCCTGGAAGCTGTCCGGCCCGAAAGTCGCCATGGTATCCATCATCATGCCCCGTGCTCCGGATCCGGATAATGGTTTGATCAGTGCTGTCGGAAGCCCGTCAACAAATCGGGCATCTAAATTCGCTGCATTGGCTACCCATTTCATCCCGTCAATCATCACATCGAAAACACCGGAAGTCCTGAGGAGCGAAATAGCGATAAGCATCCCGACCAGATAAGGAATAATCTTCACACTGGTGGTGAAACCTTCTTTTGCACCGTCTACAAAGGCTTCAAAGACATTGATCTTTTTATAAACCGCACCAATGACAATCGCCAGGAAAATAAAGAGAATCAGGCCATTGCTTGAAATCTGGCTGAACGTGTCCAGGTTTTCTTTGCTGAGCCCTGTTAAATACCAGACCAGAAGTCCGACCAATGCGGAAATTCCTCCGACATAGGCTAAAACCACGGGTTTTAATAAATTGATTTTCTGGTATAAAGAGACAATGATCATCGCTGCCAGCGTTGCCGTGAAGGTCGCAATCATGCAGTACAGGAAAATATCAGTGGGGTTCTTGGAACCGGCAGAGGATCTGAGCGCGATAATGGAAACCGGAATCAGGGTCATTCCTCCGGCATGAAGGCACAGGAACATGATCTGTGAATTGGTGGCCGTGTCTTTATCCGGATTCAGGGTCTGCAGGCTTTCCATGGCTTTCAGTCCAAAAGGCGTTGCTGCATTGTCCAGACCGAGAAGATTGGCACTGAAATTCATCAGCATATGGCCAAATGCAGGATGGTTTTTAGGGATTTCAGGGAAAAGTTTCGAGAAGAAAGGCTGAATCAGCCGGCTCAGGAGATTGATTCCCCCTGCTTTTTCAGCAATGCTCATAAAGCCCATGAACAGGGCCATGATGCCAATAAGGCCGAGGCAGATTTTTACTGCCGTTTCAGATGTCCCGATGACGCCATCGGCTTCCTGCACCCGGTATATCTTTACATCCTGTTGTAGAGAGTCGGTCTTATAATGAATCCTGCTGTCTGCAAAATCAGGTTTTTTCATCAGGCTGTCGCGAACGACAGGGGACAGGGCAGTCATTTTCTGTGTGGCAATCTGTACCGTATCGCCGCCTTTCCCTACCACCATATCATTGAAAATGGTTTTATAGTGGTCTGATGAAATGTACTTTATACTTGCGATAGCAATGGCCACTATGATAAATGCGGACCAAATTCTGCTGAGAACCATCGGATTGAATTATGTTGGGTTAAACTTATCAAAAAAACTCCAGATTACAAAGTATGCAGATGGTTTTGACAAGAATAATGTAATGGTCAAATCCTTCGGGTCAATGGTCAATTTCTGGTTGCTATAAAAATTCACTTGCGGAGAAACATTGACTGCCGGTGCAAATTCACGATTCACCGTTTCCCGCCTATCGCTCATCCAGATACACCAGGAAGCCATCAAATTCGTCATCCAGGTTTTTCAGGACTTTGGCGTCCTTCATTTTCTTTTCCAGGCCGTTTATGAAAAAGCTTTTTTCAAAAAACTGGCGGTGGGTTCCAGGGAGCAGCTCCATAAAGTAATCCATCCCGATTTTATTGTTGTGAAGGTCCATTTTGGTCTCCAGAGGCTTGTTCGGGAAGAGCTCTTCATGCAGATCGGTAATTCTTTTGCAGAATTTCAGGGCTTTTTCCGGAGAAGATATTTTACAGCAGTACATCATGATCAGGCAGCACCATAACGCATGCCTGAATGAATTTCCGATGCCGTTATTGGAGGCGGTTTTCGGAAACTTTTTCTGGGCAATCCCGTAAGCTTTAATGGTCGCATAAAAGCTGAGTACGGAGAATAAAGGATGGGGCAGCACAAGAGACAAAAGACGGAAAATCTTTTTCAGGCTCATGCTTCGGATGGTATTGAAAAATATCTTGAATGTCCTCATAAATAAAGAATCTCTCCCGGTATGAGAGAGATTCGAAAATATCTTAATTAATGGTTACGCATGTACCGTTAACAGGTTAACTGTTTTGGCCACGACATCTTTAATTTCTGTTCTCTTGACGATGAAATCAACAAAACCTTTTTCCTGAAGGAATTCCGAAGTCTGGAAGCCTTCCGGAAGGTCTCTTCCGATGGTCTCACGGATGACCCGTGGTCCGGCAAACCCGATCAGTGCACCCGGTTCAGCCATGATAATATCAGCTGTCATGGCGAATGATGCGGTAATTCCCCCGAAAGTAGGGTCACAAAGGTAAGCGATGTATAAAAGCCCTGCCTCCGAAAGCTGCGCAAGCTTAGCCTGCACTTTAGCCAGCTGCATCAGGGAATACGTTGCTTCCTGCATCCTGGCTCCTCCGGACTGGCAGATGATCATGTACGGAAGTTTCTTTTCAATACAGTAATCAACCGCTCTCCTGATTTTTTCACCCATTACAGATCCTAAAGATCCTCCGATGAAGGCAAAATCCATACACGAAACCACCATTTCAGTCCCTTTTACGGTTCCTACGGCATTTCTGATGGAATCGGTAAGCTTTGTTTTGGCTTTTACCTCTTTCAGCCGGTCTGCGTAAGGCTTGGTATCTTTAAAGTTCAGGATATCAATACTCTCAACATTTGCATCGAGTTCAGTAAATTTTCCTTCATCAAAAAGAATATCGAAAAATTCCGCACTACCGATCCTTACATGGAATCCGTCTTCCGGGGAAACGTAATTGTTTCTTCTCAGCTCGTCATGCTCCACGACCTTTCCGGATGGTGTCTGATGCCAGAGGCCTTTGGGAACATCCTTCTTTTCATCTGTAGAAGTAGTAATATTCTGTGCTTTTCTTTTAAACCAGTCGAATGCCATTGTGCTTGTATTAATGTATAATGATATACTGTATTCATGCAGGATATGATTCCCTTTGCATGAATACAGTATACCGTTTCTTATTTTAAAGTGTTGACGTTATTTAAATCTTCAAATGCCCTAACCAGTCTTGCAGAGAATGTTTCTTCTCCTTTTCTTACCCATACCCTAGGGTCGTAGAACTTCTTGTTAGGTTTTTCTTCTCCTTCAGGGTTTCCGATCTGCGCTCTCAGGTAATCGATATGGTCCACCATATAATCTCTGATGCCCTCTGTATACGCAAACTGAAGGTCAGTATCGATATTCATTTTAATTACTCCGTAGTCGATGGCTTCCCTGATCTCCTCAATAGTGGAACCTGATCCTCCGTGGAATACGAAATTCACCGGCTTGTCGGCAGTTCCGAACTTTTCCTGAACATATTTCTGGGAATTGTCAAGGATTTTCGGAGTCAGTACCACGTTACCCGGCTTATATACCCCATGTACGTTTCCGAAAGCTGCTGCAATCGTGAAATTATCGGAAATGGCTTTCAGCTTTTCATAGGTGTAGGCTACATCTTCCGGCTGAGTATACAGCTTGGAGTTGTCTACGTCAGAATTGTCTACACCGTCCTCTTCTCCTCCGGTAACACCGATTTCCACTTCCAGGGTCATCTGCATCTTTGCCATTCTTTCAAAATATCTGGATGAAGTCTCAAGGTTTTCCTCTAAAGACTCTTCTGAAAGGTCAAGCATATGCGATGAATAGAGCGATTTTCCGGTTTGTTTGAAAAATTCTTCACTCGCATCCATCAGCCCGTCGATCCATGGAAGCAATTTCTTCGCACAGTGGTCCGTATGTAAAATAACAGTTGCTCCGTAAGCTTCCGCTAACGTGTGTATATGCTTTGCTCCGGCAATCGCACCCAGGATGGCTGCTTTCTGCCCTTCATTGCTTAATCCTTTTCCTGCATTAAAAGCAGCTCCTCCATTCGAAAACTGGATGATAACAGGAGAGTTCAGTCTGGCAGCTGTTTCCATAACCGCGTTCACGTTGCTGGATCCGATAACGTTCACCGCAGGCAAAGCAAATCTGTTTTCTTTGGCGTGCTGGAAAATATCGGTAACTAACTGTCCTGTGGCAACTCCTGCCGGGAAAATTCTGCTCATATCTTAATTTTTAATGAATGTATTGTATATTATAAATAAACCTTGTAAAGGTACTAAATTTTGATGAATTACTAATTTCTTTTATCTCTGCCCCACAGCAGCTTCTGCCGGATGGTTTCATAAAAGCTCAGGTTGTTGGGCTGTACCAGGAGGATCTGGAAGGCCGCTTTTTTGATGATGATTTCCTTATCCGTTTCTATATGGATCAGCCTGGAATCCAGTGAAAGGGAGTATTGCGGTACCCGGCTTTCCACCCTGAATTTGATTTCCACCTTATCATTAACGATCAGCGGCCTTACATTCAAGTTATGGGGTGCAATAGGGGTGATAACGAAATTTTCGTTATTGGGCGAGATAATCGGTCCGCCACAGCTCAGGGAGTATGCGGTAGAACCTGTAGGTGTTGAAATGATTACGCCGTCGCCCCAGAACACATTGAGGAATTCATTGTTGATGTAAGAATCCACAGTGATCATGGAAGTGGTTTCCTTCCTGGAAATAGTAACATCATTCAGTGCATACGGGAAAATCCCTTCAAGGCCTTCCGAAATAACTTCGATAACCGCTCTTCTGCTGGTCTTTACATTGCCTTTCAGGATGGAGTCCAGTTCATTGAACGCCTCTTCTTTGGTAAAGCTTGCCAGGAAACCGAGCCGGCCGGTATTAACCCCGACAATCGGAATCTCCAGGTCTTCCACGAAAATAAGGGAGTTGACAATAGTCCCGTCGCCCCCGAAGGTAAAGAAAAGGTCCACTTCCTTATCAATCAGGTCCTGTTTGCCTGTAAAGGTCTCAAAGATTTTCGAGAACTGAAGTGCTTCAGCCATTTCATCATATAAAACTGATTTTACTCCTCTGTTTTCAAGTTCTGAAATAAACTTGCTCAGATATAAAAAGGTATCGAGATCTTTTTTCTGAGAGTATATGGCTGCCTTCATGCTATATTTCTATAAATTTTTGGAAAAATCCGAACCGGTCCTTAAAAAGATCCGATTTATCGTCGGAATAATACTTTTCTACGATCCTGTAATCATACCGGTCAAAAGTAGCATCCACCGATGACAGGTTTTCGTTGCTGATCTTAATGGTGACATGAATGACCTCGTCAGACATAAAGCTGATAAATCCACCGTAAAACTTGGAATTATTGCTTTCCACAATATTGGCAATCTCCGTCATGGAATACTTTCTGGCCGGGGTTTCTACCGTGAGAATGGCTCCCGATTCAGAAAACAGCGGATACTTGGACAGGTCCTGGAAAATATCGTCACAGCAGATATAGCCCAGGTATTTTTCATTCTTATTGATCACCGGGATCACATTCGCACTGAACGTATGGAACAGCCGGATGCTGTCCATAATATTATGATCCTCAAGGATCGCGAACCGTTCGATCTGATGCTCCAGTCCTTTCAGGAGGCCGTCTTCCTCATACAGGAAGTCCTTGGCAATAGCTCCGTAAAAAAGATTGGATTTTTTAATGAAAATATGGGAATATCCGAAGTCCTCTAATGTATTTCTTGCTGATTCTATGGAATCAGTGAAGTTGAAACACGGGAAATCTTTTGAGATATAATCCTTGATAAACATGATGCTAATTTATAAAAAATAAAATAAAATTATTTCCGGATACCGTACTTTTTTTTCCTAGGAAAGAAAAAAAAGTACGGTTAAAATTGGTTTGTGATGTAAAAAGAATTACCTTTGTAGCCTTTCATTTTTACTTTTTATTAGATTTATTTCAAACTGCACTGTCTCACAAAGACATATGCAGTTTTTTTATTTCAGGGCTTTGGCAAATTCCCACATCACAATTCCTCCGCACACACTTACATTGAGTGAATGCTTTGTTCCCAGCTGCGGAATCTCAATAAACACATCCATGTGCTGAAGGGCTTCATCACTGATGCCGTCTACTTCGTTTCCTAACACCACCGCATATTTTCGGCTTTTATCGATCTCAAAATCAGAAATCATCCTGCTGCTGGTGGTCTGTTCCACACCGATCACGCTATAGCCTGAGTTTTTCAGATCATTAACTGCGGTTACAATATCCTTTTCATATATCCAGTCTACACTTTCCGTAGCACCCAGCGCGGCCTTATGGATCTCCCGGTGCGGCGGCTGCGGGGTAATGCCGCAGAGAATAATCTTTTCAATAAGGAAAGCATCAGCCGTCCTGAATGTGGCTCCTACATTGTGCATGCTCCTGATATTGTCTAAAACAACGGTCAACGGAATCTTATCCGTCTTTTTGAAGGTCTCTACATCGATCCTGTTCAGTTCCTCCAGCTTTAATTTCTGTACCAAAATACTTTTCTTTTGATTTATGTGTGGTTTATAATATGTACGATCCTATTAATCAATCGGATTTTACAGCGGATTATTTTGTATCCATAATCTGATGGACGTTTTTTTCAATATTCTGTGCGATGGTTTCCATCGGGATGTCATTTTCATCATTGTTAAAAGGATCCTCAATTTCTTCTGCAATCAGTTCAAGGCTCATCAGGACGTAATATACGAAAACCGTCAGCGGAATCATAAAAAGCCCTATATTGATGACGTACGCTACCGGCAGGGCCATCACGTAAAGGATGATGAATTTTTTCACAAATGATGAATAGGAATAGGGGATTGGAGTGTTTTTAATCCGTTCGCAGGCCCCGCAGACATCCAGGAAGCCGGAAAGCTGGGTGTCCAGGTAGATCATCTCCACATCCGAGATCTTACCTTCTTTTTTCAGCTGATTCAGTTTGTGAGAAAGGAGCATAATGATTTCGCTGGGGCCATGCTGCTTTAAAGATTTTTCGATTTCGGAATAATCTTCATCAAGGGCGAGCCTGGTAGATTCCTTCGACAGGTGTTTGGCCAGAAAGTGAGGGAAAAACTTCAGGTACCGTGCAATCTGTTGGATATCTTTAGGGTGTCCTTCAAGAAGAATGGTTATTTTAATAGCGAAATTTCTGGAATCATTGACCAGTTTTCCCCATAACTTACGGCCTTCCCACCAGCGGTCATACGCCGTATTGGTCCTGAATACGAGCAACAGCGAAAGCACAAACCCTAATAAGGAATGGATAAGGCCCACATTGCTCACTTTGGATTTTGAGTTAAGATGAAGGTATTCCAGTTCCAGATAGGCAATTCCGTAAGAATACAGTCCTACCAGGATCATCGTAGGAAACAGGATTTTCAGGGTGTCGCTTTTATGTAAGCTGAACAGGATTTTCAGGAAATTCTTGGTATTATAAGCCCTCATAATGGTAATTGGTGTACAAATATAAATGTTTTCATCATATATCTTCTTTATGGCAAACCGTAAGACATTCTGTAGATTCTTCTTTTTCTCTCCAGAAAAAAGATGGGATATTAGAGGAAGGGCCATTTCAGAAAGGGAGAAAATAGCCCAGCGGACATGATGCACATTCATGGAGCAGGAAAAAAAAGTTTAAAAGTCCATAGGGCTGTGCACTACTGTTTTTTGGTGGAACCATCATGGCTTTGTGGTGTATTTTTCATTGAGGTTCATACAGTACAGTGAAAGATGATAAGTGATTTCGTGATGAAAATTTTTCTGAAATTCAAAAAAACTGTATTTTTATTCGCATTAAAAAATAACACCAAATGATCCTTGAAAACGTAGATACTGTAACGGATATCAGTAAAGAAGATTTTCAGAAAAATTATTTTAAAAAGCACAGGCCGCTCCTGATCAGGAATTTTGCCAGCCGATGGGAGGCGTTCGATCAGTGGAACTTTGATTTTATCCGGGAAAAAGCGGGAGATCAGGAAGTACCTTTATATGATAACAAGCCCGCAGATGCTTCCAAAAGTTCTGATGCACCGGTTACGCACATGAAAATGCGTGATTATATCGATAGGATCACAAGCAAACCATCGGACCTGCGTATTTTCTTTTATATCATTACCGACCGTCTGCCGGAACTGCTCAAAAACTTCACCTATCCTGATCTCGGAATGAGATTTTTCAAGCGCCTGCCGACTTTGTTTTTCGGAGGAAGCGAAGCCCGGGTGCTCATGCATTACGATGTGGACCTTGGGGATTTTATCCATATTCATTTTCAGGGAAAGAAAAGGATCCTTCTGTTTGACCAGAAACAGTCTGCATTTTTATATAAGGTACCACTGTCCGTACATACAGTCTACGATATTGATTACGAAAATCCCGATTATCAGAAATTTCCCGCCCTGAAACATGCGAAGGGCTTTGAAATTTTCATGGAACACGGAGATGCCTTATTCATTCCCGGAGGATTCTGGCACTTCAACAGGTATCTGGAACCCGGTTTTTCGATGTCGCTCAGGGCACTCCCGAGTCAGCCGGGTGTTTTCCTGAATATGCTCTACCACGTTTTCATCATGAGGTATACGGATAAGCTGATGCGCCGGATTTTCAAAGCCCGGTGGGTAAATTATAAACAGCAGTGGGCACATCAGAAGAGCGCCGAGGCGCTGAAGAAACATTCTGTATAAATTCCTTCGGATACAATGCGTATACTGCCAGATGCCTGTTCATCACGTAGGATGAACTAGTTTGTGCAAAGCCCTTACTGCTTTTATTTTTATTTCATACTTTTACCGTCCCAATTTTAAGACATATTTTAATGGCAAAAACGAAGAAAGAGACCCCGCTCATGACGCAGTACAACACCATCAAGGCAAAATATCCTGATGCGCTTCTGCTTTTCAGGGTAGGGGATTTCTATGAAACTTTCGGGCAGGATGCCGTTAAAACCTCCCGGATCCTGGGCATTGTACTGACCAAAAGAAATAATGGTGAAGGACATGTAGAGCTGGCTGGATTCCCTCATCACTCCATAGATTCCTACCTTCCGAAACTCGTGCGGGCAGGAATGCGGGTTGCCATCTGTGATCAGCTGGAAGATCCGAAAATGGTGAAAGGGATCGTAAAAAGAGGCGTAACGGAACTGGTGACACCCGGCGTTACATTCAACGATCAGGTCCTAAATTCAAAAAAGAATAATTTCCTGCTCTCTCTTCACAAAGAAAAAGAAAAATACGGGATTGCCCTTGTGGATGTCTCTACCGGGGAGTTCCTGGTGAGCGAAGGCAACCTGGATAAATTGCTGCATATTGTCAGTACATTCGATCCCAGCGAGATTATTTACCAGCGCAGTGTCCAGATGCCGGACCAGCTGAAAAGCAGGAGTGCCTTTAAGCTTGAGGACTGGGCCTATCAGCATACATTCGCCTACGAAAAGCTGACCGGTCATTTTAAAACCCAGTCACTGAAAGGGTTTGGGGTAGATCATCTGCCGCTTGCCATCACGGCTGCCGGAGCGATATTCGCCTATCTGGTAGAAGATACCCACCACAAACTGCTTTCGCATATTACTAAAATCTGCATCATTCCTCAGGATGATTACCTGATGATGGACCACTTTACGCTGAGGAATCTTGAAATCGTATATCCGAGCCACCCGCAGGGAAAATCACTGTTGGATATTATAGATAAAACCTGCACTCCTATGGGAGGAAGGCTGCTCAGGAGAAGGATCATCCTTCCGCTGAAATCCGTGCATGAGATCGGCAGAAGGCTTGCGCTGATTGACTTCCTGAACGAGCATGACCAGCTCAAATATGACATAGGGCAATTGCTGAAGTCAATTTCCGATCTGGACCGGCTTATGGGAAAACTGGCTGCTGAAAAGCTGTCTCCCAAAGAATTGGGTTATCTCCGCCAGAGCCTGATTAATATTCATAAGATCAAAGGGCTGCTGCATCCGCATGCTGATGTACTGGCATGGCTGGAACCTCTATACGACCTGGAGCAACTGATTACTTTCCTGCAGGATCACCTTAACGAAGAACTGCCGGTAAGCATTGCGAAAGGCAACATCCTTAAGGAAGGTATTTCTGAGGAGCTTGACCACCTGAGGAACCTTCAGAGTAAGGGACGCGGCTTCCTGGACGAAATGTGCCAGCGCGAAGTGGAACGAACAGGGATTACCAGCCTTAAAATCGATTTCAACAATGTTTTCGGATATTATATTGAGGTACGGAATACCCATAAGGACAAAGTTCCGGATGACTGGGTGAGAAAACAGACGCTGGTGAATGCAGAACGGTATATTACTGAAGAGCTGAAAGAATACGAAAACCAGATCCTCGGGGCAGAAGAAAAGATAGGAGTCCTTGAAAATGAGCTGTACAGAAAAGTGTGCTCTGAAACGATGGTGTACATTGACCAGATTCAGGAAAACTCGGGCATCATTGCACAGCTCGATGTAGCCGTAGGTTTTTCAGAGCTGGCCGTGTCTGAAAGCTATACGAGACCGGTACTGAACGAAAGCTTTGCTATCGACCTGAAAGAAGCCCGGCACCCGATTATTGAAAATGCGCTTCCCCTGGGTGAAAAATATATTCCGAACGATATATTCCTGGACAAGGATACCCAACAGATCATTATGGTGACCGGACCGAACATGGCCGGTAAATCGGCCATTCTCCGCCAGACCGCGATTGTCTGCTTACTGGCTCAGATCGGAAGCTTTGTTCCGGCAAAGCATGCTGAGATCGGGGTCTTGGATAAGATTTTTACCAGAGTGGGAGCTACGGATAATATTTCTGCCGGTGAATCTACGTTCATGGTGGAGATGAATGAAGCCGCCAATATCCTCAACAACATTTCCGACAGGAGCCTGATCCTGCTGGATGAAATCGGCCGAGGAACTTCTACCTACGACGGCGTTTCCATCGCATGGGCCATCGCAGAATACCTCCATCAGCATCCTACGCAGGCTAAAACCTTATTTGCCACGCACTACCATGAACTGAATGAAATGACGGTGAATTTTGAACGGGTAAAAAACTTCCATGTTTCTATCCAGGAGAATAAGGGGAATATTATTTTCCTCAGGAAGCTGGTTCCGGGGGGAAGCGAGCACAGCTTCGGTATCCATGTTGCCAAACTGGCCGGGATGCCATCCAAGGTGGTGAACCGGGCCAATGAAATTTTAAAAACCCTGGAATCAAGCCGCAGCCAGGGCGGAAGTTCATCTTCAGATACCATTAAAAGGGTTACGGAAGAAAATATGCAGCTTTCGTTTTTCCAGCTTGATGATCCGGTGCTGGAAAATATCCGTGAAGAGCTGACAAAAATAGACATCAATACCCTGACCCCGATTGAGGCTTTGATGAAGCTGAATTCAATCAAGAAAATGATCGGAGGATAACCGGTAAATAGCTTTATAATGTCTGTACAATTCAATTACCGCTATGGTATTGCGGCTATCCTGATTTTTCTGGTTGAGGTACTCATTGCCACTGTGTTAAAAGACATTTTTTTCATCAGGGCTTACCTGGGAGATGTACTGGTGGTTATGCTTCTGTATGCATTCGTTCGCAGCTTTGCATGGATGGATGAAGCCAGGCTGATCTTAGGTATTTTTATATTCTCATGCATGATTGAGACGGCACAATACTTTAATATTGCTGAACGCCTGGGATTCAGACCCGGCAGCATAATGTATACTGTCATCGGCAATTCCTTTTCGTGGATCGATATTGCCTGCTATGCTGCCGGATGTATTATCCTGTATGGTTTTGTCGGACTGAAAAGATAGCTCCCCTTACCTTCCGAAACTGCCGTATTTGTCTTCTGCGTATTTAATGAAGCGGTTCAGGAGCGCTACGTTTTCTTTTTCCATGGGCGAAAGGTCATTGTCTACATTGTCAGATACCGGGATGTACCATTGTGTCTGCTCAAAAAAGTGTCTGTAGGTAGGTTTTTTGAACGCATACCCATGCCGCGCGAAAATAGAATTTTTAATGATTTCAAGATCCAGTTTACGAAGGTTCTTCAGCTCACTTTCAGTCAGCTTCTGCTTGGATCCGTTCAGGGTAAAGACGGCATCAGAGGCAATCCTGTTTTTCTGAGTGGTATAGCTTTCGGTTTTACCGGTCGATTCATTAGTGTATTTTTCAACAAACTCCTTCGGATTGTCCCAGTCGATCAGCTCAGAATCTTTGTCCAGTATAAAGTTCGGGTTGTAGACAAATTCTTTTTTGGCCAGCTTGACGGCTTTCACAGGGGATTTTACGGCTTTGGTATTAAAGGCATCCCATTTTCCGGTCAGGCTGTCTTTACTGAGCTTCACCTCAAATCTTCCGTCCGTTTTATCATTCCCCGGTTCATCCAGGATAAATGATTGGGAACTGCTGTTGAAAACCCCTCTGAACGGGCGCTGGTTCCCGTCTACGATACTCTGTCCGTATACGCTGTCTTTGGTAATGCGGTTGATCTTGAGGGAAATCCTTTTAAAGACTTCGCCTTCATATTCCGTACCGTCGGTTTCATCCAGCATTTTCTCTTTACCGATAAAGTCTCCGCTGTAAACCCCGTAGTATTCTTTGTGTATTTCCTCAATCTCAGGAGATTTTGCCGCCGACAGGCTGTCTTTTTGTTTAGTCGTGCTTTCGGATTCTTTTTTACACCCGGTTGCCAGTATGGCAAGAATAGCGAGGAGCGCAGGTTTTGAATTTTTCATATCTGTTTTTTTGCGATTAAATATTCAATTAATAGGATATTGGGTACCCAGCCTAGCCATGCGATGATCTGATATACATCCATGGGATTCGGGTGACATAAATATACGATAATTACCTTCCACATTCTAAGGGTAACGGCAGATAATGTCAGGGCAAAGCTGCGCCACATCCACTGTTTATGCTCCCTGAACTTTTTCTGTACGGCAAGACGATAGGCTTTATACGTAAAAGCCCACCACAGGCAACCTAAAATGACAAATGAGATTTTTGAAAAAAGCCCTCCGTTGGCGAAAATTCCCATATAAATTCCTGAAGGGGCAGCAAGGAGCAGGATCAGGAAAATATACACTTTTCCCGCATTCTTATGGAAGTCCCTGATCCCGAAATCTTTCCTGATGATGCCTAAAAATCCTGATAGGAGCACAAAAATACTGGTATATACATGGGTATAGAAAAAGTACAGGTATTCCTGCCGGTGGTCAACTTCCGTCTGTTTGATCATCAGGAAACTGACGTCGGTCCTCAGCGGAACATATTCCAGGGTAATTTGCAGCATCAGCCAAAAGAAATATCCGAATCCCAGGATCAAAAGGATTTTAAGGATATCCGAAATGTTTTTTCTGATGGTATGCATGGGTTTACAGATCATATTATTTATACAGTCTAAGGCTGTTTACATACAGAAATGTAAGCAAAAATATAAACTAAATATAAATCTGGAATAAAAAAAATGATTGCGGACCGATTCTTCTGGAGAAAGGGATGGCGAAAATTGATAGAAGCCTGAACAGTATATTTTGCCTGTAAAAAGTATTAAAAAAATAGATCAGTTCAGAGGCCAAACGCCAAGCAGCCATAAATTTATCTCTTGTTAAATACCATTTTTCTCAATCTACAATCTATCATCTCTCCATCTCTCATCTATCTATCTGTCTCTCATTTGTTTATCTCTTTTCAGATTCAGATCCTGCGCGATCAGCCATGCTTCGCTCCAGCACGCCTGGAAATTGAACCCTCCGGTTACGGCGTCAATATTCAGCACTTCTCCGGCAATGTACAATTGCGGCAACAGTTTTGATGCCATGGTTTTGAAGTTAATTTCCTTTAAATCAATGCCTCCGGCGGTTACGAACTCGTCTTTGAAGGTTGATTTACCGGTTACTTTCAGCTTCTTTCTGCATAGATTTTCAATGACAGCCTGTATTTCTTTCCCGGAGAGATGGGCCACCTGCTTATTAAGGTCGATTTTTGAAACTTCTAAAATCCGTTGCCAGAAGCGGTTGGTGATATCAAAAATTTTTGACTGCCCGATGGTCTTCTTAGGGTTGGACTGCTTGAAATCCAGGAACATTTCTTCTGCTTCGTCCACCGGTTTTGAAATGAAATTGACTTCGATTTCAAAATTATAGTTCATTTTGGCCAGGCTGATGGCTTCCCAGGCAGATATTTTAAGGATAGCAGGCCCGGATAGTCCCCAGTGTGTAATCAAAAGCGGGCCACTTTCTTCCGTTTTCAGTTGCGGTATGGAGGTTTCTGCCATTTCAAAGCTGGTTCCGGCAAGATCTTTCAGCAGGTCATCTTTAATGTTGAAGGTGAAAAGCGAAGGAACAAGATCAATGATTGTATGGCCGAGGTTCTCAATGATTTTCAGCGATTTGGGTGAGCTGCCGGTTGTGTAAATGATAATGTCGGCTTTAAAATCGCCTAAACTGGTCCTGACCAGATAAGTGCCATCCTGCCTTTCAATTTCTTTTACTGAACATTTTGTCTTTACCTCAATGTTTTTGTGCTCTATTTCCTGCACCATGGCGTTGATGATGCTATGGGAAGAATTACTTTCCGGGAAGACACGGTTATCCTGTTCAATTTTCAGCGGGACATTCCTGCGTTCAAACCAGTCCATGGTATCTCCCGGCTGGAATTTCGTAAAAACGCTCAGCAGTTCCTTATTCCCGCGGGGATAAAACTGAACCAGCTCCCTGGGATCAAAGCAGGCGTGGGTAACATTGCAGCGTCCGCCTCCGGAAACCTTTACTTTCTGAAGCACATCCGAATTCTGCTCCAGGATGGTGATGTGGTATTGGGTTTCGTCAAGGTTGGCGGCACAGAAAAATCCTGCTGCCCCTCCTCCGATAATGATAATTTTCTTCATGATTCCTTAATCTTATGCTCAAGATTACTTTTGCAAAACTACAATTTTTATAAACCATCTTATTTGAGTAATTTTGATGAATATAATTTTTTGATTTTAATCGAAAAAAGGCGCCGCAAATGCATAGAGTTCAGTTGTTGTAATAAATAAGGCAGTTGGCTCTATATCTTTCGCGTCCATATAAATTGAATTTCATATTTAAATACATCTTAAATGATTTACTACCATACCTTTGAAGTACGCTGGAGCGACCTTGATGCCAATAAACATTTAGCCAATTCATCCTACGTGCAGTACTGTGCACAGGCCAGGATGGCTTTTATGACCAAAGAAAAAATGGGGGTTACCCAGCTCAGCAGATGGGGAATAGGGCCTGTCATCCTTCATGAAAGGTATTCTTTTTTCAAGGAAATCTATGCGGACCAGACCGTTATCGTGAGTGTGGAAATCGACGGATGTTCAGACGATTCTTCCATCTACAGGTTTGTGCATAAATTTTACACTCCGGATGGAATACACTGCGCCACAGCAGAAGCCACCGGCGTATGGATCGATATGATGCTGAGAAAGATGACGACTCCGCCGGATGATGTGGTAGAAGCCATGAACAAGTACAAGTCCCCGGAAACCGTGGTGTTAACGAGAGAGGATTTCAAGAAATTCCCTTTCCATCCCCATAATATTGATCCGGAGGTATTCAAATGAATACATGATGATTGATGAATGATCATTGATGAATCAAACCGCAATAAAAATTACTTATTGCTCATTCCTATTACTTATAAATAAACATATGTTTGAAGATAAAGATCCTGAACTGACACCGATTTCCAAATTAGGCGAATTCGGCCTTATTAAACATTTAACACAATATTTCCCTTTATCCAACGAGTCTTCCGAGCTTGGCGTGGGAGATGATGCCGCGATTGTTAATCCGGGCACAAAGAAAGTAGTCCTTACCACAGATATGCTTGCAGAAGGCATTCATTTTAATCTGGGGTATGTTCCGCTGAAGCATTTGGGTTATAAGGCAGTAGTGGTCAACCTCAGCGATATTGCTGCAATGAATGCAACGCCTGCACAGATCCTGGTTTCCCTTGCTGTTTCCAACCGTTTCCCGGTAGAAGCGCTGGAAGAAATATACGCCGGAATCCAGGCGGCCTGCGGAAGATATAAGGTGGACCTGATCGGCGGCGATACGACGAGTTCCAGTGCAGGGCTTGTGATGAGTATTACGGCAGTCGGAATTGAGAACGAAGAAAAGATTGTCAGAAGAAGCACTGCAAAGCCCAATGACCTGCTGGTGGTGACCGGAGACTTAGGAGGCGCCTATATGGGGCTGCAAATCCTGGAGCGGGAACATGCCGTGTACCTGGCTGATCCCAATATGCAGCCTGAAATGGAAGGGTATGACTATATTCTTGAACGCCAGCTGAAGCCGGAAGCCAGGACAGATGTCAAAGGAATCCTGGAGCAGCTGGATATCCTGCCGACTTCCATGATTGATGTGTCTGACGGCCTGGCTTCGGAGATTTTGCACCTTTCAGATCAGTCGGGAGTAGGGTTCAGGCTGTATGAGGAAAAAATCCCGATGGATAACCTCACGATTACCACAGCAGATGAATTTAACCTAAACCCCGTGATGGCCGCCTTAAGCGGAGGTGAAGATTACGAACTGCTGTTTACCATTTCCGCAGCTGATTTTGACAAGATTAAAAACCATCCGGATTTTACCATCATCGGCCACGCTGTTGAGAAAGAAGAAGGAAACTTCATGGTAGCACGGGGATCCAACCAATTGGTCGCACTGACAGCGCAGGGTTGGGATGCTTTTCTGGGAAACCGGCAGGAGCAGTAATTATTTAATGGTATCTGACGTTCTGGATGTTGTCTGATTTTAAAAGAGGATAAATATGTAAACGCTTTTAAAGTTATTTTTGACTATGGATAAAAAAGGACTGCCGCCAAAAGCCAAGCCCACACTAAAGGAATATCTTCAAGTTGCCTTGGTAATGACAATCATCGTAGGGTCAGTGGCACTTACGGTCCGGTATCTGACGTTGAAAAAAATTGAAGAGGTCAATGAAATCAACAAAGATTACAGCCTGACAGAAGGGATGATCACAGAAATGGGGTATAATCCCAGAAAACATATCAGAGTACAATTTGTCGTAAAAGGAGTTACGATTAAAGGCATTGAATGGGTAAGAGGCTTCAGAAATAAAAAATTAGGAGATTCTATCGGGATTAAATATTCCAACAAAGATCCTGAACATTTTATAACAGAACTGCACATAAAATATTAAGAAAGCCGGCTCACCGAGCCGGCTTTCTGTTTTATAGAGGGAACGCTTTATGCTTTCACGATATTCACAATCACTTCCATTGCTTTTTCCATGCTTTCAAGCGCTACATACTCATACGGTCCGTGGAAATTGATCCCGCCGGCAAAAATATTCGGGCAGGGCAGTCCCATATAGGATAGCTGAGCGCCATCGGTTCCGCCTCTGATCGCTTTAATCTTAGGCTCGATACCCGCTTCTTTCATAGCAGCTGCAGCCAGGTCAATGATGTGCATCTTTCCTTCAAACTGCTGCTTCATGTTCCGGTACTGCTCCTTAATCTCAATTTCAGCTGTTCCTGCACCATGTTTCTGGTTGAATTCAGCCACTTTCTCTTCCATGAATTTCTTCCTGGCCTCAAATTTTTCCTCGTTATGATCACGGATGATGTACTGTAGCTTAGCCTCAGAAATATCTGCATTCAGGTCCATCAGGTGATAAAATCCGTCAAAACCTTTGGTGGTGGCAGGCGTTTCATTGGCAGGAAGCGTCTGGGCGAATTCAGAAGCCAGCAGTGCGGCATTCACCATCTTTCCGTATGCATATCCCGGGTGCACGCTCAGTCCGTGGATCTTAACAACAGCACCGGCGGCGTTGAAGTTTTCATATTCCAATTCTCCAACTTCGCCTCCGTCCATCGTATACGCAAATTCTGCCCCGAATTTCGCGACATCAAATTTATGGGCTCCTCTTCCTATTTCTTCATCAGGAGTAAATCCTACAGCGACCCTTCCGTGCTTGATTTCAGGATGGGCGATCAGATATTCCGCAGCCGTAACGATTTCTGCACAGCCTGCTTTGTCGTCAGCACCTAAAAGAGTGTTTCCGTCCGTAGTAATTAAAGTCTGCCCGGTATATTTTCTTAAGCTTTCAAATTTTGACGGTGATAATGTAAATCCGGTAGTCTGGTTAAGGACCAGGTCATTGCCGTCATAATTCTCCCAAACCTGAGGATTAACGTTTTCCCCGCTGAAATCCGGTGATGTATCATAATGGGAGATAAAGCCGATGGTTGGCTTCTGGTCATTTTCAAGATTAGAAGGAACATAGCCCATAATATAGCCGTTATCATCTATGGAAACATCTTCCAGGCCGATGGTTTTCAGTTCTTCTACAATATATTTGGCAATATTCCACTGTTGCGGGGTAGAAGGGGTTGCTTCACTTTCTGCATCACTGGTTGAATATATCTTTACATAACTTAAAAAACGGTTCAGTAACTTTTCTTTCCACAAAGGGTTGAATTCTATTGTACTCATCTGATGGTATAAATTTCAGCAAAGTTAGCAAATTTGATTTTCAGAATGCATTATATGAAGCACAAGCTCAGGGCCTGAAATGAAATGTTTGTTTTAAAAAGCTCTCAATCAGCATTTTGTAATTCTTGGCTCTGTCATGGCTGTTGTGGTTTAGTTTTATTATATTTGAAAAAATCAAAAGTAAAAATGTTTCTTACCGAATGTCCGCGAGATGCCATGCAGGGTTGGGGAAAATTTATTCCTACACACCAAAAGATAGATTACATTAATTCTTTAATGGAAGTAGGCTTTGACGTGCTGGACTGCCTGAGCTTCGTCTCCCCGAAAGCGATTCCCCAGATGGCCGATTCCCACGAAGTGGCTGAAAATATAGACAAGTCATTATCCAACACTAAAATTTCCGCGATCATCGGAAACTACCGGGGAGCGGAAAAAGCACTGAAACATCCTTCGGTGGATATCCTGGGGTTCCCGTTTTCCATATCCGAAACCTTTCAGCACCGGAATACCAATAAAAGCCAGGAAGAAGCCTTCAATGACATCATCAGGATGCTGGAGCTGGTAAAAACAGAAGGAAAGCAGCTGAACATTTATTTTTCCATGGCCTTCGGAAACCCGTACGGCGAAATGTGGAAATGGGAAGATGTGGATTTCTGGGCACAGCGTTTTTCAGAGATCGGAGTCAAAGATATTTTGCTGTCTGATACTACAGGAGTTGCGACACCGCAGACCATTACGCTCCTGTTTGAAAAAATCCCGGCCCAATACCCGGAGATTAACTTCGGAGGGCATTTCCATAACCGGTATGAAGATTCGTATTCCAAATTAAAAGCGGCATACGACCAGGGATGCAGGAGGTTTGATAGTGCCATCAAAGGAATCGGCGGCTGTCCGATGGCCAAAGATGACCTGGTAGGAAATATGCCTACCGAACAGGTGATCAATTTTATGAGCGTGGAAAAAGCGGACCATAAACTGAACCTGCTGAACTTTGAAAGTTCTTACAACAAGGCTAAGGATATTTTTAATTTTTAAAGGATATCTTGAACGCTTACGATTAATTTCAGGTAAGAGTTACGTATTGAAAACTGGTTTATTTTAAAACAAAATTCGACACTATGGATCCTGTTATTTCACCTTCCGAACTGAAAAATATTCCGTCCGAAAACCTCATCATCCTTGATGCAAGAGCAGGGAAAGACAGCTATGAGCATTATTTGGACAAACATATTAAAGGAGCACGGTTCATAGATCTGGACCGGGACCTGGCGCAGATAGGAAAGGATGCAGCCTTCGGAGGAAGGCATCCGCTTCCAGATATCGAAAAATTCGCTGAGACCCTATCCCGCCTTGGGATCGATGAAGGGGCGCACATCGTCGTATACGATGATAAGAGCGGGGCTAATGCAGCAGCGAGAGCCTGGTGGATGCTTAAAGCTTTTGGGTTTGACCATGTGCGTGTTCTGGATGGAGGATTTCAGCATGCTGAAAGAGAAGGATTGGAATTTTCATCAGGTGAAGAAGTTTTTGATAAAACTGATGTCATCAGAAAAGAAGGTTGGCTTCTTCCTGTATCATCGCTGGAAACTGTTGAAAATGAATTAGTAAACCATTCTTCTATTGTTGTTGATGTACGGGATGCCTACCGGTACAGAGGAGAATCTGAGCCTATTGATTTAATTGCCGGACACATTCCAGGCGCTATCAATATTCCTTTTTCTGAAAACCTAGATGAAAACGGGCATTTCCTGAAGCCGGAGGTGCTGAGAGAAAAATACAGGGATCTTTTACAGGGAAAACCGGAACACCTGATCATTCATTGTGGTTCAGGAGTCACCGCCTGCCACACTATTTTAGCTTTGGAGCACGCAGGATTTAATACGCCTTCGCTCTATGTAGGCTCCTGGAGTGAGTGGAGCAGGAGGGAAGGAAAAGAGATTGCAAAAGAGGTTTAAAATACCGGATACAGTAAAGGCTGCCAGTTCTGGCAGCCTTATTTTATTTTGCATTTTATCTGTTAAAGCATTCCAAGTTCAAATTTTGCTTCCTCACTCATCATGTCTTTATTCCAGCTGGGTTCAAACGTAAGCTCGAGGTCCACGCTGTTCACATCTTCCACTTCTGCCACCTTATCTTTCACTTCCTGAGGCAGGGTCTCTGCTACCGGACAGTTAGGCGTGGTAAGGGTCATGATGATTTTAACATCGCCGTCATCGGAAATCTGTACGTCATAAACGAGTCCCAGTTCATAGATGTCTACCGGAATTTCGGGGTCATATACGGTTTTAAGCACTCTGATGATGTTTTCACCAATATCAGCAATCTGATCGTCTGTAAATTTCATTTTAGTCTAAATTGATGTACCTTTTCAATAAATCTTCCTGGCGCATGCGCCGGAAAACGTTGGCCAAAGTTAAGACATCTTTTTCACAATAGTCCACTATTCGCTGCAAGTCTTTCTCTATGTAGTAAATTGATGAAACCATTGATCCGTCGATGTCATCTTTTGGCGTCGGGATTCCGAAGACGTGCGCCAGCAATTCCAGGGAAACAAATGTCTTATAATCTCCGAATTTCCAGAGTTCCATCGTATCAATATGCGGGATCTCCCAGGGTTTTTTGCCGAACATCTGAAACGGTACCGGCGGCATCAGGCCATTGATCAGGAACCTTCTGGCAATCCAGGGAAAATCGAATTCCTTACCGTTATGGGCACATAGTATAACGTCCCTGAGCCTGGGGCTGTTGAAGATCTCGCCGAATTCAAGCAGCATTTTCTTTTCATCGTGGCCTGAAAAACTTTTGATTTTCAGGGTATCGTTTTTTTCAAGCATTCCGATCGTAATGCAGATAATCTTTCCGAATTCTGCCATAATTCCGCCCCGTTCCACATAAAAATCACCGGCTTCAACGTCCTCCTTACGCTGGAACCTTGTCTTTTTGTCCCAGAGCATCTGTTCCGCCTCCGTAAGGTCTTCCCATAACGCTGCTCCCGGAACGGTCTCAATATCAAGGAATAAAACTTTATCTAAAGGAATGTGCTGTATCATATATTTGGTGTTATATCTGGTTAGCCTACCCGCAGACCATTCTTAACAGGTAATGAAGGAGTAAGAAGGGTAACGTCTTTGGTATCTTCTCCATAGATGCCCAGGACCAGGCACTCACTTAAAAAATTGGCAATCTGTTTTTTAGGAAAATTAACTACAGCTAAGATTTGTTTCCCGATCAGGTCTTCCTTGCTGTATAATGCGGTGATCTGAGCAGAGGATTTCTTAATGCCTAATGCCCCGAAATCAATTTCCAGTTTATAGGAAGGATTTCGGGCCTTCTCAAAGTCCTGAACGGACAGAACAGTTCCCGTCCTGATGTCGATCTTTTCAAAATCTTCCCACGATATTTCAGGTTTTATCATCATCAATATATTAAATGTTCTATTTCAGCCTTCTGTACGGCATACTTCTGTTGAAGTTCAGAGCCTTCGCCCATTCTTTTGTAATATTCCAGCGCTTTATTGCCAAAAAACTTCTTATGATAATCCGAGACCTCAGGGATCAGGGGGAAAACCCGGTGAAAAAGCATTTCATAATAGGCCTGGAATTCCCGTTCATTTTTATCCTCTACCACATTACCGGGCGCTTTCTGCCTTACATGAAGCATTTCATGTGCGATCATATTAAGGACGAGATTAAGATCGAAGTTAAACAGGTTCCTGGGAATCATCACCTTCTGAGGTTTTCCCAGCTGGCCTTCCGCAGTCAGCAGTAAAGAATTGGGTGATAACTCTTCCCTGAACCCGAACCCGGCAAAGTTCTCATGCTCTAATTGAAAGGAGCGGATCAGGTATTCCGCAGCCTCCTTAATCTGATGATGCTTTTTATAAGCATCGAGATGAAGATGGATCTGCTCAAAGTTCATTGTACCGTTTTAACAAATGTATTAAAAATGCCTGAATGCCAAGAATGATTGAGGGCAAAATTTACTAAGGCAGATCATAAAATACTTTTATGATGCTTTTTGTTAAATTTTAAAATAATGAATAACACGTCAACTTTTGTCGTTGGCCGGTTTCATCTTTGCATCAAAGAAATCAGATGAAAATGTAAAAGACAACTCTTATAATAAACTATTAAAAAAAATTATACATTCTGTTGCAATTGCATGATGCTACTTTAATCCAGAGTTAATAAGGCATTGGTAGCTTAAGCATTATGATAAGCAAAGTCAATATTTAAAATTTTATTAAAAAATGATAAATATTGGTAAAATTGGTTAAAAAATTGCATAGCAATAGTATATAACAAGTAAATCAACAGCTATGAACATTTCTTACTACGACTTTCAGAACTTACCGGATCAGCAATCCAAATACAACTTTGTGATCAATCAGGGACGCATGATGAATGAAAAAACCATCAACAATTTAAAGTATGCCCTGTATGAGGTCTCCTGCTTTTCAGTGGAAATTATTTACAATACCGATAAAAATAAAGTGGCAGGGATGAATGTCTTTCAGAACAGATCGGTTTATGCCAATTGATTAACATTCCAGGATTAGCTGTTTAATACAATATATCGGTTACACGTCATAAAAGCCGTCTCGCTTGCGAGGCGGCTTTTATGATTCTATAAGATTTTAGAAGCGATATGATAAGAATAGGTAGGGATCACTTTGATATCATTGGTTTTCTTATTACATTTACCATAAAACACATTGTATGCTGATCAAAATTTACGGAAGTGCCATTCATGGCGTCGCTGCGCAGACCATTACCATAGAAGTTAATGTGGATACAGGAGTAGGATACCATCTTGTCGGGCTCCCTGATAATGCCATCAAAGAAAGCAGCTACCGCATTTCTGCCGCCCTCAAAAATGTGGGGTATAAAATCCCGGGTAAAAAAATCACGATCAATATGGCTCCTGCCGATCTCAGGAAGGAAGGTTCCGCTTATGACCTCAGTATTGCCGTGGGCATTCTTGCGGCATCCGATCAGATCCTTGCAGACCGTGTTCAGGAATACATCATTATGGGCGAGCTTTCACTGGACGGGACACTCCAGCCCATCAAAGGAGTGTTGCCGATTGCCATTCAGGCAAAGGAAGAAGGCTTTAAAGGGATCATCCTTCCAAAACAGAATACCCGGGAAGCAGCAATCGTCAGTGACATAGAAGTTCTGGGAGCAGAAAATATCAAAGAGGTGATCGACTTCTTTAACGAAGGCAAACCGATAGAGCAGACCGTGCTTGATACCCGCAAGGAATTCCAGGAAAAAATAAACAGCTTTCCGTTTGACTTTTCAGAAGTAAAAGGTCAGGAAACCGCTAAAAGAGCGATGGAAGTAGCCGCGGCCGGAGGGCATAACATCATCCTGATCGGCCCTCCCGGAAGCGGGAAAACCATGTTAGCCAAAAGGCTGCCCAGTATTTTACCGCCGTTGACGCTTAAGGAGGCCCTGGAAACGACAAAGATCCATTCGGTAGCCGGAAAGATGGGGACTGAGACTTCACTGATGACCATCCGCCCGTTCCGTGCCCCGCACCATACCATTTCAGATGTGGCCCTCGTGGGCGGTGGCGGCTATCCGCAGCCGGGAGAAATTTCACTGGCACATAACGGAGTCCTTTTCCTGGATGAAATGCCGGAGTTTAAACGAACGGTGCTGGAAGTCATGAGGCAGCCGCTGGAAGACCGCGAAGTCACGATTTCAAGGGCGAAATTTACGGTAAATTATCCGGCCAGCTTTATGCTGGTGGCTTCTATGAATCCAAGCCCGAGCGGGTATTTCCCTGATGATCCCAACAATACCTCGTCTACTTATGAGATGCAGCGCTATATGAATAAGCTTTCCGGTCCGTTGCTCGACCGTATTGACATCCATGTCGAGGTGCAGAAAGTAGAGTTTGAACAGCTGGCTGAACGGAGGAAAGGCGAGAACAGTGAAAATATCCGGCAGCGTGTCCTTCAGGCCCGCGGAATACAGCATGAACGGTATAAGGATTTAAAGATCAGCTATAATGCCCAGATGGGCCCTAAAGAAATCGAGCGCTTCTGCGAGCTGGATGAAACTTCTTTCAGCCTGATCAAAACAGCAATGGAAAAGCTGAACCTATCGGCAAGGGCTTATGACAGGATCCTCAAAGTAGCCCGGACCATTGCCGACCTGGAAGCCTCTGACCGTATTTTATCCTACCATATTTCTGAAGCCATACAATACAGGAGCCTGGACAGGGATTTTTGGAATGTATGATAACGTGATTTTTAAGTAGTAACCAGAAAAAGAACTTAATCCGATGAAATCAGGCCTTAGTCTCTGAAAATATCCATAATTTTATATCTGCTTTCATCTGAAAAGCGGGTTTAATTTAAAAAAATCAAGATGAACAATACACTTTCTTACGTACACGGAGCATCCGATATTCCACTTTTAGGAGAGACCATCGGCGAAAACCTGAAGCGGACGGCAGAAAGGTTTCCTGATCAGGAAGCTTTGGTATGCAGCCACCAGGATTACAGGGCCACGTACAGCCAGTTTTATCAGCAGGTGAGAAAGGTTTCCAAAGCGCTGATCCATTTAGGCGTACAAGCAGGAGACAGGGTAGGAGTCTGGTCCCCGAATACCTATCAATGGGTGCTGCTGCAATATGCAACGGCAAATATCGGGGTGATCCTGGTTAACATCAATCCTGCCTACAGGACCAGCGAGCTGATCTTTGTGCTGAACCAGTCTGAAATTTCCCATCTGTTTTCTGCGCTTGAATTCAAGTCCAGCAACTATAAAAAAATGATAGAGGATGCACGGGAATTTGCCACTGTTCTTAAGAATGAAATCTTCTGGGACGAAAGCTGGGACCGTTTCCTGAATGGTGCAGACTTTGTTTCTGATGAACAGCTGCAAGACTGGGAGGACACGGTTCAGTTTGATGACCCGGTAAATATCCAGTATACTTCCGGGACTACCGGTTTCCCTAAAGGCGTAACCCTTTCACACCACAATATTCTCAATAACGGATACTTCATCGGCATCCGGCTTCATTATTCCGAACACGACAGGGTATGTATTCCCGTTCCTTTTTTCCACTGTTTCGGAATGGTGATCGGAAACCTGGCCTGTACTTCCCACGGTGCCACTATGGTAATTCCGAACGACAGTTTCGATCCCGTAAAAACATTACAGGTGGTGGAAAAGGAAAAATGTACTTCCCTGTATGGTGTTCCGACCATGTTTATCACTATGCTGAATGAAATGCTGTCACAGGATTTTAACATGCAGTCTTTAAGGACGGGAGTTATGGCCGGTTCGGTCTGTCCGCCTGAGATCATGAAAAAGGTAGGAAGCCTGATGAATATGAAGGAAGTTACGATCTGCTACGGAATGACTGAAACCTCGCCCGTATCTACCCAGACCAGGATCGGGACACCCTTCGATAAACAGGTGAATTCTGTAGGAACCGTTCAGGACCATATTGAAATTAAAATCATCAATCCTGAAACCGGAGCCGTAGTTAAGCGGGGAGAACACGGCGAATTATGTACCCGCGGATATTCCGTTATGCTGAAATACTGGAATAATCCTGATGCGACCCGTCAGGTCCTGGATGAACAGCGATGGATGCATACCGGTGATCTGGCCATGATGGATGAGGAAGGCTACATTAATATTTCCGGAAGGATTAAAGACCTCATCATCCGCGGCGGAGAGAATATTTCGCCCAAGGAAATCGAAGACTTCCTGTATCAGTATCCCAATATACTGGATGCCCAGGTGATCGGGGTTCCGAGTGAAAAATTCGGCGAAGAGGTTATGGCCTGGATTAAAGTGCGTGAAGGGTATACCATTACAGAAGAAGAACTGACGGGTTTCTGCAGAGAACGGATTGCGCATTACAAGGTACCGAAATACTGGAAATTTGTAGATGAATTCCCGATGACCATCTCTGGGAAAATCCGGAAAGTGGAAATGCGGGAAATTTCGGTTAAAGAATTGGGGCTTTGATGTGTTATTATCGCAAGATGGTGTTTAGCTTACAGCTTATCGGGCTGAAATAGAAATGATTGTTATTAATCAGATTCCCTTTTTCCCTTCCAGGATCATTTCAATCATTTTAAGCATCCTTCTTTCTCTGGTTTCAGCTTTCTTGGCTTCCTCGATCCAGCGGATGTATTCTTTCCTGTGCGTATAGCTCATCGCTTCAAATAAAGCTTTTGCTTTGAGATTTTCATTCAGTACGGCAGCAATGTCTTCTGAAATAGACACTGTTCTTTCCTCAGTATCTTCGGTGATTGAAACAGAAACCTCATCCCCGAATGTTTTCCCGAGCTGTTTCCTGATCTCCTGGGTGAGGCCGAGAAGGTGATGATCAGACTTCATTTTGGAGAGGCTGCCGCGGTATTCTGTATGACCATCAAAGACTGCCCTGATTTTTACCTGTCCTTTTCTTCCGAACAGTTCCTGCACAGAAAACGGAAATTCAACATAGGCAGCGTTCATATTGCCGTGCTGCTGAATGATGACTGTAAAATGGATGGGCTGTGTTTCCATAAGATATTCGTCTTGTCAAAATAAAAAAAACCGTGAAAGATATTCACGGTTTTCTATCTATATTAAAAAAGAATTATTTCTTCTTTTTACCTGTTGTTGTTTTACGTTCAGCCTTAGGAGCTTTGGTTTTCGTATCGGCAGGCGTGTTTTCACCTCTTACCAGTTGAAGCTCGTCAATCAGTCTTCTGGCACCGGCATATTTGTCGATGGTCCAAAGAACAAAACGAACGTCTACGTTGATGGTTTTCTGCCATTCCGGTTCGAAAACGATATCCCCGCTCAATGCTTCGCTGTTTCCGTCAAAGGCAATACCGATCAGGTTTCCGTCTCCGTCAATTACCGGAGAACCTGAGTTTCCTCCTGTAATATCGTTGTTGGAAAGGAAGTTTACCGGCATGTATCCTGCCGCATCAGCATATTGTCCGAAATCTTTCATATTGTAAAGGTCGATCACACGCTGAGGAAGGTCAAACTCTTCATCTCCTTTTTTGTATTTGCCTACAAGACCGGTCATATCCGTATAATAATTATCCGTAACACCGAAATAATTTCTGTCGCTTCGGATCGGCAATTTGTCTACCGTTCCATAAGTCAGCCTCATCGTAGAGTTGGCGTCCGGATAGAATTTCTTGTCCGGCATCGATTTCATCAGTCCGGCTAAGAACAGACGGTTATTTTTAGCGAAGTTATCGTCTATTTTAGAGTATTTCTCGGCAGCCAGCTTCTGGTCTTCCACCAATCCTTTGGCGATCTTCCAAAGCGGATCTGCGTCCAGCTTCAGACGGTCCGGATTCAGGATGAAATTCGTTGCCGAAGTCTTATTGGCAAAGATAGAAGAATAGGCTACGTTAGAAAGCGTTTTGGCATCCAGTGCCATAATTGCAGGAGAAGCCACATCTTTTTTCACCCTTGTCTGGTAAAGGTTTACCATAGAATTCAGCATTTCGCCCTCCAGCTGCGTATTGAAGTTTTCATACGCTGCTTTGATGGCGGCATCCACTTTCGGCTTCATGGCAAGTCTTCCCTGCATGTCCTGTGCTGCATAAGAATTCAGTACAGAACCTACCTGAAGGGCAAGGGTAATGTATTTCGCATTTCTAGACAGCTGGCTCATGTAGTTACGTTCCACATTTCTGTCTGATACCTGCTTGTAGTATATGGCAATATCATCAAGAACACCGTCATATTCGGTATTTCCCGGAAGGATAGACCATTTTCTGTAGATATCTTCAATTTTTTGCTTGTCGGTAATCGTTCCGTTTTTAATAACGGCATCAATCGTTCCCTGTCTGTTTTTCCAGTAATTGGCAACGGATGCATACTGGGAAGCATAGTTCAACTGAGTAGCTTTATCCTTATCCATGTATTTTTTCATGACATCCATAGCCAGTTTGGAAGCTTCCACCCATGCCGGATAGTCTTTATTAACCATCTGCTCGATTCCGTATGACGTCAGGTAACGGTTGGTTCTTCCCGGATATCCCAAGATCATAGAAAAATCACCGGGTTTGATTCCTTTCAGGGAAACCGGTAAGAAATGCTTAGGTTTTAAAGGAACATTCCCGGGAGCGAATTCCGCAGGATTTCCTGCTGCATCAGCATATACCCTGAAAACCGTGAAGTCAGCCGTATGTCTTGGCCATTCCCAGTTGTCCGTATCGCCTCCGAATTTTCCTAATGAAGATGGTGGTGCACCTACCAGCCTGATATCTTTATAATCCTGGTATACAAAATAATAAAACTCATTTCCGTTAAAGAAGTCTTTTACTACAACGGTATATTTTCCGTTTTCGGAATTCTCAGCCTGGATAGCCTTGCTTTCAGCATCAATAACCGCTTTTCTCTGTTCAGCAGTCATGGAGTTATTCAGCTTGGAATTGATTCTCTGGGTAGCATCGTCCATTCTTACCAGGAATCTTACATACAGGTCCTTGGCATTGAATTCGTCTTTCTGTTTCATGGCCCAGAAACCGTTTTTAAGATAATCTTTTTCCGGTGTGGAAGCTGCGGCTACCGCTCCGTAACCACAGTGGTGGTTGGTAAAAATAAGCCCCTGGCTGGAAACGATCTCCCCGGTACAGAATCCTCCGAAGCTTACGATAGCGTCTTTCAGGCTGGAATTGTTAACGGAATAAATTTCTTCAGGAGTCAGATGAAGACCTTCTTTTTGCATGTCAACACCATTAAGCCTTTTGATGAGCATCAGAAGCCACATCCCCTCGTCCGCTCTCATCTGAACAAAACTCAGCAGGAAAGTGAATAATAGAACTATTCTTTTCATTATATAAATTAATTTTTGTGTCGCTAATTTACTAATTTTTATGGGATTCAGTCCCGGGATGGTATAAAAATGGCACAATTACCACTATGAAAAAACTGATTTATATACTTTTTGTCATTTTTATGGCGGAATCAGCCATCTGCTGTGCTACGTCAACTACCGGGAAACCACAGATCCGCAGGGAATGGATGCTGGTTTCTTTTGGTACTTATTCCAAGGAAGAACTCATAAAAAACAAAGCCGCGATTAATCTTACTGCGCCGGAGGAGAACGGCAAAATACAGGGCGGCGCTTTTATGGGATGCAACAGGATGTTTTTTACAGCTGAATTCGGCAATCGAAACAGGCTTTCCATTTCTGAAGTGGGAGGCACCATGATGGCCTGTAATAATATGCAGCTGGAAACTTCTTTTGCTGCACATTTCAAAAAAATGAATCATTACAGGATGAAAGGCCATTACCTTATTCTATCAGATGAAAACGGCGACTCCATGAAATTCATTGCCGCGGATTGGGATTAAAAATAAACCATTATCTGCTATTTTACATAAACCATGATAAGGATAGGAAAAATATTTCAGAAGCACTTTTTTGGAATTTCCTCCTAAAAATAGTATCTTGTAAATCTCACAATACAGACAGAACTGAATGCTAGACAAGAAAGAACATAACTATGAGAAAGCGGTCTTGGTAGGATTGGTAACCAAAGACCAGGATGAAGAAAAGTTAAAGGAATATATGGATGAGCTGGAATTCCTGGCTTATACCGCAGGGGCTACCGTAGAAAAAAGGTTCACCCAGAAAATGTCCCAGCCGGATTCCAAAACATTTGTAGGAAGCGGAAAGGCAATGGAAATACGGGATTTTGTGAAAGAGCACGAAATCGGAACGGTGATTTTTGATGACGAGCTTTCCCCTTCCCAGCTGAAAAACCTTGAACGGGAACTTGAAGTGAAGATACTCGACCGGACCAATCTTATCCTTGATATTTTTGCCCAGAGAGCACAGACTTCTTACGCAAGAACCCAGGTGGAGCTTGCTCAGTATGAATATCTTTTACCGAGGTTGACCCGGATGTGGACCCATCTTGAGCGCCAGCGGGGAGGAATCGGGATGAGAGGACCCGGGGAAACAGAGATTGAAACCGACAGGCGTATCATCCGTGACAGGATCTCCTTACTGAAGGAAAAACTGAAAACCATTGATAAACAGATGGCAACCCAGAGAAATAACAGGGGCAAGATGGTCCGTGTATCGCTGGTGGGATATACCAACGTAGGAAAATCTACCCTGATGAACTCCCTGTCCAAATCCGAAGTATTCGCAGAAAATAAATTGTTTGCAACACTGGATACTACCGTAAGGAAAGTAGTCATCGGAAACCTTCCGTTTTTGCTGACAGATACCGTAGGGTTTATCCGTAAGCTTCCTACACAACTGGTAGAATCATTCAAGTCTACCCTGGATGAGGTAAGGGAAGCGGATCTCCTGATCCATGTAGTGGATATTTCGCATGAAAGCTTTGAAGACCACATTGATTCAGTGAACCAGATCCTTCAGGAGATTGATGCCCACAGGAAGCCGATGATCATGGTATTCAACAAGATCGATGATTTCAGCTACGAGAAAAAAGAAGAAGATGACCTTACGCCTTCAACGCGTAAGAACATTTCTCTTGAAGAATGGAAAAAGACTTGGATGGCCAAATCAAAATACCCTACCGTATTTATTTCGGCGTTAACGAAAGAGAACTTCCCGGAAATGAAAAAGATGATCTATGATGAGGTGATGAAAATACACATTTCGAGATTTCCATATAATGATTTCCTGTTTGAATATTTCGATAACGACGACGAAGAAAATAACGGTTCATGAAAAATTATTTCTTTTTCCTGCTGATCTTCTGGCCTGTTTTCGGCTTCAGCCAGAAACCGGCAATTGATTTAAAGGCAATCAGTAAAGACATGAAAGATTCAGCTTCTCCTTATTTCTACGAAAAGCTGATCTTTAAATACCGGGGCTTTACGAAATCCCTCGACAGCCTCGAGGCACAGCATCTGTACTATGGAAGGAATTTCAGCAAGGACAGGATTTCTACTGCGGATGAAAGGTTTGAGCAGCTTGCGCAGGCATTCAAAGATAAAAATTTTGATGAATGCATTCGCCAGGGCAAAATTCTGTATGATAAAGACCCGACCAACCTGGATGTCCTTCTCATCCTGCTGAGGGCCTACGATGCCAAGCAGGACAAAGAAAATTTTATTTACCACCTGAGCCAGCTACGGTCCTTGACCGGTGCTATCAGAAGTTCCGGAGACGGAAAATCTGAGAAGACAGCCTATCTGGTAAACTCAGTCGGGGATGAATACATCCTGCTGAATATGCTGAATATCGGTGAAGGCTATACTAAGGCTTCAAAATCCTCAAAAGACGGCATTATAGATCTTTGGGAGAAAGAAAACAATAAAATCTATATTAAAATACTTTATTTAAATTTATAAAAAACACATTTAGTGGAGTTATATTATTCATTTTCTGCCTTAATTGTACTGGCATCCATATTTGCTTACCTCAATTACAGGTTTTTAAAGCTTCCGAGCACCATCGGGATTATGGTTATTGCCATTGTTGTATCCATTTTTCTGGTCCTGTTCGGGGAAACGTTTCTGCCGAGAACATTCGGCCATCTTAATGACCTTATGAACAGCATTGATTTTACCGAAGTACTGATGGGAGCGATGCTTAACTTCCTTCTGTTTGCAGGGGGAATCCATATCAATATTGATGACCTCAAAGAGCAGTTCAGGCCTGTGGTTATTTTTTCTACCGCAGGAGTGGTCATTTCAACATTCGTAGTAGGTTTTGGGACCTATTATCTGTTGCCCCTGGTAGGGATTCAGCTGCCGTTGATTTATTGCCTTGTTTTTGGGGCTCTGATTTCGCCTACTGATCCTGTGGCGGTACTAAGTATCCTTAAACAGGCCAATGTTCCCAAATCCCTTGAAACCAAGGTTGCCGGAGAATCCCTGTTTAATGACGGTATGGCAGTTGTGGTATTTACGGTTATACTGCAGCTGGCTATCGGCCAGGAGGTTGACCTCAGCATTGAAAGTATTGGAATGCTCTTGTTGAAGGAAGCCGGCGGAGGGCTATTATTGGGGGTTGTGTTGGGATGGGTTACTTCCAGATTAATGCGTGAAGTAGACGATTATATCATTTCTGTCCTGGTTACTCTGTCCGTAGTGATGGGAGGATACCTTATTGCCAGGCAGATGCATATTTCCGGACCGCTGACCATGGTCGCTGCCGGGTTGTTTATGGGGAATTTCAATACCAAGTTCAATATGAAATCCATCACCCAGGATTACCTGATCAAGTTCTGGGAACTGATTGATGAAATCCTGAATGCCGTATTATTCCTGTTCATCGGGTTTGAGCTTTTGATGATCAAAGACCTGAAATATTTCATGATCCCAGGGATCATCTCTATTGTAGTGGTGCTTTTGGCAAGGTTTATTTCTATCTGGGTGCCTACCAAATTTATGTCTCTGAGAACAAGGTTTAATCCGCAAACGGTAAAAGTACTGGTATGGGGAGGAATACGCGGTGGGGTATCCATCGCCCTGGCTTTATCCATCCCTAAAAATGAATACAGCAATACTATATTGAGTATTACTTATTGTGTAGTGGTATTCTCTATTATCGTTCAGGGACTTACCATTGCAAAAGTGGCTAATCCCAAAAAGATCGTGAGCGAAGAAATAGAAGCGGTTATTTCAGATGAACATCAGTAATGGATTCAGCGGTTACTAATATCCGTGAAGCACTGGCTGCTCTGGCTGTACCCGGAAAAGCCGTGATCTCCCAAAAGTTTTTTAAAACAGGGAAAGGAGAGTATGGTGAAGGTGATATTTTTCTGGGAATATCGGTTCCGGATCAGAGAGCCGTAGCAAAAGCCTTTTATCCGGATGTCTCGTTGGGTGAAATCAGCCAGCTTCTTTCATCGGAATATCATGAACACAGGCTTACCGCTTTGTTTATCCTTGTGAACCGGTTTCAGAAATCTAAAATCCCATCAGAAAAAGAGGGTATAGCGAATTTTTATATGTCGCATCTGGCGTATATAAACAATTGGGACCTGGTGGATTCAAGTTCCTATCCGATTCTCGGCAGCTATGCATATGAATATGACAGAGCGGATCTGCTCCGGACATTAGCCCGTTCAGACCACATGTGGCATAAGCGCATTGGAATCGTAGCCACCTTATACTTTATTAGGAAGCATTCGTATGAACTGATGAAAGAGTTGGTTACTCACAACCTGAAATATCCGCATGACCTTATGCATAAAGCAAACGGCTGGATGTTGAGAGAAATGGGGAAAAAGGCTCCTGATGAACTGATCCGTTACCTTGATCAATATTACCTTGAAATGCCGAGGACCTGTCTCAGGTATGCCATTGAAAAACTGGACGAACCGCTGCGCCAGAAGTATTTAAAAGGAAAAATATAAATATGCCCGACTGTTTTTTCTGGAAAACCCTTGTTCACTATTTCCTGCATCTGGTCTTTCCGGTTTTTATTGCCCTGATATTCTACAGGAAAACCTGGTTCAGAACGTATCTCATCCTGCTGGCAACCATGCTCGTAGACCTGGACCATCTTTTTGCTGATCCTGTTTTCGATCCTTCCCGGAACAGCTTAGGATTTCATTTCCTGCATTCTTATTATGCCATTGCGGTGTATTTTTTGATGCTCTTTTTCAGAGGAAACATCAGGATCGTTGCCATCGGACTGTTGCTCCATATGATCACGGATTTTCAGGATTTTAATTTCTGGTGTCATTAAAATGATTAATATCCTCTTTCATTATTTCAAAAATGATAGATTTTTTGTATTTTGTAGACGCTTATGAAACCAAAAGAATTTTTACATTACACCTATATTTTTCCCGTAGTGGCCGTCCTGTATTATTTTTCAGGACTTATCGGTAACGGGGTTGTTTATGATGTGATTGCCGGAATCCTGCTTACCGGAAGCGTTCTTTCGGCTGTCCATCACGCTGAAATGGTGGCTCATAAAGTCGGGGAGCCTTTCGGGACCATTATTCTGGCGCTCTGTATTACCATTATTGAAGTGGCCTTAATCATTTCACTCATGGTTGCCGGGGGAGACCAGGCTATTACTTTGGCGAGGGATACTGTTTTTGCAGCGGTAATGCTCATTTTAAACGGGATTCTGGGGATCTGTATCCTTGTAGGCGGTGTGAAGTATTATGAACAGTTCTTTGCGCGCAGTTCAGCGACCACTTATCTGGTAAGTATCGTATCTATATTGATCCTGACACTCGTTCTTCCTAATTTTACCTCAAGTGTCAACGGGCCTTTTTACAATAATGCCCAGCTTATATTTGTTTCTATTGCCTGTCTGGTCATTTACGGGATTTTCCTGATGGTACAGACCGTACGTCACAGAAGTTATTTTGTAATCCCTGACGAACATCCGGCAGAGCATTATGTTCCCTCCATGACGAAAACAATGATCAGCTTTGTTTTCCTCGTCATCTGTCTTGCTATTGTAGTAATGATGGCGAAGGGCCTTTCTTCTACCATCGAAGATATGGTACAAAGCGTTGGGGCGCCGAAGTCTCTGGTCGGGGTCATCATCGCAGCAGTAGTCCTGCTTCCGGAGGGTCTGGCCGCTATCCGTGCCGCAAGGGGGAACCAGATCCAGTCCAGCCTTAACCTGGCATTGGGCTCTGCATTGGCGAGTATAGGATTGTCGATCCCTGCAGTATCTATGGTCTGCATTATGTATGATATTCCCCTGGTTTTAGGATTGGATAAAAAAGATATTATCCTCCTGTCCCTGTCCGTATTTATCGTTATGCTGTCATTGAGCAGGGGAAAAACGAATATCCTGTACGGAACGGTCCTGCTGGTGAACCTTGCTGCGTATATATTTACGGTAATTGTTCCTTAAAGACTTCTGGCAAGCTCCATTTTAAAGGCCATCAGTTTTGCTATATTCTGTGCTTTATAGACCGCCATATCCGCATTTTCTCCGGCGAAGTGTTCTTCAATGGTGCTGATCCACAATTCCAGCCACCGCTCAAAGTGATGCTTTTCCATCGCCTGAAGCTCATTAATGGGAAAATGTGCACCCATAGGATTTCCCTTATAAGTCATCTGGCCAAAAAGTATGGATTCCCAGAAGGAATACATTTTAGGAAGATGGCTGTCCCAGTTTACCCTCGCTACGTCATTGAAGAAAAAACCGATGGTTTCATCGCGCACTACCTTATCGTAAAATGAATTGACAAGATGCTTAATATCGTGTCTGGTTTCAAGCTTTTTCATGGATCAAAGTTAATTTAAAATCGATTTGAAAATTCAATAGGGATGTTGATAAATTTCATGAAAACAATATTTTATCTTTGCAGGATATTTCCCGGCTGATATAAAACTTAAGATAAAAGATGGCAAATGGTTTCAGAAAGAAAATTCTTCAGAAGAGCACAGAAAACAGCGGCTTTGGGGACCGTGCGTCCGGAAGGTTCATCAAAAAAGACGGGCTTCCGAATGTAGAGCGCAAAGGAGTCTCCATGCTGAACCGTTTCAGCTGGTACCATACCATGCTGGAGCTTTCAACGTTCAGGTTCCTTTCATATCTGGTGGTTGCCTATATTCTGGTTAATCTGGTATTTGCGCTGGTGTATTATCTAATCGGTGTAGAGCATCTGACAGGAATTGATAAAAGAGATGCGATAAACGAATTTATCGATGTCTTTTTCTTCAGTTCACAGACCTTTACTACGGTAGGGTACGGGAGAATAGCTCCGGTAGGATTTATGGCAAGCCTTGTCGCAACGTTTGAGGCATTTTTAGGACTGCTGACATTTGCCATAGCCACAGGGCTTTTTTACGGACGTTTTTCACGTCCCCGGGCATACCTTACCTTTTCGGATATAGCTCTTGTTGCACCTTTTCATAACGCTTCTGCGCTGATGTTCAGGCTGGCTCCTTATAAGAATAATACCCTGACGAATGCAGATGTCATCGTTTCAGCGGCTATTGAGGTCCATGAAAACGAAAATCATAAGAGTAAATTTTACAGCCTGAAAACTCATCTAAGCCACATCAATACACTGGCCCTGAACTGGACAATTGTCCATGCCATAGATGAAGATTCTCCGTTTTACGGATTTACAGAGCAGGACTTTAAGAATACGGATATTGAAATCATCATCCATGTACGGGCTTTTGATGAAGTCTTTTCCAATACCGTCGTTCAGCGTACTTCTTATGTTTCAGATGAAATCATATACGGAGCTGTCTTTACTCCGATGTATTATCCTTCAAAGGATAAAAGATCTACCATACTGAACCTAGAAAAAATCAATGAGTATACAAAAGCAGAATTGCCTGTTTTAAAAGAGGAAAAATAATGGATCTAGAATTATATAAAAAACAGGCGCTTCAAAAGCAAGGTGAGCACCGCAAATTCCTTGAAGGGCTTAAGAAAAAACCGCCCAAGAATCTTGATTATATCGTTCAGGATGCACATGAAGAAGTCTTTGAGGCTATTGATTGCCTAGGATGTGCCAACTGCTGCAAAACTACCGGCCCACTGTATACTGAAAAAGATATCGAACGGATCTCCAGGCATCTCAGGATGAAGCCCGCAGATTTTGAGGCTAAATTCCTCAGGACTGATGAGGATAACGATAAGGTATTGCAACATCTGCCTTGTTTTTTTCTTAATGACGATAATACATGTTCCATCTATGATGTCCGCCCTAAAGCATGCCGGGAATATCCTCATACGGATCGTAAAAAAATCTACCAGATCAATAATCTGATGATAAAAAATACGGTCATATGTCCCGCTGCTTATGAATTCGTAGAAAGTATGATGACAAGAATAAAAAAATAAACTTTGATCCCAATTATTTATAAAAGATTATAATTTCAGTTAAATAAAACTTTCTGCCATACTTTTAGTATAATAGTTGTCGTTCTACTTACAATTAACACCATAAATTATTACATTATGAAAAAGTTATTTTTAGCAATGGCATTTGTAGTCGGAGGATTAATTACTGCTTCAGCGCAGGTAACTCCACAAACGGGAACAGACACAACAAACACAGGGACGACGACACAGCAACAGAAAGACCGTGATCTGAATAACGGTACGAATACCACTACAAACGGAACGCTGAACAACGGGACCAATATGAATAACGCAACCATGGATAACAATGGCATGAATAATACGCGTACCGACAGCCCTGCTATAGATACGGCTAAAACGGACGGTTCAAGAGATGCTGTGAAAGGAACTAAAAAATCCAAAAAGAAAGCGAGATAATGCATCTCAGATAAAAATGAAAAGCCTGAAAGACACCTCTTTCAGGCTTTTTTATGGTTAAAAAAAGCATTGAATGATCATCAATGCTTTCTCCTTTCACTTTTTACTTTTTCCCATTATCCCGGGACAGGCTGTGTGAAAAAGGCCGGGAGATTCTCCCGGCCTTATATGATTATACCACACCTTGTGCCAGCATGGCTTCTGCTACTTTTACAAAGCCGGCGATATTGGCTCCTTTTACGTAGTTTACGTAGCCGTTTTCTTCTTTTCCATAGTCCCTGCAGGCTTTATGGATCCCGATCATGATCTCTTTCAGTCTGGCGTCAACTTCTTCGGAAGTCCAGTTCAGACGGATAGAGTTCTGTGTCATTTCAAGTCCTGAAGTGGCTACTCCACCGGCATTGGACGCTTTTCCCGGAGAGAACAGTACCTGATTGTCAAGGAAGTAGTTGATCGCATCCAGTGTAGACGGCATATTCGCAGCCTCTGTTACGCATACACATCCGTTTTCAACCAGTATTTTAGCATCTTCAAGATCCAGTTCGTTCTGGGTTGCAGAAGGGAAGGCTACATCACACTTCACTTCCCAAGGTCTTTTTCCGGCATGGAATTCAGCAGACGGATATTTTTTAGCATAATCTTCCGCTCTGTTATTTCCTGAGGATCTCAGTTCAAGCAGATAATCGATTTTCTCTCCGCTGATACCGTCTTTGTCATAGATATAACCGTCAGGTCCTGAGATGGTCACTACTTTAGCACCCAGTTCGGTCGCTTTTTTGATTACGCCCCAGGCTACGTTTCCGAAACCTGAAACCGTTACGGTCTTATCCTGGAATGTCTGTCCGATGGTCTTAAGCATCTGCTCGGCAAAATATACCACGCCGTATCCGGTAGCTTCAGGACGGATCAGCGATCCTCCGTAAGCCAGCCCTTTTCCGGTAAGTACTCCGGTAAATTCGTTTCTGATTTTTTTGTATTGTCCGAACAGGTAACCGATTTCTCTGGCTCCAACTCCGATATCTCCTGCAGGTACATCCGTTTCAGGACCGATGTGCTTGCACAGCTCCGTCATGAACGCCTGGCAGAAACGCATTACTTCCATGTCAGATTTCCCCTGAGGGTCAAAATCAGATCCACCTTTACCTCCACCCATAGGCAGGGTCGTCAGTGAATTTTTAAATACCTGCTCGAAAGCCAGGAACTTCAGTACGGAAAGGTTAACGGTAGGATGGAAACGGATTCCTCCTTTATAAGGTCCGATAGCAGAATTCATCTGGATTCTGAATCCTCTGTTTACCTGAATTTCTCCTTTGTCATCAACCCATGGAACTCTGAATATGATAATTCTTTCGGCTTCAGCCATTCTTTCGAGGAGCTTCATACCGGTATATTCTTTCTTGGTAGCAATAAACGGAATTACAGTAACAGCCACTTCTTTCACCGCCTGTAAGAATTCCGGTTCGTTAGGATTTTTTGCTTCTATCTTAGCAATAAACTCCTGAATTTTCTGCTCAATATTATATTGTTCCATATATTAAGGTTGAATATTATTGCCAACAAATTTAATTTTTTTTTCAAGATTCACAACACCTTATGCGATGATTGTTTATAATTTAATAATGTAATGACTTAATATTGTTAAATTAATAATTTTATTGTAAATGTTGCCGAAAATTAAATGTTATCTCTTAAATAATGCAGTATTAAGAAATTGTTAATTGTCAGATTGCTGTAAATTGCCTCCCGGAAAGCGTTTTTATCTTCCCCAAAAGCTCCAATTCCAGAATAACAGGTAAAATCCGGTATGCCGGGAGCTCTGTGGATGCTGCCATATCGTCCAGGGATATCGGTTGATGTTCTTTAATACACCCATAAATGAGTTCCTGAATTTCAGTTAGCTGAACAGTTAATGCGCTGTAGGGAAATAATTCCTCCATTCTCTCTTCAGGACGGTTAAGACCGAGCTGGTCGATCAGGTCCTTAACCGTAGAAATTGCAGAAGCTTTGTGCTGAAAGATCAGCTGATTACAGCCCTGGCTGTAAGGATCCGTAATTTTTCCGGGAAGGGCAAAGACATCGCGGTTATATTGGTTGGCAAATGTAGCTGTACTTACAGAACCTCCTCCGAAAGCAGTTTCTACAACTACCGTTGCCGGCGATAATCCGGCAATGATCCTGTTTCTCTGGATAAAATTCTCCCGGTCCGGTTTGCGGGAAGAATTGAATTCTGTGATCAGTGCACCTCCATGATCAAGTATCCTTTCCGACAGTTTCCTGTTTTTGGAAGGATATAAGGTATGGAACCCGTGGGCAAGGACCGCTATGGTCGGGATAGCAAAGTTCAGCGACTGCTCATGGACTTCTTTGTCTGCTCCTAAGGCAAGGCCGCTTACAGAACAGTATCTGCATGATTGGGTCTCCTCAAAAAAAGTGCTTATAAAAGATTTGCCGTAAGACGTTATATTCCGGGTTCCAACGATACTCACCGTTTTCAAAGCGTGATCAAATTCTCCTTTCTGGTACAGTACAGCCGGTGCATCATCACATTCATTCAGCAGCGGAGGAAGATCACGGAGGTGCCTTAATTTGATCGTAATGTTGTTGTTTTCGCAGAATGCAATTTCTTTCTCTGCGAACCTGAGGTAGTCTGTATTGCCGATATCTGCCACTGCCTTACGTCCGATTCCGTCTGCCGCTCCCAACTCGCGGGCTGCTTTTTCCCAGGCAAGTTTTGCACTGCCGAAGGCTCTAATGAGCTTGCTGAAATTGATGTCGCCAATGAGGCTGCACTCGCGGAGCGCGATGGCATATAGGTGTTCTTCAGAAATCATAGGTGTTTTTTTATCAAATGTAACAAATTAAGATTTATTTCTTTCTTAATTCGTCCAGATGATCCCAGATATCGTCTTTTTTCTTGTAGGGCAGTTCAGAAAAATCTTCAGGATGGTTGTCCTTGTATTCCTGCCAGAGCTTATCATCTCTTTCACTGTAATAATTGGGGAATTCCCAGATGTATTTTTTCTTCTTTTCTCCCACGTTTTTAAAGGCAAAAGCGATGATGCTTCCTACAATAGCCCCTGCAAGGTGGGCCTGCCAGGAAATTTTGCTTGGTGCCTGAAGGTTATAAAACAATTCTTCAGGAAACATCCCCCATATAAGGCTCCCATAATATAAAACCACTACAAGCGAAATGGTAAGAAGCTTGACATTCCACCGGAATACCCCGCTGAAAAAAAGGAAAAAGGCAAGGACATAAACAATGCCGCTGGCTCCGATCGTGCAGGTATACATGTATTCTCCGGTAAGGATATCTACAGGAGGAAGAAGCCATAATAAAAGCCCTGTAGCCAGCCAGCCGATGACAAAAACCTTATTGGCAACCAATGGATAAAACTGGTATAACAGGAACATCAGGATCGCTATCGGGATAGAATTGCCGATAATATGATCCAGGTTACCATGCAGCAAAGGCGAGGTAATAACACCCAGCAGTCCTTCCGGCAGCAGTGGAATGATGGCTCCGAAGCAATTTTCAAAAAAGCCCGCCATCTGCAGCAGGTAACCCAGCCACATGGCAGCCAGCATCAATAAGGGATGGATGACAGCTTTTCTGGAAATTACATTTTTTAGCATGGATAGACTACGTCAAACGGGAAGCCAAGAATAAATTCCGGAAATTTTGGCGAAGATTTGCAGAAGCACTTCATTTTTAGGACAAAAAGTAGATTTTTCAAAAAAAGATATTTCGAAATGAAAATATTGTCCCGATATGATGCTTTCGTTTTATTTATTCTTAATGATTTGATTATAAAATGAGTATTCATCATACAAAGCAGCCGAACGGCAAAAATTATATTTTTACTTTTGTAACAAAATTGTTTTGAAATATGAGAAAACTTGTATTCGCGATTGCTGTTTCTTTGGGAATATATGTTCATGCTCAGGAAGAAAAAACTGATGAGCAGCCGGTATCTGATACGGTAAAACATTGGTCTGTCCTCGGGAAAAATACTTTAATGGTTAACCAGACTGCTTTTTCAAAGTGGGTAGGAGGGGGAGCCAATAATGTGGGCTGGCTTGCCGGAGCTAATTACAACCTCACGTATGAAAAAGATAAAGACCTCTGGGAAAACATCATTATTTTGGATTATGGGCAGAATAATACCAAAGGTGTAGGAACACGGAAAACCCAGGATGTCATCAACATATCCACGAACTACGGAAGGAAGTTTTCCAAGAGCTGGTATATGTCAGCAGGTGCAGGATTGCAGACCCAGTTCTCTGCCGGTTATGAAGATGGAAACAATCCAGAAGCGAAAAAAATCTCTAATTTCATGGCTCCCGGCTACCTGAACTTAGGTCTCGGGATCACCTACAGGCCGGATGACAATATTACCGTCAACCTGAGGCCTACCAATGCCAGATGGACCCTGGTGCTGGACAAGGATCTTCAGACCGCTGGAACATACGGTCTCAAAGAAGATGGCGATACTTCGCTGTTGCAGTTCGGTTTCCTGGGAACAGCCCTGTACAAGCTGAAAATCATGGAAAATATTAACCTTACCAATACGGCCTCTATATTTTCCAATTACCTGGACCATCCGGAAAGATTGGTTCTTGCCTATGGTGCGATCCTCAATATGAAGGTGAACAAATATATTTCTACCAATATAACTGTAGATGTACTATATGACCACAACCAGATCCAGAAAACCCAACTGAAACAGACGCTAGGAATAGGATTTGCCTATACGGTGGATAACGGTGTGAAACGCTCCGGCCGTCAGGATAGTCAGTGGTGGATTAAAAAATAACATAGCAATTCCCTATAATCATAAAAGCACTTCAATGACGAAGTGCTTTTATGATTATAGGGAAATAAATTCTTAAAATTCTATATCCACTTCCAGCTTTTCAACCAGGAGTTTGGAGATTTTTTCTTTCAGGGGCTCAATGTCAATGTTCTGCATGGCATCATTGGCGAATGCATACAGAAGCAGCGCCTGAGCTTCTTTCTTAGAGATTCCCCTTGCTCTCAGGTAGAATAATGCATCTTCATTCAGCTGCCCTACGGTACATCCGTGAGAACATTTAACATCGTCAGCAAAGATTTCAAGCTGAGGTTTGGTATCGATAGCTGCTCCTTCGCTCAGCAATACATTGTTGTTCTGCTGGTAAGCATTGGTTTTCTGGGCTTCTTTGTCTACAAAAACTTTTCCGTTGAATACGCCATGCGATTTGCCGTCGAAAATCCCTTTGTAATTCTGGTAGCTTTCGCAGTTCGGGAAATTATGATGAACGGCAGTATGGTGGTCAACGAGCTGATCTTTACCGATAATGGTGATCCCGTTCATGAACGAATTGATGTTGGATCCGTTATGGATGAAATCCAGGTTGTTCCTGACCAGTTTACCCCCAAATGAAAACGTATTCACTGTAGTTAAGCTGTCTTTTTCCTGCCTGGCAAAAGTACTGTCGACAAGATAGGAAGTATCGTTATCATTCTGTAGTTTATGCCAGTCAGCTTTCGCATTCGGATACGTGAAAATTTCCGTTACGGAATTGGTAAATACATAAGAGGCATCGAAGTTATGATGGCTTTCTATGATCTCCACTTTAGCACCGTCCTCAACGATCAGCAGGTTCCGGGTATTGTAAAACGTATTCTCCTCCTGGTTCTGGGAGATGTAAAACACATGGATAGGCTTCTCGATCACTACATTTTTAGGGACTTTAAGGAAAAATCCGTATTTGCAGTAGGCCTGGTTCAGGTTGGTGAATGCAGAATCTTTAGAAGCAATCGTGTTGAAATACTGATCGAAGACATCCCGGTACTTTTCATCATTCAGCGCATAATTGAACGAAAGGAATTCCACATTTTCAATGGAAACTTTTGAAAGTTCCTTACTCAGTTTACCGTTAACGAAGGTAATCCAGTCGAAATTCTCTTCTCCCAGGTGCAGCTGGTCCAGCTGTTCTTTGGTGATGGTATGGGATTCTTTCGGGAAAAAGTTATATCCTTTTTCAATAATCTCCTTTAGGTTGGTATATTTGTATTCTTCGTTTTTCTTGGATGGAAAACCTTTTTTTTCGAATCTCTCAAGCGCTGCTTTCCGGTCCTCATCAAGGAATCTGTGACGAAGACTTTCCAAAAATTCATTGTGGTTTTCTGTAATCTGTTCTTTTAATGCCATTACTGGTATATCTGTGGTTCGCACCATTTTTTTCTTTTTATTAGGCTGAATTGCTATTCCGGGAAATAGACTTGTATATATCTGAGATCAGGATTCATCACCTTCAGAGCAGGTGAATCAACCGGCCTCAGAATTTCAATCTTAGTTTAAAAGCCAGTCGTATCCTTTTTCTTCCAGTTCCAGTGCCAGTGATTTATCTCCGGTTTTGATGATCTTACCGTTAGCCAGTACATGGACGAAATCAGGCTGGATGTAGTTCAGCAATCTCTGGTAGTGGGTAATCAGAAGGACTGCATTCCCTTTGTTTTTAAAATGATTCACCCCATCTGCCACAATTCTCAATGCATCGATATCCAGTCCGGAATCCGTTTCATCGAGGATCGCCAGCTTAGGATTCAGCATCATCATCTGGAAAATTTCGTTTCTCTTCTTTTCCCCTCCGGAGAATCCTTCATTCAGTGATCGGGAAAGGAAATCTTTTTTGATGCCCAGCTGCTCGGATTTTTCCCGGATCATGGCCAGCATTTCTTTGGCAGGCATGTCTTCCAGTCCGTTGGCTTTCCTGTTTTCATTCAGGGCGGCTTTGATGAAGTTCGTTACAGAAACCCCCGGGATCTCCACAGGATACTGAAATGAAAGGAAAATTCCCTTGTGTGCTCTTTCTTCCGGAGCGTCTTCATTAATCACTTCTCCTCCGAAAATAATCTCACCTTCCGTAACTTCATAGTCTTCCTTACCCGCAATAACAGAGGATAGGGTAGATTTACCGGCTCCGTTAGGACCCATAATGGCATGGACCTCTCCCGGCTTGATTTCAAGGTTGATCCCTTTTAATATTTGTGCGCCGTCTTCGATTCTGGCGTGAAGGTTTTTAATTTCTAACATTTTATTTGCTTAAACAAATTATTTTTGAATTCTATATACTAAACTTTCAGGTTGACCGGGAACATCATCTAGTGTTCCGACTGGGGCCATTCCTGCCTTTTCCAAAACTTTAACGGAAGCTACATTATCAGGACGAACAACTCCGAATATTTCTTCTTTGTTGCTGTCATTCAATCCAAAATCTATAGCTTTTTTCATGAATTCTGTGGCATATCCGTTTCCCCATGCCCCGGGAGCAAAACGATAGCCAATATTCAGCTTTTCTTCCGCTCCATATAATTTATAGCTCAGACCCCCAAAACCGATAATGTTTTCAGGATTATCCTTTTCAACAATCGCCCAGCTCCCAAAATGGTGTTTTTTCCAATGTTCAAGCATTTTTGCAAATGTGCTTTCTGCTTTTTCCAGATTCATTGGCCCGCTTGGGTTATGTTTGTTGGTTTCAGGATCATTATTAATTTCAAAGAACCTTTTAAAGTCTTCTTTTTCGGGCTTCCTTAAAATTAACCGTTCTGTCGCTATCATATCTTTATCCTACAGATCCCTCTAATGAAATTTCCAGGAGTTTCTGGGCTTCAATGGCAAATTCCATTGGCAGTTTATTCAAAACTTCTTTACTGAAACCATTTACGATCAGGGCAATTGCTCTTTCCGTATCAATTCCTCTCTGGTTGCAGTAAAAGATCTGGTCTTCACCGATTTTTGAAGTGGTAGCTTCGTGTTCTAATTGTGCTGAAGGATCTTTGATTTCAATATATGGGAATGTATGCGCTCCGCATTCATTGCCCATCAGTAAGGAATCACACTGGGAGAAATTTCTTGAACCCTTAGCCGAAGGCATTACTTTGACCAGACCACGGTAGGAGTTCTGTGATTTCCCTGCCGAAATCCCTTTGGATATAATGGTTGAACGGGTATTTTTCCCGATATGGATCATTTTCGTCCCCGTATCGGCATACTGGTGGTTATTCGTTACGGCGATAGAGTAGAATTCACCGATAGAACCGTCTCCTTTTAGTATGCATGACGGATATTTCCATGTTACGGCAGAACCTGTTTCTACCTGCGTCCAGGAAATCTTTGCTTTTCTCTCGCAAAGCCCTCTTTTCGTTACGAAATTGAATACGCCTCCTTTTCCTTCTTCATTACCCGGGTACCAGTTCTGAACCGTTGAATATTTAATTTCAGCATTGTCCAGGGCAATCAGTTCAACAACAGCAGCGTGAAGCTGGTTCTCGTCTCTTGACGGTGCCGTACACCCTTCAAGATAAGATACATAACTGCCTTCATCAGCAATTACCAGTGTCCTTTCAAACTGGCCTGTTCCCGCCTGGTTGATACGGAAATAGGTAGAAAGTTCCATCGGGCATCGTACGCCTTTAGGAATGTAGCAGAAACTTCCGTCTGAAAACACGGCTGAATTCAACGCTGCATAAAAGTTGTCGCCTCGCGGAACCACTTTTCCTATGTATTTCCTCACCAGATCCGGATGGTGCCTGATTGCTTCAGAAATGGAACAGAAAATGATCCCTTTCTCAGCCAGCGTATCCTGGAACGTTGTTTTTACGGAAATTGAGTCCATAACGATATCAACAGCTACTCCGGAAAGCCTCTTCTGTTCTTCGATATTGATGCCGAGCTTTTCAAATGTTTTGATCAGCTCAGGGTCTACCTCATCCAGGCTGCCCAGCTCCGGTTTTACTTTTGGCGCGGCATAATATCTGATGGCCTGGAAGTCAGGTTTTTCATATTTGATATTAGCCCATTCCGGTTCCGTCATTTTCTGCCAGATCCTGAATGATTCCAGTCTCCATTCCGTCATCCATTCCGGCTCTTCCTTTTTAGCGGAAATGGCACGGACAATATCTTCATTCAGGCCGATGGGGAAATCTTCGTAATCAATCTGGGTTTCCCAGCCGAATTCATATTTTTTATTTTCTAGATCAACCCTTAGGTCGTCTTCTGTGTATTTACTCATAATGTATTCAGAGATTCAGAGATTAAGAAATTCAGGAATTTCTAGAATCTAAATTGCTCTTTTCAAGATATTTTATAAAATGATAAATTTCTTTTGTGATTTCCAGGCACTCATGACTTAGTGAATGAAAAATCTTATCATCAATTTTCTCTAATCGGAATAAAACAAACAGCATATTTCTTACTTCAGCACAGCTCCCTTTGGCGATCCAAAGAAATCTGATTAATTGCTTATTGCTTCCATATTCCGAGCCCTCAGCAATATTATTGCTTATTGATAATGTAGCTCTTTTAAGCTGTTCCTTAAGAGAAAATTCTTTTTGTAAATTTTCATCATCAAGAATTTTAAAAATTTCAACTGTAAATGAAATTGCCTTTTTATAAACCGGGAAATGTTCAAACGAAACAGTCATATAATTTTTAAATTTCTTAATCTCTGAATCTTTCAATAGCCTTTACAGGCTGAAAGATTCCCCGCAGCCACATGTTCTGGCTGCATTCGGATTGTTAAAAACAAATCCTTTTCCGTTGAGTCCTCCTGAATATTCCAAGGTAGTTCCTGCAAGATACAGGATCGATTTTTTATCTACTATGATTTTAATCCCGTTATCTTCAAAAACCTGGTCTGCATCTGTTTTCTGATTGTCAAATTTCAGTACATATTCCAGACCGGAGCATCCTCCGCTTTTTACCCCAACCCTTATATAATCTTCAGAAGCGTCAAATCCATCCTCTCTCATGAGCAGTATGGCTTTTTCTTTTGCGTGATCTGATACTTTTATCATTGTATTTATTTAGAATGATTTAATGATGCAAAAATACAAACTAATTTCCGCAATCTAAAATCGAAGATGTCTATTTTGATGATTCTGTTATTAATAGCGTTCTTTTTTATTTGGGGTTAATGTTAAAAGAATATAAAATGTAGGTCAAAAACCTTCATAACACGTTTTTGATTTAACTTTGAAAAATATTTCTTATCTATAAAGAAAATTAATAATGAAACAAAAATTACTTGGTTTTTTTATATTGTTTTTAATAACATTTTCCGAGGCGCAAACTACCAGATATATTTATGAAACAACAGTCAATCCGGATTCAATCAATCTAGTAAGTACCGTGGTAGAACGTACTTTTTTGGATGTGAAAGGAGATCAATCGGTATTTATCAGTGAAAATAAACTAATTAAAGATTCTCTGTTTGCTTCTTTTAAACCGGAAGAAAAAGAAGCCCGTAAAAAAGGAGAAAAAGATTTTTCCAAACCGGTAAACAAGAAACATTTTGAGCCTACTTATTTTGACTATTTTATTACTAAAAGTATTCCTGAGCAAAAGGTTTATTATTATGATAAAGTAGGAGAAAAACAAATTTATTATAAAGAAGACAGACCTGTAAAATGGGAAATAACCAATGAATCAGAAACGCAAAATGGGTATCAGGCTCAAAAAGCACTGGCCAGTTTCGGCGGAAGAATCTGGACTGCCTGGTTTACAAAAGAGATTAGTGTCTCCGACGGACCTTACAAATTCTCAGGATTACCGGGATTAATTGTAAAGCTGGAAGATGATAAAGGGGATTATAAATTTGATTTAGTAAAAAAAATTACCATTAAAAATTCCTTTCAAGAACCCATACGTCCTGATGCAAAAGAAAGTACCAGGGTTGATTTTCATAGTGATAGAGCCGCACTGGAACTGGAATTTATGAAGAACAGAAAATCCATAGCGGAAAGTAATGGTGCCGGAATGCAAAACTTTGGGGGTAGCGGAAGACACGGTGGAGGAATGGGTAGAATGAATAACGGTATGGGAGGAATGCAGGGTGGCGGTCATCGTGGAGCAGGTAGCGGAATGCGTGGCGATGGAATGGATGGGCGGAATAATAATTTTTCAATGCAAAGTACAGGAAATATAAATGTCCCTTCTGATATGGGAAATCAAAATCCGATAGAACTAAAATAAAATATACTATAAAATGAAAAAATTAGGCATCATAGCTTTTATGTTATTTATGCAGACGGCTTTTGCACAGGTGAACAGATTTGTCTATCAGGTTACCATGAAACCGGATGCATCGAACAAAAGCGATGTAAAAACAGAAAATGCATATCTGGATATTTCTCAGGATAAATCTGTTTTTTATTCAGAGAACAGAATTAAAAGAGATTCTATCATGCAGGCGACTTTCCGAAGCGGAGGCGCACGAGGCTTTAACAGGGAACAGATGGAAGGCTTAAGGTCTAATATCAACTATTCCATTGAAAAGGATAAAAAAACTCAGAAGATGACTTTCAAAGACAGAATCGGGAGAGATGTTTATACTTATGAAGAAGACAGACCGGTCACCTGGAAAATTTTCTCTGAAACCACAAAAATTGGAGATTATAAAGTTCAGAAAGCTGAAGCAGATTTTGGCGGAAGAAAATGGACGGCCTGGTTTACCACAGATCTGCCGTATCAGGATGGCCCTTATAAGTTTGAAGGCCTTCCCGGTCTTATTGTAAAAGTAGAAGATGATAAAGGTGAGTATTCTTTTGATTTAATGAAAAATTATAAGATTGCAGACTTTCCTGCCATGAATCAATTCGGAAATACAATCAAGGTAAAAAGAGCAGATTATATAAAACAACAGAAAAAGTTTCAGGAAGATCCAATGTCGTTCATGACTCAGGGCGGCGGTGGAGGTCAAATAAGAATCGGCGGTGACGGCGGACCTCGTGGTGGCGGTTTCGGCGGCGGAAATTCCGGAGATTTCAGAAAAAGAATGGAAGAAAGAGTAAAAGATGAAGCGAAGAAAAACAGCAATCCTATAGAATTGAAATAAAGGAACCGGGCCATGAATTTTCATGGCCCGGTTTATTTTTCGTATTCAAAATTATTTTAAAAGCTGGTCAAAAGTATTTCCCTGTTTGATGTCGCCGGTATTGTATCCTTTCATAAACCATTCCTTACGTTGTGCTGATGAACCGTGGGTAAAACTTTCCTGGTTCACATATCCCTGGGAACGTTCCTGGATGTTGTCATCACCTACGGCTTCCGCCGCGCTGATGGCGGCATCAATATCGCCTGGCTCAAGAATATGTTCCCTGTTATCCGTCTGTTTGGCCCACACACCTGCATAAAAATCAGCCTGAAGCTCGGTAGCTACCGAAACGCGGTTCATATCCGCTTCAGAATACTGGCCGCTTCTCCTCATTTCATCTACTTTCTGGGTAGTGCCCAGTAAGGTCTGGACGTGGTGCCCCATTTCATGCGCCATCACATAGGCAATGGTAAATTCTGTTACTTCGGCTCCGAACTTCTCCTGCAATTCTTTAAAGAAACTCATGTCCATATAGACCGTCTGGTCTGCGGGGCAGTAAAAAGGTCCCATCGCCGACTGTGCGGTTCCGCATCCGGACTGGGTGGTGTTTTCGAAAAGGACAACCTTGGCAGGACTGTACTCCATATTGTTTTCAGCAAAAATTTTAGTCCAGGTCTGCTCATTTTCGGCAGTGATCATCTGTACGAATTCCCGGACCTTAAGTTCCTTGTCATTCAGTTGCTTTTGCTCCGTAGGCGCAGAAGTGTTGCCGGAAGAAGAAAGGATGGATGAAGGATCCCCACCCAGAAAAAATACAATTGCAGCAATAATCAGCGTTCCAAGCCCGCCACCTACAACGGCGCCACCGCCCAGCCCGCGGCGGTCTTCAACATTGCCGCTCCTGTCGTCTGTCCATCTCATAGTCAGTAATTTTGTGTTAGTAAATGTAAAGATTTAAAATTAATGTCTTTATTAAATGAGTATTTTTGTGCAAAATTGTAACCAAAGTGAAGAAAATCAGAACTTATCTTTTACTGGCAGGTCTGGCCGCTTTTGGAGGCTGTAATGAAAATGAATCCAAAGCTGATGAAGTGAATACGGTAGATAAAAAAGCGGCTGTGGAAACAGAGCTTTCTGTTCAGCATGCAGGCCCTGTGGATATTCTGGTCAGCCGGCACAAGATATGGAAAGACCATAAGCTTGTTAAGGAACTTATCCAACGCGATACGATCCCTACATTAGGAGACACGTTGCAGACCATAGAGGATGACAAAGGAAACAGCCGTACCGCCAATATCAGGAAAGATTACGAATTTTATATAACCGTTCAGTAATCATGAAAAAATCAGATTCCATAACACTGCTTTTCGTAACCGGTATTTTGGCCGCCTGTTCGCAGGAGAAGCCCCAGTCGAAATGGCAGAATGAAAAAAAAGTCTATATGCGTTCCGATACCACCGCATCCTATACCAGGAGCCATGGATTCATGCCCGGATATTTCTGGTATCATGCATTCCGGCCGTACGGAGCCTATAGTAATGGGGTATACCGCCGTGCCGGATATTACAGTGATGCCATAAGCTCTAAATCCAATATCGGGAGAAGCACATACAAAGGGAATGTAACAAGAGGATTATTAGGCAGAAGCGGGTTCAGGGCTTCCTCATAAATTATGGAAAGAATACAGACGGAAATACGCAAGGATTGGGAAAAGAAGCTTGAAGACCTAGGATTCGGGTATCATTCACTGGAAGGCCTGTACTGGGATGAAGGTCATTATTACCGTTTTACCGGAAGCGAAATTGATGCTATTGAAAATGCCACAGCTGAGCTATGGCAGATGTGCCTCGAGGCGGTAGACTATATCATTGCAGAAAACCTTTGGGAACGGTTCAACATTCCCCAGCATTTCAGGGATTATATCGTGACCAGCTGGGAAGAGGACCATCCTTCAGTTTACGGCAGGTTCGATTTCGGATTTGATGGAAAAAACCTGAAGCTCTTAGAATTCAATGCGGATACCCCGACTTCTCTATATGAAGCTTCGGTCATCCAATGGTACTGGCTTCAGGATATATTCCCGGACCGGGACCAGTTCAATTCCATTCATGAAAAGCTGATCGACTACTGGAAGTACCTCACCAAATACATGAACCCGCGCCATATTTATTTTGCTTCGCTTACCAATATCGAAGATGTCACCAATGTGGAATACATGCGGGATTGTGCGACACAGGCGGGTTTTGAGACTGAGTTCATTCCCGTGCAGGACATTGGCTGGGCAGACGATATAGAAGAGTTTATCTCTGGTGATCAGACGATCATGGAGTATATTTTCAAGCTGTATCCTTATGAATGGATCCTGGAAGACGGATTCAGCGAAAAGCTTGTAAAAAATGCATTCCGCTCGCAATGGATAGAGCCTGCATGGAAGGTGCTGCTTTCATCAAAAGCCATCCTGCCGGTGCTGTGGAAACTTTATCCGGGACATCCTTATCTGCTGGAAGCGTACTTTGACGGACCGGGAGATATGAAAGATTATGCCAGAAAGCCGGTCTATTCACGCGAAGGGTCTAATGTTACGCTGTACAGGGATAAAGTGGCCTTTGAACATAATGACGGAGGATATGAAAAAGAAGGCTTTATCTACCAGGAGCTTTTTAACCTTCCTGATTTTAACGGTAACCATCCTGTTATCGGCAGCTGGGTGATCGGGCAGGAGCCTGCCGGAATCGGAATCCGGGAAAGCGTGCACCTGATCACCAATAACCAGAGCCGGTTCATTCCGCATCTTATCAGCGGGTAAGGGCATTTGTTTTTACCCAGTATGACGTGGACTGATAAGCGGATACGGCATCATTCACCAGCTTCTGCTCCGGATTTTTCAGCAGCAGGGTTTCCTTATAATAAATATTGAATTCAGGGGCTATTTTGCCTGTTTCCGGAGACAGGGAATATTGTTTTACCTTTTTTACCGGGGAAAGAATGGTGAGGTAGTTGTCCTTTACCAGTCCGAGATCCTGATAGGTGGCGATATAAGCTTTCGGCTGGAATTCTTTGGTGAATACATCCTGTCCCAGGAATTTAGATGTATAATTGAAATGAAGCAGCCCGAAAACCGTAGGCATCACATCAATCTGGGACATCAGGCGGTCAAATTTCTGGGGCTGGATAAACCCTTCCGAAAAGACCATTGCAGGAATCCTGTATTTATCCATCGGAAGTTCCGTATCGCCTGCACTGGAAGCACAGTGGTCTGCAATAATGATGAATACGGTATTGCTGTACCAGGATTCTTTTTTGGCCATCTCGAAAAACTTCCGGAGTGAATAATCCGTATATTTCACACCGCCTTCACGGGATTTTGCATCTCCCGGGATGTCGATCCGGCCATCCGGATATGTAAAAGGCCTGTGATTGGAAACCGTCATCCAGTGGTTGAAAAACGGTTTTCCGGATTTTGCCTCTGCATTCATCACCTGTATTGCTTTTTTAGCCATATCCTCATCAGCTACTCCCCAGACATTGGCAAAAGAGATTTCTTCAGGCTTGAAGTTGTTGCGGTCTACAATACCGTAGCCGTTCCCGGCAAAGAAATCCTCCATATTATCAAAGTAGCTGTAGCCTCCGTATAGAAATTTTACATCATACCCTTTGGCTTTGAACACGCCGCCGGTGGTAAACCTGTTTTTATTGTTCTCCCTTTTAATAATGCTTTCGCCGGCGGTAGGAGGGATGCATAAAGTAAGTGCTTCCAGCCCTCTTACCGTTCTGTTTCCGGTGGCATACAGATTGGTGAACATCAGCGATCGGTCTGCAAGGCTGTCCAGGAAAGGCGTAATTTTCTGTGTATTTCCATAATGTTCCAGGAAGTCTGCGGACAGGCTTTCTACCGAAATCAGCACTACGTTTTTCTTCATTTCCGGCTGGTCAGATCCTACAGGCCTGGATAGAGACGGAGCTGCATACTGGCTCAGGAAGTTTTTTTCTGCCTGTTGTTCATCCATTTGGGTATAAAACTGGAAATAGTCCAGCTCGTTATGGGTAAATGCCCAGTAAAACTTAGGCATGCCGTTGGAACCGATCTCATCGGCGAAGACATTGGTGGATTTGATCTGCATCATCACCGGCAGCGTCAGAAGGCTGATCACTACTAATACAGCAAAAGAACCTAACAGGATCATCTTTTGTCTGAAATCAGGCAGGTTCTGTAATTCACCCCTGGTCTTACGGTAAATCAACAGGGTAATAGCAAGGGTAATGATGAATATGGCACTAAAGAGCGGCACCACGGGATAACTTTCCATGATATTGCCGATCACTTCATTCGTATAGATCAGGTAATCCACGGCAATGAAATTGTACCGTACACCGAATTCATTATAAAAGAAATATTCACTTACCGCATTGAAAACGATGAGCAGGACGTATAGGAATAAAGTAATGAAATACAGTATATTCCTTATTTTAAGCCTCTTTTGCGGCAGGAATAACATCAGGCCAAACAGAAAAGCTTTCAATCCGACGAAAACCAGGGCTATTTTTGTTACCGAACCTCCGTACTGCTTGAAAATATTGTTCGGGACCAGCAGAATATACAGGAAAATAAGGACCAGCAGGGACAGGATTACGGGACCGTAAGGTTTTTTATATTTTGAATCGGATAGAAACAATAAGTACAGCGCCAGTACAGAACTTGCCAGGATGAACACAAAGACATCATTGGCGATGCCTATCGCCAGGACTTTCAGGACTTCAGGAAAGGTAAATTCCGCTGAGGTAATCGGATGAAAGAAAAAAATGATCCGGGTAATAAAGGATATGATGAGATAAAATAGTCCGAGGTATAGGAATGGCTGTGTCTTTTTTAAGTCCATGGAGCATCTGTATTGAACTGCAAAGATAAATGATGTGAACAATTTTTAAATACATTATTAAATAATTTAAATTTTTTTTAAGAATTGTCTTTAAACAGCACTTGTATTTCAGGATATGGTAACAAAAAAAGGAGGCCAATTGCCTCCTTAAATATTTTTTTCGCTTCTTTTCTTAAGAATGCCCGAAACCGATATTGCCTTTTTTGTCCGAAAGGTTCTTTTTAAAATCAATCATCCTTAAAGCGGTCACTGCTGCTTCCACGCCTTTATTTCCAAGGTTGCCGCCGCTTCTGGCGATTGACTGTTCCTTATTGTCATCCGTCAGCAGGCAGAAAATGGTAGGGGTATCCGTAAGGATATTACAGTCCTTGATTCCCTGGGCCACCGCTGAACATACATAATCGAAATGAGGTGTTTCTCCACGGATCACACATCCGATCGCAATGACGGCATCATACTTCCGCTCTTTGCACAGCTGCATCGCTGCGTAATTCAGCTCAAAAGCACCCGGGACTTCAAAAAGCCTGATGTTTTCACGCTTTACCCCTTCTTTTTCAAGGATTTCCAAAGCGGCATCACGAAGGTTGTAGGTTACAAAATCATTCCACTCAGAAAAAACAATGCCGATAGAAAACTCATCGGCATTAGTAATATTCAGTGGCTTGTAATCAGAAAGATTAACTGTTGCCATTATTTTAGTAGTATTTAGTCATTTCAATATAAGAATCAGACATTCCGTTGTCATAATCCTGGTATTTTTCATCGATAGCAGAAAAATACTTTTTAGCTTCTGATTTTTTCTTCAGTCCTAAAGCTACGATACCTGCTTTTCTGGTAAAATAGTAAATGGTATAAGGATCATCAGATGCGGAAGCCGCTTTGTCCAACAATTGTAATGCTTCGTCGTTTTTATTAAGTCCGGATTTGGCATCTGCCATAGCCCCGTACTTCATTGCGGTCATCGTCTTGTTATCGGAAGAAAACTTATCTAAAAGATCATATGCTTCCTGCAATTTTCCTTCCTTAAATTTAAGGATGCCTGCATTGTAAGCAGAAAGCTTCCCGATATTTGTTGAAGAATATTCATTGTAAGTTCCTAAGAAACCAGGATTGGCTGCAGATTTACCTCCTAAAGCCTCTTTGTCTTTTCCTTCGGCAAGGTATTTCTGGGCAGCAAGGAAACTTTTAACAGCTTCTGTGTTTTTGGGGGCAATAACAAACTGCTTATAGGCAAAAAATCCTAAAACTCCCAATACCAGAACTCCGAATACTATACTCAGCGGTTTTGAATACCTTTCCAGGAACCTCTCAGTGTTCAAAGCTTCTTTATCAAGGTCTTTAAAAAACTCTACCGTTTCTTTACCTTCTTGCTCCTGCTGAGCATTCTTTGTAAGTTTTGCCATAAATTCTTAAAAATTGAAATGCAAATTTAATTGTTTCTGAATGATTTACAAAATACTTTGTACGTATTATTGATAAAACTGCATCACAGACTTGTTTTTATCCTGCTCAGCGGGTTTCTGATTCTTTTTTGCTTATGCTGACGTATTAATATTCAAGCGTATGGTAAATATCAGCATTGAACTTTTCCAGTTTCTCTTTACCGTTTAAATCTTTCAGCCCGATCAGGAAACTGAACTGTGCCGGTATGGCGCCCTGTTTCTGCACCAGTTTGGCGGCAGCCTCTGTAGTTCCTCCCGTGGCCAGAAGGTCATCGTGGATCAGGATTCTCTGGCCCGGCTTAATCTGTCCTTCGCGGGTTTCAATGGCTGCACTTCCGTATTCCAAGTCGTATTCTTCTGAAATGACAGGCGGAGGAAGCTTTCCTTTTTTCCGGATCAGGATGAACGGGACGTCCAGCGCAACTGCGATGGCAATTCCGAAAAGGTACCCGCGGCTCTCGATGCCACATACGGCATCCACTTTTCCTTTACTGAAAGCTACCAGGTCCAGGATCACTTCTTCATACAGTTTAGGATTCAGGAAAACGGGAGAGATATCTTTAAACTGTATCCCCGGAATCGGGAAATCCGGGATATTCTCTATGGTTTCGTCAAGTTTTCTGATCAGTTCCTGTGATGCCATTATGGATTGATTTTATAGCTGGAGATTTTCCATTCCCCGTTAACATTTTTAAGCCCGAAAGTCGCTCTGAGTGAAGTGGTTCTTCCGTTTTTGTCCGTTACATCATAGGTTGCATTAACGCTGGCACTGTTTGTATTTGCACCGCTCGTGGAAATATTCTTAACGCTTACATTCTTCACAGAGCCAAAACCTGAGTTAGGGTTGGAGAATGTTTCATAGCTGCCCCAGCTCGGATTGTTCGATGCGTCAAAAGCAGCTTTCAGATTCTGCGAACTTACATTGTTCAGGAATTTATTAACGGTGGTTTTAGGATCTGCTGAAGGCTGTTTTGGAGCAGCAGGCGTTGTTGTACCGTTGGCAGGATCCGTAATGGTTCCCGGAGCTGCTCCCGGATTATTAGGATCAACAGCCGATGGATCCTGCAATACTGCTGTGGAATCCAATTTAGGTGCTTCAGGCACTTTCAGAGCGGATGGGTTTACATCCAGCCCGATTTTAGACATTTTGAATGTCTTTGCAGTGGTCTTTACAGAAACCGTAATGTCTATTTTATTGTCAACTACTTTTGCAGCAGGAATAGAGGAATACCTCAGGTTGAATCCTTTGAAATTATTGTCCTGCATCAGGTTTTTCGATGTCGAAATCTTTACGCCGTTGCTGAAAACTTCCAAAGTGGTTTCCAGGCCGGCTCCGGTGAAAGAAACAGGATTTCCGGCGTTATCTACCAGCCTCGGAATGATCTGCAGGGAAGTGGCGCCCGTGCCGTCATCTCCTATAGGTCTGGTGATGATGCTGAGCGCATTGGCTCTGACGTCGTTTGGATCGCTTTCTTTGGCCTTTTCATCACCGAAGATGTTCATTTCTCCTAAGGATGGAGGGGCATTACTGGCCCATTCAATCCCGTTTTTCTGTGCTACTTCATCTGCCATGGCCAGGATTTCAGGAACTTTTTTCCCGTTAATCAGTTGGCCCAACGCTTTCAGCTCGGCAACATCGCCGTCTGCTTCCACGCCGAATGTCTTAAGGATATAAAGAGCCTCGTTAAATTTGATCTGTTTAATGGTAGGCAGGCTGGACGTCATGTCGTTAATGCTCGACTGCAACGTCTTGGTATTGGTAGCATCCACCTGATCTTTCTTGCATGCTGTAAAAAGCAATAAGCTGAACATAAGCAGATAAGATAACTTTTTCATTTTTTATCGGTTTGGTGCAAATTTAATAAAACCTTTATTAAGTGTATGCTTTATTTTTTACTTTGTTTTGATGGTCGGATATCTTGTGCAGAGCGGTTGACAGGCTGCACAATACAGTTCCCGGGAAAGGACAATAAAAAATCCATCAGAAATTTCTGATGGATTTTAGCTCCTCCTGCTGGGCTCGAACCAGCGACCCTCTGATTAACAGTCAGATGCTCTAACCAACTGAGCTAAGGAGGAATGTCCTCGTTGAAGTAGTGCAAATATAAAACGAATAATTATATCAAGCAAATTTTTATCCCGTGTTTATGGGCTAAAACGGATGTTTGCAGGCTTAAATTCTCGTTTTCAAAGATTTAAAATTTTACAAAACTGATCTTTTTTACAAAACCGGATCAGGTCATCACAAAAAAAGAGAGCTACATTGCTGTAACTCTCTCTGCTCCTCCTGCTGGGCTCGAACCAGCGACCCTCTGATTAACAGTCAGATGCTCTAACCAACTGAGCTAAGGAGGAATGTCCTTATGTTTTTAAGTGGTGCAAATATAGGACGAATATTTATACCAGCCAAATTTTTAGAATAATTTTTTTTCAATTATAATTTCCCGGTAAAGATCTTGAAAATATCGCTTCCGAAAATCAACAGCATCAGCCCAAGAAGGAATACCACTCCGATCATCTGTGCGTTCTCAAGCACTTTCTGCGGCACCGGTTTTCCTACAATCATTTCATACAGCGTAAAAATAACGTGGCCTCCGTCCAGTCCCGGGATCGGAATAAGGTTCAGGAAGGCCAACCAGATGGAGAACATCGCTGTAAAGCTCCAGAATGCTGCCCAGTTGATGGCAAAATCACCATTGGCATCCCTGTCTACCGGCATAGACTTTACAATAGCAATAGGTCCGCCTACATTTTTATAACCCTGGATTTTTGAGTTGAACATAATTTTGAACTGCTTTACCTGCATGGTAAGGGCTTCAATAGTCCTGGTGAGTCCTCTCGGAATTGCTTCCCCGAAAGAATATTTTTTATCCGTGATCACATTGGCAATGCTTTTATGATCCAGTCCTACACCTAATTTACCGTTTTTGTCAACAGCAGCAGATAAGGTTTCAGGTGTTCCGTTTCTCAGCACTTCAATAGATACGGTTTTGCCTTTATTCTGGTTTAAAACAGTGGTAACCTCATCAAAATAAGAAGTCGGAGTACCGTTGATGGATACTACTTTGTCGCCTTTTGCCAGGCCTGATGCTTTCGCTGAAGGGCTCGCAAGAGAGTCAATTACCATCGGGAACCTTGGCGTAATGTACAGTTTGGCTTCCCTTTGTTTGATCACATCTGCCACGCCGTCTTCGTTTACTTTAAAGGTAACTTCCTTTCCATCTCTTAAAACAGTAACATCATCGCTGAAAAGGATATTGATAGAAGTATTTTCAAGCCTTTCTGCCGGCTTTCCGTCAACACTGATGATTTTATCTCCGTTCTGGAATCCCATTTTGCGCCCAGCTTCAGTAACCCCGATACCTTCTTTGAATTTCGTAAGGTCAGTATACATTTCCCCGTTGAAAAAAGACAAGCAGCTGTAGATCAGCCACGCCAGGAAAAAGTTTACGGTAACTCCGCCCATCATAATGATCAGCCTCTGCCATGCCGGTTTTGCCCTGAATTCCCATGGCTGAGCAGGTTGTTTCAGCTGTTCCGTATCCATGCTTTCATCCACCATTCCGGCAATTTTTACATACCCTCCGAAAGGAAGCCAGCCGATCCCGTATTCGGTTTCGCCGATTTTTTTCTTTATAACGGAAAACCACGGATCAAAGAACAGATAGAATTTTTCAACTTTGGTTTTGAATAGTTTAGCGGGGATAAAGTGCCCGAGCTCGTGAAGAATGACTAAGATTGAAATGCTTAATATGAACTGGAAAATCTTAATTGCTAATTCCATTAATAAATTTTAGGTTTAATTGACAAAGGTAACAATTATCAATACTATGCCAAATAAAAAAGCTTCTCTAAATGAGAAGCTTTGTCATATATTTCATGCTGGCTTACAAATTAAAGGATACTCCCAGGCTGCCATTATTGCCCACTTCTGCAAATACCCCGATCCTGTCGTTAAAGAAGTACCGTGCTCCGATATGTGCCCCGATCCCGAAGTCTTTTCCCAGGACGCCCAGGTCAACTCCCGGATAGATGTCCCATTTTTCAGGAAGGTCAAGGGCTTCCTGCAGGTGGAAGTTCAGCCGGCCAAAAACAAATACACGGTTGTCTTTATCATTATCCTTGTATCCGTCGAAATAAGCATTCAGCCCGGCTCCTACGGAAATCAGTTTGTTGAGTCCGTAATCATATGTTCCGGTTACCCCGGTTCCGTAGCCCCATGCATTGAGCCCCAGCTGGATTTTCTGATCTCCTTTCCCTGTCCATGCCTGTGCGCTGGCTGTAATTCCCGTGAATACAACCATTAAAATTAAAACCAATTTCTTCATATACTCGATCCGTTAAAAGTTAGTATTGGAAATTATCCGCAGCAAAAATAAAACCGAAATCATTTAAAAACCCTATTTTTATAGAAGTTTTAGAGATGCTTATGAAAATTACAGGAATCAATCTGGATATCATCTGGAAAAATAAAGAAGCGAATTTCCGGAATATAGAACAGGCACTTGAAGGCCGCGAAGCGGATATTTTCGTCCTGCCTGAAATGTTCTCCACAGGATTCTGTATGGATGCTGCTGAAGTGGCAGACAGCCATGAAGAGTCCTTATCATTTCTGAGAAGAATGGCCAAAGAAAAAAATGCTGCTTTTTGCGGAAGTGCGCCGGTGCAACAGGACGGGAACTATTATAACCGCATGTATTTTGTGCATCCGGACGGGAAAACGGATTTTTACGATAAGAGGCACCTGTTTTCTTTTTCAGGGGAAGATCAGGTCTATACGCCCGGGAAAGAACGGGTCATAGTCCAGTATAAGGAATTCCGGATCTTGCTCCAGGTCTGCTATGACCTCAGATTCCCGGTGTTTGCCAGGAATAATGATGATTATGACATGATTATTTATGTAGCCAACTGGCCTGAAAAAAGGGCAGAGGCATGGGAGCACCTGCTTAAAGCCCGTGCTATCGAAAACCTGAGCTTTGTTTTCGGCCTGAACAGGATCGGGACAGACGGGAATGATCTATTGTACAGGGAAAGTTCACATTGTTTTTTTGCTGACGGAAAAGAGATCTCCGTTAAAGAAGGAAATATTATTTCTGCTGACCCGGACCTCCAGGAAATGAGGGATTTCAGGAGCCATTTCAGGTTCCTGGATGACAGGGACCGGTTTAGTGTAGAACCATAAAAAACGGCTGGACTTAGAAATAAGTCCAGCCGCTGTATTTAGGCATATTGCTGAAGAAGGCTGGTGAGCGTATTCACATCGTGCACACCGCTTTCCTTCCAGAGCAGTTCTCCTTTTTTAAAGATGGCCAGTGTAGGAACTCCGCGTACTCCATATTGGGAAGCAATCGCAGGATACTGGTCTACATCTACTTTTATAATTCTGGCTCCCTCACCAATATTTTCTTTGACCGTAGTTAAGACTGATGACTGCACTTTGCAGGGCTGACACCAGGTGGCAAAAAAATCGATCAGAACAGGGCGCTCCGAATCAATGATTTCCTGAAATTTTTGTGACATAGTGTATACTTTAATGGTTTTCGGTAGTATTGAGGTGATGTATGGCCTGTACATTCTTCCATGTTGTGCCGTCATAAGCTTCAATCCTGTTTTTCTCCAGGATCTGCATGGCCTGGTCGGCCTGTATTCCTTTATTACAAAAGACTACAACTTTCTTTCCCTTAAGTTCGTTTAGCCGGTTGGGAAGCTCCTTCAGCGGGATATTTATTGCTTTGTCTGCCGTTCCCTCCCGGTATTGCTCGGGAACCCTTACATCTACCAAAACAACATCTGTACTATTGACCACATCAGTGATGCTGTTTTCCGGCTGTTTTGCGATAGCCGTGCTCTTGCATGCACTCAACATGATGCCTACGCATACAGCAGCTATGATAGTCTTGAATCTCACGGTTACGACAATGTTTTTGACTGGCATACAAAGCTGGTCGTAGGTACTTTTTCGGTTTTTTTTATCCCGTTATAGCCGCCTTCTATTTCTGTGAAGTTCCTGATTCCGCGTGCATTCAGGATGCTTGCGGCAATCATGCTGCGGTAGCCTCCTGCACAGTGGATAAAGAAATGTTCCGAACTGTCTATCGTTCCTGCCCAATCGCTGATGCTGTCCAAAGGTTTGTTATAGGCGTTTTCAACATGTTCCGCTGAATATTCCGTCAGTTTCCTGACATCAATAACTTTGGCATCTGTGCTGAACTGCTCAGCAAATTCAGAAGGGGAAATTCTTCTGATCTCATCAACCTCGTTGCCGGCATTTTTCCAGGCTTCGAAACTACCCTGCAGATATCCCAGGACATTATCGAAACCTACACGGCTGAGACGGGTAATGGCTTCCTGCTCACTGCCCTGTTCAACAACCAGGATAATAGGGTGTTTCACATCTACGATCATATTTCCTACCCAGGGTGCAAAGTCTCCTTTTAGACCAATGTTAATAGAATTGGGAATGAATCCTTTATGAAATTCTCCCGGGCTTCTTGTATCCAGGATCAGCGCACCGGTATCTTCAGCCATAGCTTCCAGGTCGGCAGGATCTATTGGGTTCAGGCCCTTACTCATGACATGATCAATGCTTTCATAGCCACTCTTATTCAGCGCAACATTCATTCCGAAATATTTCGGCGGAGCTGTAAGTCCGTCCAGCACTTCTCTCACAAAAGATTCCTTATCAGGCTGGTTGAGGGCATAATTGGTTTTTTTCTGGTTGCCCAGGGTATCCACCGTTTCTTTCTGCATGTTTTTTCCGCATGCCGAACCTGCTCCATGGGCAGGATAAACAGTGATGCTGTCATCCAGCGGTATAATTTTATCCTGAAGGCTTTCGTAAAGGATGCCTGCCAGATCTTCCTGGGTAAGGTTCGTTGCCTTCTGCGCTAGGTCCGGCCTGCCGACATCACCCAGGAAAAGGGTATCGCCGGTGAAAATGGCCGTTTCAGTACCATTTTCATCAGTCAGGAGGAACGTCGAGCTTTCCATCGTATGGCCTGGTGTATGCAATACCTTGATGGTAACTTCCCCGATATTGAATATCTGGTTGTCTTCCGCAATGATCGCTTCAAAATCAGGTTCCGCGGTTGGTCCGTACACAATAGGAGCACCCGTTTTTTTACTCAGGTCAAGATGTCCCGAGACAAAATCCGCATGAAAGTGGGTTTCAAAAATATACTTTAGCGTGACACCGTCTTTTTCCAGGCGTTCCAGATAAGGCGTTACTTCCCGCAGGGGGTCTATGATGGCTGCTTCATTTCCGGATACGATGTAATAGGCACCCTGAGCCAGGCATCCTGTATATATTTGTTCAACTTTCATTATGGTTGTAGCGGTTGTTTGTTAATGGTACAAAAATCGTGTTTATTTTTTTAAATGAAGACAAAATAGAAAATCACTATTAATAGACGAAATCTATAAAGTCGGTCCTAACAAAATAATTGCCCTAATTTAGCCAAAAGATGGATGATCTGCAACAGCAGCCTAAAATATCTGATGCCTTAGCGGCAAGGGTTTTATAAAAAATTTTATATTTAGAAATTAAAAAAACAATCATGACGCCTAAAACACAATTCATTGAAGAACTTAATGCAAGATATACTCCCAAAGGGGAACATATTATATTAGGAAAAGGCATGCTGGATGGTGAAGTCGTTCCGGAGGTTAATGTAACCATACCCTTAAAGACCATTAACCGTCACGGCCTTATTGCAGGGGCAACCGGGACAGGAAAAACAAAGACCTTACAGGTATTTGCAGAACAGCTGTCGCACGCCGGGATTCCTTCACTGGTGCTGGATATCAAAGGAGACTTTTCAGGGATCGCAGAGGCCGGGACAATGAATCCTGCCATCGAAGAACGATATGCACGGACCCAGCTTCCTTACCGGCCACAGGCTTTTCCGGCAGAACTGATGACGATTTCAGGCGAAAGGGGAGTGAAGCTGCGCGCGACCATTACAGAATTCGGGCCGGTACTGCTCAGCAAGATCCTGCAGCTGAATGATACCCAGCAAAGCATTATGTCGATCGTTTTCAAATACTGTGATGATAAAGGGCTGCCGCTTATCGATCTCGATGATCTTAAAAAAGTATTGCAGTATGTGACGGACAATGCACAGGGAAAAGCAGAGCTCGCTGCCAATTATGGTTCTATCGCTTCATCGTCCCTGGGTGCCATCCTGAGGTCTATCGTTGCGCTGGAACAACAGGGAGCGGCAAAATTTTTCGGTGAGCTGAGCTTTGATGTTCATGATCTTTTACAGACGAGGGATGGTAAAGGAGTCGTGAATATACTCAGGGTGGCCGATATCCAGAGTAAGCCGCAGCTTTTTTCGACTTTTATGCTCTCGCTTTTTGCCGAGATCTACATGACTTTTCCTGAAGAAGGAGACAGCGGAAAGCCCAAGCTGGTCCTCTTTATAGACGAGGCCCATCTGATATTCGATGAATCATCCAAAGCTTTGGTCTCCCAGATTGAAACGATGGTTAAACTCATCCGGTCAAAAGGAGTGGGTATATATTTCATCACCCAGATTCCCGGCGATGTGCCTGAAGCCATACTGTCTCAGCTGGGGCTTAAGATACAGCATGCATTACGGGGATTTACCGCGAAAGACAAAAAAGAAATTTCCAAAGCGGTGGAAAATTACCCGACGACAACATTTTATGATGCGTCCACATTAATTCAGAACCTTGGGATCGGGGAAGCCTTTGTTACAGCACTGGATGAGAAAGGAATTCCAACTCCGCTGGTCCATACTTACCTGATCTCTCCCGAATCCAGGATGGATGTGCTGGACGATGCTGAAATCTCGGAGCTGACTTCCAGGTCTGCTTTGGTGGCTAAATATGAGCAGGTGATCAATCGCGAATCCGCTTATGAAATCTTGGTGAACAGAATGGAAACAGCCGTACAAAATGCTGCACCAGACCAGAAAACAAAGCCTGCCAAAGAAGAGCCGGGAATGTTTGAGCAGATCCTGCAGAGCAAAGCCGGAAAAACATTCACTAGTACGCTGATGCGGGAAGGGACCAAAGCAATTTTAGGCATGCTCGGACTGGGCCGCAAACGGAGGTAAGCCGGCAGAAAGAAGAATTATTGTTTTTATGGTTTATGTGGTATTACAGCTGAAATTTTGGATTAGATTTTGCAGGCTCATGTTACAATATAAGTCGTGTTGGCTTTTTTTAACATAATTTTTTTATTTTAGCAGATTTTCCATGGTCCTTATAAGGGTCAGACGGGATCAAGATAAGCAGCAGTAAAGAGAGAACACAGAATGTATTCGATTATAGACATAGAAAGTAATGGTGCAGGTTACAGGAAAGAATGCATTATTGACATTGCAATCTACCGGTATGACGGACAAAAGATTGTAGACCAGTTTATTTCCCTGGTTAATCCTGAAAGTGATATTACCCCTTTTGTACAAAGGCTCACCGGCATTACGCCTAAAATGGTTAAAACCGCGCCCAAATTTCATGAAATTGCCAAGAGGGTCATTGAAATTACTCAGAACACCACCCTGGTCGGTCATAACATCGAATTTGATTACAGGATGCTGCGCCAGTCTTTCCAAAGCCTGGGATACAATTTCGAAATCAATACTTTAGATACCATCCCTCTCGCTAAAAAACTGATTCCTGATGAGGTCAGCTATTCCTTGGGGAAACTGGTCAAATCACTCGGTATTCCCCTGGTCAGCCACCACAGGGCTGATGGTGACGCAAGGGCTACCCTGGAGCTCTTCAGGCTCCTGATTCTGAAGGACACCGAAAATGAGATTATCAGCAAGCAGTACGAAGAAACCAATGCCAAAAGCTATGTCAATAAAATCAAGATACTGACCCAGGACCTGCCGAATGAAAAAGGTTTCGTCTACTTCCAGAGCGGAACCGGGGACATTATATTTTCAGATCATGTACAGAATATCAACAGGTTCTCCAAAAAAATATTCAACTCCAAGTCCAAAAGATGGGAGGAGATACAGTCTCAGGTGCAGCAGATCAATTATGAGGTAACAGGAACGGATATCATCGCTAAGCTGATCCTGAATTCGCGGAATATTAAAAGAAGGGAACATCTTCCCTTCGGGCTTTATTACAGGAATGATGCCTATGTTGTGGAGAAAAACAAGCTCAATAAAACAGAGCGGCCGATCCTGAAGTTCAAATCCTTTACGCAAGGGGCAAAAGCCGTCCAGTTCATCAGCTCACATGAGACGTTCAGGGATGTGGATGCACTCCGGAACAGGATAGATTTCAGAAAACGCAGCGAATTATGGCTGGGTGCGGGCAGAAGGCTGGGAGAAAAACTTTTTCTGATCATTGAGGACGGCAAAATAGTTTCTTATGGCTTTTACGATCTTTTTACGCAGATCCAGACTATGAGTAAGCTGTCCAAACTGAAAATCGACCTTCCTCTGCAGACTCCGGAGCTCAACAATGAATTACAGCTTGCACTACTCCGCGGTGATTTTGAGACACTACCGTTACCGAAATAGACAGCTATTCCTTACATTTGCACTTCCTTAATAACAAAAAGAAGTTACTTACCCAATTATGAATGCAACAGATTTGTTACAGATTGCCAATGAATATGGCACACCGGTGTATGTTTATGATGCCGAATCTATTAAAACTCAATATGAGAAACTTACCTCTTCTTTTTTAAAACACACGAAGTTCTTCTATGCAGCGAAGGCTTTAACCAATATCAATATCCTTAAATACGTCAAAAGCCTGGGGGCATCCCTGGACTGTGTATCCATCAATGAAGTTAAACTTGGGCTGAAAGCAGGTTTTCCGAAGGAAAAAATACTGTTTACCCCCAACTGTGTAGACCTGGCAGAGATTGAAGAGGCGATGCAGCAAGGCGTGCATATCAATATCGATAATATGTCCATCCTCGAGCAGTTCGGGAACAAATACGGGAATACGTATCCTATCTTCGTAAGGATCAATCCGCATATTTTTGCAGGCGGGAACTATAAAATTTCCACCGGGCATATAGACAGCAAGTTCGGGATCTCCATCCACCAGCTGAGGCATATCGAAAGGGTGATGAAGACCACAAATCTGAATGTGGAAGGGCTGCATATGCATACCGGAAGTGAGATCAAGGATCCTGAAGTATTTTTGCAGGCGTTGGACATTATGCTTGAACTTGCGGAAAACTTCCCGAACCTGAAATACCTGGACATGGGAAGCGGATTTAAAATCCCTTATCAGAGCACTGAAGAGGAAACTGATGTGAAGACATTAGGTAAAAAAGTTGAAAAAGTAATTGCAGACTATTCCAAGACAACGGGAAGGAAATTCGAGTTATGGTTTGAGCCGGGAAAATTCCTGGTAGGTAAAAGCGGTTACCTTCTGGTAAAGGCTAATGTGATCAAGCAAACGACAGCTACTGTTTTCGTGGGTGTGAACTCAGGATTCAATCACCTGATCCGTCCTATGTTCTACGATTCTTACCATGTTATTGAAAACCTTTCCAACCCTAAAGGTGCTGAAAGGATTTATACTGTAGTAGGGAACATCTGTGAGACTGATACTTTTGCCTGGGACAGGAAGCTGAACGAAGTAAGGGAAGGCGATATCCTGGCATTCAACAATGCAGGAGCCTATGGTTTTGAAATGAGTTCCAATTTCAATTCAAGGCTGAAGCCAGCGGAAGTTTTATTTCTTGACGGTAAGGCACACCTGATCCGTAAGCGTGATGAATTTGAAGACTTGCTGAAAAATCAGATCGAAGTATTGTAAGATCATTCAGACAAATTATATAACAATGTATAGAAGCTCCGCACCCTTGCGGGGCTTTTGTTTTTTAAGAATATTTTATCAGGAACAACGGCTGCGGTTCCTTATTTTTTGACTAAATTTGGGTTAGGTCACATTTTTTCTGTCCTTCCGTATTCCATCTTCCTTAAAGTCAAAGACCAAAAAATAAATAATAACACCAAAAGAATATCAATTATGGCTAAAAACATAGCTGAGCAGATCGTTGAAATGCTCGAAAATGCCCAGGTAAAAAGAATCTATGCAGTAACCGGCGACAGCCTGAACCATCTGAATATTGCTGTTAAGAAAAGCAGTATCGAATGGATTCATGTGAGGCATGAAGAAGCCGGTGCCTATGCAGCTGCTGCCGAAGCTGAACTTGATGGCTTTGCCGTTTGTGCAGGAAGTTGCGGACCAGGGCACGTTCACCTGATCAACGGCGTCTATGAGGCCCACCGTTCCCATCTTCCGATGCTGGTCATCGCTTCCACCATCCAGAGTGATGAAATGGGAATGGATTACTTCCAGGAAACCAATACCATTAAGCTTTTTGATGACTGCAGCTATTACAACCAGATGATTACCAGGCCGGAGCAGGTGGAACGCACCGTACAGACTGCCATCCAGCATGCCATCTCCAAAAAAGGAGTTGCTGTGATCGGGCTGCCGGGAGACGTTTCCGAGCTGGAAGCTGAGGAATCCATCACTTCTTCCCAGATATTCAGGACGAATCCGGTGATCCGCCCTTCCGATGAAGAGTTGCATCGCTTGGCAGACATGATCAATGAAAATAAGAAAGTAACCCTCTTCTGTGGAATCGGTGCTGAAAATGCTGCGAGTGAAGTCATTCAGCTATCTAAATACCTGAAGGCTCCGGTAGGCTACTCATTCAGGGGGAAAATGGCCATACAGCCGAATAATCCCAATGAGGTGGGCCTTACAGGCCTTTTAGGCCTTCCTTCGGCCTATCATGCGATGCATGAAGCAGATCTGGTAGTCTTGCTGGGAACCGATTTCCCGTATAAAAAATTCATGCCGGTTAAAAATAAGATCGTTCAGATTGATGAAAGTGCTGAAAGACTGGGGCGGAGAGCAAAACTTGAACTCGGGCTGTCCGGTGATATCAAAGAAACCCTGAGAGCCCTGTTGCCTCTCTTAAAAGAAAAAACGGACACAAATTTCCTTAACCAGCAACTGGAATTCTATGAAAAAGTAAAGGAAAACCAGATGACCTATGTGAAAGATCCAGGTGCTAAAGATGCCATTCAGCCGGAATACGTAACTTACCTGCTGGACCGGATTGCCGAAAAGGATGCTATTTTTACGGTAGATACCGGAATGTGCTGCGTCTGGGGCGCAAGGTTCATCAGCGGAACCGGAGAACGGAAAATGTTAGGATCATTCAATCATGGTTCCATGGCCAATGCAATGCCGATGGCAATAGGAGCCTCCCTAGCCTATCCGGGAAAGCAGGTGATTGCCATGTGTGGTGACGGAGGATTATCCATGTTGTTGGGCGATATGGCCACCATCCTTCAGTACAGGCTACCGGTAAAGCTGATTGTGTTCAACAACAGGGCTTTAGGAATGGTAAAGCTGGAAATGGAAGTGGGAGGAATGCCCGATAATGAAACGGATATGATCAATCCTGATTTCGCCATGATTGCTCAGGCTATGGGATATCCCGGTAAAAACGTACGCAATCCTGAAGAAGTGGAGCAGGCCATTAAAGAATGCCTCAGTCATACAGGGCCTTACCTGCTCAATATATTCACAAACCCTAATGCACTTGCACTGCCGCCGAAAATTGAAATGAACCAGGTATTAGGAATGACGAAATCCATGGCACAGCTGATGCTCGGCGGAAAGATGGATGAGGTAATGGATACCGTGAAGAGCAATTACAAGCACATTAAAGACCTGTTATGATTAGCGAATCCCTGAAGAAGTATTATGTCATTGCCTGGGTTTTCGGGTTTGTTTTCTATTTCCTTGACTATGTCATCAGGTCTGCGCCGGCCGTAATGATCCCTGAACTGGTCAGTAACTTCAATACAACGGAGCTGAAACTGATCAGTATGGTCGGGACCTATTATTATACCTATTCCACGTGCAGCCTTATTGCGGGGATTGCCCTGGATAAATTCGGCGGTAAGCGTTCCGTATTTGCCGGTACCTTCATTCTGGGAATAGGATGCCTGCTGTTTCTGCTGTCCAGTCAGGCGGCTGGAATTACAGGCCGGCTCTTGCAGGGTGCAGGATGTGCTTTTGCATTTCCCGGCTGTGTGTACCTGGCGAGCAAAGGTTTTTCTTCAAAATCCCTTGCAACCGCCATCGGGGTAACCCAGTGTATCGGCATGCTTGGCGGAACTGCCGGACAGTTTGTTGTTGGACCATGGATTAAGGAAGGGATGAACATCAACACCTTCTGGCTTTGGTCCGGGATTATTACCCTTATCACAGCCATTGTGCTGTTTTTTGTAATTCCCCGCGAAACGAAGGAAAATGATCAGGAAGAAAAGGCTTTGGGTTTACTGGAACCCTATAAGATCGTCTTCAGGAACCCCCAGTCATGGCTGTGCGGAATCATTTCCGGGCTGCTGTTTGCGCCCACTACTATTTTTGCCATGACCTGGGCAGTCGCATTTTTCCAGAAAGATAAGGGATTTGAATTTTCCGATGCCGCGATGACGAGTGCTATGGTAGCGTTCGGCTGGGTGTTCGGCTGTCCGTTGCTGGGCTTTATTACAGATAAAATTGGCCTTAGGAAACCTGTTCTTGCTGGAGGAGCCATCCTGATGATCCTGAGCCTGCTTCAGCTGGCTTACCTGCCGGACCTGTATCCGGCTAAGTTTAGCATGTTTATCCTCGGGATTGGCTCAGGAGCGGCAATGATCCCATATTCCGTCATCAAGGAAGCAAACCCTGATTATGTAAAGGGAAGTGCTACGGGAGCTATTAATTTTATTACTTTCGGCGTAACGACGCTGCTTAATCCTGTATTCAGCAGATGGTTTGGGAAGAGTCTCGGAATAGAACCCGGAAATATACATTTTCAGCATTCGGTTCTGTTCTGGATTGCAGGGATTGTACTCGCTATTTTCATTTCATTACTGCTTAGGGAGACAGGCAGAAAAGTAAATGTTGCAGCGAACTGAGTATTGGAGTCAACATAAAGGAAACTTCATATGATCTATGAAGTTTTTCTTTTTCCAACTTGAGGAAAAATTTAAATTTGTTACAGACAAAACAATCTTGATTATGAAAATGGTAATCTTGTTCTTCGGGCTTTTAATGGCAAATTTCTGCTTGGCACAATATGATGTTGAAGACAGGGATGATACCTTTATGAACGAAAGCAGCAACAATAAAAATATTCTGAAGATAGATATTAAGGAGCCGTTCTTCCAGGTGGCCGTCAGAAACTGCAACGATTTCAAAGCGGCCGATATTGAGGGCGGAATCCCGGCATACAAAGAAATGCTGAGAAAAAATATGTACGTGTACCTGAATACGGATTTTTATGTTCTTAACGGAGATTTTACTTTTACGCTGACTATAGACGAAGACGGGAAAGTAACCGGTATCGAAGGCTCTCCACAGGTTGCCAACAGCCAGGTTTTTTTTGACGATATGAAATACATTATGCGCAGGATCAAAAAGAACTGGATGCCCGCCAGCTGCAACGGAAAACCAGTAGCCTCTCAAGTGAAAATAAAGATGAACCTCACTTCCATTGCTACCGATCTGTAATAAATTTTTCAGCAATTTCTATGAAATATAATCCTGCCATTCTGTCACAATATTTTGTATCTTTGCAAACTCAACTGTTTTGCCAGAACGGAAATGAGCTGAATTTCAGGAAGGCAGAACTTTAAATATACGAACGTGCAGGAAAAATATATAGACGAAACCAAACAGGGAGAAGCGTTTGCCATTGCAGAAAGATCCGGCAACTCCAAGAAACTTTTTCTGGAAAGCTATGGCTGCCAGATGAATTTTTCAGATTCTGAGATTGTGGCTTCTATCCTTAATGAACAGGGATATAATACTACCCTGAAAGTGGAGGAGGCAGACCTTATCCTTCTGAATACATGCTCTATCCGTGAAAAAGCGGAGCAGACCGTAAGGATGAGGCTTTCCCAGTTTAAAAACCTTAAAAAGGAGCGGCCGAATATGACGGTAGGGGTTTTAGGATGCATGGCAGAAAGGTTGAAAACCAAATTCCTTGAAGAGGAACAGCTGGTAGACCTTGTGGTAGGCCCTGATGCTTACCGGGATCTGCCAAACCTTCTGAAAGAAACCGAAGACGGCAGGGATGCCATCAACGTAATCCTTTCCAAAGAGGAAACCTATGCAGGCATCAATCCTGTGCGTCTGGGTGGCAACGGTGTTACTGCCTATGTTACCATTACCAGGGGATGCGATAATATGTGTACCTTCTGCGTGGTGCCTTTCACGAGGGGGCGCGAAAGAAGCCGCGACCCGCACTCTATCATCGAAGAATGTAAAAGCTTACGTGACAGCGGCTATAAAGAAATTACCCTTTTGGGGCAGAACGTAGACTCTTATCTGTGGTATGGAGGAGGGCCGAAAAAGGACTTCGCCAAAGCTTCGGAAATGCAGAAGCTTACTGCTGTTAATTTTGCCCAGCTGCTGGACATGGTGGCTTTAGCAGTACCGGAAATGAGGATCCGTTTTTCTACTTCAAACCCTCAGGATATGAGCCTTGACGTATTCAGGATGATCGCCAAACATGAGAATATCTGCAAATATGTGCACCTTCCGGTACAGAGCGGAAGCAACAATATGCTTCTGGCCATGAACCGCCAGCACACGCGTGAAGAATACCTGGAGCTGATCAGAAAAGCAAAGGAGATTGTTCCGGACATCGCATTCTCTCAGGATATGATCGTAGGGTTCTGCAATGAAACCGAAGAAGACCACCAGGATACATTGAGCCTGATGAAGGAAGTGGAATACGATTACGGATATATGTTTGCCTATTCGGAACGTCCCGGAACGCCTGCCCATAAGAAAATGGAAGATAATATCCCTGCAGACATCAAGCAGAGGCGTCTGGCAGAAGTGATTGCTTTGCAGGGCGAACTTTCCAGGAACAGGATGAAGTCGTATGTAGGAAAGACACATCAGGTACTTATTGAAGGAACTTCAAAGAAGAATGAGAACCAGTGGAAGGGAAGGAATTCCCAGAATGCCGTTTGTGTATTCGATAAACTAGAAGGACAGAAGATAGGTGACATTGTGAACGTTTTTGTCTTCGACAATACACAGGGCACGCTTTTAGGGGAGACCGTTCAATAACTTGAATTAACTTTGGTCGCAAGACCGGCAATTAAACCTTAATTAAACATGTCAGCAGAACTTCAGAATATAAAAAACCGTTTCGGGATCATCGGGAATTTCCCGGCTCTTAACCGGGCTCTGGAAAAAGCCATCCAGGTAGCGCCTACGGATATTTCCGTTCTGGTTATCGGGGAAAGCGGTGTGGGAAAAGAATTTATCCCTAAAATCATTCATTCAGAATCCAGGAGAAAACATCAGCCATACATTGTGGTGAACTGCGGGGCAATTCCGGAGGGAACCATTGATTCCGAATTATTCGGTCACGAAAAAGGTGCCTTTACAGGAGCTACGGCTACCCGGAAAGGGTATTTTGAAGTGGCAGACGGCGGAACCATCTTTCTGGATGAGGTAGGAGAGCTGCCTTTACAGACCCAGGTACGCCTTCTACGGGTTTTGGAAAGCGGGGAATTTATGAAAGTAGGTTCATCACAGGTCCAGAAAACGAATGTAAGGATCGTGGCAGCCACCAATGTGAACATGATGAAGGCTATTCAGGACAGCAGGTTCCGGGAGGACCTGTACTACCGTCTGAATACGGTACAGATCGATATGCCTCCTTTACGCGAAAGAAAAGGCGATATCCATCTGCTGTTCAGGAAATTCGCCATAGACTTTGCCGAAAAATACAGGATGCCCGAGCTTGAACTGGAGCCGAGCGGTGTTCATTATATTGAAAGCTATACCTTTCCCGGAAACGTACGCCAGCTGAGAAACCTGGTGGAGCAGATGACCGTGGTAGAGCGCAACCGGAAGGTAACGGCAGAAAAACTGGCGGAATATATTCCTATGGAATCCCACCTGCCCATGGTCGTTAATACACCGAATAATACAAAACAGAATGACTTCGGCAGCGAAAGGGAAATTATGTATAAAATCCTTTTCGATATGCGGAACGATATCAATGATCTGAAGTCCCTAACTTCAGAGCTGATCAAAAATAAAGGAACGGATCTGAGCAGCCATGAGAAAAGCCTGATCAACAGGATTTATACGCCTTCGGAGAGCCAGCAGCAGCCTGCCCAGTCAAATTCCCTGCTGTATTTTGAAGACCGGGACAATATCCAGACGCCTACGATCATTTCGAACCCGGACAGCAGCTATGAAGACATCGAGGACATTGAAGTGGAAGAAAACAGGCCGGAATCTCTTTCGCTGCAGAATAATGAAAAAGACCTGATTATCAAGGCGCTGGAAAAACATAAAGGACGCAGGAACAAAGCTGCCGACGAACTCGGGATTTCCCAAAGGACATTATACAGAAAAATAAAACAATATAACTTAGAAGACTAAATTATGATGCAACTTAACGTAAAACCGGTTAATTTCGATTTCAGCAAGTACCTGAACGGAGGATTTGAATTTTATAAAAACAATTTTGGGAACATCCTGCTGGCCTATTTCTTTTGCTTTATTATGAATATTATCCCTTTCTGCGGGATTTTGGGAATGGGGAATTTATACCGCTATATGCATAAATTAAGGAAAGGGGAGCCTTCTGCCCCGGGAGATATTTTTGATTTCGGCGATTTTGTGCCGTATTTCATATTGCAGCTGATTGTATTCGCCGGAATAATCCTTATTTATCTCCCTATGATGCTGGTTGGATTTATTGCGGGGGCTGCGGATGGTGAGCCTTCCCCTGTTTTTGCGGCGATCATGATCCCGTATATGCTGATTATTATGGTAGTGTTTGTTATCGTAGCATTGAAGGCATTCTATATGCCGGGACTGATTTCAATTGCCGGGGTGAAAGATGTTAAAACAGCATGGAAAATGTCTACTACAATGACCAAAAATAATTTATTATCCATCTTTTTACTGGTGATTGTCACAAGCATACTGGGACAACTTGGTATTCTTCTATGCGGGATCGGGATATTTTTAACCATTCCTTTTTTATATACCAGCAATTATATGGCTATTGAAGATGCCTTGCAGCAGATCCAGCACGACGAGATAACAGAAATAGGACTAAAAAATGAATATTAATAAAAAACAGGGTACCCGGTACCTCAGGATCTCTTTCCTGCTGGTATTCTGCATGGGAATGCTTCATTCCTGTTACAGCTTTACCGGATCCTCTCTTACGGATGAAAAGACGATCCAGATCAATGAATTTCCGAATAATGCCGCTTTGGTCAATCCAACCTTATCGCAGCAGTTTTCAACGGATATTCAGAACCGGTTTTTGCAGAGGACAACGCTGAAAGGAACCAAGGAAAACCCGGACATCCTGGTGGAAGGAGAGATTACGGATTATTCCATTACACCTACCACGATCAGCTCCACGACCACATCAACCAATACCGGAGGGGTCATCAATGAATCCCAGAATAAACTGACCATTACCGTAAAAGTTCATTATGAAAATAAGCTGCATCCGGAACTCAGTTTTGACAGGACCTATTCCGATGAAGCGGTATTCAATAACAACCTCTCGCAGAGTGATATAGAAACTTCTCAGGTAAAGCTGGTTACAGAGAGAATTATTAATAAGATATTTAACGATATTGTAGCAAACTGGTAAGATGAATCCTAGAGTTTTAGAATTATTAAAAGAGCCTAAAAATATTCAGCCGGAAGATTTAACCCTTCTGAAAGAAGAAATCAATTCTTTTCCCTATGTTCAGAATATCAGGGCACTGCATCTGTATGGCGTTCACCTGCACGATAAAGACAATTACCAGAAAGAGCTGGCTACCACTGCCGCTTATACTACTGATAAGAAAATACTTTATCAGCTGATCAACGGGAAAATGCAGCAGAAGCAGAAAGAGCCCGCAGCACAAGAGAAAAGAACGGAGGCTCCGCAGAATTTTAAATACTCATATAATAAAGGCAGCTTCCCGATAAAAAGGGAAGAGAAAACGGAAGAAAATACAGCCGCTGCTGAAAACCATCAGGAAACATCGTACCTCCAGCCTGCGCCAAAACCGGAAATAAAGCATGTTTATGCGAATGGGGAGCGCAACAGGATCCTGTTTGAAGGGGAAGAAAATTTCATGGATGACCATGACCATGAAGTCATAGACCTTGAATCTACACTGGAATCCGGAGTTATCGTCACCCAGAAACCCCAACCTAAACAACCGGAACATACTCATGCACCTTCAGGAATTGAAGAAGAAACAAACGGGCAGGAAGATCAATCTGTTTTAATACATGATGCTGAGGAGTTGATTTCAACTGACCCGGCAAATCTGGAAGAAAACAGTGCAGCCGAGAAACAGGAAAATCCTGAAGAACCTGTTGCCACTGAAAGCGTGACAGAATTCTCTTCAGATGCAGTCATTAACCGTGAAGAAAAACCTGAAGAGGTTATAAAGGAAACAATAACCGATCCTTCAGAGGTCAGCTTTAAGGAAACGGAACCTTCGCCGGAAACCAGCACCAGCAAAAGTGAAGAAGGAAATAATGATCAGGAACAGCCCGAAGAAACTTTGGCCGCTGAAGCAATGACGGAATTTTCTTCAGATGCAGTCATTAATCGGGAAGAAAAGCCGGAAGAGGTTATCAAGGAAACAATAACCGATCCTTCAGAGGTCAGCTTTAAGGAAACAGAAGCTTTCTTGCCGGATACCAGCGCTGAAGGAAATAATGCAGGTGAGCAGGCTTCATCTGTTGAGGCAAAAGCGGATGAAAAAGGATTGAATTTTACGCATGAAAAAATGATCAGCGAGGATAAAATCGATTCTGAAAAGACAGAAGAGAAGGTTGAGGACAAAGCCGAACTAAGCTTTCACGGAATGGATTCTTTCATGCCGGATGTCCAGATCCAGGCTGTTTATAAAGATCAGCCGGAACCTGTTCCTGCCCAGCCATCCGTCAACAAACATGAAGAGGAAATGAGGCGCCTGATTGAAGAAGTAGAGAAAAAAATGAAATCCTCCAGGAGCACCCCGGAAATACAGGCAGAAAAAGAGGATGAGGATTCCGCACATGAAATCAGTTTCGCAGAAACGCAAAGCTTCGTTGTGGCAGATACGGAAGAGGAAAAGCACGAGCCTCTCCATATGCCCGAAACTGCCGGTATAACTGGGCAATCTCAAGAAGAAAATAAAGAAGTCCATACAAAGCAATCACTTTCCGGAGCAGAACAGCAAGATGCCCAAGAAGAAAATGCGGTTCAGGAAACTGTGGAAGAATCTCCAACTGAACAACCGGCTGCGGCATGGAAACCCATGAACTTTGAAACCCATATTCCGGATTCCCTGATCAGTAAAGCAGCAGAAATTCCTCAACAGCAAAAGGAACCGGCTCCGGAGCCTGAAAGCCGTGATAAATCGGGAGTATCACCTGCACCAGAGATGCCATTAACGCTGGAAGCAGACCATTCAGAAGACATGGAAAGCCATAATGAACCTCTAAAAGAGGATCCTGAAGCACCTGAAGTTAAAGAAAATGATGAACAGGTTCCGGTCATGAATGTCTCATTCTTCAGTTCTGATATTTCCAGCTGGACCGTTGACCAGGGTAAGAAAGAGGAGCAGCGCGGAGAAAAGCCTGCAGATGCATCTCCTAAACCTGTACAGAACCCGGCAGACAGCAATGTGCCGGGATTCATCAATACCTGGCAAAGCTGGCTGAAAATAGACAGGCCCCAGGAACCTGAAAAGGAAAAAACGGAAATCAAGAATAAAGTCATTGAAGCTTTTATTGAGAACAATCCGAGAATAAGCCAGCTGAAGGAAGAAAGCAGCTTCGTGATCCGGGAAAAGAACGATGATATTTCCCATTTGATGACGGAGACCCTGGCTAACCTGTATTTTGAGCAGAAGCTCTATACAAAAGCCATCAAGGCCTTTGAAATCCTGATCAATAAATATCCTGATAAGAAAGAGCATTTTGAAAACAGGATCAAAGAAATTAAAGATTTCCGGACAAAAGGCTGATCATGATTATTTGATCGCCATTATTCTTATATAGATAATAAACTAAAATACGGCGGCGGAATTTTTCCGCCGCCATATTTTAGTTTATACTGAATCTGCATGTGCAGATGTAAGTTCATAATTTTATTTGTGGATCAGAGGATCAGGGTTTCTTCTGCGACCGGCAAAGGCTGATGAACTGTGCCTCAACATCCCGGAATTGTGCAGGCAGTTCCGGCGATGCCCAGAACAGCATGGCGATAGACTGCTCTCCGAAAGCGTCCCTGAAAAGACCCTTGTTCAAGCGGTAACATTCACGCAACAGCCTTTTGATCCTGTTTCTGTGTACCGCTTTCTTAAAAAATTTCTTGGAGACCGATACGGCAAATTTACCCTCTTCTATGGGAGCAGAAGGTTTATTTTTCAGGACTATGATTCTCAGGTTCCCATGCGTTTTCCATCTGCCTTTTTCAAAAAGCAGGGAAATTTCAGTATTTTTCTTAAGTTTTTCGGCTCTGGGATAGGTAAAATTCGTCATTGCTGGCTGTAAAGATAGTCTTTATTTGGCTCACCGGTTCAGGAAGGGTAGGGGGCCATACTTATTCCGGTCCTGAAATTATTTTTTATCCAGCAGGTAGTTGATCACTTCCGAGGCGGCATACAATCCGAAAATAGCCGGCATATAGCTTATCGTGCCATAGAACGACCTCTTATAATTGGTGCCGTCTGTCATTTTCAGGCTGTCTTCATCCTGGATGTCATTGGCAAAAACGCATCGAACCCCTTTGTCGATCTTTTCTTTTTTCAGCCTTTTCCTTACCTGCCTTGCCAGGTGGCAGTGTTCAGTTTTGCTGATATCCCTCACCATTACCTTGCTTGGGTCTGTTTTTCCTCCCGCACCCATGGAACTTACGATTTTAATCCTTCTCCGCTTGGCTGCAATAATCAGGCACAGCTTAGGCGTTACACTGTCGATACAGTCCAGGACATAATCGAAAGGCGCGGAATCCAGTACTTCATCCATCCTTTCAGGATTCAGGAATTCATTGATTTTGGTCAGTGCAAGGTCCGGATTGATATCCATAAGCCTTTCGGCAACTACTTCTACCTTATGTTTACCGACGGTGGATCTCAAAGCCGGCAATTGCCTGTTGATATTGGTAATATCCACCGTATCACCATCTACAATCGTCATGCTGCCTACTCCGGCCCTGGCCAGGAACTCTGCGGCAAAAGAACCTACACCTCCCAGGCCAACCACCAGGATATTCGATTTTATCAGTTTTTCCAGGCCTTCTTCTTTTACCAGAAGCTCTGTTCTTTCCAACCAGTATTTATCCATTTTGTATCTGTGCTAAATTTTCTCTAATCTGTTCACTGAGCTTCTCCACCGGAATGCCCTTTATTGCTGCGGTTTTCTGATACAATTCCGCGATGTTGAAATCCGCATCATCCGTTTCCAGGAAAATCCTGTTGATGGGAACCGTTTTCAAAGTATCCTGCAAAGATAAATTATACAAAACCGCTTTTCCAAAACTCAGGTAAAAATTATTCCTGATCAGGTCATCGGCAATGCCTTGTTTTTTATTGAAACCATGGATCACCATCGCCTGCTCAGCTTTTTTCCTAAAAGAAATCACCTCATAATACTTCCGTACACAGTGGATGATCAGAGGCTTGCGGGTTTCATTGGAAAGAAGGACCTGTTTCAGGAAAATTTCTTCCTGAAGATGCTGCTCTGTTCCTACCATAGCATCGAGGCCGCATTCCCCGATAGCCACGCAAAGTTTATGGGAGGCAAGTTCTTTCAGCTGATTCAGCTGCATGTCCATTCCGTCCTCAACAATATCTTTAGGATGGATTCCCGCAGAATATGGGAAATCAGGCACGGGATCATAGGAGTCCAAATTATAGATCCCGAAAGCGCGGTCTTTGTTATGATGGTGAAAATCAAAAAATTCCATCTCCAAAATTAGCCAATAAATTATTGATATTTCATCGCAATTGCTAAACGAACGTTTATTATTTCTGTTAAAAAATTCATAACTTTACGTAAACTGCGCTATATGAGAAAAAAATTTACTGAAAAACAAATCTATATACTGGATATTGCTGAGGAACTTATTGCCAAGCAGGGGTATGAAGGCACGTCCGTTAGAGATATATGTTCCAAAGCCGGCATTAATGTCGCCATGATTTCCTACTATTTCGGGTCAAAGGAAAAAATGATGTCCTACCTCTATCAGTACAGGGTACTGAAGACCCGGGAAAACTTTTCGGAATTTGCAGATACCATTAAGGATGGCAAACCGGAAATGCAGATGAAGGAAATCATTAAATATATTGTCGGGCAACTGTTTAAATACAACTATTTCCATGGTTTTGTGACCCAGGAATTGCGCCATACGGACAGTGTGAAGAATGAGCTGCTGGATTTTTACCAGCTCTTTGTGAAAAAACTGGATGACGTGATAAAAAAAGGAGTGGCTTCCGGCGTTTTTACTTTTACCCCAAAACCGGAAGATGTTCTTACCACCATTATCGGATCTACGTTATTTGTTATCCGGAACCGGAATTTCTATGAAATGTATGTGCCGAATAAAAATGAAGAAACCTATGCCAAGGAAGCGGAAAAAAAGGTAAGAATGAATCTCTTACTCAGTATTTTTGCCATTCTGGGATACGCTGCAGACTAAATTTACGTTAAATAATCATAAAAAAAAATCTATTGGCAAAAAAGTTATATTTTTGCAAATTAATAGATCGGAAGAATCCGAAAACTGTTGAACTTTTTATGAAAAAATATATTTTAGGTCTTTTTGCTGTTGCGGTGGTTTCATCATGTATAAGCCAGCAGGACAAAGCAATGAAGAGTGCTGATAAAAACTACATCCTGAAAGTAGCCAATGAGAATTTTGCCAAAAAGAAATGGAAAAATGCACTGGCACTATATGACAGGCTTCCCAACCTGGTGGCAGGTACAGATGATGCACCGAATGTGGTTTTCAATTCTGCGTATGCCAACTATTACGATAAAAACTACCGGTTGGCCGGAAGCCAGTTCAAGAATTTTTCCATCAGTTTCCCGCAAGACAGCAGAAAAGAAGAGGCTGCCTACATGTCTGCCCTTTGCTACTACGAAGGTTCAATGGATTATAACCTGGACCAGTCCAGCACGGAACTTGCGATCAACGAGCTGCAGGACTTCCTGAACAACTATCCTAATTCCGAAAGGTCTAAAAATATCAATCAGCTTATTGATGAGCTTGCCTATAAACTGGAATTCAAAGCGTATGAAAATGCACGCCAGTATTATAAAATGGCAGAATACAAGGCTGCCAATGTAGCGTTTGAGAATGTACTGGATGATTTCCCGAGTACCAAGCTCCGCCCGAAAATCTATGACTACATCATGAAGTCAAGGTTTGAGCTGGCTACAAAGTCTGTTTATGACCTTAAAGATGAACGTATTGAAAGTGCCCTTGCTTTTACCAGACAGGTAGAAAAAGAACTTCCTAATACGGAATATGCCAAAACTGCCCAGGACCTGAACGCGAAACTGGAAAAAGAAAAACAGGATTTCGTCATCGTGAAAAAACAGACTGAAGCCAGAATTGCGGCCCTTACAGCCAAGCAGAAAAGAGAAGCAGATAGGCTTGCAGACAAAGGAAAAGCGGAGCAGCAGATGAAAGATCAGGCAGATGCAGAGAAAAAAGCAATGCAGATCCAGAGGGATAGTGCGGCCATCCAGACCCCTCCGCCGGCAGCGACTTTCAAAATTCAAAGATAATTTGTAAATTTGCCATCTTAAAATAAAATAATATTCTCAAAATGAGTGTAAAAGATACCAAAGCAGAAGTCAATACGATTACTTACGATAAAGATAAGATTGAAGAGAAAGTAGGTTCCATCTATGAGGCTATTGTTATCATGGGTAAAAGAGCAGAGCAGATCAATGCGGAGATCCGTACAGAACTGCACAATAAGCTTGACGAATTTGCCGTTCATAATTCTACACTGGAAGAGGTTTTCGAAAACAGAGAGCAGATCGAAATTTCCAAGCATTATGAAAAATTACCTAAGCCTACCTCTATTGCTGTAGAAGAGTGGCTGAACGGAGATGTCTACTTCAGAAAAACTGACGATAGAAAATAATCATTTGTGTTTTTATATATGAAGGTCATAAGGAATCTGTTCTTTATGACCTTTGTCTGTTTACCATAAAAGATAAATAAGTAAATTTACCGCTTAAAACCAAACTGAATGAGCAGCCTTTCCGGAAAAAAAATTCTTATCGCAATCTCCGGTGGAATTGCAGCCTATAAAATTCATTTCCTGATCCGCGACTTCATTAAGCAAGGCGCGGAAGTGCAGGCCATCATGACCCCGGATGCTGAGCATTTCGTAACCAAGCTCAGTATATCCACCTTATCCAAAAATCCTGTATACTCAGATTTTTACAGTGATAACGGAACATGGAACAGCCATGTTGAAATGGCGCTGTGGGCGGATGTGATGATTGTAGCGCCCTGTACAGCGGGAACACTGGCCAAGATGACCCACGGAATCTGTGATAATCTGGTCATTGCTACCTATATGTCTGCCAAATGTCCGGTATTTATTGCACCTGCCATGGACCTGGATATGTACCAGCATCCTTCCACAAGACAAAACCTCGAAATGGCGGAAGACTTCGGGAATCTCATCATTCCTGCTGAAAGCGGTGAACTGGCCAGCGGATTGGTGGGCCAGGGAAGGATGGCGGAGCCGGCAACAATAACCCGTACTATAGAGCAGTTTTTCAGTTCGGCGAACCAAAAGAAGACCCTTCAGGGAAAAACGGTATTGATCACAGCGGGCCCTACTTACGAGGCGATTGATCCGGTAAGGTTCATCGGGAACCATTCTTCCGGAAAGATGGGGTATTCCCTGGCTGAAGCAGCAGCAGAAAGAGGTGCAAAGGTCATCCTGGTTTCCGGGCCTTCCGGCCTGGATGCAAAGCATCCGTCCATTGAGCTGCACAGGGTGACTTCAGCAAAAGAAATGATGGCTAAGGTATTCGAATTTTATGACCATACGGATATCGGCATAGCCAGCGCTGCAGTGGCAGACTATGCCCCGAAGGAAGTTGCGAAAGAAAAAATAAAAAAGAATGACGGGAATTTAACCATTGAACTCGTTAAGAACCCGGATATCCTCAAAACCATGGGTGAGAGAAAGGTACATCAGTTCCTGGTAGGATTTGCCCTGGAAACCGAGAATGAAGAAGAAAATGCCCGCGGTAAAATGAAGAAGAAAAACCTGGATATGATTGTCCTGAACTCCCTGCGGGACGAGGGAGCCGGCTTCCGGAATGATACCAACAAGATAAAAATCTTCACGCCTACCGGTGAAAAAGAATTCGCGCTGAAATCCAAAGATGAAGTGGCCCGGGATATTCTCGACTGTATTGAAGCAGAGATTCTCAAATAAATTTAATAATTTTCCGTTCTCAACTTTTAAAGGAATAATGAAAAAACTTATCAGCTTATTTTTACTGCTTTTCTTATATAACGTTTCATTTTCACAGGAACTGTTAGCCACCGTGCAGGTGAACTCGCAACAAGTGGCAGGAAGTAACCAGCAGGCCTTCAAGGTACTTGAGAAAAGCCTCAAGGATTTCATCAACAATACAAGCTGGACAGGAAAAAAGCTTCAGAATTTTGAGAAAATAAAATCCAACTTTGCCATTGTAGTCGCCAGCAGGGAAGGAAACCGGTTCACCGCGAGCATCGTCGTTCAGGCAGTGAGGCCTGTATACGGGACCACATACGAGTCTCCGCTCATCAACCTGCAGGACACCCGGTTTACATTTGATTATGTTGAAAATGAAAACCTTATTTTCAACGAACGGCAGTTTTCCGGGAAAAACCTTATTGACGTGATCAGCTTTTATGTTTATCTGATCCTGGGATATGATGCAGACAGCTTTCAGTCCATGTCGGGCACCCAGTGGTTCCAGAAAGCGCAGCAGATCGCTCAGAACGGTCAGTCCCAGAATACCTATGACGGCTGGAAGCGGATCAATGAGCCGAGAAGCCGTTCTATCCTGATCGGTGAGATCCTTAACCCGAATATGGCTCAGCTCCGGTCATCCTTCTACACTTACCACAGAGGCGGCATGGATAACCTCTTTAACCAGGACCAGACCGGTGCCAAAAGAGCTATTTTCGATGCCCTGATGCAACTGAAGATGTATGAAAACTCCTTTCAGCAGAATTATTTCTTCAACCTGTTCATCACCACCAAAAGCGACGAGATCTACAATATCTTCAATTCCGGCAACAACGGCGGAATTGTGCTCAATGACCTGAAGCAGCTGATGATCCTGTTTGCTCCGAAATTTACGGATGACAAATGGAACAAATGGAAATAATTCCAAAAGCAGTGTCACCTCTTGTTGAATCCTGAATTCTAAAGTTCTATATTTGCAGTACCTAAAGTAATCTGCCACGATCACATGCTTTCGAGAATTTACATTAAAAATTTTGCCCTTATTGATACGCTTGAAGTATCATTGCACAACGGTTTACAAGTCATTACCGGAGAAACCGGAGCGGGTAAATCCATTATACTGGGTGCTTTACGGCTTATTTTAGGAGAGCGCGCAGATGTAAAGTCCATTGCCAATACCGGTGAGAAAAGCATTGTGGAAACTGAATTTTCCCTGGATAATCAGTTCAAGAAATTTTTTATAGAAAACGACCTGGATTATGACCTCCAGACCATCATCCGCCGCGAAATTTCGCCGACAGGGAAATCCAGAGCGTTCATCAATGATGTACCGGTTACTTTGGATGTTCTCAGGGAACTGTCGTCAAAGCTGATCGACATCCATTCCCAGTTCGAGACCTCCAATCTCTTTACTTCGGAATACCAGTTTAAAATTATCGACGGGCTGTCTGATAATAAAAGCAGGATCGAGGAATACCAAAATGAATATTCCGATTTCCAGAGCCTGAAAATCCAGCTCAAAAAGTACCAGACCCAGCTTTCAGAAAACACCAAAGAAAGTGATTACAAACAGTTCCTGCTTTCCGAACTGGAAGATGTACAGCTGGATGCCATAGATTATGAAGACCTTCAGAATCAGCTTTCCATCCAGGAAAATGCGGAAATGATTTCCGAAAACCTGGCGCAGGTATTATCCAGGTTCCATCAGGAAGAAATCGGTATCCTGTCTTTTTTCAATGAAGCTAAAAATAAGCTCTCCAGGATTTCCGAAGTGTCAAACGGCTTCGCTGAACTCGACAGCCGGCTTGAAGCTTCTTTTGTTGAATTAAAAGATATTATCTCAGAACTGGAAGATGAAGCGGAAAATATCGAAGCCAATCCGGATAACTTAGTGCAGCTTTCAGAGCTGAATAACAGGCTTAATACCCTTTTTATCAAGCATAATGCAGCAGACGTCCAGGAGCTGAAAGATATCAGGGACCAGCTGGCCGGTGAGCAGAAAGGGGCTTCCGAACTGGAGGCATTGATTACGGAAGTGGAGCAGAACATCATAAGCAAGGAGCAGAAGCTTCAGAAGCTGGCTCAGAAACTTTCAGACAACAGGAAGAAAAGCATTCCTGTCTTCATTAAAAAAGCGGAAGGCCTGCTTAAAAAGCTGGGGCTTGAAAAGGCCAGAGTGGACATTGAGCTGAAACCGGCGGAAGACTTTAATGCGTTCGGTAAAGAAAACATCCAGCTCCTGTTCCAGGCCAATTCCGGATTCCCTTTAAAACCGATCCAGACTGCGATTTCAGGTGGGGAACGGTCCCGGGTGATGCTCGCCGTGAAAAAGATTATTGCGGAAAGCGACCAGCTTCCTACATTGATCCTGGATGAAATTGATACCGGAGTCTCCGGAAAGGTTGCCGAAGAGATCGGGAATCTGATGCGTGAAATGTCCGCCGATATGCAGCTGATCGTTATTTCACACCTTGCACAGGTAGCTGCCAAAGGCAACAACAACTATAAAGTGGTGAAGCAGGATGTTTCAGGGAAAACCCAGTCTACTATTGTTCCGCTTGATGAGGATGAAAAGCTGAATGAAATTGCACAGCTTTTATCCGGAAGCAGGATTACAGAGGCTGCACTCGCACAGGCCAGGGAACTGATCGGCTAACCCTGAGGAGATTATCGCTCCACAATCTCTGAATTTAATTCTTATTGATCTCATTCTGTAACATATTGCCTGCTTTTTTAACTAATACAGAAAAAGTAGCTTATGTTTTTACAGTTCCTTAAATTAGAGTACAAAAGTTTTTTCCGAGGAAGTTCCGTCGGGGTCAATCTTGCCATGAAGATCCTCAGGTTTTTCGGGATACTTTACTTTATGGGATGCCTGATCGGAGGTGCCTTTATCGCTTTCTTCTATGTAGAGGAGCAGATGCACGCCGATGCGGTTAAAATCATTTCCCGGTTTATGGTTGTTGCCTGGGCACTGGACCTGATTGTGAAGTATATCTGGCAGGAAATGCCTACCCAGAACATCAAGCCTTTTCTCACTCTGAACATTCCGAAGCGTACACTGGTTAACTATATGCTCACCAAAACCTTCCTTTCCGTGTTCAGCTGGATCAATTCCTGTTTCCTGGTTACCTTCTGCATTATTGCCTTGGTCAACGGGTACAGCGCATTAGGCATCATGACCTGGTTTGTCGGGATATCCCTGTTGTTTTACCTGAATACTTTTATCAATATCCTGTTCAACGGTAAAGAAACTGTTGCCATTGCAGTCGGGATCCTGTTCCTTATCGTTGCCGGGCTCTCTTATTATGATATCCTGCCTGTATTGGACTATTCTGAGCAGTTCTTCCACAGTTTTTATGAGCAGCCTTATCTCGTGATATTTCCTATCGTGATATTTGCGGTCTTATGGTGGGTCTGCTACAGGTTCATCCATAAAGAATTCTATCTGGACCAGGGCCTGGAAGCCAAAAAAGAAGTGGGAAAAACAGAAAACATTGCTTTCCTAAATAAATATGGGGCTATAGGAACCTTCATTAATAACGATATCAAAATGCTGAAACGGAACAAAGTGACCAAAGGCATTCTCCTGGGCAGCTTTATGTTCCTGTTCTACGGGTTGCTGATGTTTACATCCGATGTGTACCGCACGCCGATGATGATGATGTTTATGGGACTTTTCGTAACCGGCGGATTCCAGTTCCTGTTCGGACAGAGGGTACCTGCTTTCGACAGTTCTTATTATCCGTTGATGATGACCCAGAATGTTCCTTATAAAGAATACCTGAAAGCAAAATGGTGGCTGATGAACATCGTGACCGCAGCGTCTGTTGTAGCTGCTCTCTTTTATGCCTATTGGGGCTGGGAGACCTATATTACCTTTTTTGCAGCCGGCCTATATAATATCGGTGTCAATTCACAGTTCACCCTGTGGTCAGGAGCTTTCAATAAAACACAGATCGACCTGAATTCCAAAGAGAAAAGGATCGGGCAGAAAAACAGCTTCAACCTGAAAACGATGCTATTGTTAATTCCAAAGTTACTGCTGCCGATGGCTGTATTCGCACTGACCAAATATTTCTTCGGGATTACGGCAGGCGTTGTAAGCATTGCCATCCTTGGGCTCATCGGGTTTTTATTCCGTGAGAAAATATTCAATATTATCGTACGCCATTATAAAGTTGAGAAATACAGCACATTAGACGCATTTAAAAACAAAAGTTAATATGATTACAATCCATAATTTATCCAAGACATACGGGAAAGCTACTGTGCTTAATATTGAGCATCTGGAAATTCCTAAAGGAGAAACCTTCGGTCTCGTAGGGAATAACGGTGCCGGGAAAACCACCCTTTTCAGCCTGATGCTGGATCTCATCCAGCCTACAACAGGGTATGTGAGCATTGATGACATCAAGGTCAATGAATCGGAAGCATGGAAGAGCAAAGTGGCCGCATTCGTTGACGATTCTTTCCTGATCGGTTACCTGACTCCGGAAGAATATTTTTATTTCATCGGTGAGCTGAGAGGACAGAATAAGGCATCCGTAGACGAATTTTTAAAGCAGTTTCATGATCTTTTCAACGGGGAGATCCTGAATTCAGGAAAGTACGTCCGTGACCTTTCCAAGGGAAACCAGAAAAAAGTAGGTATCGTAGGGGCAATTATCGGAAACCCTGAAATCATTATCCTTGATGAGCCTTTTGCGAATCTTGACCCTTCCACCCAGATCAAGCTTAAAAACCTGGTTAAGGAACTTTCCAAGCAGGATGGGGTTACGTTTCTGATATCAAGCCATGACCTTTCCCATACTACGGAAGTCTGCAATAGGATTGTTGTGGTGAATAAAGGACAGCTAGTGAAAGATATCCAGACGCATCCTGAAACCCTGAAGGAACTGGAGCAGTATTTTGCAGACCAGGTTAACCTTTCCGGAGAACTGAAATAGACTTTCATCATATCTTAACACCATCACCCTGCACGATCCCGGAATCCTGCAGGTTTTTTTATTTGATAAATTGTTTATTTCCAATATTTTATATTTATTTGTCAGGAAAAAAGAATTTTTTTGTAACCATTGTACATTTTTGTTGTCTTTATTATAGAAACAAGATTCCCATGAAGTTTTTATCTGGAAATAAGAAAGAGGATTTGCTCAGCCGCCTGAAAAAACAGGATCCGGCTGCACAGAAAATTTTTTATGATCAGAATGTAAGGAAATTTCTGAGCGTAGCCAGGAGCTATATCAGCGACCTTTACCAGGCTGAAGACTGTGTGATTAAAGCCTTTTGCAAGATGTTCAAATCTGTGGAAAGCTTCAGGAGCGAAGGGGCACTGGAAGGATGGGCAAGAAGGATTGTGGTTAATGAATGCCTCAATTTCATCAAAAGCCATAAAACCATATTCTATCTGGATGAGGTGAATCCTTCTGTTCTGGAGGAAATCTATGAGGAGGCGGTGATTTCCGATTTCAATGCACAGGAGCTTCTTGACCAGCTGCCGGATCCGTACCGGATGGTTTTCAACCTCTATGTCATTGAAGAATATTCACATCAGGAAATAGCCTCTGCGTTGAACATTTCCGTTGAGGCCAGTAAAACACAACTCTTCAGAGCCAAGGAAAAGATGAGAAAAATTTATTTTAAGCAACAAAAAAAAATCCTGAAAAATGAACTTGTCTAAACATAATTTCGAACAACAGATCAAGAAGCAGATCAATGAAAGGGAAATTAGCCCTTCCCGGGATTTGTGGGCAGAAATCCAGACACATCAGCCGGTTAAACGGTCATCGGGAAATACAAAATGGATGTTGGCCGCAGCCTGTTCCATATTGATAGCAGTTATGGGAACCGTATTGTTCCTAATGAAGGATGATAATAGCCAGAAAGTTCAGGCTGTTGAAAAAGTATACACCATTCATACAGATAAAGGACCCAAAGAAGCGCCCATAAGTTCAGTAATTCCTGACCATAACAGGGAAATCAGCCGGAGGATCGCTGAGCATACATCCGCTGAAGAACATGCAGTGCAGTCTTCCCGAACAGAGGCCATATCTCAAAAGGAGCCTATGCCGTTAACCGCAATACATTTCGTGCCTGAAGAAAAAATAGAAAGTAAAGTATATGCTGTTGACATACCGGCTTCGAAAGCCTTTGCCGCAGCAGATTCGTCTAAAGTGCCCGTTTATAAGAAACGGTATACCGATGCGGGTACGCTTCTTTTCTCCGTAGAGCATAAAGACGCTATAGAAAAGACAAAAGGGGTCAGCAAAGTAGCAAAGCTTGACCTTAATGCCAGATAATTCAGTCTTAAACAAAAAAAATATAATAATGATCAGGAAATTTATCATTACAGGAATGATATGTCTTGCAACAGCTTCAGCATATGGCCAGAGAGCCCTGAAATTCAGCCTGCAGCCTAAGGAAGATACGGAGGTGAGCCCCATTGTCAAAGAAAAGATGGAGGACTATGCCGTGAAAATCAACGACATCATCCAGGAAGAAAAAAAATTAATGGAAGCCGAATTAATCAGGCTCCAGGAAAAAGGACTCGGGAAAGCTGAATTCGATGAGGAAAAAACGAAAGTTGCCGACCGGTATTCCGAGAAGATTGACCAGAGGATTCACGACCTTGGATTTGACCTTGATCAAGTCATCCAGAAACAGGTAAGGTTCTCACTCCTGAATTCCGATGTTGCTTCCAATGAGGAAATGAAGGCGCAACTGCTGAAAAAGTTCCGTCCTACCAAAGAAATATCACCATACTTCACTACAGGGATGATGACCTTTACCAATAACCGCCCTGATAATGACCTGGACAAGAATATGAAACACGGCAGAGACCTGGAGCTAGGCGTTAGACTTAATTACCAGTTCGGCAGGACCAGCGCCTGGGGATTGGTAACAGGTCTGGATTTTTCCTGGAGAACCATTCGGTTGGACAATAATATGCTTTTTGCCAAAAACAGCAATGCTGACGTTTTCCTGACCAAGCATGACGGCAGCCTAGATAAGAGTAAGCTGAGAACAGGCTACATTATGATCCCGCTGGGGTTCCAGTATAATTTCTCCAAACTGAAGAATGCCGGAATGGATGTCCAGTATAGGCCCTATGCCGAAGGATTCCGGGTTACAGCAAATGTTTACGGAGGCATAAAGATGTCCAGCAATAACATTGTCAAAAGTGATATCGGAGAACTGAGAAGCCGGGGGAACTATCAGGTTAACCCATTCGTATATGGGGCACAGCTGACATTATCGTATGAAGATTTCAGCATCTTCGTGAAGAAAGATTTCAGCAATTTCTTCAAGGATGGTTATTTCGAAAACGATAAGGCTCTTATATTCGGGATAGGAATCGGGTTATAATTTTCCTGATCATCCGGTAGCCATACAGCAGAGGGTTATCATCCGACGCCATATTCTCTAACATATATATAACGAAACACTCCGGAAGATCATTTCCGGAGTGTTTTATGGTTTATTTCATGCTTCCTACCATATCTTCTGGCTTTACCCATTCGTCAAACTGTTCGGCCGTCAGCAGTCCGAGGTTAACGGCTTCTTCTTTTAACGTCGTCCCGTTCTTATGGGCCGTTTTAGCAATCTTAGCGGCATTTTCATAACCGATATGCGTATTCAGGGCAGTGACCAGCATCAATGATTTATCAACCAATTCTTTGATTCTTGCTTCGTTAGGCTCGATCCCTACAGCACAGTGGTCATTGAATGAGATGCATGCATCAGCGATCAGCTGTGCCGATTGCAGGAAGTTGTAGGCCATGACAGGCTTGAATACGTTCAGCTCATAATTCCCCTGTGTTCCGGCAAAGGAAATGCTGGTATCATTCCCCAGAATCTGTGCGCAAACCATGGTCATGGCCTCATTCTGGGTCGGGTTTACTTTACCCGGCATAATGGAAGATCCCGGCTCGTTTTCAGGAATATGGATTTCCCCGATCCCTGATCTCGGTCCTGAAGCCAGCAACCTGATATCCTGTGCAATTTTGAATAATGAAACGGCCAGCTGTTTCAGGGCACCGTGCGATTCCACAATGGCATCATGGGCAGCAAGGGCTTCAAATTTATTTTCAGCCGTGATGAAAGAATGCTGTGTGAATTCTGCAATATATTCGGCGACTTTTACATCATAGCCCTGAGGCGTATTCAGTCCGGTTCCTACAGCAGTACCGCCTAGGGCCAGTTCGGAAAGATGCGGTAAAGTATTTTTTAATGCCCTGATTCCGAAATTCAGTTGGGCTACATATCCGGAAAACTCCTGTCCCAGGGTAAGCGGCGTGGCATCCATTAAGTGCGTCCTTCCGATTTTGACAATATTTCTGAAGGCTTCCGATTTTTCAGCTAAGGTATCTCTGAGCTTTTCAACGGCAGGAATGGTTGTTTCCATCACCTTTTTGTAGGCTGCAATATGCATGGCGGTAGGATAGGTGTCGTTGGAAGACTGTGATTTGTTGACATCGTCATTTGGGTGGACGTCAGATTTTTCTCCCAGGGTCCCACCGTTGTTGACATGGGCACGGTTGGAAATCACTTCATTCACGTTCATGTTGGATTGTGTTCCGGATCCGGTCTGCCAGATCACCAGCGGGAACTGGTCGTTCAGTTTCCCTTCCAGGATCTCATCGCAAACTTTGGCGATCATATCCCTTTTCTCTGCCGGAAGTACTCCAAGGTCGGTATTGGCAAAAGCGGCTGCTTTTTTCAGGTAAGCAAAGGCTTCTATAATTTCATGGGGCATTGATCCTTCCGGCCCGATTTTGAAGTTATTCCTGGAGCGTTCCGTCTGGGCTCCCCAGAATTTGTCTGCAGGGACCTGCACTTCTCCCATCGTGTCTTTTTCTATTCTGTAATTCATATGATTGGAATTTCCGATTTGTAGTTTATAAAAATACTCATTACTGAAAAACCTCACAATTTATAATCATTATAAATATCAATCAGGCAGAGTGATTTTCCTCATGTTTTTAGAGGATGTTTTATTTTTGCAGCCAAACAAAATTCAATGGAATTCAGATATCAGGATCCGTATCCGATTCAGAAAGATGATACGGTATACAAAAAGCTTACTTCAGACTATGTTAAGGTTGAACAACTGGGCAACAGGGAAATCCTAACCATCGATCCCAAAGGACTGGAACTGTTGGCTGAAGAAGCTATGGCAGACGTTTCCTTCATGCTCCGGTCTTCCCATCTTGCCAGTCTCAGAAGGATCATCGATGATCCTGAAGCAACCGATAACGACAGGTTTGTAGCCTATAACCTTTTACAGAACGCAGCTGTGGCAGCAGAAGGCGCCCTTCCTTCCTGCCAGGATACCGGAACAGCCATCGTAATGGGGAAGAAAGGAGAAAACGTATATACCGGAGCGGATGACGGCGAATACCTGAGCAAAGGAATTTACAATACGTACCAGAAAAGGAACCTGAGGTATTCACAGGTGGTTCCTCTAACCATGTTTGATGAAAAAAATTCAGGGTCCAACCTTCCTGCGCAGATCGATATCTACGCTAAGAAGGGAAACTCCTACGAATTCCTGTTCCTGACAAAAGGCGGAGGTTCTGCCAATAAAACATTCCTGTACCAGAAAACGAAGTCTCTGCTGAATGAAAAGTCACTGAAAGAATTCATTAAGGAAAGAATATCCGATTTAGGGACCGCGGCCTGTCCGCCGTACCATTTAGCCCTGGTAATCGGAGGTACTTCTGCAGAGGCCAACCTGGCTGCCGTGAAAAAAGCTTCTGCAAAATATTATGACCACCTTCCTACAGAAGGCAATGAAGCCGGACAGGCATTCAGGGACCTGGAATGGGAAGCGAGGGTGCAGAAGATCTGTCAGGAAAGTTTTATCGGAGCCCAGTTTGGAGGCAAATACCTGACCCATGATGTACGGGTGATCAGGCTTCCGCGCCATGCAGCATCCTGTCCGGTAGGAATGGGCGTTTCCTGTTCTGCAGACCGTAATATCAAAGGGAAAATTACTTCGGAAGGGATCTTCCTGGAGCAGCTTGAGCAGGATCCTAAGCGATTTTTACCTGAAACACCGCCGCACCTTGAGGAGGCGGTAGAAATCAATCTTAATCAACCGATTCCGGAAATTCTGGCTGAGCTGTCAAAATACCCTATCAAAACCAGGCTGAAACTTAACGGGACTCTTATTGTGGCAAGAGATATCGCCCATGCAAAAATCAAGGAGATTATAGACAGCGGACAGCCGATGCCTGAGTATTTTAAAAACCACCCGATTTACTATGCGGGACCTGCAAAAACTCCGGAAGGAATGGCTTCAGGAAGCTTTGGACCTACTACGGCAGGAAGGATGGATGTGTATGTGGATGAATTCCAGAGTCATGGCGGAAGCATGATCATGCTTGCGAAAGGAAACAGGAGTAAGGATGTGACCAATGCCTGCGGGAAATATGGAGGATTTTATCTTGGCTCGATTGGCGGACCGGCTGCCATCCTGGCAAAAGATAATATCCTTTCCGTTGAGGTGGTAGATTTCCCAGAACTGGGGATGGAAGCAGTACGGAAGATCGAAGTGAAGGATTTCCCGGCGTTTATCATCACCGATGATAAAGGCAATGATTTCTTTGCTAATCTTGCGCATTAGAAAAGATACTGTAGAATAAACGCTGCTTTGTATTGCAAGGCGTCTTATTAAAAGATGTCTTTGCAGTACAAATTATGCATCGATGGAGAATATTGTACTTTCTTTTCTGCTGATTCTCTTTGTGTTTCAGCCCTCTTTTGACCAACACTTCAGGTACTAAGGATTTTATCAGAATGAAATCGCATCAGGCTCGCTGATATCTCAACTGTATAAGACATGGTGCGCTGGCAGCATGCATTGAATGCCGGTCTGGTCCTTGATGCTGAACACACCAGAAAAGCTTTAACGCCTTATTCACTCAAAAACGTAGAAAAATTGACCTACGGTTACGGATGGCACCTGAAAGATATCAATGGTATTCCGACCAGGGAACACGGCGGAAGTGTTTTCGGATTCAAGTCTATGGCGGTATACATTCCGTTCCAGGATATCTGTGTGATCGGGTTCAGCAATGGCGACTGCCATTCCCCGAAGCAGGTCGTGAAAGACATGGCAAAGAAAGTCCTGAATGCCGTTAAAAAGTAAAAAAGTGGCTCAGAATCAATTTAAAATCAAAATAAATTAAAAAATAGGGCATGCATCTTTTGTGTAAAAAGGAAAAATGTTCTATTTTTGCCTAAAATCTATAAGATAATGATCACGATTTTGTCAGCATTTTGGCCGTTTTATCAGTTCCTTTGGACTGTTTTCTTCATCATCATGTTCCTGGTAGGGTTCTGGTGTATCTTTATGTTCTTCGGTTTCGTTATTCCATTATGGCTGACTGAAGGTCTGAAAGAATATTTCGGGAAGGTAAAGCCTTTTGATCCGGAAGATATCAGAAGAAAGAAAATCTACGAGCAGGAAGGTACTGAGGTGATCTTTAATGAACCTAAAGGTAACGGGCCTTTCATCCATGACCACGGACATCATCATTAATTGATATTGTCATTGCTTTTTCACCTGAATTCTGAAAAGGCAATATCAAAGCAAAACAACATATATAAACCATTCAGTATGCTGAGTGGTTTTTTGTTATTCATTCCTCAGCTTTTCCGGTGAGATACCGAACTTTTTCTTGAAGGCACGGGTGAAATTCTGTACATATTCATATCCGCATTCAATAGCAATCTCCTTAATCATCACCTTCCTGTCGATGATCATTTTTTTAGCTTTCAGCATCCTCAGTTCTGCAATATAATCGCTTACCGTCATATGGTACCTTGATTTGAACTCCTTTCTTATCGTATTCTGGTTGATGCCGATCAGCCGTGCGATATCCTCCGTTCTCAAATGGGTGTGGTAATGCTCATCAATATATTTCTTTACGGTTTCCGGTGTCTCGGAAGGTTGATCCGTATGGTCTTTTTCACTGAATTGCTCAAAAATAAGCATAAGCAGCTTAATCACTTTGGCTTCAATAAACAGTTTCTGCAATACTCCTTGTCTGGAATATCCTGAAATCTCTTTCATGATCATGTGCATTTCGACCGTAGTAAATGGTGGCGTGTGCGGTTGCAGGAAAATGAACCTGTTCTTGATCAGTTGTTCCAGCAGCTCTGCACTTTCGCCATCCGGTGCGGGCCGGATCAGCTGAAGCATATACTGGTAATCAATATCAATCTGGAGGTATTCCAGGGTTGTTTGATTTTCTGTCCAGACTTCTGCTTTGCCTTCTCTTTCCAGGCAATGAAGAATATATTGATTTTTTGTAAACCGGAAAGACGTGCCGCAGTCTGGGGCTTCAAGGTGAACCGCATCACTCAGTACGAATAAAAGTGTAAAACCTGGCCTGCTTTCCAGGGTATCGGATTTGAGATAGCAATTTGCAGACCGGTCACTATACCATTGTATTCTGATATCTTCAGAACAGAACAGCATCTTTTTTTCAGATAACTTTTTCATAAGCATTACATTATGTAGATATGGGATGCTCATGTAAGATAACTGATAGTTTGCAAATGATAACTCAGAAGGATCATGGAAGATTAATTTTGCACAAAAATAAATATAATTTAGAATAAATAAAAATAATAGTTGATTATGTTCAAAGTTTTATCTCGTGTCCTGTTCAATAGCATTGCTGCCATGAGCTGTGTACTATTTGCCAACGGCAATCTACACGCACAGCAGTGGGAAAATGTAGGAAATACACAGCCGGTTTCAGCCGGAGGAAGCAGTTATACCAACCTTGTTATTGATTATGTAGGGAATTACTATATTTCTTATTATGATGTTTCAGCCGGAAAAGGTTCTGTACAGAAATTTGACGGCACATCATGGTCATATGTGGGAGGATCTGCAGGCATTACATCAGGAATAGCCACATTTAATTCATTATCAGCAGATCATTCAGGAAATGTGTATTACACCAACCAGATAGGATGGCCCGGGACAGGCATGGAAGTGCGTAAATTCAGCGGCTCATCCTGGAACCAGCTGCCGGATGCAGCCAGTGTTTCCCTCAATTACCATGCTTCAGCGGTAGCCCCTTCCGGCGTTCTGTTTACTTTTTCGGGAGAGAATTCAGGAACTGTAAAGCGTTTCGTTAACGGAGCCTGGGAGCAGGTAGGCAACTCAGGGTTTTCCTCCGGAGCATCCTACGCAGAAATGGTTATCGGATCAAACAATAAAGTGTATACCTGTAATGTTTCGGGCGGAGTACAGGTATATGAAAATTCCGCTACAGCCGGCGCATCAGATAACTGGAGCCTGGTTGGCGGAAGCATTGTGGGTGCCTCATCATCTTCAGAACAATATAATTCGGATATTGCGATTGATGCAGCGAACAACCTGTATGTAGCGTATGTTTCCAGTTCCGCAAACGGCCGGAAACTGAATGTGAAGAAATTCAACGGGACATCCTGGGTACAATTGGGAGCTCCTAATTTCTCAGATGGGAGAGTTCAGCATATAGCGGTTGCCGTTAGTGCTTCAGGACAGCCGTACGTGGTAGCCAGCCGTTGGGAGAATGATAATTATTCGAGGAATACCGTATATAAATTTGATTTGTCCACACTGACCTGGGCTCCGTTGGGCGGAGATTTTATCTCAGACGGGCAAGCTACTTTTAACGACCTTGCATTTGATAATGTTCATAATAACCTGGTCCTGATTTATTCCCAAGGCGGTGTCAGAGTAAAAAAAATCTCTCAGGGCAGTGCAGGGCTGGTTTGTAACAATACCGACCCAGGAACTGGCACCGGAAGTACAGGCTGCGTCAATTTCACCTACAGAGGCCAGAATGTAACCTACACCACCGTAAGAGGTGCAGACGGAAAGATCTGGCTACAGCAAAATTTAGGAAGCACGAAAGTAGCCAGTTCTCTTTCAGATGCGGATGCATATGGAGACCTCTTTCAATGGGGAAGATGGGATGATGGGCACCAGCTGAGGAATTCTGTGCTGAACGCTGTCTCACCGGCTCAGAACAATCCCGGCGGATTGAATGGAGGGAGCACCTCTTTTTACTCAGCCGCCTATAATTCATCTTCAAACTGGTGGGCCGATGGCGTGTCCACAGATAAATGGGATGCTCCCAATGTTTCCCAGGTGAGTGCCGTGAATGGTGCAGATCCATGCAAAGCCATTGGGACCGGTTGGAGAATGCCTGCCAAAACTGAGGTGGAAGCGGCAATAGCTGCTGAAAATATCACAGAACTGAATTCAGCACTTTCCAGTAATCTTAAACTCGTTCCGGCCGGAATGAAAGATTATAACGGAATTTTCTCTCCGGGTACCCGCTTATATCTCTGGACCTCTACACCATCTGCATATACCGGCTCCGGTGAACACTTATACATCAGTCAGTTTTCCAGCCTTACCAATTCAGGGGGCAGGGATGGCGGACAGTCTGTACGGTGCATCAAAACGGAAGCCTCAGGACTGGGAACCACGGATATCAGAAAGGCATCCATCGGTATTTATCCTAACCCGACCAGCGGAATCCTTAACATTAAAGCAGACTCTGCTGTTGAAAAAGTACGTGTTTATACCGTTTCGGGACAAGTGATGAATGTAAATTTCGGACAACAGCATATTGAGCTGACATCTTTACCGAGAGGAGTATACATCATAGAAATAACATTGAAGAACAGGCAGAAGATTTCCGAGAAGATCATGAAGAATTAGTCGGGGGTCAGGCATTGAAAAGTGTTTTTAGTAAAGCAGATAACAGAAAATTGGAAGAGGATGAAGAAACGCTTCTACAACCATACTGCTTTTGAGTTCAATTTTAATAATAATAAATACAATCAGGATATGGCAGGAGATATATGCTTTGGGAGAAAAATAAAAACATCATTATGGCTGGCTGCATTGATTAGTGGCTCTCTTTCTGCTCAGCAGGCAGGAAACGGGATCCAGTCGAAAATTTGTAATAACACAGATCCGGCAACAGCACCGGGAAGTACAGGCTGCGTCAGTTTCACCTACAGGGGCCAGAATGTAACTTATGCTACCGTAAGAGGTGCGGACGGAAAGATCTGGCTGCAGCAAAATCTGGGAAGTACAAAGGTCGCAGGTGCTGTTTCAGACGCTGATGCATATGGAGACCTCTTTCAATGGGGAAGATGGGATGACGGCCATCAGCTGAGGAATTCAGCAACGGCTGCTGCACCATCACCCAATTCTCCCGACGGCCTTGGAACAAGCAGTTCATTTATCCTGGGCAGCAGTACTGCGTCCTGGTGGTCCGGAAACGGTTCTTCGGATCAGTGGTCGGCATCGAACGCCGCTTCAATAACTTCTGCCAACGGTGCAGATCCCTGTAAGGCAATCGGTCCGGGATGGAAAATGCCGTCACAGGCAGACTGGACCAACCTTATCGGGACAGAAACCGTTAATAGTCCGGCATCGGCATATGCGAGCAATCTGAAACTGCCTGCAGGCGGATACAGGAGCAATACCAACGGAGGGTTTACTTTTGTAGGTCAGCGAGGATACTTCTGGAGCTCCGATACAGCTAATTCAGGAGGGAAATATCTGTACATCGGTACGGCTAATGCTAATGCTTCATCAGGAGCACCAAGAGGACAGGGAGCATCCGTAAGGTGCATCAAAGAGGTAACCGGATTGAGCACATCAGATATCAGGCTGAATACCATGGCCATCTACCCGAATCCGACCCGTGATATTGTATTTGTTAAAACAGATTCATCTATAGGAGAAGTTTTTTTAACCGCCGTAACAGGCCAGAAACTACCGGTTCGGTTTTCCGCAAATAAAATCAATATACTAGGAGTGCCAGATGGCGTATACATCTTACACGTACAGCTGCAAAACGGAAAAACAATTTCCGAAAAAATAATTAAGAAATAATCCGGCACAGATCTACTAGCCGGTTATTCTATAAATAAGGTCATTTTTTCAATACAATTCAATTTTTTTATTTGACTTGAGGCTCATCTTGACTGATGGGCCTTTTTTGGGACCATACAGACAGGCTGTTTTACACCTTTATCATCGGTGACGCAGTGGTATGGGAAAAATAAATCATGGGTGTTCACAATAAAAAATTACATTTGCAATACCTTCTGTAAGTTGAAGTTTAGTAATTTACGGAAACAATAAAATTTAATTATTAAGAAAGATCAATAGTATGAAAAAACTTTACTCAGGCGTACTGCTGTTCGTGATGGCCCTTATTTTCGGGCAGGTCAGTTACAGCATTACCCCGAACCCGTTCAATGAAACGGATCAGATCACGCTTACGGTACCCGGGAACCAGATCGATGAATCTGCATGGGGCGTTACCAATAATGCCATTTATATATGGACCTGGTCGCTTGATGCCAATTACCAGAACAGTCAGGACTGTCCTACCAACGGAAGCTGGAACAATTCCAATGATCTCAACAAACTGACATACAATGCAACAACAGACACCTATTCCTTAACGTTTACCCCAACTGTATTGTACAACAGGACAGGGATCGGCCGGATCGGGTTTCTGTTAAAGGATAAAACAGGTGCCCATCAGACATCAGATAATTTTGTGAATGTAGGAGTACTCAGTTTAAGCCTTACCAATCCGGTTGCCAACGGTCTTACATCCGTGCCGGCAGGAAATTCTGTTACGGTGACTGGGACCACGAATGTCGCGGCAACCTTTCAGCTGAAAGCCAATGGCGCAGTTGTGAACAGCAGTTCTTCACCATCAACTTCTTATTCGTACAGTTATATGGTAAGCGGTGATGCCGATATGGAACTGATCGCAACCCAGGGATCTACCTCCAAATCTGCGGCGTTTATAGTGCAGGTTCCGAGAAATGTGGTTTCACAGGCCATTCCTTCATGGATTAAACAGGGCATTAATTATAACCCTACAGACAATACCAAAGTAGGACTGGCTTTATATGCACCTTACAAAAACTTTGTTCATGTGATCGGCAGTTTTAACAACTGGATGGTCAATGACAATTACCTGATGAAAAGGGATACGACCAATCCTGATCTTTACTGGATCGAACTGAGCGGTCTGACGCCTCAGCAGCTTTATACATTCCAGTACAGAACTAATGACCTTAAGAAAGTGGCAGATCCTTATTCTCCACAGATTTTATCCTCTTATGATGACCCGTGGATTTCTTCAACAACCTATCCGGGTTTACCGCCGTTTCCTTCCGGGCAGGGTTTTGAAGTCTCTACATTCAAAACCGGACAAACTGCTTATAACTGGCAGGTAACCAACTTCCAGCGGCCTTCCAAAGATAACCTGGTTGTCTATGAATTGCTGCTGAGGGATTTTACGCAGGAAAAAAACTGGCAGTCGCTGATCAACAAGATCACCTACCTCAAAAACCTGAATATCAATGCGGTTGAACTGATGCCGATCATGGAGTTTGACGGAAACGTATCCTGGGGATATAATACGTCATTCCATTATGCGCTGGATAAAGCATATGGTACGCCGGAGAAATTCAAGGAATTTGTAGACCTGTGTCACCAGAACGGGATTGCTGTCATCCTGGATGTAGCGTTTAACCATGCCACGGGAAGATCTCCGCTGGTAAGGCTCTGGAATATCGATCCGGATGGCGACGGATACGGAGATGTCGCGGCCAATAACCCATATTTTAACCAGGTAGCAAAGCATTCGTACAGTGTATTCAATGATTTTAACCATACAAGTGCCGCCACGAAATATTATGTGGAGAGATGTCTGCAGCAATGGCTTACCGAATACCGTATCGACGGTTTCCGTTGGGACCTTACCAAAGGATTTACCCAGAACTGTACGGCCAACGATGAAAACTGTACCAATGCGTATCAGCAGGACAGGGTAGACATCCTGAAATACTATGCCGATAAGCAATGGGGAATTGATCCTAATTCCTACATGATCTTTGAACACCTGGGAACAGATGCAGAAGAGCAGCAATGGGCCAATTACCGCATCGCAGAAGGTAAAGGCGTCCTGATGTGGAATAAGCAAACCGATCCTTACAACCAGAATACAATGGGCTACAAGGAAAACAGCAGTTACGACAGGATGAATCATACCCTTCATGGATTTACCAATATGAGTGCGGTAGGATACGGGAAAAGCCATGATGAAGAAAGGTTGATGTTTAAAAACCTTGCTTATGGTGCTGCCAACGGTTCTTATGATGTTAAAAACCTGAATACGGCACTGGAAAGAATGAAGACTTTCGGGGCCACGTTCTTTACCATTCCCGGGCCTAAAATGATCTGGCAGTTCGGGGAACTGGGCTATGAATTCAGCATCAACAGATGTACGGACGGTACAATCAACAATAACTGCCGTACAGATGAAAAGCCTGTAGCATTCACGCTGGGTTATGATACCAACGCCAACAGAAAGGCCGTGTATAATACCTGGGCCCAGATCATCAACATCAGGAATTCCAATCCGGTATTTAAATCAAAAACCTATACGATTGAATCCAACAACCTTTCCAATGATCAGAATGGCCTCATCACCAGGATTTATGTATATGACAACCTGCTCACCGCGGGCGTAAAAAATATTGTGGTATTGGCCAATTACAATACTTCTGTCCAGAATGTGGTGCCTTATTTCCCTTATACCGGCGCATGGCAGAACCTCATGGACAATACGGTTTCAAATATAACCTCCACTACAGCTCCTATCACGCTCCAGCCTGGTGAATTCAGGATTTTCGGAAATTATACCGGATCCCTTTCCACCGATGAGAATGTGGCTCACCGGCTTTCCCTGCAGGTTGCAGATAACCCTGTAAAGAACGGTCAGGCAAGACTGGTGTATTATAAAGCTAAAAATGCAGGGATTGTCATCTATGACATGAGCGGCAAAAAAATGGATTCATTTAAACTGAACCGGGAGAACGGAACGTATGAATTCAGGGCAGCGTATCCTGCCGGGAATTATCTGGTCCACCTGAAGGCAGATAATGGGACAGCCATCCAGAAGATGATTATTCCTTAATGCCAATTACATCATCATTTAAAAAGAGGTTGCTTTGAAGCAGCCTCTTCTGTTAATAAGCATTTTCACACCAAAAGACTTTATAAATCAGACCCATACCCGGCTTTTAATTTGAATTAATAATTCTTATCTTTGCAGCCACAAAATTTCCATCATGTCTAAATCGTTAGTCCCTAAACTAGAAGCAATAAAACAAAGATATAATGAGGTAGCAGACCTTATTATCCAGCCCGATGTGATCTCGGATCAGAAAAGATATTCTGCTCTGAACAAAGAATACAGCGACCTGGGAAAGATCGTAAGGGTGTATGACCAGTACAAATCTGCTTTGGATACGATTGAAGAATCCGATGAAATTATTGCAGACGGATCAGACAGGGATCTTGTAGACCTGGCTAAGATGGAAAAAATGGAAGCCCAGGAAAAAATTCCGGGACTGGAAGAAGAACTTAAAGTATTGCTGATTCCTAAAGACCCTGCCGATGATAAAAACGTTATCGTGGAATTGCGTGCGGGAACGGGAGGCGATGAAGCAGCAATCTTCGTGGAAGATATTTACCGGATGTATACCATGTACTTCAAATCGAAAGGCTGGAGGCATGAGGTAACCGATGCCAATGAAGCGGCGAAGGGATATAAGGAACTCATCATGAAAGTGGAAGGCGAAGGCGTTTATGGAATCATGAAGTTTGAATCCGGTGTTCATCGGGTGCAGCGGGTACCCGAAACAGAATCCCAGGGAAGGGTGCATACCTCGGCGATTACCATTGCAGTCCTTCCGGAGGCGGAAGAAGTGGATGTGGAAATCAATCCGGCCGATATTGAAATGCAGACTTCCCGTTCAGGAGGAGCAGGAGGGCAGAACGTAAACAAGGTGGAAACCAAGGTTCAGCTGACCCATAAGCCGTCCGGATTGGTAGTGGTATGTCAGCAGGCACGTTCCCAGCTGGCGAACCGTGAACTCGCTATGGAAATGCTCCGTGCTAAACTTTACGATATAAAACTTCAGGAAGTTCAGGGAGATATTGCTGCCCAGAGAAAAACTATGGTATCTACCGGGGACCGTTCGGCAAAGATCAAAACATACAACTATCCTCAGGGAAGAGTAACGGATCACAGGATCAACAAATCCATGTATAACCTCGATGCCTACATGAACGGAGACATCTCTGAAATGATAGATGCCGTGATTATGGCAGAAAATGCTGAAAAAATGAAGGGAGAAGAAGAAAATCTATAAAAATATTCTATATTTATACCTTAATGACTCTTGTTGATCAGGAGTCTTTTTTTGAGTTATATTAAAGAGTTAAGCTATGAAAAAGTGTAGAGTATTTTTTATGCTCCTGATGATGCTATGTGTACAGCAGCTGCAGGCGCAGGATCCCGTTTTAAAGCCTGAAAAGGTATTTCAGTTGTACTTTAATGCCTATGTCAGGTATGATAATCCATCGCTCGATGCGCTCAATGTCTATAACAGCCGGTTTCTGGACACTGAAAGCGTCCGGGACCAGAATTTCAGCGATAAAGTGGACCATCTCACCAAAATTTTCCTTTCCACCCTCCCGGATCAGGTAGCAGCAGCCTGCCAGCCGGATGCACGAAATTATTTTTCAGCACTGCTGGACCAGCTTAAAAATGCGGACTATCAGATCAAAAGCATATCGGATATTGACGATCAACAGCTTGCAGGGCAGAAAGTGACGGAAATTATGTACCGGATAAATGTTAAAGTACCGTCTAAGCCGCTGGATATGAAAGGAAAAGATATCAGAAAATTCAGTGCGGCTGAAATGAAGAAGCACCTCAAAAACCTTACCTTACATTTTAAAAAAGCTGATAAGCAGGTTGTGATTGCCAATACATTCAGGTTGTACCAGAAATATAAAGACGGAAATATATATTATTGGAATGGCGGGCCGGAAGTCCTATCCTGGAACCTGGAAGAGGCTTATTTTAAAAATATAGATTAGCACAGAAGCTGTCCGCGAAGGACAGCTTTTTTATGTCCGATACTTTCCCTATTTTTGATGAAATCCTTTCACATGAATTTTAAACCCATATTACTTACAGCAGGAATCCTGTATTCCGCTTCTTTCTATTCTCAGAAAATGAATTATCCTAAAGCATTAAAAGGAACCCAGACCGATACGTATTTCGGGGCCGCAGTACAGGACCCGTTCCGGGATCTGGAAAATGACTCTCAGGCAACAAAAAAGTGGGTGGACGAAGAAGTTGCCTACAGCCAGAGCTATCTTTCTAAAATTCCGTTCCGGGAGCAGATTAAGGATCAGCTGAGGGATATCTGGAATTATGAAAAGATTTCAGCACCATTTAAGGAAGGCGATTATACCTACTATTATAAAAACAATGGATTACAGGCGCAATCTGTGCTGTACAGAACCCATAATAAAACCAAGGCAACGGAAATATTCCTGGACCCGAACAAGTTCTCCGATAAAGGAACGACCTCACTGGCACAGCTTTCATTCAATAAAAAAGGAAATCTTGCAGCCTATTCTATTTCTGAAGGCGGGAGCGACTGGAACAAGATCATCATCCTGAATGCCGTTACCGGAAAACAGATGGATGATACTTTGACTGATGTGAAATTCAGCGGCATTTCCTGGCAGGGTGATGAAGGATTCTATTATTCAAGCTACGATAAGCCTAAAGAAGGAACCGTGCTTTCCGGAATGACGGATAAACATAAAGTCTACTTTCATAAGCTGGGTACAAAACAGTCGGAAGACCAATTGATTTTCGGCGGTGAAAAGACCCCGAGGAGATACCTTGGAGCAGGCGTTTCCGAAGACCAGAGGTACCTGATTATCTCTGCCGCCAATGCTACGAATGGCAATGAGTTGTATATTAAAGATTTAAAGAAAGGCGGCGATTTTGTGCAGGTTGTGAAAGGATTTGATATCAATGCCAGTATTGTGGATACCGATGGCGATAATCTGTACATCTTTACAGATAAGGATGCTCCTAATATGCGGCTGGTGAAAACCAGCATCAAAAACCCTACTCCGGACAACTGGAAAGATGTAATCCCGGAAACTGAACATGTTCTTGGCATCTCCACAGGCGGAGGATACTTCTTTGCTACCTATATGGTGGATGCCGTGGATCAGGTAAAACAGCTGGACAGGGCCGGAAAGCTCATCAGAGAAATTACCCTTCCTGGAAAAGGGAATGTGGCAGGTTTCGGCGGTAAAAAAGAAGAAAAAGAGCTGTATTATTCATTCAGTAATTATATAACGCCCGGAACCACATATAAATTTAATGCAAATTCAGGAAAATCGGAAGTGTATCAAAAGCCGAAGGTAAAATTTAATCCGGATGAATATGTTTCTGAACAGGTATTTTATACCTCCAAGGACGGAACGAAAATCCCGATGATGATCAGCTATAAAAAAGGCATTAAGATGGACGGTAAGAATCCTACGATGCTCTATTCTTATGGCGGATTCAATATCAGCCTGCAGCCTGCTTTTTCCGTAGTAAATGCCATATGGATGGAAAACGGAGGCATCTATGCCGTTCCGAACATCCGCGGCGGCGGCGAATACGGTAAGAAATGGCATGACGCAGGAACCAAGATGCAGAAGAAAAATGTTTTTGAAGATTTCATTGCAGCCGGAGAGTATCTGCAGAGCAAAGGCTATACTTCAAAACAGTATATGGCCCTTTCAGGAAGGTCAAACGGCGGATTGCTGGTAGGCGCTACTATGACCATGCGTCCGGACATTGCCAAAGTGGCTTTCCCTGGAGTAGGCGTTCTGGATATGCTGAGGTATAACAAATTCACAGCCGGTGCAGGATGGTCGTATGATTACGGAACAGCGGAAGACAGCAAAGAAATGTTTGACTACCTAAAATCCTATTCGCCGGTTCATAATGTAAAAGCCGGAACCTGCTATCCGTCCACGATGATCATTACCAGTGACCATGATGACAGGGTAGTTCCTGCGCATTCATTCAAATTCGGTGCGGAACTCCAGGAAAAGCAGGCATGCAGCAACCCGATCCTTTTGCGGATTGAGAAAAATGCCGGTCACGGTGCAGGAAGATCTACGGAACAGGTCATCGGAGAAAATGCGGATCTTATTTCCTTTGCGCTGTATGAAATGGGGATCAAAAAACTTTGATATATTAGTATTAAAATAAAAACAAAAAATTTATGAAAAAATTATTATCATTCTCTTCTTGTGCAGTGCTTGTGTTTCTGCTCAATTCTTGTAATGGTTCAGATCTCCAAAATGATAGTCATGAGGATTTTCAATCAATACAATCTAAGCATTTAGGCAGTAAGTCAAAAACTACATTAAGTGATGAAAATTACGTTACTCCTGTTATTTTTATTGATCAATCTTCAATAAATAATGATAGTTCACCATGTAATAAGTACAAGTTGTATGCAAGTTCTGATGTTCTGTCTGTAAATAACAGACAAGTAAATATTGTAATTATCAGCAATAATACCATTATTGAAGGTAAAACTTTTACCATTCCGGCAGGACAATATGTTTCACAAACATTAGATATTTTTAAGACAGCAAATAAAAGTTATGGAAATATTGAAGTAAAAATAAATACAATTAAAGAGAACGGTACTGTAACAAATGATTATGAATTAAAATCAATTGATACTGAGGTTAATAATTGCTATCAAAGCACTCCAGCATTACCTGCACCAGAAAATCCTGATTGTACAGATAATAATCATAATGGTTACCCGGATTGTTATGAATCCCAATAAAGCCACATAGAATTAAACCAAATATTAAGCGTCATACTTGACGCTTTTTTTTATAGAAATTAATGAAAATGTATTCTCCCGAAAATGTGTAATTTTAACCGGACAATAAATCTGACATTATGAGAAGAGAAGTTCAGAACAAAACTCCTCAATTTACCATATCTGAAAAAAACAGGGAAATCTATTCATTTGAAAAAGACGGGCTTCAGCTGAAGTCATCTTATCATGCAGGAGATATCAAAGATCGGTCGCTTACACAGACTGCTCCCGGTATAGAACCCTATCTTAGGGGGCCTTATTCCACTATGTATGTTCAGAAGCCCTGGACCATCCGTCAGTATGCCGGATTTTCAACGGCCGAGGAATCCAATGCTTTTTACAGGAGGAACCTTGCTGCCGGGCAGAAGGGGCTTTCCGTAGCATTCGATCTGGCAACGCACAGAGGCTATGATTCTGATCATGCAAGAGTAGTGGGAGATGTGGGAAAAGCAGGCGTGGCCATTGATTCTGTAGAGGATATGAAGATTCTTTTCAATGAGATCCCGTTGGATCAGATTTCCGTATCCATGACCATGAACGGGGCCGTGCTTCCGGTCCTGGCTTTCTATATTGTAGCAGCTGAAGAGCAGGGAGTAAAGCAGGATCAGCTTTCGGGGACCATTCAGAATGACATCCTGAAAGAATTCATGGTACGGAATACCTACATTTATCCACCGGCACCGTCCATGAAGATTATTGCCGATATTTTTGAATATACTTCCCGGAACATCCCAAAGTTCAATTCCATCTCCATTTCAGGATACCATATGCAGGAAGCCGGTGCTACTCCGGTTCTGGAAATGGCTTATACCCTGGCGGACGGGCTGGAATATGTAAGGACCGGGATTAAAGCAGGCATGAATGTCGATGATTTTGCCCCCAGACTATCGTTTTTCTGGGCCATCGGGATGAACCACTTTATGGAAATTGCCAAAATGAGGGCCGCCAGATATATCTGGGCGACCTTACTGAAACAGTTCAATCCCCAGAATCCTAAATCTTTAGCCTTAAGAACCCATTCACAGACTTCCGGATGGTCACTGACAGAGCAGGAACCATTCAACAACATTACCAGGACCGCTATTGAAGCCCTTTCTTCAGCTTTGGGCGGAACCCAGTCGTTGCACACCAATGCACTGGACGAAGCCATTGCCCTTCCTACAGACTACTCCGCGAAAATTGCCAGGAATACCCAGATCATCCTCCAGCAGGAAAGCGGGATCTGCGATGTCGTAGATCCGATGGGAGGAAGCCATCTTGTGGAAAGCCTTACCCAGCAGATGATTGAGGAAGCTATGAAATATATTGATGAAGTAGAGCAGGAAGGCGGAATGACCAAAGCCATAGAAGCCGGGATCCCGAAAATGAGGATTGAAGAAGCCGCAGCAAGAAAGCAGGCTAAGATCGACAGCGGTGAGGAATTCATCATTGGGGTCAATTCGTTCAGGTCTGCCCTGAAGCAGGGTGAAATAGAAATCCTGGACATTGATAATACGGAAGTCCGCAGGAAACAGATCGAACGTTTAAATACCATAAAAGCGGAAAGAAATACAGATGCTGTTGAAGAAATCCTCCGAGCCATCCGCGAAAGTGCCGGGACAGGAAAAGGAAACCTCCTCGAGCTTTGCATTGAGGCTGCCCGCAGAAGAGTGACGCTTGGGGAAATGAGTGATGCGATGGAAGAGAGCTTCGGCAGGTATAAGGCCAATATCAGGACCATTTCAGGAGTATATGCCATGAACGCAGGAAAAAACGAATATTTTGAAAAAGCACTTGCCCTGACCCGGAAGTTTGAAGAGGAAGAAGGAAGGCGGCCGAGGCTGATGGTAGCCAAAATGGGTCAGGACGGTCACGACAGGGGAGCCAAAGTAGTGGCAACCGCATTTGCCGATATGGGATTTGACGTCGATGTCGCACCGCTGTTCCAGACCCCGGAAGAGGTGGCGAAGCAGGCGGTGGAAAATGACATCCATATCCTGGGGGTTTCCTCACTCGCAGCAGGCCACAAAACGCTGGTTCCGCAGGTAGTGGAAGAGTTGAAAAAGCTTGGCGCAGATGATATCGAGATTGTTGTAGGAGGCGTAATCCCGCAGCAGGACTATGAATTCCTGTATGCGAACGGGGCCGATTTTATCTTTGGGCCGGGAACCAACCTGCCGAAATGTGCCGTGGATATCCTGGAAAAATTCCTGCAACAGAATTCCTGAACCAGAAGTTGTACGCTTTTTGTATAGATAATGAAAAATATTAATTATGGCGTATACAGTAGTTTCAATTTTCCCTTCCGGTGCAGATACCGAAGGAATCAAGAGTGAATTAAAAAATTATGGATTTAGTGATTCGGACATTATCGTCTCACATTCCACTTCAGCCACTGACGTGTCCGGAGAAACCCATCAGAATGACGTAAAGGACAGAGGATTCTGGGATTTTGTGTTTGCCAATGATGTGGAGGCATTGGATGCTTACCGGAATGAAAGCGCAGGAAAAATCAATATTGTTGTCTACACAGACAGTCTGGAAGAAGCGCAGAGAGCGAAAACCGTCCTTAATGAAAGAGGCGCTATTCAGGTACAGCGTAAAGGAGCAGAATCAGACAGCCATGAAAGTGCACCGGCAGGCATGTCACAGGAAGTATATGACGGAATCATTGCCAAAGCAAGGCACAACATCTATTTCCTGGGATCGAACAGGGAAGACACTGAAAATGCCCGCGGCATGGAAGATGAAATGGACAGCCAGGGTTCAAAAGACTGATATAGCACCAAAATATACCCTCAAACCTGAACAAACGTTCAGGTTTTTTTCATGTAAAATTTTGCATATTCGGAAAAAGCCATATATTTGCATCTGAAAATCAGTATTAACCCTTTAAAAATAACGAAGCAATGTTCAAAGCACAACATTTTTCTACAGTTGGATTACCGCTTATGGTGGTAAGGCTTCGTGGTTGGGTACATTCTTAGAACAACAGTACAAAATATACCGCCCGGAGCCTAGAGGTTCCGGGTTTTTTATTGCGCAATATTCAAACTTAAGTTTAACCCGGATCTTTTTTTCAGGAGCTTTTTCCTGCTTTCCGCTATTACTCCTCGCTCGCCTTTCAGGCTCGCTGCGGGGTAACCGCTGCAATCAGAGCTAGAAAAGGCATCCGCTCAGATGCTGACCATTCATCAGATGGCAGCATTGAACTAAACATTTCGTCAGAAATTTGATAGCTGAAATCAGGAGCCATACCAACATCTGGTATCTGAACTCTGGTATCTGACGTCCGACCCCTAAAACAAAAACAATGGGAAATTTAAAACTTAAAGGAAAAGACATATTAAAATTAGGCTATCCGAACAACCAGAGCGTCAACATTGCCCTGGAAGTAATGAAACGGAACTTTGCCACTAAAAATATCCATCATGTAAAGTCGGTCCTGAAAGATATTCTGCTGAACCCGGAACATTTTGAGCAGGACCTCACATTCGGACAGATTGCAGAAGCTTTGCTCTCATCACGGAAAACTGAAAAAAGAATGCTGAATAGTCAGCGTGCTTCCTTTCAGATTTTTGGGAACAATATTTCAGACGAGGCCAAAAACCAGCTGTATACCGCACTGAAATTACCGGTATCGGTACAGGGCGCACTAATGCCCGATGCCCACAGCGGATACGGGCTGCCGATTGGCGGAGTACTCGCCGTGGAAAATGCCGTCATTCCTTATGGAGTGGGTATGGACATTGGATGCAGGATGAGCCTCAGCATTCTGGATACACCGGTTTCCTACCTTGACGGCGCGAAAGAAAAGTATGAAAAAGCACTGGCAGAGCATACCAGGTTCGGAATGTATGAAACCCATAAATCACATGTAGACCATGAGATTTTTGAACGCGATACATTCGATCTCATCCCCATACTGCGGAGGCTGAAAGGAAAAGCTGTAAAACAGATGGGGACTTCCGGTGGCGGAAACCATTTTGTGGAATTCGGTGAAGTGGAAATTACCGGAGAGGATGAGCAGATCGGGCTTCCCAAAGGCAGGTACTTAGGCATCCTTTCGCACAGCGGTTCGCGCGGCCTGGGAGCAGAAATCGCCCAGTATTATTCCAGGGTAGCGGCAGAACAGTGCCCGCTTCCCAAAGAAGCACAGCAGTTTGCCTGGCTGGACCTGAATACCCATCTGGGACTTGAATACTGGACAGCCATGAACCTTGCAGGAGATTATGCTTCTGCCTGCCATGACGATATCCACAGGAGGCTGGTGAAAGCAGTAGGCGGCCGCGTGAAAGCCAGGATTGAAAACCATCACAATTTTGCCTGGAAAGAAATCCATAACGGCAAAGAGGTTATCGTCCACCGTAAAGGCGCAACGCCGGCTCATGCCGGTGAACTGGGCATGATTCCGGGTTCCATGACGGCAAAAGGATTCATTGTCAGGGGGAAAGGAAATCCCGAAGCACTGAATTCAGCTTCTCACGGGGCCGGCAGGGCTTTCTCAAGAGGGGAATGCCGAAGCCGGTTTACCCAGCATGACATCAAAAAAGAGCTTAAACTCAACAATGTCACCCTGATGGGCGGAAATACGGAGGAAGCGCCTATGGCCTACAAAGACATCCATGAAGTGATGAATGCACAGAGCGAACTGGTGGATATCCTGGGAACCTTTCAGCCGAGAATGGTGAGGATGGATAAATAATAATGAATCAGCCGGGCAGGTTTAACCCTGTCTGGCTTAAAGAAAAGGATGAGAGGTATGGTGATGGGTAATAGGCAATAGGTAATGAGTAATGTTTATGTCATAAGTTAAAGACATGCTGATCCTGCATTTTACCCCTGACAACCTAAATCCTACAATTAAACTTAAAAAACAAATGGGAGCACCACATAATACCAGAAGATACGGAAAACTATGGCCGGAATACAGAATTCAGTACGGCCTGGAAATTTTAGAACAATTAAAACATAAAGTCATTATATCAGGAGGCTGGGCCTGGCATTTCATGTCTGAAAACGGACATACGGAATACAAGCACGCCCATGACCATAAAGACATCGATATTTTTGTAACCAGGGAGAATGTAGCGGAAGTCGTACTGCTGCTTCATCAGGAAGGATTTTCCAAAGTCTGGACCCGGTATGACCATCTGCCGAGCGCAGAAAACTTCAGGCGGTATGAAAAAACCGTAGAAACGGAAACCGGCAGGCTGCTCAGGATCACAATAGATTTTTTTGAGCGGGACGATCTGCGCACTATTGAAGTAAACGGCTTTACCGTTCCTGAACCGCAGGTTCTGCTTTTCTTTTACAGAAATATCCACTCAAGCGATAAGTGCTGGGCTGTGATGGCGGCGAAAAGGCTGCTGGATAAGAATATTGATCCCATCGGCCATCCTGAACTCAGCAAAATACCTCAATAACATGGAAAAATTAATACAGATCACCTCGGGAAGAGGGCCTTTGGAATGCCAGTGGGTGGTTGCCCGGGTACTGAAGGCTTTCCTCGGGGAGGCAAAAGACAATACAATAGATTACGAAATCATTCACCGCGAGAATGGTGATGAAAATCTCACCCTCAAATCCGTTACCCTGCTCCTTAAAGCAAAAGAAGAGCACCTGACTGGTTTTCTGAAAAGCTGGACCGGAAGTATTTGCTGGACGGGGAAAAGCACGTTCCGTAAGCTGCACAAAAGAAGCAACTGGTATATCGGTATTTTTGAACTGGAAGGACTGAACGAAATCACGTTCAGTGAAAAAGACATCCGGTTCCAGACCACCAGAAGCCAGGGAAGCGGCGGCCAGAACGTGAATAAAGTCAATACCGCGGTACGGGCGACGCATATTCCCACCGGAATCAGTGTTTTTGCCCAGGATTCACGTTCCCAGCTGGAAAATAAGAAACTGGCGGTAATGAGATTACGCGAAAAGATCGTGGAACTTCATATCAGACAGCTGGAAAAAAGGATGCAGAATACCTGGAACAACCATCTTCAGGTTGAAAGAGGAAATCCCGTACGCACTTTTACCGGTACTGATTTTAAGAATCACCATCAGGACCGGTCGTTTAAAAAGCAGCGGAATGCTTTAAAAACCCAATTAAAAAACGAGTACAATGACCTTAACTAAAAGCAAATATTATTTTGAAGTGCTGGATAACTATTCCTATAACCTTCCGGATTGCCTGGAAGCCCTGAACTATGCGCTTTCTTATGATCCGGAAGATGCAGACAGCCTGTGCCTCATGGGAAGGATCTATGCAGAAACCCTTAAAGACTATGAGACGGCAAAATCGTATTTTGAAATGGCAATGCAGAGCAATGTCAGCAATGTCAATACCCCGAAATACTATATTTCATGCCTTATCGATCATGAAGATTATGATGAAGCAGAAAAACTGATTGCCTATGCCCTGAAAATAAAAGGGATTGCCAAAGCAGATTTGCTGTACAGGAAGTCTTTTCTGCATGAAAAGAAAGAAGAGTATAAAAAAGCCTTGCAGTACCTCAAAGAAGCAAAAAAGTTCAGCTATCATAAATCAATGACAGATTTCCTGAATGAAAGGGAAAAGTTGATTAAAGGCAAAATGCCTGAAAAGAAAGCGAAAAAGAATAAAAGGAATAGGAAGGAGGCCGGATAGGCCTCCTTTTTTGTAATTTTTTATATCAGGACAATGAATCAGCTCCCGGAGAAGATCACTGTCCTGGACGATCACTCAATAAGCATTCTCCGAAAACTTATTTTTTATTGGCAGAAGCCAGATAATCATACACCATCTGATGCTGCTCATCGGATAATTTAGCTTTTGGGGCCATCCTGCTTAATGTTTTTATCCATCCCTGGTCGTCATGCTTCGCAGGATCGGGAAGCTTATGGCAGCGGTTACACGAATTTTCGAAAATCGTTTTCCCCTCGGCAATCTTCTCGGTGGAGGAGTATTTGGGTCCTGTAACAGCAGTGCTTTTCGGTCCGCATGAGGTAAGGAATGCTGCGGCAGCCATCAGGATCAGAACTGAATTTTTCATATGGTAGTGTTTAGTGAATTGATACGAACTTATTTTTTTCCGGCAGAGACAATATAGTCATATACCCATTGATGCTGCTCATCTGTCAGCTTAGCTTTAGGCGCCATGGAATTCATGATTCCTACCCACTGTACAGAAGTATGGCTGGAGGGGTCCGGAAGCTTGTGGCATCTTCCGCATGAATTTTCAAAAATGGTTTTTCCCTGGGCAATTTGTTCTGCGGTGGAAGTTGCAGGGCCTGTAGCTGCTGTAGGAGTCTGGGTCTTAGGCGTACAGGAAATCAATAAAACAGCAGTAAATGATGCTGCAGCGATGAATTTTTTCATATCCGATATTTAGGCTTAACAAAACAAATGTAATCAATTCCGCTAGCGGTTGATAAAGCCCAACCTAATTTAGAAACAATAAAATTAAAGGCTGGGAAAGGATTCTCCCGGTTATTTTATATTTTTGACCTAATGAAATTTTCTACAGAAGAGCTTATTGACGGGATACGGTCAGGAAACAAACGCCTGATTGCAAAAGCCATTACCCTGGTTGAAAGTAAAAAGGCAGAACACCGGCAGCAAGCAGAGGATCTGCTTAAAAGGATCATGCCCTTTACAGGAAATTCGCTCAGGATAGGCGTTACCGGAGTTCCTGGAGCCGGAAAGTCCACCTTCATAGAGAATTTCGGGAGACTGGCCATAGCCAATGGAAAAAAAGTGGCTGTCCTGGCCATAGATCCCAGTTCTTCAGTTAATAAAGGCAGTATTTTAGGTGATAAAACCCGTATGGAAGAGCTTTCCCGGGAAGAAAATGCCTTTATCCGCCCTTCTCCCAGCTCAGGCTTTTTAGGAGGGGTAGCCAATACGACTTTTGAAACCATGATGATCTGTGAAGCCTCAGGATATGACTATATCTTAATCGAAACCGTAGGGGTAGGGCAATCCGAAGTTTTGGTAGCGGATATCAGCGACGTTTTCCTGTTCCTGAAGATCATCGGGGGAGGAGACGAACTACAAGGCATCAAGCGGGGCATTATGGAAATGGTAGATATTGTTTTCATCAACAAAGTGGATCAGGATAACCTTTCCAAAGCCAAAAATACCAGGCTCGAACTCAAGCGTGCACTGGATTTTATGCCCCCGAAGGAAAAAGGTTGGAAAGTGCCGGTGATGTTAGGTTCCGCATTGCAGAACCAGGGACTGAGTGAAGTCTTTGAACACATTAATGCGTTTATCACTCTTAAAAAGAAATCCGGAAGCTTTGCTGAGGTAAGAAAACAGCAGGCAGAAAAAAGGTTTGAATACTGGGTGCAGCATTACCTGCTGAATATGATGAAAAAGGATGCTTCTGTAGAAGAAGCCTATGCTGCCCATAAAAAAAATGCTTCGGACAGGATCTCCAATCCCAGTACCGAAGCAAAAATATTTGTTGAAAACGTGCTTTTTAAAAAGCCCTAAGGTTTGGCTGTTTCTTCATTTTTTGAAATGTACCCTGTGTAGGTGATCGGCTGCCGGTCAGTACTTCGTACAGAGGTAAAAGCCCTTCCGTTTTTATAGACTTCAATGGTAATTTCATCAATATTCTTCTGATCATTCCTGTCAGGTTTTATCCTAATGACCCAGTTGCCTTTCTTACTCTGGGATTTATTGACGGTGAAATTCTTTGTGGTGAACCTGAAGCTGTTATCCGTACCGTAGGTAGGGTTGAATACCCTTCCGAAGTAAGGCAAAGCAACGTCCAGCATATTGTTTTTTACAACTACCGTATAGTTTCCGTTCAACTGTAAGATATTGGATGATGCGGAATTAGGAATCGAATTCATAACGTTGATCACATCATAGTTCATAGGATTTGCCCTCTGCGCATAAAACGTAAATTCCTGTGAGTTAACCAGCGTGTCTACCGTTTTGGAATCAAGAGATCCCTGGGATGAACAGTTCTGGAAAAAAAATAAAAAACCAAGCAGGGCCAAAAACGGAATATGTCTTTTCATGATAGGATAATTAGGAATTGTAGAGAGCAAAATGCATGCAAATATAGCAAGCTTCATTTGTTTGGAATAATAATTGTTAAAGTTGAAATAAATAACACTCGGAATATGAAAATAAAACATTTATTAGGAACGTCCGCAATAGCACTTTCTGTAATGGCATGTACAACCAACCCTATTACCGGAAGATCTTCATTGCAGCTGGCTAATAATTCTGAAATAGCAACGATGGCTGCACAGGAATACAGGACAACGCTTTCAAAATCCAAAGTTATTACTGGAACTGCAGATGCCAGGAGAGTGGTTAACGTGGGAAGCAGGATAAAAGCTGCCGCCCAGAAATACTATCAGAACATAGGAAGATCTGCTGATCTGGCTAATTATAACTGGGAATTCAACCTGATCCAAAGCAACGAACTGAATGCATGGTGTATGCCCGGCGGTAAAGTTGCCGTTTATACAGGTATTTTGCCGGTCACTAAAAATGATAACGGACTTGCCGTAGTAATGGGACACGAAGTTTCCCATGCCCTTGCCGGACACGGTAACGAAAGGATTTCCCAGGCGATGGTAGCGCAATATGGCGGAGCCATTCTCGGCGGTACGATTTCCAATGCACAATGGGCAAGTGTTTTCCAGCAGGTATATCCGATCGGATCGCAGGTTGCCCTGTTGAAATACGGTAGAAATCAGGAATCAGAAGCTGATGAAATGGGGCTTTACCTAATGTCTATGGCAGGTTACGATCCTCGGGAAGCGACCGCATTCTGGGGAAGAATGGAAGCAGCGTCAAAAGGAAGCAGACAACCGGAATTCTTATCTACCCACCCGAATCCTGAAACTAGAATCTCAGACATTCAGAAAGACCTTCCGAAAGCTCTCGAATACTACAGGGCAGCCGGAGGAAAAATATAAATCAACAACAACACTTTAATCTATCATGAAGAAAGCCTTATCCGGATCAGTATCTATGGAATAAGGCTTTCTTTATATTAACTAAAAACAAACACATTATTATGAAAAGCTTATCAATTACAGGAATTGTACTTTTAGCCATATCGGCATTATTATTTTACCTGACGACAGATTTTACCGTAGAAAGAATTACCCTGTCCCACGTCATGGGCGTTATGGCAGGCATCGGGATCGGCCTCATCATAGGCGGAATGGTAGGATATGTTAGTAAAGGCAGTGCGGTGAAGGAAGAAGAAAAAAGAAGAGAATACAAACGTTTGCAACAGGAGAAAGAAGAGCTTGAGAAACAGGCCGCTGAACTGGCGAGAAGAGAAGCGGAAATACAGGCAGAAGCTTCCTATAAAAATCAAAATCCTCAAATTTAATATTTGAGGATTTAATTTTTTTTAGCAGTAGAAGGGTTTAGGTTTTAAAACTTATATCCTAATCCCACCATAAATAAGTTAGGACGGTTGTCATATCTGATCTCTTCACCGGAAACCCTGTTGATGAAATCCCGGGAATCCTTGCTGAAGGAACCTTCATATTTTGCGTTGATAATCAGTTGCTTCAATTCTACCTGCGCTCCGAACTGGTAACCTACCGTAAAGTTATCCCTTGCATTTTCCCTGAAGTCGTTGAAGGTGTCTTCCTTGCTCAGGTTATAGCTGGCTACCGGGCCTACAAAAGCACTCAGTGTGTTTCCCAGTAGGTTATATCCTAAAAGGACAGGAAGGTCCACTCTGTTGCTTTGAATATCAAATGTGGTATTGGCAGCTGTAAACTCATTCTTAAAATGGGTATAATACAGTTCCGGCATCACATAGAAAGCCATAGGAATGCCTACTTTCATCGAAAGACCTACATTGAAGCCTGCATTGTTCTTTCCTTCTCCTTCAACAGCCGTATTAACGGTCCCTTTGATATTCTTCCAGGAAGGAGATCCTGTAGGAAAAATAAGGTTGGCTTTACCTGCAAAGGAAATCTGCGCGGAAGCGAATAGGGCTGCATTAACTAATGCTATACTAAGTACCTTTTTCATTATCGTCTAGTTTAGTGATTGTATTATCAATAGTTTTGTTATTCTCCAGTAAATATTCCCTCAGTTCCTTAAACAACTCTGATGAATAAACGAAATCAATCAGGTTTTTATTGCCGGCAGTAATCAGAATATCTTTATTCCCTTCCCATTCCTTAATACCCAATCGTAAATAAACAATCTTTTCACCAATCGTCATTACGGAATTCATATCGTGGGTGTTGATAATAGTTGTGGTATTATATTCCTGCGTGATTTCCAGCAAAAGGTCATCGATCACATTGGAAGTATAAGGGTCCAGCCCGGAATTCGGTTCGTCACAGAACAGATATTTAGGATTATTTACAATCGCTCTTGCAATTGCAACCCTTTTCTGCATCCCTCCGGAGATTTCAGAAGGATATTTTCTGTTGGCCTTATCAAGGTGCACCCTGCCGATGACATCAAAAACCCGCTTCTTTTTTTCCCTGAATGTTAAATTGGTAAACATATCCAGCGGGAACATGATATTTTCTTCTACGGTTAATGAGTCAAAAAGGGCACTTCCCTGGAATACCGTACCGATCTCAGAGCGAAGGTGCTGCTTTTCATCCCTGGTCATCACATTAATATCTTTACCGTCAAAAAGGATCTCTCCTGAAGAAGGCTGGTAGACATTCAGGAGGCTTTTCAGGAAAACCGTTTTTCCGGAACCACTCTGCCCGATAATGAGGTTTACCTTTCCTTTATCAAACGTCGTTGAAATTCCCTTAAGCACTTCAACCTGATCAAAACTCTTTTTTAGATCTTTTACCTCAATCATCAGCTTAGTATTAACTGGGTTAAAATTAATTCCGAAATAATGATGAACACCATGGTCCATACTACCGCCTGTGTACTGGCTCTACCCACCTCCAGTGATCCTCCTTTTACGAAATAACCGAAATAGGAAGGAACGGTAGCAATAATAAGGGCAAATACAATGGTTTTGGTAAAGGCATAATAAACAAAAAGATTCGGCATATACATCTGGATCCCGGTAACATAATCATTTTCAGTCCAGTTGCCTGTTAAGATGCCGGCAAGGTAGCCTCCGCCAATCCCGAACACAATGCTGATGGCAATAAGCAGGGGATTGAAAATCATACAGGCCATAATCTTGGGGAGTATGAGGAAATTGGGTGAGTTAACCCCCATGATATCCAGGGCGTCAATCTGTTCGGATACCCTCATGGTACCGATGCTGGACGCAATATAAGAACCTACTTTTCCAGCCAGGATAAGACTGATAATGGTAGGAGAGAATTCCAGTACCAGTACGGCTTTGGTCGCATATCCTACAAATGAAGGAGGAATAGGGAATGAAGACGCATCAAAATTGTTAAACATCTGAATGGCGACTACCGCTCCTACGAATATGGAAGTGAAGATGACCAAGCCAAAAGAATTGACCCCGAGATCATTGATTTCCCTCATAAACAGCTTCCAGAAAACTCTCATTTTCTGGGGCTTCTGAAGAGATTTGCCCAAAAGGATCATGTACTCTCCTATGGCTGTAAAAAACTTTTTTAACATATCGCTAAATTAGACTTTTTTTATTAAAGCTTTATTCATTTTGCATTTTTATCTCCGGCGATCACCAGTACTACTGTCTTTACAATAATCACTAGATCCATGATGAAACTCCAGTGCCGTACATAAAAAGTATCAGCCAGCACCCGCTTGTTCATTTCCACTTCAACATCCCCGGAATCACCCCGTAAACCGTTTACCTGAGCAAGGCCCGTAATACCCGGTTTTACCATGCTCCTCAGGCTGTACCTTCCTATTTTAGGCTTGTAATACTGGTCAACAGCCAGCATATGGGGCCGTGGGCCTGATACGGACATTTCTCCTTTCAATACATTAATGAACTGAGGCATCTCATCCAGGCTGGTTTTCCTGAGGAAACTTCCGAAACGGGTTATCCTGCTGTCATTCTCACAGGTTGTACGTATTGCCGATTCATCATTCACCACCATAGTCCTGAATTTAATGCAGTTAAAAACCTCTTCATGAAAGCCATATCGCTTCTGGATGAAGAATACAGGGCCTTTTGAAGTCATTTTAATGACCAGTGCAATAACCGGAAAAAGCCATGAACAGATAAGTACCAAAATAAGTACCGAAAAAACAATATCAAAGATTCTTTTTAAAAGAAAATTCGAAAAGTAATCGAGAGGGTACCTGGCCTGGTTCAGGACCGGCTGGGTCTGGATGTAGCCCATGTCATACAACAGGAAATCGCTCTGTGCAATACTGGGCACAAGGGAGATATGTACCTTGTTGTTTTCCGCCAGCTTAAAGACCTCTTTCTCTGTGTCTTCGCTGAGGGAATTCTCCAGGGGAAGGAACAGGGTATAGATGCCATTCTTTTTCCAGAAACTGACCAATAAGTCCGCATTAATTTCCGCTGCACCGTAATCAAAAATCTTATATCCGTAATCTTTCCGTTCCGTGAGTATATTCTTCAGGACGTCCGTGGCCGCATTTTCATCCAGGAACATTACATTCCTGTGATTGATCCCCAGGCTCCGAAGATATTTGATAGCAAAGTAAATGAGCGATTTAACCAGGAAAATAAAGCAGAAAAGATATACAGAAAGCCAGTATACATCCGAATTGAAAAAGGTATTATAGCTCACCTTGCTGATCAGCAGGATGCCGAGGATCAACAGCAGGCAATGGATCAGCAACCGCTCCAGAAACAGGGTATAGGTAAGGTTCCTTGCGATATTGTATATTTTTGTCCTGCCGCTTAGCAGCATCCAGAATAAAAACAGCAGGATCAGGGAAAACATGTTCTGATACCAGGTTTCCTGATTGTACTTCAGGTGTTCGTTCCTGCTCACAAAAAAGAATATGAAGACCGATGCAATAACCAGAAGGTCAAGCAAAATAATAATCGATTTCACATATCTCGAATATCGAATTCTCTGCATCTAATTCTTTTAGCGATACAAGGAGCTAATGTACGTAATTTTAAGGGATATTCAGATATTTATGGGTCTGGACGGAAGCCTGCCACCGCGGATGGGCCAGAATAAAATCGGTGATTTTAGGATACATTTCATCACGCTTGCTCCATTCGCTCTGAAGATACAGCTTACAGCTTTCAGAAACCCTGGCGGCCTGTTCTTCAGCAAAGGTAAAGTCGTGCTGATTGAAAATAATCACCTTCAGCTCATGGGCCTTTTGGTAGATTTCCTCTTTCGGGAGTCCGGTTTTCTTCGGCGATAAGGTAATCCAGTCCAGCTGTCCGCTCACAGGATAGGCTCCTGATGTTTCAATATGGATGGTACATCCAAGAGCTTTTAGCCTGGAAGTGAGGATGTCAAGATTCCACATCAGCGGTTCACCGCCTGTGAGCACAATGGTTTTACAATGGGCTGCTGCCGTTTCTGCAATTTCTTCCGCACTCATCAATGGGTGAAGGTCCGGGTTCCAGCTTTCCTTTACATCGCACCAGTGGCAGCCTACATCGCAGCCTCCCAGCCGGATGAAATAAGCTGCTTTCCCTGTATGTGCCCCTTCTCCCTGCAAAGTGTAAAAATGCTCCATTACGGGGAGCATTTTACCTTCTTGCAATAAAATATTTTTTTCTTCGCTGTTCATTATCAATTTAGTCGTTATAGACTGAAGTCTTATAGGCGAGGATGGTGTTTTTCATCAGCATGGCTCTGGTCATCGGTCCCACTCCTCCCGGAACAGGCGTGATCCAGCTGGCTTTTGCAGCACAGCTGTCGAAATCCACATCTCCTGCAAGGTAATAGCCTTTCGGAGAATCGTCATCTACTCTGGTAATTCCTACATCCACAATTACGGCTCCTTCCTTAATCATATCTCCTTTCAGGAAATGAGGATCTCCGAGGGCGGTAATCACGATGTCTGCTTTTTTGGTATATTCTTCAATATCTTTTGTGTAAGAATGCGTAAGGGTAACGGTAGAGTTCCCCGGGAAATCTTTTCTTCCCATCAGGATGCTCATCGGCCTTCCCACAATCTTGCTTCTTCCGATAATCACACAGTCTTTGCCTTTGGTTTCAATATTGTACCGCTCCAGAAGGGTTAAGATCCCGAATGGGGTAGCCGGCAGGAACGTGTCCATTTCAAGGGCCATTTTACCGAAGTTTTCCGGATGGAATCCGTCAACGTCTTTTCTGGGGTCGATAGCCTTGATGATTTTCTCCTGATCGATCTGATCCGGTAGAGGCAGCTGAACGATAAACCCGTCTACTGCTTTGGATTTATTCAGTTCATCGATCTTTTCCAGCAATTCAGCTTCTGAAACGGTGCTCGGGAATTTAACCAGGCTTGACTGGAAGCCTACTTCCTCACAGTCTTTTACCTTACTGTTTACATAAGCTTTGCTGGCACCATTGTTCCCGACAAGAATAGCCACCAGGTGCGGTGCCCTTCTCTTATTGTCAAGGATCTTATCTACTTCTGCCTTAATTTCCGCTTTAATTTCTTTGGATACTTTCAGTCCGTCAAGAATTTCTGCCATTGTACTTTTTATTAGATGATTAGATTTCAGAGATTAGAAGTCAGACAAGTCTTCAGAACATATCAATATTGAAAAATTAATGTCCTGATCTAGTTTCTCTTTTTCAAATTATTTATTTGCTTTATAATAGTTAATTAAACCGTTGGTTGAAGAATCATGAGAGCTAACGGCCTCATTGCTTTCAAGTTCCGGTAAAATTTTATTGGCCAGCACTTTCCCTAATTCCACGCCGAACTGGTCAAAGCTGAAAATATTCCAGATCACTCCCTGAACGAAAATCTTATGCTCGTACAATGCGATCAGCTGACCCAGAGAGAATGGAGTTAATTCGTTGAATAGTATGGAGTTGGTAGGGGTGTTTCCGTGGAAGACCTTGTAATTCAGCAAAGCATCGATTTCATCGTCAGATTTACCGGAACTTCTGAGTTCTGCTTCCACTTCCTCTTCTGTCTTTCCGAAAGCAAGGGCTTCCGTCTGGGCAAAAAAGTTCGCCAGAAGTTTGTCCTGGTGGTCAGAAACTTTATTCGGGCTTTTGGCATACGCGATAAAATCTGCAGGGATGAGTTCTGTTCCTTGGTGGATCAGCTGATAAAAGGCATGCTGCCCGTTTGTTCCCGGTTCACCCCAGATGATCGGTCCTGTTTCGTATTCTACAAATTCACCGTTTCTGTCTACACATTTTCCATTGCTTTCCATATCTCCCTGCTGAAGATAAGCGGCGAATCGGTCCAGGTATTGGGAATACGGAAGGATGGCGTAGCTGGTCGCCGCATAAAAATTGCGATACCAGATCCCTAAAACTCCCATCAGTACAGGGATGTTTTCGGAGAAATCCGTATTACGGAAGTGCTGGTCCGTATCAGAAGCCCCCTTCAAAAGCTGCTCGAAGTTTTCATATCCTACTGAAAGCACAATGCTCAGTCCGATGGCACTCCATAAAGAGTATCTTCCGCCAACCCAGTCCCAGAATTCAAAGATGTTTTCTTCTGCGATCCCGAATTTTTTAACTTCTTCCACATTGGTGGATAATGCCACGAAATGTTTCGACACATCTTCCTGCTGCCCTTTCTGAAGGAACCAGTCCTTGGCAGAATTGGCATTCGTCATCGTTTCCTGTGTGGTAAACGTTTTGGAAGCAATGATGAATAAAGTCGTTTCAGGGTTAAGATTCTTCACCACTTCAGCGATGTGGTTGCCGTCAACGTTGGAAACGAAATGAACGTTTAACCTGGTCTTGAAATGCTTCAGTGCCGAACATACCATTACCGGGCCCAGGTCTGAGCCGCCGATCCCGATATTCACCACATCGGTAATTTCTTTTCCGCTGAAACCTTTATGCTGTCCGGAAATAATGCTTTCGGAGAAAGATTTCATGTGGTCCAGGACTCTTCTGATCTGCGGTTTTATATTTTCACCGTCAACCAGGATCTCCTGCTCGGAAAAATCCCTTAATGCCGTATGGAGAACCGCCCTTCCTTCCGTTTCATTGATCCTGTCACCGGAAAACATTTTGGAAATGGCATCTTTCAGTTCGCATTCTTCTGCAAGATTAAGCAGTAATTCTTTTGTTCTTGCATCGATAAGGTTTTTGGAATAGTCGAACAGGAAATTGTCTTTCTTGATGGAAAATTCTTCAAAACGGTTTTCATTATCCTGGAAGAGGTTTCTCAGGTCAAAATCATTGTTTTCAAAATGTTCCGTTAGTGCTTTCCAGCTTTCCGTCTGAAGAGGATTTATTTTTGACAGCATAGTAAATTCTGTTTTAAGATTGAGCATTCAACAGATGACGGAATGTCTTCCCGTTGAAATTAAAGTGCAAATTTACGGAAAATTGAACGGATGAAAAATTTTAGCGGATAATTTTAAATGGTTAATTTTAATCCATATTCATTCGTAACCATGCTCAACAGAAGAAGTTTCCTTAAAAGATCCGGAATAGGCTTAGGATATGCCTTATTGCCGGGCCCTGTAAAATTTTTATCACCTGAGGGTTTTATTTCCCGAAGGCCGGAGGTCAGCAAAAGGAAGTTCATTTCCGGGGAGGTAGAGAAAACCATACGCTCGGTTAAGAAAGTAATTGCCGATCCGGAACTGGCCTGGATGTTCGAGAATTGCTTTCCGAATACGCTGGATACCACTGTCAGCTTTTACCATAAGAACAATAAGCCTTATACGTATGTCATTACCGGTGATATCGATGCGATGTGGCTCCGGGATTCTTCGGCGCAGGTATTTCCATACCTCAATCTTGCCCGTAAAGATGAAAAACTGAGAAACCTCCTGAAAGGTGTCATTAATAAACAGGTTGAATTCGTACTGCTGGATCCTTATGCCAACGCTTTTTATGATGATCCCGGCAAAGTAAGCGAATGGAAAGATGACCATACCGAGATGAAGCCGGGCATCCATGAACGCAAATGGGAAGTGGATTCGCTGTGCTATGTGATGAGGCTGTCCTATCATTACTGGAAGATAACCGGAGATGCATCTGTATTGGATGTCGACTGGAAAAGTGCTATGACATTAATTGTACAGACATTTAAGGAACAGCAGAGGAAAGATTCAAAAGGGCCTTACCATTTCCAGAGGGCTGACGGAAATCCTCTGGATACTCAGTTTGCAGGCGGATATGGAAATCCAACCCAAAAGACAGGGCTGATCCATTCTATGTTCCGGCCTTCCGATGATGCTACATTTTACCCGTTTCTTATTTCATCCAATATGTTTGCCGTCGTTTCGCTCAGACAGACCGCTGAGATTTTCAGACAGGTTTTTAAGGATGGATCTATGGCAAAGGACTGTATGGGTCTTGCAGATGAAATTGATGCGGCCATACGCAAATATGCCGTTCTGAAGCATCCTGAAGCAGGTGCGATTTACGCTCTGGAAATTGACGGCTTTGGAAATGCCCTGTTCATGGATGATGCCAATGTACCCAACCTGCTTTCAATCCCGTATTTATGATATGCTGAAAAGGAGGATGCATTATATCAGAACACGAGAAAGTTTTCCCTGAGCCATGCCAATCCATGGTTCAGTACAGGGAGGTTTGCCAGAGGAATAGGCGGCCCTCACATCGGCGAGCATAAAATCTGGTCTTTAGGCCTGATCATGCAGGCACTGACCACAGATCATGAGGAAGAGATCATCTACTGTCTGAAGACATTAAAAAACACCCATGCCGGAACCGGATTTATCCATGAGTCGTTTGACGTGAATAATCCTGAAAATTTCACCCGGTCCTGGTTTGCCTGGGCCAACACGCTGTTCGGCGAACTGATCCTTCATCTGTATAAGACAAAGCCGGACCTGTTGAGGCTGAAATTCTGAAGCAATTGAAGAGGCCATAACCTTCAGAAGCAACATCTGAAGGTTATGGGAAATAACATAATTGATAAAGGCTGACAAGGATTTACTCAGAAACCGTTTTCCGTGTTTTTCCGGCAGTTCTTCTTCTTTTTATAAAGACAAAAATAAGTAGAGCGATCATCCATAGTGGCCAGATGGTTACCAGCAGTACGACGATTTCCTGGATCAGATAATAGCCTTCCGCAAAGGCATTTTTTATGCTGTAAATAAAACTGATCCTGTATTTATTGTCAGTATGGGCTGTATTGGTAATGGCAACTTCTGAAATCCGGAGCTTGGGCTCTTTAATGAAGATATCAACCGTACTGTACTTAAGGCGGTCTGTGATATCCATATTGCCCAGCTGTTGGATATTGTCCTCAGACATATTCTCGTCACTGAGCTTCACTTTATCTTTACTGCTTTTGAGTCCGGAAATATGGTCGGCAGTAGTCTTCATCCTTTTTCTTTCAAGAGCAGCATACTGTATTCCCGCGGTAACATCTTCGGCAGTGATGCTTCTTGAATTCAGGAACAGTTTCTTCTGGTTGATCAGCGACAGGAACTCTCCTAAATTATGGGTCGGAATGCGTACTTTCATTGAATTTTCCGTCTGGTATTTTTTAACGAGCATGGCATCCTTATCGGAAGTGTTGTACGTTTCTTCTGATAATACTGAACTCTGTAAATTACTGTTGGTTACAAATCCGCCCATCTCCTGTACGGTTTTTTCTATGGAAATGGTAGTCTCGTATACATCCTGTACTTCCATATTAATGTCTGCGGTTTTTACGAACTGCTTATCCTTTACGTTCATGATTGCCACAGAGGAAATGCTGTCTGAAGTAAGTGCAGCGGCAGAGTCTGCTGTGGCGGAAGCTTCATAAACTTTGCCTACTGCTTCTCCCTTTTTACAGGAATACAAGCCTAATAACAGAACGGAAGCCAGCGATAGCTGAATGGTTTTCATAACATTGATTTTTAAGGGTTGTCTGTTCCAAAGGTCAGGATGAATCGTTTGTAAAAGTTGAAAATCGGACGCAAAAGCGTTGTAAAGAGAAATTCCGGTTCAAAGATTTGACAATTAGCGGTTTGTAAAATAAGGCATAAGGTAGGCATTGGTTTTCGGATTAATTTTTGCTACCTTTTAGGTGTCAAACACAATCCATTATTATGTCAAATACCTTTTCGAAAATCAGAAACGCAATAGAATTATTCAGGTCCATAGATTTCGACCAGCTGAGCACCATCTCACAGAAGGTCAATCTGCCGAAGCTGATGGAGAATTTCTCCAGGCTTGACGATAAGCAGCTCAGCGGACTTATGAAAATGCTTGATCCCAATAAAAAGAAAAAAGAGCTTCCACCCATTGATGGTGACTTCTATGATATCTACCATACATTAACACCGGAGCAAAGGGAAATCCAGCTCAAAGTGAGGGCATTCATGGAAAAGGAAGTGAAACCTCTGGTGAACCATTACTGGCTAAGGGATGAATTTCCCCATGAGCTGATCCCGAAGTTTCAAAAGCTGGACATCTGTGGTGTAACCTATGAAGGATACGGCTGTCCCGGGATGCCGTTCCTGATGGAAGGAGTGATTGCCATGGAAATGGCCAGAGTGGATGCTTCCATAGCTACTTTCTTTGGGGTACAGTCCGGCCTGGCGATGGGTTCCATTTATATTTGCGGTTCGGAAGAGCAGAAGCAGAAATGGCTGCCGCAGATGCAGAAATTTGAGAAAATCGGAGCCTTCGGGCTAACTGAGCCTGAAGTAGGTTCAGGGGCAGCAGGCGGACTTACCGTTACCTGCAAAAGAACGCCGGAAGGATGGATGCTCAACGGACAGAAAAAGTGGATCGGGAACGCAACATTTGCAGACCTGGTCATCATCTGGGCAAGGGACCTGGATGACGGTGAGGTGAAAGGATTTATTGTAGAAAAAGATAATCCCGGCTATTCCGTAGAAAAAATCAAAGGTAAAATGGCACTCAGGATCGTCCAGAACGGCTTGATCACCCTGAAAGACTGCCTGGTCACAGAGGAAAACCGTTTACAGAACGCCAATTCGTTTAAAGACACCGGAAAAGTACTGCGGATGACCAGGGCAGGAGTGGCCTGGATGGCTACAGGCTGTGCAAGAGGAGCCTATGAAAGCGCTCTGGATTACACCCGGAAAAGGGAACAGTTCGGGAAGCCGATCGCCTCTTTCCAGATGATACAGGGCCATCTTGTGGAGATGCTGTCCAATCTTACGGCTATGCAAACGATGGTATTCAGGCTTTCTGAGATGCAGGATGAAGGCATTTTAAAAGATGAACATGCTTCCCTGGCAAAAGTATTCTGTACCCTGAGGACCCGTGATATCGTTTCCAGGGCAAGAGAGGTCCTGGGCGGAAACGGAATTCTCCTTGAATATGATGTGGCAAGGTTTGTGGCAGATGCCGAAGCTATTTACTCTTACGAAGGTACGAAAGAAATCAATTCTTTAATTGTCGGAAGATCAATTACCGGTTTCAGCGCGTTTGTTTAAAAATGTATATTAGATTTTCAATTTAGAGATTTATTGACTTAGCAAAAAATCATTATTGATCGTATTACATTTATTAGATCAAAATTAATTAATTCTATTTTTAGAGATATTTGAACTATTGTATCATTTGATTATTTATATTTGTTATGCAACAATTAAAAACTAATTATTATGTTGAAAAATCTTAAGAAATTGAATCGTTATGATTTAAAAGAAATTAATGGTGGTAAGGAAATTTGTGATATTGGTCCTGAAGGGTGTCCTTGCAAAATCCCACCTGGTCATCCTTGCTTAGCAGGAGGTGGTGGTCCTGGTGATCCTGGAAATCCGGTTGGGTACTGTCCGGACAGTCAAGCTTACATACCTTGTGACCAAAATTGTCCAAACGGAACACAACCACTTTGTGCATAATAAGCTATAAAGCCTTCAAATTAATTTGAAGGCTTCTTTATTTATAAAAAAGTTAATATTGAATAGCATATTGACTATTTATGTCTAACTTTCCTCAATCCATCTCCTTCAAGGTAATATTTTTTGAAATCTTATAGGTTTTTTTCTTCTTATCGGGCTTTTCATCTTCTCCCAGCAATCTTCCCCATGGCTGCAGGCCTTCAATTTTTTCAAATATGATCTTAAGGATGGCGATAGCCGGAATGCAGAGGAACATTCCTGCAATTCCCCATAAATGTTCTCCGACAAGAATACCCAGGAATGAGAACAGGGCATTGATTTTCACCTTAGACCCCACCACGAATGGCAGGATGATGTTTCCGTCGATAATATGTACTGCAATATATCCGATAACGACATAAATGCATGTGGAAGGGGTACCTGTGGCAAAAGCGATAAAGCATGAAATAAACAGCGAAATGAAGATACCTAAATAAGGGATAACATTCAGCAATCCGGTGAGGACGGCAAGCAAAATAGCATATTGTACACCGATTATGGAAAGTGCAATTCCCGTTAGAGTTGATACAATAACAATCTGAAGACATAATCCGATGATGTATTTCTTGGTCATGATCCGGATTTCAGTGACAGCTTCCTGTACGCTGGCTTTATGTTTTTCATTGAAGACTGTCAAGATAAAATTGTTCAGCACCCTTCTGTAATTCAGGATAAAAATAAAGAACAGGATGAAGAACAGGATGAAGCCGATGCCGGTAGAGAATATCCCGAATGTAAACCCCAGGATGACCCCTGAAGATGAGAGCAGTTTACTCAGTCCCTGGTCGATATAATCCAGCTGTTCCTTGATTTTTACATGGAATGTCTTGGAAACCCAGCGCTGAAGGTCGTTGAATACAGTATTGGACTGCATCCGTAAGCGAGGCAGGTCTTTGCTGAAACTGGAGAGCTGCGATCCGAAGAAATAAATCAGCCCCGTAAGGATGATCAGCATCAGTAAAACAGCAGTTATGGTAGATAATGACCGGGGAAATCTCAGCTTTGTTTCCAGAAAGGTCGCCAGAGGCAGAAAAAGCATGGCCATGAGGAAAGCAAGGAAAAAAGGAGCGATGATGCTCTGGCCTAAAGCCAGTAGGTAACCGAGGCCTATAACAGAGATAACGACAAGCGTAAGCTTGAGGAGAAAAGGGAGTTTAAAATAATTCATATCCGATAGTGATTTTGCCGTATAAAAATACCAAAAACCTCACCATATACAGATGAGGTATTAAAAAAAATATCGTTAAAATAATAATACTGCAAAAGAATGAAGTGGTGCAGGGGCTCTAACCCTATCTTATCATTTATTTTTATCTTTAAAAGTAGAGTTTCAGTACTGAAATTAAGGTTCAATAGCAATTTCAATCACCTCTTCCATGCGGCTTACATAGTGTACTTTCAGGTTTTTGAGGTAATCTTTTTTGATTTCTTCCACATCTTTCCTGTTGGCATCGCACAGAATAACGTCCTGTATTCCTGCCCTTGTGGCAGCCAGCAGTTTTTCCTTGATTCCGCCTACCGGAAGTACTTTGCCACGGAGGGTAATCTCACCGGTCATAGCCAGGTGTGGTTTTACCTTTTTATTTTTATAGGAAGAAACCATAGACGTCAGCATGGCAATCCCTGCAGAAGGACCGTCCTTTGGGGTAGCACCTTCAGGAACGTGTACGTGGATGTTTTTCTTATCCAGGTCATCCTGCGGAATGCCCAGGTCTTCATGCCTTGCCTTGATATATTCAAGGGCAATCGTAGCCGATTCTTTCATAACGGTTCCCAAGTTTCCGGTCATGGTAAGGTTTCCTTTTCCGTTGCTCAGGATACTTTCTATATAAAGGATGTCACCGCCTACACTCGTCCAGGCCAGTCCGGTTACCACACCGGGAACGCCGGTGATTTCCGACAGGCTTTTCGGTCGCGGAACGCCGAGGATTTCATCAATCTTATCAATTGAAATTTTCGGGTTATGCTCTTTAAGGAGTGCCGTTTGCAATGCTACCCAGCGCGCTACGGCAGCAATTCTTTTTTCAAGGGTTCTCACGCCGCTTTCAGAAGTGTGGGCTTCAATAATATGTTTTAGCTCGTCATAGCCCAGCTTGAATGATTTAACATCCAGGCCGTTCTCATGCTGTTGTTTTTTAATAAGGTGTCTTTTGGCAATTTCAATTTTTTCTTCCAGGGTATAACCGGCAATCTGGATGGTCTCCATACGGTCCAGAAGCGGAGTCTGAATGGTAGATAATGAATTGGCTGTAGCAATGAACATTACCTTGGACAGGTCATAACCCATTTCCAGGAAATTGTCGTAGAAAGATTTATTCTGTTCAGGATCAAGGACTTCAAGAAGCGCAGAACTCGGGTCACCGTGGATTCCCTGCCCAACCTTGTCAATTTCATCCAGGACAATCACCGGATTTGAGGTTCCCGCTTTCTTAATTGATTGCAGGATCCGGCCTGCCATAGCACCGATATAGGTTTTCCTGTGTCCGCGGATCTCGCTTTCGTCATGAAGGCCGCCTAAGGACAGGCGAACATATTTTCTTCCTAAAGCATCGGCTACAGATTTCCCCAAAGATGTCTTTCCTACTCCCGGAGGCCCGGATAACAGGAGGATAGGGGATTTCATATTGTTTTTCAGCTTCAGCACCGCCATGTGCTCAAGGATCCTTTTTTTTATGTCTTCCAGGCCGAAATGAGCTTTATCCAAAACTTTTTCTGCTTTGGCAATATCAAAAAGGTCTTTAGTATAGGTTTCCCACGGGAGGTCCGTAAAGAAATCCAGGTAGTTCCGCTGGACATTATAATCCGGTGAGTTGGGATTCTGGCGTTGCAGGCGGGCAATTTCTTTCTGGAAATGCTCTTCTACTTCCGGAGACCAGGTCTTGCTTTCAGCTTTTTTAATCAGTTCCTCTGCATCATTCTCGGGTCCGCCGCCCAGTTCTTCCTGGATGGTCCGGATCTGCTGGTTGAGGAAATATTCTCTCTGCTGCTTATCCAGGTCTTTGGAAGTTTTCTGATGGATCTGATTCCTGAGTTCCAGTTTCCTGAAATCTTCATGCATCATTTCATAGGACTTTTTTGCCCTGTCCATCAGGTTTTTCTCCTCCAGCAGTTTTTGCTTTTCAGATGAAGGGAAATTGGCATTCGTGCAGATGAAATTCAGCAGGTCATCATTGTTAGTGATGTTCTTGATAGCGAAATTGGCCGCATTAGGAATGTTAGGATCCAGCTCTATGATCTTCAAGGCAAGATCTTTGATGTTTTCGAGCAGCGCTTCGTACTGCTCTGTATTTTTGGCCTTCGTATCTTTCAGGCGTGTGATTTCAGCTTTGAAATAAGGCTGCTTCTCAATCATTTTCCTGATTTTGAAGCGGTAAAATCCCTTGGTAATAGCGGTGATATTTCCTTCAGGAAGCTTGATGATTTTAATGATTTTCGCCAGTGTGCCCACCTGAAAAATATCTTTTTCATGAGGCTGTTCCACATCCGAATTCTTCTGGCTTACAATACCGATCATACTGCCGTTGGCCTGTGCTTCTTCCAGCAGCTGAATTGAATTCTTTCTTCCGGCAGTAATGGGAATCACCACATTGGGGAACATCACCATATTCCTTACCGGCAGGATGGGAAATATTTTCTGTTCGGAGTCCTGATCTGTTTCCGAAAAGTCGGAAAGATTGATTTCTTCAGCCACAATATCAAATCCGTCATTGATCATTTCTTCTAAACTTATATCTTCAAATTCTGTCATAGGTCATTGAATGACAAATTGTCATTTCCATTTTTAAATCGTTAAGTACGGCAGCAGTAACATCCCTGAAAAACACATCATATGCCGTTGGGGATAAGAATGCACAAGACTTATGCCATTTGTTTTTTCATGGAAATTACGGCCAAAATTTCCTTTTTCACATTATTTGGATTTTAAAAATTAAAAAAAGGCCTCAGATTTCTGTAATTTCTTAAAAATGTGTATTTTCGCAAACTGATAAAAAACTATAATTTATATAATGGCAATTTTAGGACAGATTAGGAACAGACCTTGGCTTTTGATGGGAGTAATTGCACTGGCGCTTTTAGCGTTCTTAGTGAACCCGGACAGCATCGATAAGGTTTTTGGTAAAAATCCTGATGTTTTAGGAAAAGTAAACGGCGATAAGATCACCCGCGAAGAGTTTAACGATCAGCTTTTTGTGCTTCAGCAGCAGGCAGAGCAGCAGGGCCAGCCTAAAAACGGTCTTGAAGAGCAGGCGTGGCAATTGCTGGTACAATCCAAACTGGTGAAGCAGCAGTTTGAGAAAATGGGCTTCGAAATGACGGATGATTATTTCTGGAACCAGATCCAGTACGATCAGATGTTTGCTCAGAACAAGCAGTTGTTTGACGAAAAAGGAAACTTTAAAACCCAGGAACTTAAAAAACAGATCGAGGAAATCAAGGCAACGAATCCTGATGCCTACAACCAGTGGCTGAAAACCAGAAAATCTATTGAATACAGATTGATGGCCAGACAGGTATTTGCTAATGTTTCCACAGGAATCACTACCGGAAAAAAAGAAGCTGAAGAACTGATGAGAGAAAGAGACCAGATGGCGGATATTGATTTTGTGAAAATCGATTACACCTCTTATCTTCAGAAAAACAATATCAAAGTAACCACAGCAGATCTTGCAGATTATATCAAGCAGCATCCTGTGATGTTCAAAACAGAAGCGAGCAGAAACCTCGGGATTGTTTATTTCCCTTCCAAGCCTAGTGCGGCAGATGATGCGGCAGCCCAGAAGGAAATCAACAAGCTGTTCTCAGGAGGAACCGATGCCAGCGGCGGTAAAGAGAATTTCCAGAATACAACCAATGATTCCCTTTTCGTAATGGCTAACTCGGATATGCCGTTTACTAACCAGTATTTTAAGCCTGAGCAACTGCCTCAGACGATCCAGGGACCTATCGCTACGGCGGCTATTGGCCAGACTTTCGGACCGTACAAGGAGCAGAATTTCTATGTGGTGTCCAAGCTTATCGATAAGAAAACTTCAGATTCCACTTTATCCAGACATATCCTGATCGCTTTCAAAGGAAGCCCTGCAGGAGAAGGGGTGACCAGAACCAAAGAGGAAGCTAAGAAATTAGCGGATTCTATCGGAGCTGTTGTAAAGGCTAATCCGGCTAAGTTCACGGAATTCCTTAAGCTTTCCAATGACCCTAACTCTGCTGCGCAGGGAGGAAGCCTTGGATGGACTACTCCTGAAACACCTTTCGTACCAGAATTCCTGCACTACCTGGCTAACAACCCTAAAGGAGCAACAGGCGTGGTAGAAACCCAGTTCGGATACCATATCATCAACATCGAAGATAAAAAGCCGGGAGCTATGGCATATAAAGTAGCCAACCTGGTAAAAGCGGTGAAGCCTTCTGATGCTACAGAAGCGGATACCGATAAGAAAGCAAGGAGATTCATCCAGCAGGTACAGGGCAAATCATTCAATGATTTTGTCAACATTGCTAAAAAAGGAAACTACCAGTTCTCCAATCCTAAGTCTGCAAAGAGATTTGACGGACAGCTTCAGGGCTTAGGGACAGATAAGGATGCGGACATCCTTGCCTGGGCATTTGATAAGAAAAGATCCAAAGGAGATACCGAATTCTTTACCGTAGACGGAACCGGAGATAAAATCGTGGTTTACCTGAACGGTATCCAGGAAAAAGGGACGGCTGATCCTGAGTCTGTAAGAGACCAGATCGAAGTCATTGTGAAAAACAAGCTGGCTGCAAAGCAGATTGCTGAAAAAATCAATGCCGCTAAAGCTTCCAACCTGGATCAGGTTGCCAAATTATTCTCTGCAACAAAACAGTCTGCACAGGTAAACCTTCTGAACCCTTCTGTAGCAGGAGCTATGGAACCTAAAGTAGCGGGAGCTGCCTTCGGTGTTGCGAAAGGAAAACTTTCCAATCCGGTTGAAGGAGGAACAGGAGTGTATGTTGTTCTTAAGAAGAATGAGACTGTAAACAAGCAGCCGGGAGACCTGAAACAGTTTACTGAGGGTATTACCCAGAGAAACGCAGGAATGTTCGGGCAGGCATGGTTAAAGAGCCTTCAGGATAACGCTGACATCAAAGATTACAGGATCGAAATCTGGAATAAACTGGGTTCTCAGCAACAATAAAAATAAATTTACATACCTATAGGAAAGTGGCAGAATTTTTGCCACTTTTTTTGTGGTTTAACACAGGGCAATACAGAAAGACATTAATTTAAAATGTGTTATATTTGCTCATAAGAAAAATTTAGCAAGTGAAGTTCAGTAAAGAATTAAAAGCAGGTCTAATAGCTCTCCTAGCCATTGTAGGCTTCGTGGTATTATTTCAATTTATGAAGGGAAGAAGCCTCTTCACTACCGACAATATATTTTACGCAAAATACGATAATGTAGAAGGGCTGGCGCAGTCTTCGCCGGTGTCAATCAATGGTCTCAAAGTGGGTCAGGTGGATAAGATTATCCCTCAGACTTCCAAGGAAGGAAAAATTGATTTTATCGTTAAAATTACCGTTGACAATAATTTCGAGTTTTCAAAAAATTCCACTCTTGAAATCTTTGAACCGGGACTGATGTCCGGAAAAGAAATGAGGGTAAACCTTGCTTACGGAGGAGCAACGGCAAAAGACGGGGATACCCTCAGGGGTGCCTTCAAGCTGGGAACTCTTGGAAGCCTTTCTTCACAGGTAGGTCCCGTAAAGGACCAGCTTCAGACCGTACTGTATCGTGTGGATTCATTGATGTCCAGTGCCAACCAGGTAGTCAATGCCCAGAACAGGGAAGAGATCAGATTATTGCTGGCTAACCTTAACAAAACAGTGGCAGCATTGCAGACCACTGCAGGAAGTGTCAACTCATTGGTAGGGCATAATGATCCTAAACTGCAAAAGGTTCTGGATGATGCCAGCCTTACCATGCAGAGCGGAAAAGTTACTTTGGATAAATATGGTAATTTAGCGGAAAGTATTGACACGCAAAGGCTGAATGCGACCATTGCCAATCTGGATGCTACAGTAGGAAAACTGAATCAGGTAGTTACCGGAATCGATAACGGACAGGGAAGCTTAGGCAAGATCATGAAGGATGATCAGCTGTATAATAACCTGAATGCTGCTTCCACCAACCTTAACCTGTTAATTGAAGACCTTAAGGCAAACCCGAAAAAATATGTCAACTTCTCAGTATTCGGGAAGAACAGTAAAAACTAATAGTAGCCATGCAGTATATCGATAATATTCTTTTCCTTATTTTGCTGGTAGCGGGCTTCGGACTGTTTGCCAGGAGTCTGCAGAAAATATACAGAAACATTACATTAGGAAGGGCTGTCAACCGCAGCGACAGGAAAGACGAGCGCTGGGCTACCATGGCACGGGTTGCCATGGGACAGAGCAAAATGGTGAAGCGTCCCGTTGCCGGTATCCTGCACCTCTTTGTGTATGTTGGCTTTATTATCATTAATTTCGAACTGATTGAAATCGTAGTAGACGGGCTTTTTGGGACCCACCGTTTCTTGGCGTCTATTATGGGGCACAGCGTATATAATTTCTTTACGGCAACGTTAGAGATCCTGGCGCTCCTGGTTATTATAGGAGTCTTGATCTTTTTTATCCGGAGAAATTTCTACGGGGTGAAAAGGCTTACGATGAAAGAACTTTTCGGGTGGCCAAAACAGGATGCCAACTGGATCCTGATCATTGAATTTGCTTTGATGGTGGCTTTCTTCACCATGAATACTTCAGACTGGGTGCTGCAACAGCGAGGCTTACTGGCAGCGCATGGAAGTTTCCCGGTCAGTGCCAATATTTTCGCACCCCTGTTCAGCAATTTCGGCGATACCACACTGATCTATTCCGAGAGAGCTGCCTGGTGGTTCCACTTTATAGGGATCCTTTTCTTTATGAATTACCTGTATTATTCCAAACATCTCCATATCATCTTAGCATTTCCTAGTACCTGGTACGCTAACCTGGAGAAAAAAGGAAAATTCAATAATCTGGAGTCCGTAACGAAGGAGATAAAACTGATGATGGACCCTAATGCTGATCCGTATGCCGCACCTGCGGAAGGTGATGCAGCAGCAGCGCCGTCAAAGTTCGGGGCAGAGGATGTATTTGACCTAAATCAGGTCCAGCTGCTGAATGCCTATTCCTGCACCGAATGCGGAAGATGTACTGCGGTATGTCCGGCCAACATTACCGGAAAAAAATTATCCCCGAGATTAATCCTTATGAAAACCAGAGACCGTCTGGAGGAAGTAGGAAAAAATATCGACACCAACGGCAAGTTTGTAGATGACGGTAAAAAGCTTCTTAATGACTATATTACTAAGGAGGAACTTTGGGCCTGTACAACCTGTAATGCCTGTACGGAAGCCTGTCCTGTATTGCTGGACCCGCTTTCCATTATCTTTGACATGAGGCAGTTCCTGGTTATGGAACAGTCTGCGGCACCACAGGAACTTAACCTGATGATGGCCAATGTGGAAAATAATGCGGCACCGTGGCAGTATAATCAGGCAGACCGTCTGAATTGGGCAAAGGATTAATAATCAATTAAACAATCTGAAAATTTGAAAATGCTCAATTATATTTTCAAATTTCCAAATTCATACATTTTCAAATTGAGAAAAAATGGATTTCAATATAAAAACAATGGCAGAATATGCTGCCGAAGGGAAATCACCGGAAGTTCTATTCTGGGTGGGATGTGCAGGAAGCTTTGACGACCGTGCCAAAAAGATTACCCGTGCATTTTGCAAGATCCTGAATAAAATCGGGGTTGAATTCGGAGTGCTGGGACAGGAAGAAAGCTGTACGGGAGACCCGGCCAAGCGTGCCGGTAATGAATTCGTATTCCAGATGATGGCCCTTACCAATATTGAGGTGCTGAATGCTTACGAAATCAAAAAGATTGTAACGGCCTGTCCGCACTGTTTCAATACCCTTAAAAATGAGTACCCCAGCTTAGGGGGACATTATGAAGTCCTTCACCATACCCAGTTCCTGAAAAACCTGATGGAAGAGGGAAGGCTGAAGATTGAAGGAGGATCTTTCAAAGGTAAAAAAATCACATTCCATGATCCTTGTTACCTTGGCCGCGCGAATAACGAATACGAAGCTCCGAGGATGCTTCTTGAAAAACTGGATGCCGAACTGGTGGAAATGAAACGTTGCAGAAGCAACGGGCTCTGTTGCGGAGCCGGCGGAGCGCAAATGTTCAAGGAGCCTGAAAAAGGCAATAAGGACATAAATATTGAGAGAACGGAAGAAGCACTGTCATTCGAGCCGAAGGTGATTGCTACCGGATGCCCGTTCTGCAATACCATGCTTACGGATGGAGTAAAACACTTTAATAAAAATACGGAAGTAGCCGTAAAAGATATTGTAGAACTTCTGGCTGAAGCAGAAGATTTATAAATTTGATTAAATAACGTACAGAATGAATGAGGACCCGGGATTTTCCAGGGTTCTTTTTTCTTTTTTTATGAATCAATAATAATTCATAAATTTATACTTTAAAATATCGGAAATGAAAATTGAAGAATCCAACATTGTAGAAACCAACGACTACAGAATCATCATATACCCTGCATCAAGGCCTTTCAGCACCAAAGAAGCCAAAACCATTACTGAAAAACTCTTTGATTTCCTGGCCACCTGGGCTGCTCACGGAAAGCCGCTGAGCTCATCTTTTAAGATAGAAAAGAACCAGTTTATCGTGATCTGTGTAGATGAGGAAAAAGAGCTCGCTTCAGGATGCAGCATAGATGCATTGGGAAAACTGATGCGGGAAATTGACGAAGAGTACCAGCTGGGACTTTTTGACCGCATGAAAGCAAGCTACGTGGAAGACGGAGCGGTGAAAACATTGAAGCTGCAGGAGTTCAAATCAAAAATAAGAAACGGTGAGCTTTCCAAAGATATTCAGGTTTTTGATTTTTCAAAAAATACCTACCTGGAGTTCCTGAGTAACTTTTTACTGCCTTTTGATAAAAGTTGGGCATCATCAATACAATAAGTATGATCATCGGTACAAAATAAAAAAAGTGGAAGGAGTTCCACTTTTTTCGTTTTAGTATATTTGCACGGAATCTGACTGCTGAATCTGTTTTGATGAAATAACCCATGCCCAGAATACTTTTTTTAACAACAGCCCACCGGTACAATGACGACCGGATTTTTTACCATCAGGCAAAAGAGCTGAAAAGCCGTGGGTATAAGATAAAAATCTGTAGCCTTAGCTCAGAATATCAGGGTTCTATCGATGGGATTGAAATTGAATCGTATGCTGTACTGGATCAAAGCTCGGATGAGAAAGCAAGGATATTTCAGGAGGTCTGCAACACTTTCCTTCCGGACTGTATCATCGGATCAGAACCTCTTGCGATTATTGCTGTTAAAGAGTACATGAAAAGGCACAAAGCCAGCCTTATCTATGATATCACCGAGTGGTATCCGTCGATGAGAATGGTCCGTGAATATTCTTTTTTCCTCAAGATATTTCATGCCCTCAGGTTCCTGATGATCCAGCTGTATGCCGGCTATTTCAGTACGCACTTTATATTCGGGGAAAAAACGAAAAGGTTCCCCTTAGCCTATTGTTTCCCGTTTAAAAAAAGTATCATCCTTCCTTATTTTCCCGATGGTCAATATATTTATACAAGCATCAGGGAGCCTGAAGCAGACAGGATAAAGCTGTGCTATACAGGCCAGATCTCAGAAGAAAAAGGGATCGGGAATTTTTTTAATGCGGTTGACCGTCTCCGGAGCCTAAGGCCAGATTTACATATTTCGATACTCATTATCGGAGGAGCCCGGACAGAAAAAGACCAGGCCTATTTTGACGCCCTTTTGGAGAAATACCAGTGGGATGACATCAGCATCCGTAAGCCGGCCTCTTTTGAGAAGTTTACGGAGGCATATGCTGAGGCGGACATCTGTTTTGACCTCAGGGAAGTTAATTTTGAAAACCATCACTGCCTTCCGATCAAGATATTCTATTATGCTGCTTCCGGTAAGCCGGTGATCTATAGTGATCTGAAGGCAACCCGGCAGTTTGTGGATATTTCAAGGTTCGGGTTTCTGGTTGATCCCGAAAGTGCAGATGCCATAGCCGGAAAAGTAATGGCCTATATTGATGATCCTGCGCTTTACAAAGCTCACGCGCATGGAGCGAGAGCGGTATTTGAGGAACAGTACAATTGGGCAGCCATTAAAAATTCATTTACGGATTTTGTCAAAAAATCAATGCTGAAATGAAACATGCCACTCTCCTCAAAACTTTTGTTTCCCGCTTCCTGATTCTGATATTGAATTTTGGACTGGTGATCTACTCCACGAATATGTGGGGCGGTGAAGGGAAAGGAGTGATTTCGATTGTCATTGCGGATTTAACGGTGGTCAGTTTCTTTGCCAGCATTTTTGTAGGCAGCAGCATTACTTATTTTGCGCCCAAATATAAAACAGAACAGATCCTCCTGTATGCCTATGCCTGGTCTTTGCTTGTCGGGACTACCATTCCTTTGCTTTTTGCCTTTACAAAAGATACCGGGCATTTAGGATATCTGATCGGTCTTTCTGTTTCGTCATCCCTGCTGGCTGCCAATGTCAATCTGTTTGTAGGCCAGAAGAACATCAGGATGTTTAATATCTATACCATCCTGCAGCAGGCAGTCCATATTGCTTTCATCGGTATTATGGTCTATGGGATTGGAGCAAGATCGGTTTCTTCTTATTTCATAGCACAGATGGCATGTTACAGTATACTGTTCATCATCAGCCTCTTCCAGGTCATGAAAGGCAGGCAGATGCCGCAACTTTCCTTTTCCGGGTCTGTACTGAATTCTTTATTCAGTTATGGCTGGAAGATACAGCTGAGCTCTTTTTTTCAGTTCCTGAATAACCGGCTGTCTTTTTATTTCCTGGAATATTTCCGGGGCATGATGAGTGTTGGGGTATTTTCTGTAGGGGTAGCATTCTCGGAAGCGATCTGGACGGTCAGCAGGAGCCTGTCGGTAATTTTATATGCCGATGTGGTCAACAGCAGTAATTCCGATGCAGCCATTGACAAAGCTAAGGTTTCCATGAGGATCAGTTTCCTGATTACTTTACTGTTTATTACCATCATTCTTTTGGTGCCGTCCCACTGGTATGCCATCATCTTCGGAAAGGATTTTTCACAGGTCAAGAAAATTACGCTGCTGCTGGCTCCCGGTATCATGGCCATTGCGGTAAGCAATATCATCGGATACTATTTTGCGGGGATCAATAAGCTGCGGATTTTAAATATGAAATCCCTGATAGGGCTTGTTTTTACCCTGGTTTCTTCTTTCATTATCATTCCGCGGTGGGGAATCACTGGGGCCTGCATCGTTACCTCTGTTTCCTACTGTCTTTCCTCTTCATTGCTGTTCTGGCGGTTTTACCAGGGGACTGCTTTTTACTTCAGTGATTTTATCCTTTCCCGGTCGGAAATACGGATATTAGTGAATAAATTCTTGAAGAAATAAAACTTAAGTTCTATCTTTGTTGGGATGAGAAACGTCTTTTTTGGTACAGCGCTGGTTCTATTCGCACTTCTGAGCTGCAGGAGTGATGAAGATTCTGTTCAGAATATTGATCAGATCCTGAATATCTATATCAAAAACAGTGCAGGGCAGGATTTACTGAATGCCAAGAAAAACGGTTCTTTCTCGGGCTATAATATGACGGACATATTCGGGACTGTAGATAATGCACCGGTAAACAATACGCTTAAAGTAACTGCTGATTCACTGTATTATATCGAATACATTGCAGGAGCGAGGAGGGTCACGCTGGATTCTGTAAGCCCGGACAACAGGACCTACCGTTCCAGGATCAATGTTTCTTTAAGAAGGACACAGAACAATGTGACCGATACCATTAATGACATCCTTGAGATCCAGTACCGCTGGACACCCTCGGTCTTTGAAGTCTCAAAGGTCTACTACAACAACGATCTTAAATTTACCAAGCAGCCCGGATCCCCCAATGTGGTTACTATCATAAAATAAAGTACATTTGCAAATGGTTAGCCCATAAAAAGCTAATTTCTAATATTTAACATCTCAACACAATGTTACAGGTTAATTTTTTGCGCGACAATAAAGAACGCGTTTTAGAAGGTCTTAAAAAAAGACAATTCAAGAATCTTGAGTTGGTAGATGAAGCAATCGCTACCGACGATGAAAGAAAAAAAATTCAGTTTGAACTGGATTCCCAGCTTGCCGAGATCAACAAAATCTCGAAAGAGATCGGTCTTTTGATGAAAGAAGGGAAAAAAGAAGAAGCTGAATCTGCAAAATCTAAAACAGCACAATACAAAGAGTCGAGTAAAGAATTGCAGTCCCAGCTGGATGTAAAAGAGCAGACATTACTGAATATCTTATATCAGATTCCCAATATCCCTTATGAGCTTGTGAAAGGCGGCGTATCTGCGGATGATAATGAAATCATCTATCAGTCCCATGATGTCGAAGGACTGGGAGAGGGTGCTGTTCCGCACTGGGAACTCGCTAAGAAATATAACCTTATCGATTTCGAATTGGGAGTAAAAATTGCCGGTGCAGGGTTTCCGGTATACCTTGGAAAGGGAGCGAGGCTGCAAAGGGCTTTAGTCCAGTATTTCCTGGATAAGAATATCGAAAAGGGATATATGGAAGTCAATCCGCCTCACGTAGTGAATGAAGCATCCGGCTACGGAACAGGGCAATTGCCGGATAAGGAAGGGCAGATGTACCACATTGGTCAGGATGACCTGTACCTTATTCCTACAGCAGAAGTGCCGGTAACGAATCTTTACCGTGATGTTTTGCTGGAAGAAAAAGACCTTCCGATCAAGAATACGGCTTTTTCCCAATGTTACAGGAGAGAGGCGGGAAGCTATGGAGCCCATGTACGCGGACTGAACCGTCTTCACCAGTTTGAGAAAGTGGAAATCGTAAGGATTGAAAAGCCTGAAAATTCATATACGGTCCTTGAAGAAATGGTTGAGCACATCAAAGAAATCCTGACAGACCTTGAGCTGCCTTACAGAGTATTAAGGCTTTGCGGAGGCGACACCGGATTTGCTGCTGCCATGACCTATGACTTTGAGGTTTGGAGTGCTGCCCAGGAGAAATGGCTTGAAGTAAGTTCTGTGTCCAACTTCGAAACATTCCAGGCCAACCGTCTGAAATGCCGGTACAAAACCGATGGGAAGTCACAGCTCGTGCATACCCTGAACGGCTCAGCAATGGCACTTCCCAGAATTATGGCAGCGCTGCTGGAAAACAACCAGACCGCAGAAGGCATCAGGCTTCCGAAAAAAGTTGCGGAATACGCGAGATTCGATTTGATCAGTTAATGATATAATGCCCTTATTAAAAAGGGTATTTTTTATGGGTACTATTCAATATTAGCAAAAAAAACATACAATGAAAAAACGGAACATTATTAGCTTAACGCTTGTCTTTTTACTCCTGTCTTTTATACCGCTAAATGCCAAATGTTCAGCTTATAAAGCAAGAACGGTTACTGTTGCGGGTCTCATCATAGATGCCGTTACCCGTGCTCCTTTGGCAGATGCAAAAGTATACGGTGAAACGGGCAATTTTATTGCTTCAACGGATTCCAGAGGATATTTTAAACTTGGGCAGATATGGGCGATAATATTTCTGCCATCTATTATTTCGGATTGGAGAAGAAAGCTGGCGGAAAACGGAATAAGGCATTCTCCGAACTCATTTCCAGCACTAAAGATACCTCATATGTATCCGTTGTATCTGGCTTCGGCAAATTTGAAGAGCAACTGAATTTCAGGAACAACCTTGAAGCGACCAAGCAAGGAAATGAAAAGGTTTTTATTACGATCGGTGATAAATACTATCTGGTCAATGATTCAGGATGGATCCTGTTGAGCTCACCGGAGGATAAAATATCGGTGGACGGAAAGGCAATAGTGACTGCTTCAGAAATCAATTCCAGACTGAAGCGGAAACAGATCAGGAGGATGACCCCATCCGAATCAAAGGATTTTTCCTTTGAAGTATATACCAGGTAATACCATACGGATCATCCAAACAAACCACCTTCAGGTGGTTTTTGCTTTTCAGAAATACTGAGTAATCTGAACTTATATTTTTGACATTTGCAAAGAATATTTTTATTTTTCTGCTCACTTTGTTGTAATTAAAAATTTTTATATATTTAAACCACTAAAAACAAAATGCTTATGATGCGAAAATTAATTTCGTGGCTGTCCTTTACGATGGCTTTCTGTCTCCTACTGCTTTCCTGTGTCCATGATGAAATCTATACGGCTTCCGATCCGGCGTCTAAGGAATACCATTCCAAAAGCCTCTGGAAAGAAGATGAGAAGTATATTAAAAATGTCATGAAAATCTACTCAGAACACCATGAAGAAATAAAGAAGGGAGCCGGTGAACCGATGTGGGACTATGCGATGACCATGGACCGCTTTGATGAAAGTTCCTGATGGTTCCGTTGGCTGAGCATGGAAAAGTTGTTGCGGTACTGAATGTGCCGAGGAAAGGACAGAGGGTTTATTTTACCTATACCCAGGTACAGAATGATATGGAATTCTTTCAGAACCTGATTTCCTCCAGGCCCAAAAGGGCAGAGATGACCCTAATGGATAATACAGCGGGAAAGTTAGTCTGTACAACCAAGACCATTTCAATGTTTTACCCGGATAATGAAAGTGATCCTGATGGTCCCGGACATTGGGAATCGCATCATGTGACGGAATGCAAGAGCCAGCAGTTGGAGAGCTGTGTCGGTGAAGTGCTTCCTGACGGAACATGCCTTGGAGGAGGCGGAAATGATCCGGGCTATCCTTATCCCGGAGGAGGGGGCGAAGATCCGCAGCCGGAACCGGAAGATCCCTGCCAGAAGACAAAATCCGTCCTGAACAAACCCCACGTGCAGCAGGGAATCAATAATGTGAAAGCACAGGCTTTGCAGAGCCTGAGTAACATCAATGCAGGAGAAACGGGTTTTAAGGAGAAGAAAGACGGGACGATCGCTCCGGCGGATGTCAACTCAAATCACAATGTGGTCTTTAACGATGTAACAGATTCTTATGGAGGATATCATAACCATACAGCCCTGGGAACCCATATGTTTGCTCCGCGTGATATTGCTGAAACCTTATTTGGCTTTGCGGCAGCGCAGACGAATGTTGCAGATGCTTACTTCGGAATGATCGCCGCCGAATGGTGCAGTAGCTGTCCGAATAATGTTCAGTATATAAATTACATGATTCAATTTACCGGTGATGCATCTGATTTAGGAATAAACGGGAACTATAATTTTACGCCCGCGCAAATAAAACAGTTTGAAAATCAATATTTGATCAAAGTAAAAGAATTATCCAACATTTCGTTAAATGGGACAACCTATATTAAAAACCAAGCAGGCGATTTAAATGAAAAAGGTTTGGAAAAATTATTTTTTGAAATATTAAAACAGATGAATTTAGCTGGAAAAGTAAATTTACAACGTATAGAATCAAATGGTAGTATTAGTAATGTAACTTTAGACAATAATGGTGTACCTGTTGGATCACCTTGTCCATAATCATTTTAAAATAATATAAAACATGAGTAATAAATTAATATCAAAAGTATCATTGATAATTGTATTAGTTATAAATCTAATATCTTGCAAAGCGCAACAGACATATCCATTGTTAACTTCTTTGGATAATATTCCTAATATGTCGCATATAAGAGATACCAATAATGAATTACAATCTTTTGTAGGAAAGTATGTTTCTACGTATAATGGGAATCAGATCACATTGTATATTACTAAAGAAAATAATAAATTTTTTGATTATGGAAATCAGAAAGTTTATAGAGATGTTTTATCAGTAAAATATATAGTGAAAAATTCTTCTGGGATAATCCTTCAAGACACTAAGAATATGTCTTTTCAACAAGACGATTTATCATATGCAATCTATAGTTTGTGGGTTACGGAAAATGGAACTAAAGCAGAATTAATATACAGCGGAACAAATTGCAGTGTTGGATTTGGATCAATAAACATTAAAAAAATTAGCGCCACAGAAATTTCCTGGGAATATCGCCCGAATGATGTTACGACAACAGCAGATAAATGTCCACCTAATCTGGATACAACGATTTACTTGCCTATAACAAAGGATTTAATATTTACGAAGGAATGATGAAAAGTTTGCTAATATATTTAGGGATAATGTTGATGTCCTTTTGTCAGGCTCAAAATCTTCCTCTTAATACTCCTTTTTTAAGTATTCCAAATCGTGCATACATCAAGGATACCAATAATGAATTGAACCCATATGTAGGAATATATAAGGCTAATTATAACGGGAATGAAATTAGTTTATTTATTACAAAACAAGAAGATAAGTTAGAAGAGACCGGTCACAAAAGTTATCATGTGGATGTCTTATTAGTAAAATACATTGTAAAAAATTCTACTGGAATAGTTTTACAGGATACAAAAAATAATAATTTATATAATATTGAATTGTATAGTACTAAAATTAGACCGGATAAAAATGCTGTACATTTAATCTATAGTGGAACGAACTGCAGCGTTGGATGGGGAGATATTTATCTCAAAAAAATTAGCAGCACACAAATTTCCTGGGAATATCGCCCAAATGATGTTACGACAACAGCAGCTAAATGTCCTCCTAATTTGGATACCACGATTTACCTACCGGTAACAAAGGATTTAATATTTACGAAGCAGTGATGAAATATTTGATTATTTGCTTAGGAATATGTGTTGCGTTTTCTTGCAAAGCTCAGCAAGTTTATCCATTAAATGCAGACTATGAAGAGGTTCCTGAAAATGCTTATTTGAAAGATCTGAATAATGAACTCACACCCTACGTTGGAGTTTATAAAGCAAATTTTAATGGAAGCGAAACCACACTCTACATTACTAAACAAGAACAAAAATTAGAAAAAACTGGACAAAAGAATTACTATATGGATGCTTTAGTAATAAAGTACATTATAAAAAATTCAACAGGCTCTGTGGTACAAGATACCTATAATAATTCTAATGATATTGAATTATATAGCATTAGTACATCTTCTACTCAAAATAAAGTAAATTTTTTTTACAGTGGTACTAATTGTAGTGTTGGATGGGGAAGAATAATATTAAAAAAGCTTAATGATACACAAATTTCCTGGGAATATCGTCCGGATGATATCACGACAACAGCCGCTAAATGTCCACCCAATTTGGATACCACGATTTACCTGCCGGAAACAAAGGATTTAATATTTACGAAGCAGAAATAACCAGTCTTTCCTGGACGCAACAAAATAATTGAAATATAAAATGGCCGGAAGAAATTCCGGCCATGCTATAATATCTTACGAAAAGTATCAATAATGTTTCTTTAATGGCAATTCGTACCATCATGATGATGGGTACTATGGTCTCCCGGCAAATGACAATCTCCCTGGTTATCCTTGGAAACCGTCATGGCTTCAGCCCGGGGAGAAAGGTACGGAATTCCCAGCTCCAGTCCTCTCACGATAAATAAACCGCCAAGTATGATCATTACGATCGGAACCGCTTTCAGGACTTTGATCCTGAATGCCTGATTCATCAGGTTTCCGACCAGAACTACCGCAAACATGAACGGAAGTGTTCCTAATCCGAATAAGGCCATATAAAGACCTCCCTGCCATATTCCGCCACTGGCAAGACTTGCGGTGAGGGCCATGTAAACCATTCCGCAGGGAAGGAACCCGTTCAGGATACCGGTCGTAAACCTTGAACGGTAGTCAGCCTTTTGAAGCAGCCTTCCGAGATTCGATTTTACAGAGAATAAAAACTTTGAAAAGAAGGGAATCCTGGAGGCAAAGTCTTTTCCTCCGAAAGAGAATACAGCCATAATGATCAGCAGGATTCCCACCGCAATGGTGAGGTACTGCTGTATGCCGGCCATTTCAAAACCTTCCCCGATGATCCCCAGAACAGCACCCAAAAGGGCATAGGTAAAAATACGCCCAAACTGGTAGGTCAGGTTCTGCAGATAGAAATTGGTGGCCTGCTTTTTCGTCAAACCCATGGACAGGGCAATAGGCCCGCACATTCCCACACAATGGAAACCTGAAGCAAAACCCAGCCCGATAGCCGATACAATAAGTGCTATTTCCATATCACATCAAAATCCATCCTGTAGTCCGTCTTATCTTTAGTCCACATCAGTCTCAGGGTGTAATTCCCCGGTTTCAGTACCTGCGCCGGAATTATGAAGGACTGCGCCTGATTAAGCTGCACAGATTTCTTTACATCCAGGTTCTGGTCGTCTGTTCGATTCAAAACAAATTTAACGGTAGTATTGGAATTGTTGTAGTCTTTGGGAAATGATATCGTAATACCACTTGCATTCTGCGAATACTGTGGCTTTTCTTCCAGCTGATCCGCTCTTTTCTTAGCATCGATAACATCCTGGTATTTTAATTCTTCCTCATAATAATTGTCCGTTACCATTTCAGAATTCTTCTGGCCGTTAGGAAACAGGAACATCATGGAAAGTATAAAGATCATAAAGGCTGCCAGTGCGATTACCACACCGTGGCCCCAACTAAAATTTTTCATGTTTAAAACTTAAAATTGCAATTTAAACGGTCCTTCAAAATACGTCTGGTAAGAATCGATCAGATTACCTTTCATATCATAAACACCGATAGTAATATTCTGCTTAGACAGCTTCATCTCACTTTCCGGGAAGCTGATATTGATGGTTCCTTTGGATATTTTATCGCGGTCTACCTGTATTTTGCTTGAGGCACTGTAGGTAACCTCGCCATGGGAAGGTTCAATAACTTTTACGGTTACGAGCTTCTTATCATTCGTCTTATTAAGGAATGTATAATTATAGGTATTGGTGATTTTACCATCTCTTACAAAGAATGTACTTCCTGCGGGCTTGATGAACTTAGCTTCCATTTCGCCCCTGTTATACAGTAAATATCCCAGGAATCCCATCAGGAAGATCAGGATTACAGTAAACCCTTTCATCCTGCCGGTAAACTCGAAGGAGCTTTTCCTTTCAATTTCATTTTCCGAGGCATAACGGATCAGGCCTTTAGGCAGACCTACTTTTTCCATAACTTCGTCACAGGCATCAATACAGGCGGTACAGTTCACGCATTCCAACTGCTGTCCGTCCCTGATATCAATTCCGGTAGGACATACGACTACGCACTGATGACAGTCGATACAATCGCCTTTTCCGGCAGCTTTCCTATCTTCTCCTTTTCTCCATTTCGCCCTGTTTTCTCCGCGGTTGAAATCGTAGAATACATTGATCGTATCCTTATCGATCAATACACCCTGTAATCTTCCGTACGGACATACCAGCGTACATACCTGTTCTCTGAACCACGCAAAAACAAAGTAAAACGCTGCCGAGAATAAGATCATAACGATAAAATTCGTAGGGTGGGCAAAAGGCCCTTCAGAAACAATCCTGAATACTTCTCGGTAGCCCACGATGTACATGAACATGAAATGCGTTATGATCAGTGAAATCACCACGTAAATACTCCATTTAAGGCTTCGCTTCCATATCTTCTCACTGTTCCATTCCTGCCTGTCGAGCTTCATCTGTCTGTTTCTGTCCCCTTCAATTGCATATTCTATCTTACGGAAAATAAATTCCAGAAAAATTGTCTGAGGGCATATCCACCCGCAGAAAATTCTCCCGAAAGCAATCGTAAATACAATAATGAATATCAGGGATGCAATGGCGCCTAATGTCAGGATAAAAAAGTCCTGTGGATAAAACGGCTGTCCGAAGATATAAAATTCCCGGTCTATGACATCAAACAACAGAAACGGGTTTCCGTTGATGCTGATGAATGGGGTAGCGAAATAAACGGCTAATAAAAGATAGCTTACGATATTTCTGTAGTTGGTAAATTTACCTTTGGGTTTTCGCGGAAAGACCCATTTCCTCTTTCCGGATTGTTCCATAGTTCCTATAGAATCCCTGTATGTCTCAGGTTCCAGAACCTGGCCCTGTCCGCCGCGTACTTCTACTTCTTCTATGTTTGACATGTTGTATACTCTATTTTAAAAATGAAAAAACATAATTCGTTACTATTTTTTCTTCTAATAACAAATTATGTTTTTCATAGGTTTCTAATTTAAAATTAAATTATTCTTTTTCCCAATGTGCTTCTGTTCCCTGAGGAGCGGCTCCGCCCTGAGCGGGTGTAATCGGAGGCTGTTCCTGGTTGATGTGGTATACATAAGCAGCAATCTTTTCAATTTCTGCTCCGGAAACCTCTCCGTTTTTACCGAATGGTCTCATTGCAGGATTATTTGGGGAACCGTTCCAGTCCATATTGAATACGTTTTTAAATAACGTCTTCTCTGGCTGGTTGATCCAGTAGTTATCGGTAAGGTTAGGACCGATTCCTCCGCGTCCGTCTTCACCGTGACATGATGCACAGTTCGTCTTAAACAGTTCTTTACCGTCTGCAATATTATCGGCTGAATACTTAGCGGTTTCAATCGTTACAGGAGGCTGTGTCTTTTCGTACTCTGCGATACTCGCAATCTGTTCCTTATACTCAATTTCATACTCATTGATAGGGTGAGCAAAATCTGTAAAAGAGTAAGCCGCTACATACAGAATACAAAAAGCAGTCCCAAAGTAGAATAAACCTACCCACCATTTCGGCAACTGGTTGTCCAGTTCCATAATTCCGTCGAAACCATGGTCAATAAGGATATCTTTTTCCTCAGATGCAGTCTGCTTTTTAAAGGCAGCATCATACAGTCTTTTGAAATAAGGGATTCTTTTCTCTGCCAGGTAAGCAGCCTTTTCCTCCTGTGATAACCTTTTGAATTTATTGTTTTCAATCAGGTCACCGATGGCGCTGTGGATATAGGCTAAAATACCTGCGATAACCACTGTCCCCCAGAAATATGGTGAACCTAAAAACGAGTAGCTCTGTACAAACAGATAATAAAAAACTATTAAAAGTCCGATTATTATTAAAATGTTTACGAAAACCGGTGTCCTTTGTTTCATAATGGTTGTTTAATTTTTTGAATTCAATTCATCCTCATCATCCTGCAGAGGGGCCTCTTCTTCTTCACGGTAGTATTTCTTGGGTCTGCTGAATACATAGACCACCAGCGCTACGAAGAACAGCATAAAGAAAATCAGAGCCAGCGTCTGGTAAAAACCAGCATTGTCTGTATTGGATAATATATCTTTAAAGTTCTGAGGAATCATGCTTGAACCTTTTAATGTTAATTATTGCTTGCTGTTTTAATCTCGGTTGTTTTAATATCCGTACCTAATCGTTGAAGATAAGCGATCAGTGCTACGATCTCTTTTTTCTCCAGTTCGCCCTGAGGTCTCTTGGCATATGCCTGTTTAAGGTCATTCGCTTCAGAGAAGATATCTTTTACGATTTTGGCAGACTGGTTATTGGCCCACTGGTTAGCCGTATCGATCTCAGCTTTGGTATATGGAACATCGAAAACGTTTTTCATAAGAACCATTTTATCAACCATTTTGGATCTGTCCAGGTTGTTGGCAATTAACCAAGGGAAACGAGGCATGATAGAACCGGCAGATGTTGATCTTGGGTTGTACATGTGCTTATAATGCCATGAGCTTGGGTTTTTACCTCCTTCTCTCTGTAAATCCGGCCCTGTCCTCTTGGAACCCCATAAGAACGGCCTGTCATATACGAATTCCCCGGCTTTTGAATACTGTCCGTTTTTACCGTTGAACCTTACAATCTCATCCCTGAACGGTCTCACCATCTGTGAGTGACACGAGTTACATGCTTCACGGATGTAAATATCTCTACCTTCAAGTTCCAGCGGTGAATAAGGTTTTACGGCTGAAATGGTCGGTACACTTTTCTTTAAGGATAGGGTAGGGATAATCTCTACCATACTTCCTATAGATATCGTTAGTAAAGACAGAATACCCATGATCGCCGGAGTTCTCTCCAACCAAAGGTGAGTTCCTTCTCCTTCTTTACGTTTTCCGCTGATGTTAGCCAAAGCAGGTGCTTCTGCAGGCACTTCTTTCTGGAATGATCCCTTTCTTGCCGTTGCAATAAGGTTGATTACCATTAAAATCCCTCCTGAGAAGTATAGGAATCCTCCTACAAACCTCATTTTGAAGTAAGGGATGATCGCCGTTACCGTATCTAACCAGTTTTTCCAAACAAGGGTTCCGTCCGGGTTGAACTGTTTCCACATCAATCCCTGAGTAAATCCTGAAATATACATCGGTACTGCATAGAAGATGATTCCTAAAGTACCCAGCCAGAAATGCCAGTTGGCCATTTTTGTTGAATACAGTTTCGTTCTCCAAAGGATCGGGATCAGGTAATAGATAACCCCGAACGCCATGAAGCCATTCCAGCCTAATGCTCCCAGGTGAACGTGACCGATAACCCAGTCGGTAAAGTGACCGATTTTATTGATGTTTTTAGTCGCTAAAAGCGGACCTTCGAAAGTTGCCATACCATAGCAGGTAACTGCTACGACAAAGAACTTAAGGATCGGGTTTTCCCTTACTTTATCCCACGCTCCCCTTAACGTAAGGAGACCGTTCAGCATTCCTCCCCAGGATGGGGCGATCAGCATGATGGAGAATCCTGTTCCCACTGCCTGAGCCCATGCAGGAAGCGCAGTGTACTGAAGGTGGTGAGGGCCGGCCCAGATATAAACGAAGATCAGTGACCAGAAGTGGATGATCGACAGTTTATAGGAGAATACCGGTCTGTCAGCTGCTTTAGGAAGGAAATAATACATCAGACCCAAAACAGGCGTAGTAAGGATGAAAGCTACCGCATTGTGTCCATACCACCACTGTACGATGGCATCTTTTACCCCTGCATAAGCAGAATAAGACTTCCATCCGGTGAAAGACAACGGAACTTCCAGGTTGTTGAATATATGCAGCATCACTACAGCAATCCATGTTCCGATGTAGAACCAGATCGCCACGTAGATGTGTCGTACCCTTCTTCTGGCAATTGTCATGAACATATTGATACCGAACACGATCCATGAGAATGCAATTAAAATATCAATCGGCCATTCGTGCTCTGCATATTCTTTTGAGGTATTGATCCCCATAAAGAACGTAATGTAAGCCGCAATGATCATGATCTGCCATGACCAGAAATGGATCCATGACAATGTATCGCTGTACATCCTTGTTTTGAGCAGTCTTTGCAGCGAGTAATATACTCCCACAAATACACTGTTACAAACAAAGGCGAAAATTACAGTCGTGGTGTGCAGCATCCTGATTCTACCGAATCCGAATGCTCCCTGTGTATTAATCAGTCCCTGAATATTACCGGAAGCCAGACTCCTGATGGTCGTATCGTCCGTCCCGAATAAAAATTCCGGAAGCTCCGGGTAGAAAAGCATCAGCGCTGCCGTCAGCCCGAATAAGAATCCTATGATCCCGAAAGTCACGGTCGCGTACAAAAACGCCCGGACAATACTGTTATCATAACTAAACTTTTGTGTTTCCATATCAACTATTCACTTTTATCTTCAATTTTACTTTTTTCTTGCTCTTCATCAGTATGATTCTCGTCATCATGCTCTTTTTCTTCCTTAATTTCATCAGAATCAAAGAGAATCCTTACAGCCGGTGACTCGTCATCTTCAAACTGTCCTTTTCTGGCGTTAATAATGAAAACGACCAGGAAAACTGCAGCCAAGGAAACACTGCATAGGATCATTAAATATAGAATATCCATTTGGATAACAAAATTAACCTATTTTCGGGTTTCAAATTTAATGAAAAATAATGATATTCATCACGAAATAGCGCGTTTGGCTAATTTAAAATCAGTCTAAATAACGGGCTTTTAAGCGGATTTCCTGAAATATTTCCTTCCCAGGATCCAGGTGGAAAGTGTCGTAAATGTTACGACGGTTATCGAGCTGATCGGCATGATGATCGCAGCGAAAAGCGGGTGCATATGGCCTGTCACCGCGTAACTTAATCCGACAATATTGTAAAGAAAACTAATTATGAATGTCATTTTCACAATAGTGATAGATCCTTTGCATACGTTCAGGTAGTGATCTAAGTGCACTACTTTGTCTCCGTCCATGATGACATCTGAGGAAGGGGTGAAGGTATTTGTGTCGTCAGAAATAGCGATTCCCACATTGCTCTGTTTAAGAGCTCCGGCATCATTAAGCCCGTCGCCTAACATAGCCACTTTAAGGTTCCGGTTCTGAAGTTCCTGAATGTAATTCAGCTTGTCTTCAGGATTTTGGTTGAATGCCATGCCCTCACAGTTCGCGATGAGTTCTTTCAGTTGGTTTTCTTCTGACGCATTATCTCCGCTCAGGATGAATATTTTGTATGCCGTAAGCCTGCTGAAAAGGGCTTTCAGGTTTTTACGGTATTCATTTTTAAAGATGAATTTACCGATATACTCGTTATTTTTACTGATGTAGACGGCTGTTTCCAGATTTTTCGATGCCTGCCCGTTGTATTTTGCAGAACCAATTTTATACCTATTGCTTCGTACCTGTGCCTCATATCCTTTCCCTGAGATTTCAGTAAAGTTTTCTACAGGGAAATAATCGTCGCTGACGTCTACAAATTCATACAGGGATTTTGACAGCGGGTGGTTAGAGTTCTTAAGCAGTGTTTTGATGTTCAGCAGGTCGAATTCGCTGATCTCAATACCTTCATACCTGATATTCGATTTTTTGCGCTGGGTGATGGTTCCTGTTTTATCAAAGACTACCGTATCCAGTTTCGCAATCTTTTCAATCGTCAGGGTGTCTTTGACGTAAAACTTATTCCTTCCCAGGATCCTCATGATATGCCCGAATGTAAACGGTGCTGATAACGCAAGGGCGCATGGGCAGGCAATGATCAGGATGGCGGAAATTACCTGGAACATCTTTTCCAGATCAATAAATGACCAGTAGATTCCGGAAATCAGGGCAATGCCTAAAATAATGAACGTAAAGTATTTACTGATGTTATTCGTTAGCGTGTCAAGTCCTGTTTCATGCTTTTTGAACGCCTCCTTGTTCCACAGCTGGGTCAGGTAGCTCTGGTCTACGTTTTTAATCACTTCCAGTTCAAGCGAAGATCCGATCTGCTTCCCTCCGGCAAAAATTTTGTCTCCCGGCTGTTTGCTGATGCTTACACTTTCACCTGTAATGAAACTGTTGTCGATATTTCCTTCTCCGCTGATCAGGATCGCGTCTACGGGGATAATCTCTTGATTCCGCACCAGGATCCTGTCGCCGACTTTGATTTCAGAAAGCAGGATATTGTCCTGTTTTCCGTTGAAATCTACCTTTGTAACCGCGATCGGATAAAAGGATTTATAATCCCTATCGTACGAAAGTGCGTTGTAGGTCCTTTTCTGGAAAATTTTTCCCATCAGCATAAAGAACAGAAGACCACATAGGGTGTCAAAATAACCGGGACCGTAATCCGTAGCGATTTCATAGACGCTTCTTCCGAAAAGGACCAGGATACCCAGCACGATCGGCACGTCGATATTGACAATTTTATTTTTCAGTCCGTACCAGGCGGATTTGTAATAATCTGAAGCGGAATAAAATACGACCGGGCAGGCCAGTAAAAACATCAGTGTCCTGAAAAGCCCTTTGTAATGGTCCATCCAGTAATCTTCTCCGCCGATGTATTCGGGAAATGCCAGGAACATCCCGTTTCCGAAAGCAAAACCGGCAATGGCAAACTTCACAAGAAGCGATTTGTCCAGGTGGTCAACATTTTTGTCCGCGGTTTCAAGGCTGATCGCCGGCTTATAGCCGAGGTTCGTCAGGAAATTGGCTAATTCGCTTAATTTTAATTCTTTATGGTTGAATGAGATCTGCAAAGTCTTCCTGGTAAAATTGACCTGTGAATATTTAATGTTCTTATTCAGTGTGTGAAGGCTTTCCAGAAGCCAGATGCAGGAAGAACAGTGGATCACCGGAATCTTGAACGTTACGAGGCTGGTATCGCCTTCCGAAAAATCAGTAACCTTTTCAAAAATTTCAGGGGTATCCAGGTAGTCAAACTGAGACGTATTTTCATCACCCGGGCGGATCCCCGCTCTTTTATTAAGTTCGTAAAAATTAGTAAGATTATTGGTGTTCAGAATTTCGTAGACCGACTTACAACCGTTGCAGCAGAAAGTCTTTTCATCGAATAAAATTCTTTCTTTTTCTATCCCTTGACCACAATGAAAACAGTTCTCGCTCACCTCCATAAAATATTGAGATACAAAATTATAACAAATTTTTTTGTTTATCGAATCAAAATGTTCTATTTTTGTGATAAATGTCATATAAAATGTCGCAGGAACAACAGATTGCTATTGAAGATAGGTTCGCCAGAGTTTTTAATGATAAATCATTCAAGGAAAGACTTTCCAGTGCAGATTTCGATAAATACATCAAAGGCAAGAAAAAACTCAGCTTTCAGAAACACGATACGATTTTTGAGGATGGAGAAACTCCGAAAGGAGTTTATTTTTTGGAAAAAGGAGCTGCTAAATTATCCAAATCCGGAGCATTCGGGAAAGATCAGATTCTTAGATTTATCAAAGAAGGCGATATCATAGGCTACCGTTCTTTACTTTGCGGGGAAAATTTCCAGGCAAAGGCTGAGGCGATGACAGAAATTGAATGTACTTTTCTGCCTTCGGACATCTTTATGCACCTTCTGGAAGTGGATCCGCAGCTGTCATTTGTGATGCTTCAGAAAATTTCCTACGAACTTGGAGAGTCTTCCAATACCATTACGTTCCTGGCTCAGAAAACCGTACGCGAAAGGCTTGCGGAAATCCTGATCCTGCTGGAGCAGAAGCTGGGCGTTGATCCTGAAGGGTTCATTAAAATCTCCCTTACCAGAGAAGAGATCGCCAATATTATCGGGACTGCTACAGAAAGTGCCATCCGCCTGATCTCAGAATTCAAACAGGATAATCTGATTGAAGTAGACGGCCGGAACATCAAAATTCTCAACCACGACAAACTCATGAAACTCGGTCACGTAGTTTTATAATTCCATACACATACAGGTCGGCGAAAGCCGACTTTTTAACTTTAATATAGATCTATTATGTCTGTTCATTCTGAAATCAAGAAAGTTACGACTGAAACCTTACGGAAAATGAAATTCGATAAGGAAAAAATAACCATGCTTACAGCCTATGACTTCACCACGGCGAAAATGGTGGATGCCGGAGGTATTGATGCCGTCCTGATCGGTGATTCCGCAGCCAATGTAATGGCCGGTTTTGAAACCACCCTGCCGATCACGCTGGATCAGATGATTTACCATGCCCAGAGTGTGGTAAGAGGGACGGACCGAGCACTGGTGGTGGCTGATCTACCGTTCGGGACCTACCAGAGCAATCCTGAAAAGGCGCTGGAATCTGCCGTAAGGATGATGAAGGAAGGCGGTGCCCACGCCGTAAAAATTGAGGGCGGTAAAGAAATTTCAAAATCCATCAAAAAAATCATCAATGCAGGGATTCCTGTGATGGGCCACCTGGGACTGACTCCTCAGTCCATTTATAAATTCGGGACTTATAAAGTTCGGGCAAAAGAAGATGCAGAAGCGGAAAAGCTCATCAGTGATGCACAGCTTCTGGAAGAACTGGGGTGTTTTTCAGTCGTTCTGGAAAAGATACCTGCTGAGCTGGCTAAAAAAGTGTCGGAAAGCATCTCTATTCCTACCATCGGAATCGGTGCCGGACCTCATTGTGACGGCCAGGTTCTGGTCTACCATGACATGGTGGGCATGAATAAGGGATTCAGCCCTAAATTCTTACGCAGGTACCTTGATCTCTATACTGAAATTACCGGTGCGGTAGCCCAGTATGTAAAAGACGTGAAGAACGTTGATTTCCCTAATGAAAACGAAAGCTATTAATGAAAAATATTGCATTGGCTCAGGGAGTCATTTCCATTATTGCCGTCCTGTGCCTCGCCGCAGGATGGTTCCGCCTGTTTCCTCAGGATGTTAATACATTCCTGTCTGCCAGGATGTTCTATATATTCATTTCGGTAAGCTTCGTTTTGCAGGCTCAGATTCTTTTCGACAGGAAATTTATTTATGCGATGTATGCAGCAGCTGCTCTGTGCTTTATCGGCGCTTTGCTTCCGCTGGAATCCAGGATTTCGGGCATGAAGACACTCGGGTTGCTGATCGGTGTGATCGTTTCACTGTCTAACAGGTCAAATTTCCGCCGGTAATATATGGAAGAACAGATCGTATATGAAGATAACCACCTTCTGGTCATCAACAAAAAGGTAGGGCAGCTGGTTCAGGGAGATAAGACAGGGGATGAATCCCTGCTTGAATCCATTAAAAATCATATTAAAAAGAGAGACGATAAGCCCGGCAATGTTTTCCTGGGTCTGGTCCACCGTATCGACCGGCCTACTTCCGGCCTTGTTATCTATGCCAAAACCTCCAAGGCTTTATCCAGGTTAACGCAGATGGTGAAGAACAGGGAGATTAAAAAGACCTACTGGGCAGTGGTTCCTAAAGAATCTCTTCCGCAAAGCCAGCGGCTGATTCATTACCTGAAAAAGAATGAGAAAAATAATAAAGCCATTATTTTCCCGAAACCGACAGAAGGAGCCAAGGAAGCAATTCTAACCTATCATATTATTCAGTCACTGGATCATTATATGCTGCTGGAAATTGATCTGGAAACCGGAAGGCATCATCAGATCCGTGCGCAGCTGTCCAAAACCGGGATTCCTATCAAAGGTGACCTTAAATACGGTTCGCCGCGCTCCAATGCCGACGGCGGTATTCACCTCCATGCCAGGAAGCTGGAATTCATTCATCCGGTGACGAAAGAGAATATTGAAATTACAGCTCCGGTTCCCGGTCAGGATGCCATCTGGCAGGCTTGTGAAACCGGATCAAGATAAGTTTCTGTTCAAAAATATTTCCGGGACTGTCAGTATCTGACAGTCCTTTTTTCCTGCTTTCTCATTTACAAGTATTAAAAAAACCGGAACAGTTCCTGTCCCGGTTTCATATAATCAATTGAATGGCTTAGAAATCATAGCCTATTTTAAAGCTCAGATTGGGAACCGCCTGGATGTCATACCCGGACTTCAATATTTTACCTACTCCTAATCCCAGCTGCAGTTCATAATTGAAATTTTGTGCAAAATTCCTTCTCAGCCCCCATGTCGGCACAAAGGAGATCATGGGATTTACCTTGATTCCGTCCGCATTGGAAATCAAAACAAAATCAGGCACGAATCCTATTTTGGCGGCCAGGTAATTAGCTGCATTATAGGCTGTATTTTTTGAATCCGCTTTCCTTTTGTCCAGATTGTAATACCATTTGGGGGAAACCCTCAGTTCAGGTGCAACGGCAAAGCCGGTCTTAGTGTACAGGTCGCCGCCCCATATGGAAGGAGAAAAATCTATGTCTGTCCTCAGGATAAAGTTTTCTTTTATGCTGTATTCATTGTAGACATTAACCCCGAAAAGGCCTGCCTGTACACCAAAAAATGATTTTTGTCCGGATGCGTTTTCCTGAGCATACATCAGGGATGCCATCGGGATGAGCGCCATTAATAATTTTCTTTTCATGTTTATTACTTTTTATTAAATTAAACCAGCCGGCTTATTGTTTGTTGCCTTACGGTAAGCTCCGTGTCGTACGGAGATAAAATGCCTGCTAGCCGTTTCGGCAAAAGTAGTATTAATTTATGGAATTGGGAATTATTTCTTATCCATGTGAGAAATAGCATTGGTTTTTTTCCATGTTTATTTTCAATAATGCATTGCCTGTTCTGAAAAAATAATTAACTTCGCTTCCAACTTTAGGGGTGTCTGTACCAACAGACTGAGATTTTACCCTTTGAACCTGATCTGGATCATACCAGCGTAGGGAAAAGTAGATGACTTTTGCTGTGCATTCTATTGTACAATAACAGCCATTCCTAAAGTGTATTTAAAAATTTAGGAATGGAACTTACAATCAATCACATTACCAAAACATTCGATACCCTCCCGGAAAACCTGGAAGCATTGCTGCATGCGGAAATGCCGGGAAAACGGAAAGGTATTGCCGTAGCCCTCAACAACCGTATTATTCCCCAGGCACTCTGGAGGGAAACCCTTCTCACGAAAAACGATTCAATTCTAATCATCACCGCCACCCAAGGCGGTTAAACCCATATAAAATCAACACTATGGATCATACCATCACACGTTCGCCGTTTCCGAATTCCAAAAAAATCTATATGGAAGGAGACCTGCATCCCATCCATGTAGCCATGCGCGAGATCGAACTAAGTCCTACACAGCTCAGCAACGGAACGATGGAACATAACCCACCCGTTACCGTATATGATACATCCGGGCCTTACACCGATGAACATGCAGAAATCGACATCACGAAAGGCCTTCCCAGGATCAGGGAACAATGGATCCTGAACCGGAATGATGTTGATGTATTGGATGGCATTACATCAGAATATGGAAAAGCAAGGCTTACTGATCCTAAACTCGATGCATTGCGTTTTTCATACAACCATCAGCCTAAGGTGGCGCGGGACGGAAAAGAAGTGACCCAGCTGTATTATGCAAGGCAGGGAATTGTTACCGCTGAAATGGAATATGTAGCCATCCGGGAAAACCAGCGCATTCAGCAGCTGGAAGCCGTTAGTCCGGAAATGGCGTTCCAGCATGAAGGGAACAGCTTCGGAGCGAATACCCCAAAGAAAATAACTCCTGAATTTGTAAGGGATGAAATTGCTGCCGGAAGGGCCATTATTCCGAATAACATCAACCACCCGGAAAGCGAACCGATGATTATCGGAAGGAATTTCCTGGTCAAGATCAATGCCAATATCGGGAACAGTGCCGTGTCATCCAGTATTGAGGAAGAAGTGGAAAAGGCCGTATGGGCATGCCGCTGGGGTGCCGACACCATCATGGACCTGTCTACAGGAAAAAACATCCATGAAACCAGGGAATGGATCATCAGGAACAGCCCGGTTCCCATCGGTACCGTTCCAATTTATCAGGCACTGGAAAAAGTAAAAGGGATTGCCGAAAATCTTACCTGGGAGATATTCAGGGATACGCTTATTGAACAGGCAGAGCAGGGCGTATCGTATTTTACGATCCATGCAGGAGTGCTGCTGAGATATATCCACCTTACGGCGAAACGGGTTACCGGAATAGTTTCCCGAGGAGGATCCATCATGGCCAAATGGTGCCTGTTCCATCATAAAGAGAATTTTTTATATACGCACTTTGAGGAAATCTGTGAAATCATGAAGAAGTATGATGTCGCCTTTTCCCTTGGGGACGGACTTCGCCCGGGATCTATCGCTGATGCCAATGATGCGGCACAGTTTGCTGAGCTGGAAACTCTGGGGGAGCTCACTAAGATTGCCTGGAAGCATAATGTGCAGGTCATGATTGAAGGGCCGGGCCATGTACCGATGCATATGATCAAAGAAAATATGGACAAGCAGCTGAAAGAGTGCCACGAAGCCCCTTTTTATACCCTGGGACCTTTAACTACGGATATCGCTCCGGGATATGACCATATTACCTCAGGAATCGGAGCCGCTATGATCGGATGGTTCGGATGTGCCATGTTGTGTTATGTTACTCCGAAAGAACATTTGGGGCTACCGAACAAAAAAGATGTAAAAGACGGTGTTATCACCTATAAACTGGCGGCTCATGCGGCAGACCTGGCTAAAGGACATCCCGGTGCGCAGTACAGGGATAATGCGTTAAGCAAAGCCAGGTTTGAGTTCAGATGGGAAGACCAGTTCAACCTTTCGCTTGATCCGGAGACCGCCCGATCATACCACGATGAAACCCTTCCGGCAGAAGGTGCTAAGATTGCCCATTTCTGTTCCATGTGCGGGCCGAAGTTCTGCTCCATGAAAATTACGCAGGAAATCCGTGAATCTGCGGAGAAAGGAATGATGGACAAGTCTTTGGAGTTTATTGAAAAAGGAAAAGAGATTTACTTATGATCCTGGTCATTACACCTGAAAACCCGGTGCAGAACGAAACGGATGTCATCCATCAGCTGTTCAGGGAAAAGCTGGACCTCCTGCATGTCAGGAAACCCGGTATGAGCATAGAGGCGATGAGGGAGTATATCAGCCGGATCGATCCTGATTACCACAGTCAGCTGGTTCTGCACAGCCATTACAGCCTGGCTGAGGAATTCGGTATTTCCAGGATCCATTTCAGGGAAGCGGGCCGGCAAAATGTTCCGGATCATTTTTTCGATGAATATATTTTATCCACTTCCGTGCACATCATAGACTGCTTTAACGAACTGGATGCCCGGTGGGAATATGCTTTTATCAGTCCGGTTTTCCCCAGCATCTCCAAAAAAGGCTATGGAACTGATTCCGGAATACTGGAAAGCATCCAGTACAGAAAAAATGACCGTTCAGGGCTCATCGCACTGGGAGGCATCAGCCAACATACGATTGATGCTGTTTTTACAGAAGATGTTGACGGTGCTGCCTTATTGGGAGCTGTCTGGGAAAGTAAAGAACCCGTACAAATGTATATAGAATGCAGACAGGCCGTCCTTTCGTTATGACCGTTGCAGGATATGATCCGAGCGGCGGAGCAGGAGTCCTGGCAGACATCAAAACCATGGAGCAGCTGAGAACGTCCGGACTTGCCGTATGCACTGCCATGACGATGCAGACGGAGTCTGAATGCCTAGGCCTGGAATGGCAGCCGATGGAGTCCATAACACGAACAGCGGAGCTCCTTTTGAGGAAATATCCTGTTCAGGCAGTGAAGATCGGTGTCGTGAAAGATGCAGCTATGCTGGGTGAAATCCTGGAGGTTATTATCAGGAGTAATACAGAAATAAAAATCATCTGGGATCCGGTCCTGAAAAGCACTTCGGAATTTACCTTTTTTGATCTTGACACGCTTGCACAGCTGGATAAAGTCATGGGTAAATTAAGTCTTGTAACACCTAACTTGATTGAATATCAGTTGCTTAATGACAATCATCTGCTTCAGGGAAATATATGTTCCGTTCTGATGAAAGGCGGGCACCGGACAGACCGGCCGGGAACTGATGTTCTGCTGCAGCATGGAATGGAAATTCCTCTTCAGCCTTCAGGTGAAAGCAGATTATATACTCCCAAACATGGATCAGGTTGTGTGCTTTCTTCGGCAATTGCCAGCTGGATGGCCAGAGGAGAAGATACAGAAGCGGCATGCAGGAAAGCAAAATTATATGTTGAACACTATTTAAAAAGCAATCCTTCTTTAGTAGGATACCACTCCTAAAAAAAATGGAAAAATTACAATACATATCACAGGGAACAACCAGGATCGGGCAGGAGAATAACATCAGGACTATGCTGGATCATGGCATCCGATGGGTTCAGGTGCGATGGAAAAATGCACCACCGGAAGAATTGATGAGGCTTTGTGAATCTTCTAAACGGCTATGCTCGGATTATGGAGCTGTATGCATTATCAATGATCATGTCCAGGTTGCCAGGCAGATAGATGCTGACGGCGTTCATTTAGGGCTGGAAGACCAGTCGGTAGCATCAGCAAGGCCTATTTTGGGACAGGATAAGATCATCGGCGGGACAGCGAATACAACGGCAGATGTTATACAGCGAATACAGGAAGGCTGTGACTATATCGGTCTGGGACCATTGCGGTTTACGGCTACCAAAGAAAAGCTGAGTCCGGTTTTAGGCTTCGAAGGTTATATTAACATCATTGATGAATTGCAGTCATTGAAAATAGAAATCCCGAAGATTTTTGCCATCGGCGGAATTACCCTTGACGATATTGAACTTTTACAGCCGACAGGTATTTACGGAGTAGCTGTTTCAGGGCAGATTACTCAGGACTCTTCACTAATAACCCAATTTAAAAAAGCATTAAAATGAATACCCAAAATTTAACCATAGCAGGACGCACGTTCAATTGCAGGCTTTTCCTGGGAACCGGAAAATTCGGGAGCCCGGAAATCATGACTCAATCCATCGTAGCATCAGAATCTCAGATGGTAACCATGGCGCTGAAACGGATTGATGCCGCTTCTGCGGAAGATGATGACCTGCTCACCGCACTACAGCCTGCCAACATCCATCTGCTGCCCAATACTTCCGGGGCACGTACTGCTCAGGAAGCCGTAATGGCAGCACAACTGGCCAGGGAAGCATTGGAAACGGACTGGGTAAAACTGGAAATCCACCCGGATCCGAAATATCTGTTGCCAGATCCTATTGAAACCCTCTATGCGACAGAGGAACTGGCCAGACTCGGATTTGTGGTCATGCCTTATATCCACGCCGATCCGGTGTTGTGTAAACGTCTTGAAGATGCCGGAACAGCGGTAGTTATGCCGTTGGGAGCACCTATCGGAACTAATAAAGGACTGCGGACGATGGATTTCCTTGAAATTATTATCAGCCAGAGCCGGGTTCCGGTGGTGGTAGATGCCGGGATTGGAGCACCTTCGGATGCAGCCAAGGCCATGGAAATGGGAGCCGATGCCGTACTGGTGAATACTGCCATTGCCGTAGCGGCAGATCCCGTTCAGATGGCTATAGCCTTTAAAGAAGGCGTTATTGCAGGAAGGCGGGCATTTGAGTCCGGTTTAGGTGCCGTTTCCCATCATGCTGAAGCTTCAAGTCCGCTGACGTCCTTTTTATTTGACTAATCATGAACAGCTTTAAGGATATTTTTGAACAGTATTCATGGGACCAGATACGCAGTAAGCTCAATCAGGTCACCGTACAGGATGTGGAAAGGAGCCTGCGGAAAGAACACCGGATCCTGGAAGACTTTATCAACCTGATTGCTCCGGCCGCTGCTGTAAAACTGGAAACCATGGCCAAGATGGCGCAGCAGCTTACCCGGAAACGTTTCGGGAAAACCATCCAGCTGTATGCCCCGCTGTACCTCAGCAATGAGTGCCAGAATATCTGTACGTACTGTGGTTTCAGCGTGGATAATAAGATCAAAAGGAAGACGCTTTCGGATACCGAACTGATGGTGGAAGCCAGTGTCCTGAAATCCATGGGCGTAAACCATATTCTGCTGGTAAGCGGTGAAGCCAATAAAACAGTCGGCATCGACTATTTTATCAATGCAGTCCGTCTCCTGAAGCCGCATTTTGCCAATATTTCTGTTGAAGTACAGCCTTTGTCGGAAGGAGCGTATTTTCTCCTGCATCAGGAGGGCGTCAATGCCGTATTGGTCTATCAGGAAACCTATCATAAAGATGTGTACAAGGAATACCATCCGAAAGGAAAAAAATCCAATTTTGACTACCGGCTGGAAACACCGGACAGAATAGGTAAAGCAGGAATCCATAAAATGGGCCTTGGGGTTCTGCTGGGGCTGGAAGACTGGAGGATAGACAGCTTTTTTAATGCACTCCATATCGATTACCTTCAGAAACAGTACTGGAAGTCCAGGTTTTCCGTCTCATTTCCAAGGCTCAGGCCCGCAGAGGGAATTATTGAACCCAATTTTATCATGTCCGATAAAGATTTATTACAGTTAATTTGTGCCTACCGCCTCTGGAATGAAGACCTGGAAATTTCCATCTCTACCCGGGAAAATGAAACCTTCAGGAATCATATCGTCTCGTTGGGAGCGACTGCTATGAGCGCCGCTTCCAAAACCAATCCAGGAGGTTATGCCGTAGACAAAGAATCCCTCGAGCAGTTCGAAACCAGTGATGAAAGGAGCATGGAAGACATAAGGACGATGATCAGGAATGCCGGTTATGACCCGGTCATGAAAGACTGGGATGCCGTTTACAGCGGAATTCAATCAACCATAATATTGAAGAATGAATAACGAAGACCGGTTTTCCCGGTACAGCCGGCAGATATTTATAGAAGAGATTGGTTTAGAGGGGCAGAAGAAAATAATGAAAGCTAAAGTCCTGGTGATCGGAGCAGGAGGGCTGGGCAGTCCGGTTATCCAGTACCTGGCTGCAGCAGGAACCGGTACATTGGCCGTAGCAGATTTTGATAAGGTGGAACTGCATAATTTAAACCGGCAGGTGATCCATACGGAACATTCAGTCGGCATGGCCAAAGTGGAAAGTGCAGGACAATTCGTTAAAAGCCTGAACCATCAGGTGAATTTTACCGGACATTACCTGAAAATAGATGATACCAATGCTGAGGAACTTATTTCAGACTATGATATCATAGTTGATGGTTCCGATAATTTCAAGACCAGATATTTAATCAATGATACCTGCGTAAAGCTGGGAAAGCCTCTTGTTTACGGCAGCATTCTCGGATTTTCCGGACAGGTTGCGGTTCTTAACTGTCAGGGCAGCCGGAACCTCAGGGATATTTTTCCGGAACCGCCTTCCGATGAACATATTCCCGACTGTGACAGCCTTGGCGTATTGGGTGCTTTACCGGGAATCGTGGGAAGCATGATGGCGAATTTGGTTTTGGAAATAATTACTGATCTTCCGGTACCTGTCAATAAGCTGACATTGATTAATACCTTCAACTGGACTTTTCAGACAGTCGGTTTTTAGGCAGAAATTATGCTGACCGAAAGATCAATCAGATTAATGGTTAAAAGAGGAGAGTTGGCAGCCGTAGATTCTATATATCGATCTCAAAGCTAAGAGTTTCAAATCGGTATTGCTTGTAATTCTGATTTTACCTGTTTTTTACGCAAAGTTTGCTTTTGCTCTGCATATGCTCAGAAGGCAAAGAAAGGATCAGCAGGCTGATCTGATGAAGCGCAAGAATAATCCGTCTGCTTGATCAGTGGCTTTGCCGCACCGCTTTGCTCCCTTTAAAAAATTTTTGCTTTGCTCCGAAGGAGCAATATCTGTGTAGAAGATTAACCGTTAAGGCCTGCAACCAGATTAATGGTAAGCGCGACCACAAAAGTGTTCATGAAGAAAGCGAGCAGCCCGTGGATCATCGTTATTTTTCTTAAATTCCTTGATGTAATGCTCACATCAGAAACCTGGAATGTACAACCCATACAGAACGAATAGTAAGCAAAATCCAGGTAGTCAGGATGATATATTTCGTTCTTGTCTTCTGTCGGAAACTGCAATCCGCCTATTTCCTCCTTTTTCCCCGACGTATCCTCATCATAATATTCCCGTGCATAATGAAAGATATACTGGGTCTGTACCATGATCCAGGACAGGATCATCGCGCCGAGAACAGCCGGCAGAAAATAGATTTCCTTCTGCACTCCCTTATCTTTGGAAGTAATAAGGAAAAAGATGGCAAACATGCTTGCTAAAGATGCGACTATAATGGTCGTAAAAACAAAAAATGCATTTCCGTCATCAGCTCTGGCTTTTTTACGGATGTCATCCACTTTCCTGTGGAGAATAACCTGCCAGTCCAGAAACAGAAAAACCACAGAAAATGCCAGCCAGCAGAATATGAGAATAATCAGCGGCTTAAGGTCCAGCCTGAAGATCAGAAGGAAAACCAGCACGGAAGCCAGAAGGCTGATGATCCCTCTTTTCAGAGGGCTCATCTTTAAAAAGAAGCTTTCCTTGGTCTTAATTTTTGTCATTCAGATTTTTATTTAAAAATAAAGAAAAATGTTTCTCATTGCATAGGCTGATCCGGATATTAAGATTTTTTTAATGGCATCATAGGATTTCCGGGATTATACGATAAACCCCTTTAATTTCTTCAATTAAAGGGGCTTGTTATTTCTGTTATCTGGATCTGTTTTTACTGTCCCTGTGGCATGACCCCGCCGGTATCTTCTTTCTTCGTCTGGTTCAGGATATTCTGGTCTTCCTTGGCCAGTTTGTTCTTCGTCGGGATTTTATAGTTTACCGAAAGGCCGAAATTTCTCGTATCGTATTTATTCCTCATGTACACGGTTTCCCCATATGGCGGATTGGAACGTACCTGCATCACCTGTCCGTTAAAGATGTCATTCGCGAAAACAGAAACCGTAAGCCGGTTATCCATGAATTTCTTCGTTAACGTAAGGTCGAAGGAATTATTGAATGGTTTTTCTGCGGTAAAATAAAAATATCCTGCTTTAGGTGTCAGGTAGCTGTAATTGGCCGTTAGCTTGATGTCTTTCGGAAGAATGATCTGGGTCATGATGTTGAAGATCCAGAACCCCCTGTTATTCAGGTTGTCGATGTTATGCTTCTGGTAGCCGGCATACAGGTACATAAAGTTGATCTTATCCGGATTGAAATCAAACTTCATAATTTCGCTGAGCGGCTTGCTGAAAATCATGAACGGAACAGGAAGGCCGACGTTGAAGTTGTGAATCGTCATATTGGCGATGTTGATCTGCTCATTGTACAGGTTTTTGCCATCCTTTCTAATGATCTGGGCGACCTGGTTTTTAGCGGAGCTTACATTATACCCGATAAAAGCATAATCGAATGCGGAAATCTTCATTTCATAATTGTTGAAGATCGTTGGCTGAAGATTCGGGTTCCCGGTTACCTGGGTATTCGGTCCCTGGAAAGTTGTGTTATTCGGGTTCAGGGCAGAAATGCTCGGCAGGCTGATCTTTTTGTTGTAATTGGCGGTAATATGTACCTGGCTCATCAGGTTGTACTGCACGCTTGCATTGGGGAAGAACTTAAACTTGTTGAACGGGATCAAATCTTTCTGGACAATGGACGCTGTACTGTCAACCCTTCTGGTTACCCCGCTGATATCGTAGTTTTCCGCCCTTGTTCCCAGAATAAAGTCGAATTTCTTTAGCTTAGCCTGGAATTCCAGGTAAGTGGATGCGGTCTGCCGCTGATATTCCAGGTTGGTAATCCCAAAGCTTTCCGTATCGAAATTCTGCTTTTCATACAAACCTCCGGCGCTTACTTTTCCACCGTCCATGATTTTGATCGGCTGGGAATAATCGATTTTGAAATTGGCCACCCTCATATCGGAATTGTTGCTCAGGACTCTTCCGGATGCATTGGGAATCGGCTGTCCGTCTGAAAACTGACCGAGGCGGAAAATATTATCCTGGTCAAACTTGCTGTCAGATTTGGTATAACCAAACTGGAAATCAAGCTTCTGTGCCTTATCTGAAAAACGTTTCTGATAAGTCACTACCGCTTCCTGCCTCAGGTTATTGGTGTAGGCGGCATCCGATGTATTGAAGTTGAAGTCTCTGTAAACATATTCCTGGGGATTGGTGTTGGGAATAGCTTGTTTCTGTTCGCCTTCCCCATTACTTAAGGTATAATTGCTGTTCCTGTTGTGGTAAATATCGTAGTTTAATAAGAGCCTGTCCTGCCCAAGATCAAAAGTCAGCCCCGATTTGGCAAAATATCCGCGTCCGAAGCGGTCTGTATTGCTTAAAAGCAATCCGTTCTGGTCGGTATTCAGCATGCTTTCACGGTAATTCTGCCCTACATTCAGCTGCCATCCGAACAGCTTGTTCCGGGCATTTAAGTTGAGTGAGTTGCTTGTCCTGCTCCTGAATTTATCATAATTCGTGAAGGAATAGTTTCCGGAATAGGTCGCTGTTAAATATTTATTCGCATTCTTATTCGTAATGATATTCATAATGGCACCGCCGGAAGTCGCAGGGAATTCGGCTCCGGGCTGTGTGATTACCTCAATACGGTCTACGGAGTTGGCCGGCATGCCTTCCAGGAAAGAATTCAGCTCGTTGGACGTAATATTCAGGGGCCTTCCGTTGAGGTACACGTCCAGGACTTTTCCCTGGTACATCATCCCTGCAATGTCAGTGGATACCAATCCGGGAAGCTTTTTGATGCCTTCCAGGACATTCCCGTTATTCAGCTGCGGCTGTTCCGAAAAATCAAAAATCGTACGGTCTGCTTTCTGCTCAACGGCCTTTTTAGTTTTGGTAATCGTTACCCCTTCAATCTGCTTTTCTTTTACCTGGTTGCTGGTTTTTTCCTGAGCGGAAACCAAAACTGTTCCCAGAAATGCCAGAGTAATAATAATTTTTTTCATATCGCTTTCTACTGTCCTATTAGACACAGAAAAGCGGTTTTTGTTACAGTGATTTACTGAGCCCTTTCTTTTTCTTCAAATTTAATGTCCTTTTTCTGGATCTTCTTCTTGCTTCCGAACGCATAGTTCACACTCAGGCGGAAGCTCCTCCCATCCCAGTAATTGTTCATATGGTGTACAAGGTCTGTAAAATAAATATCTCCCCGGTACCGTTGGGCAAAGATGTTGGTAACGGTTGCATTGATCTGGAGCAGCTTATCCATCAGCGAAACTTTAAAACCTGATGAAAGATTGGAAAAGTTGTAAAGGTAATAGTTGACACTCCTGTGGGGGAGATCCTGTTCATAATTCAGGAAGAAGGCAATGGTTTTATTTTTATTCAGTGTAACGGTATTGTTGACAGAATAGCTTACTGAAGCCCCTTTCTGAGTCTGAGCATTCACGCCGAACATATCAGAATCCTGATAGCTTGCATTGGCAGAAACAGAAGATTCCCAGCATCTGAAAAAGGTGTCGGTATATGAAACATTAAACCCCAGAGCATTGTTGTTGTAGTAATTAAGATATGTAGAGACCTGGGAAAGACCGTCCTGAAACGATACTTGCCCGAATGCGTTCTTTACTCTGAGATAGTACATGCTGGTGGTCAGTTTGTTATTAAACGTATAGGTAAGTTCAAGATTATTAATGTACGAAGGCGTTAATAAAGGATTCCCGGAAGAGTAGGAGTAAGGGTTGGAATACCATCGGAAAGGATTCAGGTCACCCATTCCCGGACGGTTAATCCTCCTTGAGTATGACAGGCTGAAAATATTTTTATCTTTCTTATAGAAAACATACGCTGAGGGAAACCACTGCCCGTACCGGTACGAATTGCCGGAACCACTGGAAGGGGTATAGCTGTCCGCTACCGTATACTCATACCGCAGGCCGGCTTTCGTTTCCCAGTGTGTACCGAAGTTTTTGGCATAGCTGAAATAGGCCGCATAGTTTTTTTCCTGATACTGAAAGAGGTTGGCTCTGGTTGCATCAGCAACATAACCGTTATCCGTTAAGTTGAAATATTTTAAATCCGAATTGTTTTTAAACTGATTGAATTTCGCTCCCGTTTCGATGGTCCCGAAAGAAAAAGGAAGTTCCAGGTCTGCCTGCACGGAAAATATCTTTGGAGCGACCAACGAAAGGGTCTTCACATCCTGGACCGTATTAGCGGAAAGCCTTTGTGTGGAAAAATTGACTTCCGTATCCGAATTGTTTTTATAGAAATTCCCTGTAAGGCTCAGCTTTTTTCCCAAAGAGTCAAGTTTAAGGTCATAATAGGCACTTACAGTATGGGTCGGTTCCTTTTCCCGGTGAAATGTATGCGTAAGCAGGTTTTCTTCTGTAAAGTTGGGACTGATATTCCTGGTGGTATTAACGATGTCCATTCCGGATTTCTGATGGGCATACATGTATTCAAAGCCCGCTTCAGAATTTTTAGTGATTTTGTAGGACATATTGATGCTGGGCGTCAGTTCGTTCCACATATCCCTTCTGATCGAGCTGCTGTAGTTCTGCGTGGTGCCGATAATATCATAGTTTTCGCTGGTCCGTTTAGCTGAATCATAGTAGACCAGCTTCAGGCTGCTGCTGAACTTTTCGGTCTGATAGTTAACCGTTCCGGTGTTGCCGAATCCGGAGTAAGTCCTCTGGATGAGGTTTGAAGTCATGTTTCCACTAAAGCCTATGTTCGCGTTCTTCTTAAGGATAATATTGATCAGGCCGCTGTTTCCCTGTGCTTCATACCTGGCTGGCGGAGTGGTAATCACTTCTATCCTGGCTATATTTTCAGAGCGGATGGATTTCAGGTAATTCATGAGGGCAGGACCGGAAAGATTCAGCATCCTGCCGTTGATCATTACATTCACACTGCTTTTTCCTGTGATAGAAATGGTGCCGAGGGACTCGTCAACCTTGATCATCGGGACGTTTGCTAATGTTTCCGTGCCGTCCATTCCCTGCGAAGCGATGGAAGCTTCCACATTGAAAATCATCCGGTCCGCTTTTCTTTCCAGCAGTTTTTTCTTCACCAGGATCTCAACCTGTTCTATATTCTTAATGCTGTCTTTCCGGGTTTGGGCAAAAATTGCGGATGAAACTAAAAGGGCAGTACATAACAATGTTTTCTTCATGTTTGATAACTTTACTGCAAATGTATTTTTAATACATGTTGTCCGAAACAGCGTTTAGATTTGGCCGTCAATTATCCCGATGAAAATATGTTCATCGGATAAAAAGCGGCTTTCGTCGAAAATAGTATGTACCTGACATCCCGGATGGTTTATTTTTGTTGTATGAAAACCAATAAAATTATTTACTTACATATATTATTCTGGCTGAGCTACATTCCAGGGAAATTTTTGGTTGACTATTCCAGATTAAACTCAACAAAGGGAATGGTGCTTGAATTTACTTTTTTCCTGGCCAATTTTGTATGTTTTTATGTCAATTACTTTTTTATCACTCCCCGGCTTTATGATGCCCGGAAGCTGTATAAATTGGTAATCGCATTCTTTTTAAATGTCACCTGTTTTGTAATGGTCCGGTACTCAGCAGAAGAGATTCTATTGCCGGCTACTTTGGGATTCAGGAATTATATGGAAGGAACGGACTTTTGGTTTTATTTTTACGACAATATTTTTTACAGCAGCCTTGCCATTTTTATCAGCACAACCTTCTGGTTTTTTAAGTATTACATTAATGCTGAAGCAGAAAAGACCCAACTTGTTGAGGCCAGGAGGATAGCAGAGCTACAGGCCCTGAAAACCCAGATCAATCCGCATTTTATCTTTAATTCGCTGAATAACATCTATTCCCTGGTCTATCAGCAATCCGATAAAGCCTTGCCGGCCATTGAAGAGCTCAGTACCTTACTGAGATACAGTACCAAGGACCTGGAAAAAGACTGTATTCCCCTGGATAAAGAGATCGGATATATAGACAGCCTTACCGCACTGGAGAAACTCAGGCTCAAAAACCCGGAGTTGATGGTGATTGAAAAAGATATCCGTTACCCGCACCTCAATATTTCCCCGATGCTTCTGGTACCGTTTGTAGAAAATGCTTTCAAACATGGGGATTTCCGGAATAAGGGATTAGAGATGAGAATATCAGATAAAGACCAGATGCTGCACTTTTACCTTTTGAATTTCAAAAACGACCGGAAGAAAGATGTGGTTTCAGGTATCGGGATCGATAATGTAAAGAAGAGGCTTGAAATCCTGTATCCTAACAAGTATACGCTGGCCATTGATGAATCCGAAACGGAATTTATTGTAGATTTAACCATTGATTTAAGGGATGGAAAAAATTAAATGCATTATTGTAGATGATGAGCCTCTGGCCATCTCGCTGCTGGAGAGCTATGTGCGGAACGTTCCTTTTCTTGAGCTTGTTTTTTCTGCAGAAAATCCAATAACAGCCTTGGAATACATTCAGAACCATCCGTCAGATCTTATTTTTCTGGACATCCAGATGCCTGAGCTCACCGGAATCAATTTTATGAAAATCCTTGGGGACAGAAAGAAATATATTTTAACAACAGCTTATTCCGAATATGCATTGGAAGGCTATGAGCACAACATCATCGATTATCTGCTGAAACCTGTCTCTTTCGAACGGTTTTATAAAAGTGCCGTGAAGGCCCAGCAAAGGCTGATGACCGTAGAGAGTAAAACAGGAGCCCACTTTTTTGTTAAATGTTCCGGTCAGCAGCATAGAATTAATTTTGAAGACATCCTGTATGTGGAAAGCATCAAAGATTATGTGAATATCCGTACCGAAACACAGGAATACATTGTGCTGGACACCCTGAAATCCATGGAAATGCAGCTGCCGGAATCTTCTTTCACCCGCATCCATAAATCGTTTATCGTTAATCTGGAACGCATTAAAAGCATCGGGTCCAGAAATGTTACCCTTTTATCAGATCAGGAGATCCCGGTGGGTGAAAGCTACCGGGCCGGCTTTCTGCAGAGGCTGAAATAAAAAAGCAACCTCAGATTGAAGTTGCTTTTCTATGATTAACCGATCTAACAATTAATTCTGTTTTTCCTGTCTTTTGATCAGGTTCAGGGCAGAACCTGCTTTGAACCATTCGATCTGCTGATCATTATAAGTATGATTGGCAATTACAGTATCTTTAGTTCCGTCCGCATGAACGAATTCTAATGTCAGTTGTTTACCCGGAGCAAACTGATCAAGATCAAGGAAGTTTACGGTATCGTCTTCCAGGATTTTATCATAATCTGCTTCGTTGGCAAAAGTAAGGCCTAACATTCCCTGCTTTTTAAGGTTGGTTTCGTGGATTCTGGCAAATGATTTCACCAATACCGCCTTCACCCCTAAATGTCTTGGCTCCATGGCAGCGTGCTCCCTTGAAGAACCTTCCCCGTAGTTCTGGTCTCCCACAACAATAGACGGGATGTGTGCTGCTTTATAAGCTCTCTGTACGGCAGGCACTTCACCATATTCACCGGTTAACTGGTTTTTAACATGGTTGGTTTCCATATTGTAAGCGTTAACGGCACCAATCAGCATGTTGTTGGAAATGTTATCCAGGTGACCTCTGTATTTCAGCCATGGACCTGCCATGGAAATGTGGTCTGTAGTACATTTTCCGAAAGCCTTGATCAGTACTTTGGCACCTTCGATATTTTTACCGTCCCAAGCCGGGAATTCTTCCAGCAGCTGAAGCCTGTCTGAAGTAGGGCTTACATTAACCACTACCTGAGATCCGTCTTCAGAAGGAGCCTGGTATCCGTTGTCCTCTACAGCAAATCCTCTTGAAGGTAGCTCAGAACCGTTAGGCTCATTCAGTCTTACCTGTTCTCCGGATTCCGTTGTTAACGTATCAGTAATCGGGTTGAAATCCAGTCTTCCTGAAATCGCTACTGCAGCTACCATTTCCGGTGAAGCTACAAAAGCGTGGGTATTTGGGTTACCATCTGCTCTTTTCGCAAAGTTTCTGTTGAAAGAGTGGATGATGGAGTTTTTCTCTCCTTTTTCAGCACCTTCCCTGTCCCACTGACCGATACAAGGTCCGCAAGCATTGGTAAAGATCCGTGCATTTTCAAATTTTCTGAAAGAGTCAAGGAATCCGTCTCTTTCAGCGGTATATTTTACCTGTTCAGAACCAGGGTTGATTCCCAGGATCGCTTTAGGTTTTACGCCTTTCGCTACTGCATCTTCAACGATGGAAGCTGCTCTGGACAAGTCTTCGTAAGATGAGTTGGTACAAGACCCGATCAGTGCCCATTCTACTTCAATAGGCCATCCGTTAGCCTCCGCTTTTGCTCTGAATTCAGAAACAGGGGTTGCCAGATCCGGAGTAAAAGGTCCGTTCAGGTGAGGAGTCAGTTCAGAAAGGTTGATTTCGATTAACTGATCAAAATACTGCTCAGGGTTAGCATATACTTCAGCATCACCGGTTAAGTGCTCGGCAATCTGGTCTGCAGCATCTACCACATCCTGTCTTCCTGTGGCTGCAAGATATCTTCTCATGGAATCATCATACCCGAAAGTGGACGTAGTAGCCCCTACTTCAGCACCCATATTACAGATCGTTCCTTTTCCGGTTGCAGAAAGGGATTCCGCCCCTTCACCGAAATATTCCACGATGCATCCGGTTCCTCCTTTTACGGTAAGGATTCCGGCTACTTTAAGGATAACGTCTTTTGCAGAAGTCCATCCGTTCATTTTACCGGTTAATTTTACCCCGATCAGTTTAGGCATTTTAAGTTCCCATGCCATTCCTGCCATTACATCTACAGCATCTGCACCTCCTACACCAATGGCAACCATTCCCAGACCGCCTGCATTTACCGTATGGGAGTCAGTACCGATCATCATTCCTCCAGGGAAAGCATAGTTCTCAAGCACCACCTGGTGAATGATTCCTGCACCCGGCTTCCAAAAGCCGATTCCGTATTTATCACAAACAGAACTTAGGAAGTTGAACACTTCGGAATTCTTATTGATCCCTTCCTGTAAATCTTTATCAGCACCTACTTTAGCCTGGATAAGGTGGTCTGCGTGAGCCGTTGACGGCACAGCCACTTTGGTTTTCCCGGCCTGCATAAACTGGAGAAGAGCCATTTGTGCAGTTGCATCCTGCATCGCTACCCTGTCCGGCGCAAAATCCACATACGAGTTCCCTCTTTCATAAGCCTGTGTAGCATTACCCTCCCAAAGGTGAGCATATAATATTTTTTCTGATAGTGTAAGAGGTTTTCCCACTGCCTGTCTTGCCGCAGCAATCCTTTCAGGGTAACGCTCGTACACTTTCTTGATCATATCAATATCAAATGTCATATCTCAAACGTTTTAAAATTATCAAACAATTAAAATTGTCTTCAAAATTACGAAATTTTACTATTTTATAAGAACGAAATTATTTAGATTCTTTATAAATAGGAATTTTATAGATTCTATTTTTGGTTGTACTTTTGCATGAAAATGCTGAATATGAAAAATGCAGTTAATATCTTTTGTCTTATGATCTCCTGTTTTGTTTTCTCCCAGGGCAAACAGATTAAAAAAAATCCGGTTAGCAAAACTTTAAAAGCATCCGTTAAAAAAGCGCCGGCTGCGCCTGCTTTGGATCTTCCGGTAGTCAACAGCGATCTTCCGGTACTGATCCCGAAGAAAAAAGACGGGAAATTCGGGTATGTGAATCAGAACGGGAAATTCATCATTGCCCCGGAATATCATATTGCCGTGTTCTTCTATGAAGACTGTAACCTGCTGAATTCTCCCAATGAGAAGGTAAGGAAGTTCGGCACGAATGAATACGCTACCGTAGAAAAAGATATGATTTCCTACAGAATCAACCAGTCCGGAAAAAGGGTATACCAGTTCAAAGATTCGGATATTGCCAAGTGCAAGCCTGTGGAATACAATCAGCAGCTGTACCAGGCCTATGTGCTGAACGGGTTTTACGGGATCATTGATAAGCAAAAGTTTGCCAACGCGGCAGATTACCGGGATTACCAGATCTATCCCCAGTACCAGTACCTGTTTATCCTGGAAGGTGATGATGTTGCAAACCCAATGATTATAGCCTCCTACAATGATAAATTCGGGGTGATCGATGTCCATAATAAGGTAATCATCCCATTTGAATATGACGATATCAAACGCAATTTCAGCTGGAAACTCGGGCATATGTTTGAAGTGTCCAAAGACAGCAAAAATTATTATTATGTAGATTCCAACAATAAAACGTACTGATAAGCCTATTTTACGGTACGTTCTCATCAGAGATAGCAAACCCGTAACAGATTCAGCAGCCCTTTTCACAAATTTTTTGTACTTTCGCAGTCTGAAATAAAGGGGTGCTGTAAAAGGCTGAGATGATACCCAATGAACCTGGAACGGATAATGCTGTTTAGGGAAATTAAATAAGCAATAGGTAATAAGGAATGAATCGTAAAATATTTCTGATTACCGTTACTCATTACTCATCATAATTTACCCCTTTTATTCATTAAATGTTAAAATTTATAGAATGAAAGGATTTATTTTTTTAGGGCTTACCGCAAGTGCCATGGGCTTTGCACAGGTCCAGAACAGGGACACCCTGAAAACCGGGGAAATAGAAGCCGTTAATTTTACCAAGAGACTTCCTGTAGCCAAAGAAATTATCAATGTCCAGAGAGACCTGGACAGCCGGAACCTGGGACAGGACCTGCCGTTTCTTTTAAAAAATCAGACTTCGGTGATTTCAACGTCCGATGCCGGAAACGGAGTGGGTTACACAGGATTCAGGATCCGGGGTGTTTCCGGGACGGGAATCAACGTGATGATGAACGGCGTACCATACAATGATTCCGAAAGCCAGGGTACTTTCTTCGTTAATGTGCCGGACCTGACCAGCTCTGCGTCCCAGATTGTGATCCAGCGGGGAGTAGGAACTTCCAATAACGGGGCCGCAGCATTCGGTGCAAGCATCAATGTGATTTCCAAGGATCCGGAAGAAAAATTTTACGTAAAAACGGATGACAGCTACGGTTCATTCAATACCTATAAATATTCTGCGGAAGCCGGTTCCGGAAAATTCTGGAAAAACAGGCTTTCCGTTATGGGGCGGTATACCAATATCCATTCGGATGGGTATATAGACAGGGCTTCTTCGGACCTGCATTCCTATAATTTCACGGCGCTCTTTGAGGAGGGCAAAACCAGGATAAGGCTGATGGCTTTCGGAGGAAAGGAGAAAACCTATCAGGCGTGGAACGGGATCGACAGGAAAACATGGGAAACCAATCCAAGATTCAACTATTCAGGTGCGATCTACGATGCCGACTGGAAAAATATTACCGGGTTTTACGATAATGAAACGGATAATTACAGGCAGAGCCATTACCAGTTGCTCTGGCAGCAGAAGTTCAATGACCGGTGGAACCTGGAAACAACCCTGCATTATACCAAAGGCAAGGGCTATTATGAGAATTACAAACAGGGAGATCCTTTTGTACGGTACAACTTGCCGGATTTCATGAATAACGGCCAGGTAGAGCAGTACTCCGATTTTATCCGTAAGAAATGGCTGAACAATGATTTCTACGGAATCGTTTCTACCTTGTACGGGAAGTTTGATAACCTGGACCTGAACTTCGGAGTCGTGGGAAACCAATATTATGGGAGGCATTTCGGAAATGTGACCGGAGTATTTTATCCTCAGATCAGTGAGCATGAATACTACAGGAACCGTTCGGTTAAAAATGAGGTAGCCGGATTTGCCAAAGCGCTGTACCGTGTAGACGATTTTGAATTCTTCGGAGACGTGCAGCTGAGGAATGTCGATTACAATACCCGGATCCTGCAGGCAGGAGACGGTGAAGGAGCAGACCTGAATAAAAGCTGGCTGTTCTTTAACCCGAAAATGGGGATCAATTACCGCATCGGCAATGGAAAAGTCTTTATTTCCTATGCCCATGCCCACCGCGAGCCGAACAGGGATGACCTGATGGCCAACAATAATGTCCTGGCAGAAAAGCTCCATGATTATGAAGCCGGTTTTGAAAAGCAGATCGGGATATTTTCTCTTACGGCCAATCTTTACTATATGTATTATGTCAATCAGCTGGTGCTCAATGGCGAACTGAATAATGTCGGGGCATTCATCAGGACCAATTCCGGTAAAAGCTACAGGAGGGGAATAGAGGTGGGGACACTGGCCAGGCTCTCGAAACAATGGGAGGTTTCAGGGAATATCAGTGCCAGCCAGAACAGGAACCTGGATTTTAAGATGGAAGAGGGAGCCGCAGTAAAGGACCTCGGAAATACCCGGATTTCATTTTCTCCGGATCTTATTGCCAATCTTAATGTGAAATTCGACCCGAATGAACACTTCCGCCTGGCCCTGATCAACCAGTATGTCGGAAGGCAGTACCTGGATAATACTGGAAATGAAGATCTCCGCCTGAATGATTATTTCCTCATGGATTTCAATGCGCAGTACCAGTTTAAAATCAAAAATAACGATGTAGCCCTGAAACTGCTGGTCAACAATATCTTTAACCGTAAATATGTGAATAACGGTGCCGTATGGGACGGACAGCCGTATTATTTTTCACAGGCAGGGACCAATTTTATGTTCGGGATCAGCTGGAAAATTCAGTAAAAGCTGTTCAAGGAAAATTTTTTAAAACCAAATCTGTTTCAAATAGTACCTTAGGTACACCATAAAGGCTGCTATTGCAGTCTTTTTTCATGGCAATAAATCATCCGAAAAGTCATGAAAAAGTTATAAATTTGCTGCCAAATGAATATATCTGCTTACATTTTAGAATATCTGAAACAATTTGGTTCTGTTACAGTTCCGGGTTTTGGCGTTTTTTCACTCGGAAAATCAAAAGCCATCATCAACTCGGAAAACGGGAGCATCCTTCCGCCGGCAAGCCAGATTGCATTCGTCTTTAATGATGAGGTGAAGTCTGATGACCTTTCAGCTTTTATAAGCGCTCAGGAACAGCGGTCTCCCCAGGCTGCGGCTACCGATCTGAAAATACAGACGGATTTCTGGAAAAAAAAGCTTCAGGCGGAACATCAATTGGAAATCCAGCACCTTGGAACGGCTTTCCTGGACAATGGGACGGTAAGCTTCAAAGGAAACCGACTGGCGGCAGACCATCCGGATTTTTACGGACTGGAAGAAATTATCCTCTCGGACATCCACACTGCGCCAGAGAAAAAAGCACTGCCGGCAAACCCTGAAAAAGATTACAGGCTTAAGAAATCCATCCTTTGGATCTTTTTGCTGATTATTCCTGTTCTGGGGCTTATCTATCTGGCCTATGCCCAGAGCGATCTTCTGTTCGGCAAGAAATCATTCAATGAGGTTTCTGTACAGACCAAAACCCACAGGATTGTGGAAGATACCATAAAAATACAGGTGCATGCACCGCAGGTCGCAGATTCGCTGAAAAAAGATTCGCTGAAAAAGGATTCAGCAATACTGCCTGCTGCAAAAAATCTTAATACCAAGACAAAAACCACTAAGGCTACATGGCAAAAATAAAAAAAGCGTCAGATTCCCTGACGATTATGACCAATATCGTTCTTCCGAACGAAACCAACTCTTTAAGAAACCTGTTCGGCGGCGAGCTCCTGGCTAAAATGGACCGTTGCGCATCTATTTCTGCAGCCAGGCACTGTGAAAGAAGGGTAGTAACGGCTTCCGTAAACCACGTTTCCTTTAACCACCCGATTCCTGAAGGCGGGGTTGTCGTGCTGGAATCCAAAGTATCCCGGGCATTTTCCACTTCCATGGAAGTATATGTGGATGTATGGCTGGATGACCCGATCAACCAGAAAAAAGTGCACACAAATGAAGGAATTTATACTTTTGTGGCCGTAGACGAATTCAACCGTCCGATCCCGATCCCGGAAATGATCCCGGAAACCGAAGAAGAAAAGCTGAGGTATGCCGCTGCTTTCCGCAGGAAAGAACTTTCCCTCATCCTTTCCGGAAGAATGAAGCCGCTGGAATCAGTAGAGCTGAAGAAGCTGTTTCAGGAGTCTCAGGAATCTGCCGGAGATAAAAAATAAATTCAGGCATAACATGCTCTCATCATGAAGAGATAAAGGTATGTAAGTGGGATTTAACTACAGATGCCGTTGTTTCTTCATGGTGAAAGACACAATAAATTCTTTCATCCTGATAAGAATTCCTTTCTCCTTATCACCCAAAATTCCATGCATGAAAATTCTTTTGTTAGATAAAAACCATCCGCTGATTACTGTTCAGCTTTCAGAAAAAAACTTTTTACTGGAAGAGGATTTCACGTCTTCTTACGAAGAAGTTGGCCGGAAAATAGATCAGTATGACGGGATCATCATCCGGAGCAGGATTCCTCTTGACAAAAGCTTATTGGAAAAAGCACACAACCTTAAATTCATTGCCAGGGTAGGAGCCGGGATGGAAAATATCGATGTTGAAGCAGCAGCGGAACTTGGGATTCAGTTAATTAATTCCCCTGAAGGCAACCGGGATTCTGTGGCGGAACACGTTGTAGGAATGCTGCTGATCCTCATGAACCGCCTGTTCATTGCCTCCCAGGAAGTGAAAAGGGGCATCTGGCTCCGTGAGGAAAATAGGGGTGACGAGCTCCTGGGTAAAACGGTGGGGCTCATCGGCTATGGCCATATGGGAAAAGCTACCGCGAAAAGGCTTTCCGGATTCGGATGCAGCGTGATTTTCCATGACATCCTTCCCGGGCTTTCCGATGAGTTTGCCACACAAGTCAGCATGGAAGAACTTCAGGCGTCTGCGGATATCCTCAGTCTGCACATTCCTCTGACGGACCAGACCCGGTACCTGGTAAATGAAGCGTTTATTGCAGGGATGCATAAAGACTTTTATTTCGTCAATACCGCACGAGGGAAAAATGTAGATACTCAAAGCCTTGTCAGGGCATTACAGTCAGGAAAAGTGAAAGGAGCCTGCCTCGATGTGCTGGAATATGAAAAGTCATCTTTTGAGAACCTGGAGGAAAATAATCAGGACCTTACGTATCTGCTGGGATCCGATAAGGTGATTGTTACCCCTCATATCGCAGGCTGGACTCATCAGAGCAAGGAAAAACTGGCACAGGTAATTGTTGATAAAATATTGTCTTCGTTCAGCTAAATAGAGGTACAGCTTTACGGAATTCTTTGAAGAACGGCTGTTGCAGGCCTGTGCTGATTTCATACGCCTGTTTTTATCAACAGACTTATGTTAAATAATTCATAATATCCTGCTCAGATTTAAATTTATTTTGAGTTTTCATTAAATTGCCGCTCATTTTTTAGCCGTATGAAGAGTTTTAATTTTGTGTTTGTTCTCGCTGTTTCTTTGTTTCTTTCCTCCTGTAAAAAGAATGCAGAATCTAAAGAAACCGTCACCCAGAGCACAACCAATCTCCCGAATTACGGTACCGTAGATTTACAGAAGATATTTACCCCTGCCGATGACCGGTTGCCCAATAAACCTGCCATTGTCCGGTATGTTGACCAGTACTATAAAAAAGTCTGGGAACGCGGAAACCTGAGCGGAGGCCTTCTGGTGGCAAAAGGCGATGATATCCTGTACGAAAATTACCGGGGATTCGGAAGGGAAGGGCAACAGATGCCGATCGGGAGAGATACCCCGATGCATGTGGCATCCGTCTCCAAAACCATGACGGCTATGGCCATGATGAAACTGATAGAAGCAGGTAAGATCAGCCTTTCTGATCACCTTACCCGGTTTTTCCCTGGTTTTCCCTATCCTGATGTTACGGTAAAAAGCCTGCTGAGCCAGCGAAGCGGACTGCCGAAATACGAATATTTCATCACGAAGATTCAGCCCGCCCCGCAGGAGCTTTCAAAAACCTTCATTACCAACCAGGACATCCTGAATATGATCATTAAGTACAAGCCTGAACTGGCACGCGAAACTGAAACCGGTTTTATGTACTGCAACACCAACTTTGCCTTACTGGCCCTATTGATTGAAAAGATTACCAAAACACCTTTTCCGCAGGCGATGAAAGAAATGGTTTTCACGCCGCTGAAAATGAACCATACCTATATTTTTCAGGAAAAAGACATTCCGGTAGCAGCACAGTCTTTTTATTACGGTGGGAACAGGTTGTATCCGCTGGACCGGCTGGACCTGATCTACGGCGACAAAAATGCGTATACCACACCAAGGGACCTGCTGAATTTTTCAAAAGCAATGTTCTCCAAGAATTTCCTGAAGCCTGAACTGATGGAAATGGTTTTCACACCGTACAGCAATGAAAAAGCGGGTATGAATAATTACGGCCTGGGTTTCAGGATGAAAATCTATGATAATGGTGAAAAGCTTACCTACCATAACGGATGGTGGCACGGGACCAATTCCGTGTTTGCCCACCTGCTGAAATCCAAGGTGACCATTGTGGCTATCGGCAACTGTTATTCCAACAAAGTCTATTCGGCGCTGGCGTTATCCGGGCTGTTTGAGAACTTCCCACCGCAGCAGGAGAAGCTTCACAGTGTGATGGATGACAACAGGGATACTTTAAACGGGCAACGGGAGTTTTCTGGAGAATAATGTTTATTTTTGCCCAAACCTATTCATGAAAAGATTTTTTTTATTATTCCTCATCACGGTACTCGTACATTCCTGCGCAAGGGTGGGATCTCCCGTGGGAGGAAAAAAAGATACGCTCGCGCCTAAGTTCCTGGGATCGAATATTGATACGACCAGGATTAATGTATCACGCGATATCAAAGAACTACGCCTGGATTTCGATGAGTATGTAACCCTGAAAGATGTCAGTAAAAACCTGATCATCTCTCCTCCGATCAAAAATATCAAGCGCATCCTGCCTTCCAATATTGCTAATAAATTTGTCCTGATCCAGTGGACCGATACTTTACAGGCGAATACCACCTACAATTTTAATTTCGGGAATTCCATTGTAGACAATAATGAATCCAATGTACTTCCTTATTTTAATTTTGCATTCTCCACCGGCGATAAGCTGGATGACCTGTACATTAGCGGGGAAGTTAAAGATGCACTGGCTGCGAAAAAGCAGGCCAATGCCACTGAGAATAAACTGGTTGTAGGCCTGTACAAAGTTCAGGACACCATGAATTATAAACAGAAGCCTTATTACATTACCAAAGTAGATAACGACGGATATTACGAACTGAATTACCTGTCACCGGGGAAATACAGGGTGATTGCATTCGATGACGAAAACGGGAATTCAGTCTATGATCCCGGAAAAGAAAAGGTAGGTTTCGTGAAAGAACCTGTTACGGTTGAAAAATCCATTTCCGGACTTAACCTGAAAGTATACCCATCCAAAAAGCCTTTGAAATACGGTGAAATGAAGGAAGTGCCGGGAGGAATCCTGATGACCTTTGAAGGAGCCCCGGAAAATGTGAAAGTACTTTCCCTCAACGACAAGCTGCAGGACATCAAAGTGACGCACCGTCCAAAATCCGATTCGGTCAGGATCTGGTTTGATGCTGTAAAAAACAATGTCGGGCAGACGACTAATGAAAACCTGAAATTCAGTTACGATGCGGATAAAAAGCAGGACACTGTTTCCGTATTTTATCGGTATAATGCCAAGAGTGCCATGACGCTGGACAGTGATAACGGTGGCGCCCTGATCCCTCCGAAGGCTGATTTTAAAATGGCATCTAATTACATTATAGATAAGATTGAACCTGAAAAATGGACGCTGAGGGTAGCCGGTGACAGTCTTAGCCAGCAGCAGTTCACTGCGGTTATTTCGCAGACCAATCCATATCAGATCATGGTAAAGTCGGATTTTGTGATCGGTAAAAAATACCAGCTTACCGTACCTAAAGAAACGGTTTCTTCATTTTATGCCAGGAATCCTCAGTCTAAACGTTTCGATTTTGAAATCGATAAAGCGGATAATTACGGAAGCCTGACGCTCACATTGCAGAATGCCCCGGCTTCCAGCTACTGGATCCAGCTGCTAGACGCTTCAGATAAGGTGGTTTACCAGAAGTACACCAAAGGAGACCAGGTCCGGTTTGATATTCTCAAGCCGTCAGAATATATTGTCCGGATCCTTGCCGATAACAACGGAAACGGATACTGGGATGAAGCCGATTTCCAGAACCAGGTCTTTGCAGAGGATGCTTATACCTATTATAAAACCGTGGTGATCAGGCCGCTTTGGGATAGTAATGAAACCTGGGATCTGAATGATACCAGAAGCCTGGAAAACCCGAAAGGAACTTCTGCTACCGGGTCAGAGACTGCCGCACCGGGAAGCCCAAATCCTGCCACAACCCCTCCAATACCGGTACAAAGCAATAAGGAAATGAAAACAACAACGGAACTTCTGAAACCCGTACGATAATGAAAACGGCAAAAAAAGTACTGTTCTGGTCCCTCATCGTATTCGTGGTCATCCAGTTCATACCGGTTAACCGGATCAATCCGCCGGTGAAAAAGGCTGAGAATTTTGTTGAGGTAAAAAAGACACCGGACAAGATCAGAGTCCTGCTCAAAAATGCCTGTTACGACTGCCATTCTAATGAAACCGTATATCCTAAGTATGCCTTTATAGCACCCGTCTCATGGTCTGTAAAAAGCCATATTGATGAAGGAAGGGAACACCTGAACTTTTCAGTATGGGAAACGTATAATAAGGACCTGAAAAAAAACATGCTCAGCCATTCCATACAGACCCTGCAAAACAGGACGATGCCGATGCCCGGCTACATAGTGTACCATCCGGAAGCCAATCTTTCAGAGGCGGAAAGGACATTGCTGGAGCAGTATTTTGAAAATATGCTTGCAACAGAATCGTATTAGGCAACTGACGTATAGATGCAGGTTTTACAAGATTAAAATCTGCGCACAGTAAATTAGTTATTTTGCAGATACCTGCTAAAGAATTTCTTCTGGGAATCAAAAGCGAGATCTTCCGGCCTGAGCTGATGCACCGGAATCCATATGCCTTCTGAAATTTCCGACAGTTCAATATTTTCCTCAAACTTTTCCTGGATCTCATATTCATAAAAAAGATCGATGGTATTGTAATCAATGCCTTTATAATGGTATATATTGGGCAGGCTGGTGACATACCTTAGCCTGGAGGGATCAATGTCAATATTCAGTTCTTCAGAAAGTTCCCTTTTACAGGTTTCCTCGGCACTTTCATTGGGGTCTACAAATCCTCCGGCAAGATCCAGCAAGCCTTTTGCAGGCTCCCGGTTCCTTCTGGTAAGATAAGCCTCATCTCCGTACCGGATGACTACCGCCACAGCTCCTGCGACATTATGATAAAGCGTAAAGCTGCACTCTGTGCAGCTCCACTTTTTTTCACCTTCCCATTTCAGGGTTGCATGTCCGCATTCGGGACAGTAGAATAGTTCCTTCATTCCAGCACATTGGTGTTTCTGGGATGATAAGTAAGGATAACATCCCGTAATTCTTCTGTTTTAAGGCGTGTATAAATTTCTGTCGTCGTAATGCTGGAATGCCCCAGCATTTCCTGTATATACCGTAGGTCTGCGCCGTTCTGCAACAGGTGGGTAGCAAAAGAATGCCGGAACGTATGCGGTGAAATTTTCTTGCTCACACCCGCTTTATCCGTCAGTTCCTTAATGATGAGAAAAACGATGACCCTGGACATGGAGGTGCCCCTGCTGTTCAGAAACAGCGTGTCCTCGTGTTTTTTATTCACCTTATTCTTGCCGCGGACTTCAAGGATGTACGTTTTCAGGAGTTCTCCTGTGTAATCCGCTAAAGGCACAAAACGGGTTTTGTTCCCCTTTCCGTTGATTTTGATGTAATTTTCCTTGAAATTGATATTGGATATCTTAAGGTCGATAAGTTCTGAAACGCGCAGTCCGCACCCGTACAGCACCTCAACGATGCAATGGTTTCTCCTGCCCAGATCCGTATTCATCTCAATGGCGCTGATGATTTTATTGATATCCGGAAGCGTCAGCGTGTCCGGGAGGTATAAGCCCAGCTTAGGGCCTTCCAGAAGGGCGGCCGGATTATCTTCGCGGAATTCGTCCTCATGCAGGAATTTGAAGAAAGCTTTGATGGAAGAAATCCATCTGGCCTGCGACCTTTCGCTGAATTTCTGTTTGGAAAGCTTGAATATATATTCCTGAAGGTGTTCATAGGTAATGGTGGCCGGAGGTATATTCTCCAGGTCTTCCTCTGCGTACTCTTTTAGTTTTCTGATGTCGCGTATGTAAGCGTCGAGAGTGTTTTCTGAGAAATTCCTCTCAAAACGAAGAAAAATTTCAAAATCCTTAATTTTTTCATCCCAAGTCATTGTGTGTTATTTTTTTAGTTCAAAATCCGATATTTGTTCTATTTCAATTCCATGGCTTTTTAAAAATGATATTCCGTCATCATCGGAATATTCATTGATATAAACCAATCTGGTAATACCAGCCTGCAGGATCAGCTTACTGCATTCTTTGCACGGCGAGAGGGTAAGGTATAAAGTGGCGCCTTTGGCAGACTGGGTTGAGGCAGCCAGTTTCAGTATGGCATTGGCTTCTGCATGCAGGACATACCATTGTGTTTTTCCCTCTGCATCTTCACAGCAGTTTTCAAATCCCGAAGGGGTTCCGTTATACCCGTCTGAAATAATCATACGGTCTTTTACAATCAGTGCACCTACCTGTTTTCTTTTACAGTAGGACAGTTTTGCCCATTCCTGGGCCATTTTCAGATAAGCTTTATCAAACTTATTCATACAGCGGCATCATTTTTCCGAAATACATTAATCTTATGGTCGTCGTTTAGAAATTGGGCTTTCTCTTTTCCATGAAAGCGGAAACCCCTTCTTTCTTATCGTCAAGTTCAAAAAGTTCCCCGAAATATTTGATTTCGGTTTCAAACCCCTGGGCTGTATCTGAGAGATTGACGGCATGTATTGCTCTGGCAATCGCCATAGGGGAATTGCGTGCAATAGTCTGGGCCAGCTCTTTGGTTTTAGCGAGTAATTCTTCGATAGGGAATACTTCATTGACCAGCCCTATTTCTTTGGCTTTCTGGGCAGGGATCATTTTTGCAGAAAAGATCATTTCATTAGCCATGCCTTTCCCTACCAGTTTAGGGAGCCTCTGCGTACCGCCGTATCCCGGGATCAGTCCCAGGGTAACTTCCGGAAGGCCCAGCCTGGCGTTTTCTGAGGCATAACGGATATGGCAGGCCATAGCCAGCTCAAGGCCGCCACCCAGGGCAAAGCCATTAACAGCAGCTATTACAGGGCGTTTCATGTTCTCAATGGTATTGAAAAGGATATGCTGTCCGTTTCTTGCCAGCTCTTCCGCTTTTTCCTGTCCGAAATCACTGAACTCTTTAATATCAGCACCGGCAACAAAGGACTTTTCCCCGCTCCCGGTAATGATTACGGCTCTGCAGGCTGCATTTTGGTCGAGGTCTTTCAGTGCAGAACTTAGCTCCTGAATGGTTTTGGCATTCAGTGCATTAAGGCTTTCAGGCCTGTTGATGGTAATTACCGATACCGGTCCTTCATTCTCAAGTAGAATATTCTCGTAGTTCATCTTGGTTATAATTACGGTTGCAAATTAGAGATTTTTTACATAAAAAAAGGAAAAAATATAGGCTTTTTTCCTTTTTGATTGAATTATTTGATGCATACTTATTTCATATGATTCATCATATTGGCATCAATATTAACATTGAGCTTTGATGCCACTTTCATGCCGAGTTCAATATTAGCCCTGAAAAAGTGGCATAACTGACGGCTGATAATGTCATTACGTTTAGGTCCGGATATGCCTTTCATGCTCTCTACAATATTATGTACAAGATGTTCACGGTCTTCCGAATTCATCGCTTTGGTATACAATAGCCCGGGCTGGGTGTAGTGGTCGTCATCATTTTCATTCCTGTTATAGGAAGCAACGTACGTACTGTCCAGCTCATACTCAAAGCTTTTGTAAGCAGGATCCGGCTGGATATCATCAAAGCTGTTCGGATGATAGTTCGGCTTGTCACCATATTCTGAAGAATCTGCCATGAAGCCGTCACGCTGGTAATTATGTACTGCAAAAGGGCATCGGTTCACTTCCAGCTGGTGGGCATTGACGCCTACGCGGTAACGGTGCGCATCCGGATAGGAGAACAGCCTTCCCTGGAGCATCTTATCCGGTGAAAAGCTGATGCCGTTGATCAGATTGCTTGGGGAGAATATAGACTGCTCAACGTGAGCAAAATAATTGGCCGGTATTTCATTCAGCTCCATTTCACCGACTTCAATTAACGGGAAGTCGTCCTGGAACCAAACTTTGGTGATATCAAAAGGATTCCATCTGAATTCCCTGGCCTGTTCTTCGGTCATTACCTGAATGTACATGGTCCACTTCGGGAACTCACCGTTTTCAATCGCATTGCACAGGTCTTCCTGAGCGAAATCCGGATTTTCACCGGCCATTTTTATCGCTTCTTCGTTGGTGAAGTTTTTAATGCCCTGTTTGGTTTTGAAATGGAATTTTACCCATGTCCGCTCATTGGCAGCATTGATCATAGAGAACGTATGGGATCCGAAACCGTGCATATGCCGGAATCCGTACGGCGTACCGCGGTCGGACATCAGGATCAATACCTGGTGCAGCGACTCCGGGCTCAGGCTCCAGAAATCCCACATCATGGTCGCACTTTTCAGGTTGGTTTTAGGAACCCTTTTCTGGGTGTGGATAAAATCCGGGAACTTCTTGGCATCTTTGATGAAAAATACAGGGGTATTATTTCCTACCAGGTCCCAGTTTCCGTCTTCCGTATAAAATTTAAGCGCAAAACCTCTCGGATCCCTTGCCGTATCCGCGCTTCCTTTTTCACCTCCTACGGTAGAAAAACGGGCAAACATCCTGCATGAATTACCTACCTGGGAAAATAATTTCGCTTTCGTATATTTTGAAATATCGTGGGTTACAGTAAAGGTACCGTAAGCGCCGCTTCCTTTGGCATGGACGATTCTCTCAGGAATTCTCTCTCTTACGAAATGCGCAAGGTTTTCCTGAAGAATGAAATCCTGAAGCAATACCGGACCTCTGGGACCGGCGGTCTGAGAGTCCTGGTGCTCGAAATAAGGAGCCCCATTGCTTAATGTTAACTTTTTAGAATCCATATACTTATGATTTGTATGATTGTTATCCCCCGTACACTGCAAAATGCACAGCATACAATTTATCAAATTTAGCTGAATTTTTAATTTCTTATGACAAAAACATCATATCTTTGTCATAGATAATATTAATCAGATGAACATTCAGCAATTGGAATATCTTATCGCAGTAGATAAGTATAAACATTTTGGTAAAGCTGCTCAGGCCTGTTTTATTACCCAGCCTACATTGAGTGCCATGATACAGAAGTTTGAGGATGAACTGGATGTGAAGGTTTTCGACAGGACTACGCATCCCATCCGTACAACGGATGTAGGTGTTCAGATCATCGATCAGGCCAAGGTAATTATAGAGGCTGTCAATGAACTGAAAAATAAAGCCAACCTGCTGAACAATATTCTGGGAGGAACCATCAATATCGGGATCATTCCCACCGTTTCTTCTTTTATCCTGCCAACGGAAATTTTCAAATTCCTCAAGGATAACCCGAAGATCCAGATGAACGTTAAGGAGATGACTACCGATAATATTATCCGGGCCCTGAAATCAGGAGAGCTGGACGCCGGTATTATTTCCACGCCATATGATACGGCTGATGAATTCTATCAGGATTTCCTGTTCAATGAGGAACTGATGATCTACAGTTCGGATACCGAAGCCAATAAGAAAAATGCCTACATTATTCCGGAGGAACTGAATGTGGAAAAAGTGTGGCTGCTGGAAGAAGGGAACTGTCTGAGAAACCAGTTTGAAAATATCTGCCATCTTAAGGAAAATACGCTGAAGCCTAAAAACCTGGATTTCCTGGCTTCCAATATCCAGACCCTGGTACATATGGTGGATAAGGTAGGAGGAATCAGTATCCTGCCGGAGCTTGCCCTGAGCCAGCTTTCGGAAGAGCAGGGAAAAAATGTGTTCCGTTTCAAGAAGCCTTTTCCATACAGAGAAATCAGCATCATCTATTATAAGCCTACATTCAAGCAGAAGATTATCGATGAGCTGTCCCATTCCATCAGGACTTCGCTGGAGAAAAAACTGAACTATACTGCAAATCCGAAAGATTACGTAAGCATCAAGCCGCAGTAGGCTTTTCAGACCAGAACGATCACTGATCAACACTGACAAAAATATAATAAACGCGCAAAAATTTGAGTATTAAAAAAATAGTACTTAAATTTGCGCACGTTTACGAGGAAATTTGACCTGATTGCAACCTCTATAAAAAAAAGCTAAAACAGTATTCTCTTTTCAGCTTTCCGGGCCATGTATTCAGTTTTTTCCTCCCTACTTAATCTTAAAAACATAGAATAATATGTCTTATTTATTTACATCTGAATCCGTTTCAGAAGGACATCCGGATAAAATTGCCGATCAGATCTCCGATGCATTAATCGACCATTTTTTAGCTTACGATAAAAACTCAAAAGTAGCCTGTGAAACACTGGTAACTACCGGACAGGTCGTATTGGCAGGAGAGGTGAAGTCTGAGGCGTATCTTGATGTTCAGAGTATTGCGAGAGAGGTGATCAACGGTATCGGATATACTAAAGGCGAATACATGTTCAACGGGGATTCCTGCGGGGTGATCTCAGCGATCCATGAGCAGTCGCCGGATATCAACCAGGGAGTTGACAGAGCGGTAAATGATGAGTCTTTTGAAGCCAAAGCCAACGCTCAGGGTGCCGGTGACCAGGGAATGATGTTCGGATATGCCACCAACGAGACGTCCAACTATATGCCTCTTGCGCTTGACCTTGCCCATACGATCCTGAAAGAGCTTTCTGCCATCAGAAGAGAAGGAAAGGAAATCGCTTATTTACGCCCGGATGCCAAAAGCCAGGTGACCATAGAATACTCTGATGATCACAGGCCCATCAGGATCGATTCTATTGTGGTATCCACACAGCATGATGATTTCGGAGCTGAAGAGGAGATGCTGAATACAATCCGTGAAGACATCAAAAATATCCTGATCCCGAGAGTGGTGGCACAACAGTCTGAAGAGATCAAAGCCCTGTTCAACGATCAGATCAAATACCATATCAATCCTACCGGTAAATTTGTTATCGGAGGTCCTCACGGGGATACCGGCCTTACCGGAAGGAAAATCATCGTGGATACTTACGGAGGAAAAGGCGCCCACGGAGGTGGAGCATTTTCAGGAAAAGACCCTTCAAAAGTAGACCGTAGTGCTGCTTACGCTACAAGGCATATTGCCAAGAACCTGGTAGCTGCCGGGGTAGCTGATGAAGTCCTGGTGCAGGTTTCTTATGCCATTGGTGTTGCTGAGCCTTGCGGACTGTATATCAATACGTATGGAACTTCAAAGGTAGACCTTCATGACGGTGAAATTGCCGGAAAGGTGTCAGAGATTTTTGATCTTCGTCCGTATGCGATTGAGCAGAACCTGAAACTGAGAAATCCTATTTATCAGGAAACAGCTTCTTACGGCCATATGGGTAAGGAATATTACAAAGGTGACAAGACCTTCAATAAAGGCCATAAAAATGAGATTACCCTGAAAGACCTGGAGTTCTTTACGTGGGAAAAACTGGACAAAGTAGAGGAAATTAAAGCTGCTTTCGGCATTTAATCCTCCTTTACACATAAATTAGGCTGCTTTATCTGTCATAGATAAGGCAGTTTTTTTTATTTTTACATTAAATAATAGTAAGATGATGAATTTCAGGACGGCGCTGGCCGTACTCTCGATATTTTTTTTCAGCATTGCTGCCCAAGCGCAGTATACGGTGCATAAGATGATCCAGGTGGGTTATGCTTACCAGAACCAGAGTTTCGGGGAAGTAGGCGGAAGGCTGCTTTTCCTGAAAAATGATGATGTGATTTACAGGTTGGGAGGTTCTGCCCTGATGGGATCCACCCGTGGTGAATTTGCCATCATGCCTAAGCTTCAGGCGGATGTGCTCCTGAATTTCGAAAGGAATGTGGATTTCTACCACTCCTACTATTTCCTGGCCGGTGCCGAAGGGACCAATAAATACATCGCCCCTAAGATCGGGGTGAGCCTTTTCGGGATCCTGGATTTTACCGGGGGCTATGCTTTTCCCATCGGAGATGCCCTTCTGAACGGAAAACAGATGAAAGGACTGAATATTAATTTCACACTAAATATCCCTACCACATTTATTCATGATATGTTTAAATAGGATTTTTTAAATTTTTCTCGCAAATATTTTAGAAAAGGTTAACAGTTATTAAATTTTTATTATATTTACAACAATAAAAATGATACTGCCTATTGATTCTACTTTACTCTGAAAAACTGTTTTGTAATTACAGCTGATGCCGGATGATATATCTGGAATAAAGCTTGTCTGCAAATATATTTATTGAGAAGAGTTATGAAATCAAAATCGGATAGCCTATTAATATCCCTTTACCAGAACGGTGATGAAGAAGCATTATCTACGCTGATCCATCGCCATCAGAAAGAACTGTTTACATTCATTTTTTACAAAATTAATGATGAAGACCTGGCAAATGATATCTTTCAGGATACGTTCATGAAAATTATCCTTATGCTTAAAGAAGGCCGGTATAACGAAGAAGGTAAATTTATCCTCTGGGCCAAAAGAATCGCCTACAACCTTATCATAGACCATTTCAGATCCAAAGCCAAAAATGTAAAAGTATCCGAAACAACGTTTGAAACGGATGAATACTCCATTTTTGACATGATCAGGGAGCCTTCTGAAAATATTGAAGACCAGCTGGTTACCAACCAAATACAGGAGGACCTCCTGAAAATGCTTCAGTTTCTTCCGCAGAACCAGCAGGAAGTGATCAAGCTGAGGTTTTTTGACGGGCTGAGCTTTAAGGAAATCGCCGAACATACGGATATGAGCATCAATACGACCCTCGGAAGAGTGCGTTATGCGCTGATCAACCTGAGAAAAATCATGGATGAGAAGAATATTGTATTAACCAGATAATAAATCCCCGACTTCGACGTTTTTAAGGAAAACCTCTCGCTTATGAGAAAAGATGACTCCTTAAAAGTGAAAACTTTGAAACCAAAGAAACAAACTATTGAATTTCTGCTCAGCTACTCCAAAAGCCTGGAAGTAGTAAAAGTCAGGGAAAAGAATTATCCGATTTCCAAAAATTAAATTGACTAATTTTGTGCTGTATGAATATTCAGCACATTTTTTTTGATCTCGACAATACACTCTGGGATCACCGCAAAAACGCTTACCTCACCATCAAAGACCTTTTTGAAAAAGAAGAGATCGGCCTGAACTACCAGATTGACTTCGAAGAATTCCATGCCGTATACCACCGCGTCAATGAAAAACTCTGGGAAGATATCCGGGACGGGATCATTGATAAGGAATATCTGAGGAAACACCGCTTCTACGATACTTTTAGCCATTTCAATATACAGGACGAACAGCTTTCTATGTATTTTGAGGAGCATTTTCTGGACAGGATACTGAATTACAATGAACTGGTGGAAGGCGCTGCCCCTATTTTAGAATACCTGAAAGGCAAAGGCTATACCTTACACATCATATCCAACGGATTTAAAGAAGTTACCGAACGGAAATGCTTGCTCTCAGGAATTGCACCTTATTTCCAGACCATCACAAGCGCCGATACCGTTGGCGTGAGAAAGCCAAGACCTGAAATTTTTGAGTATTCACTGAATCTTGCCCAGGCAGCACCTGAGGAGAGCATCCTGATCGGGGATGACTGGATTGCAGACATTGTAGGTGCCAGGAACTACGGTATGGATGCGATTTTCTTTGATGTTTTCAATGAAAACCCGCAGGAGGAAGGACTGAAGGTAATCGGACATCTTTTGCAGATCAGGGAATTTTTATAATGCGGTTCATTGGCAAAGCATTATTTTTTATCAATTTTTCCTATTCCTAAATCTTTCCCAAATTGATCCTGAAATTTGCTTCATAATAATAATTTAAAAAATATAAAATTATGGAAAAGAAGCAAAGTATTACCGTAATGTTAGGACTGATCCTGACTTTAATGACCGGCTGCGTGTACGGACAAGACAGAGTGATTAACCAGAACCAGCTGCCTAAGACAGCCAAGAATTTCCTGTTTGCCAACTTTAGGGGCGTTCCCATCGCTTCAGCTATTGAAGACCGGGAAATCTACGGCGTTGACGAATATAAGGTAAGGTTAGGAAACGGGATGAAGATTGAATTCGACAGCAAAGGAAACTGGAAGGAAGTGGACGGTGAACACCAGAACGTTCCCAATGGTTTCGTTCCTGCTTCCATCAGGAACTATGTGGCCAAAAACTTCCCCAATACTTATATAACAAAGATCAAGAAGGAACGCTGGAAATATAAGACCGATTTATCCAACGGCCTGGATGTAGAGTTTGACCGCAATGGGAATTTCAGTAAAATTGATGACTGATAAGGTTTTACATCATTACCCATAGTATCGTATATAAATAACCTTCAGAAACGAAGGTTATTTATATATTTGAGAATAAATACCACACCGGACACAGAATGAAAATATTGATTATTGAAGACGAACCTGAATTAAGGGCTGTCATACAGCATTTCCTTGAACGCGAATTATTCCTGGTAGAATATGCAGAAGACTACCGGTCGGGGATGGATAAAATCATTTCCTATGAGTATGACTGCATTCTGCTGGACATCATGCTGCCGGACGGAAGCGGAATGGACCTGCTGAAGGAGCTTAAAAAGCTGGAGAAGAAAGATCCCGTAATTATATTATCAGCTAAGGATTCGGTTGATGATAAAGTGAACGGTCTTGAAATAGGAGCAGACGATTACCTTGCCAAGCCGTTCCATCTGGCAGAACTTCTGGCCAGAATAAAATCGGTCATCAGAAGGAAGAACCAGGATGGTGAGAGCAGGCTTCAATACAGTAATATCTCTATATATCCCGACAGCAGGAAAGTCATGATAGGCGATAAGGAACTTGCCCTGAACAGGAAAGAATATGATGTGCTGTATTATTTTATGAGCAATCCTGAAAAAATTCTGCAGAAGACCATGCTGGCAGAGGCCATCTGGGGAGATTATATTGACCAGGCAGAAAGCTTTGATTTTATTTACTCCCAGATAAAGAACCTCCGCAAAAAGCTGAAGGACAACGGAGCCAGGGCAGATTTTCAGGCCGTATACGGTATCGGTTATAAATTAATGTCATGAAGCTGTCTTTAAAATACTATACCCTGAAGTACATCGTGGTCGCCCTGCTGCTGATTATTGCGGTCTGGGCCGCGCTGTTTTATGCCTTTATCCTGGATGAGGTATACGATAATGTGGACGATGGCCTGAAGAACAGGAAAATCCAGCTGATTAAAGCGGTCTATAAAGATAAAGAGCTGCTCAATAATATGGATTTTGAATTTAACGAATTTAAAATCGTTCCTGTTTCAGAGGAGGAATGCAACAACAGGAATAAGTTCTACAACAGGACATATTATATGGAGTATGACGATGATGATGAACCCTACCGCGTGTTGGAAACCTGCTTTACCGATCAGTTCGGTGGACACCGGAAGCTGGTGATCAGGACTTCAACGGTAGAGGAGGATGATCTGATTTATGATTTGAGTGTAGCTCTTGTGGTGCTCTATTTTTTCCTGGTGCTGAGCATCCTTTTTGTGAACGGTTTTCTCCTGAACAAAGCCTGGAAACCATTCTACGCCATTCTGGAAAAATTGAGGAACTATCAGTTCGGAGAAAAAACAGATGACCGGAAGCAGGCATATTCCATCAGGGAATTTGAGCAGCTCGATGAGGAAATCGATGAGATGATCTGCAGGAACGAGCAGGTATTTGACCAGCAGAAGAAATTTATAGAAAACGCTTCCCATGAGTTGCAGACACCATTGGCCATCATGATCAATAAAATCGATCTTTCGGTACAGGACGGGAAGATTGATGAACATCATATGCATCTCCTGATGGACATCAAAGCAAACCTTACGAGGATGGCAGGCCTCAATAAATCACTGCTGATGCTGTCCAAGATTGATAACAACCAGTTCAGTACGACAGAGAAAGTAGACTTTAACGGCCTCATTAAAGAGATGATCACAGATTACCGGGATTTTACCGATCATAAGCGAATCGGTATTGAAACAGTTGAATGCGGGAATTTCAGTGCATCATTCAATTCCGATCTTGCCCACATCCTGATTTCCAATCTGCTTAAGAATGCCATTAAATATAATATTCCCGATGGGATCATTAAAGTGATTATTGAAAATGAAAGGATCATGATCATGAATACCGGGCAAAAATATCCTCTGGACGAGGATCAGATTTTCAGCAGGTTCTATAAGCAGGGCTCAGACCATACTTCAACAGGACTGGGATTATCGATCGTCCATTCCATCATCAGGCAGTATCCCGGGCTCAGCATTGCGTACTGCTTTGAGAATGAAATGCACCAGCTGATTATTTCAAAAAAATAAGCCTTTCGGAAAGAAAGGCTTATCAATATTGTACGTTTAAACGCCTAAGCTTGCCCTCACGCGCTTCATCGTTTCTACAGCAATGACCCTTGTTTTTGAGGCTCCTTCCTGAAGCTTGCTTTCAAGCTGGTCCAGGTTGTTCATATAATAAGAGAAAAGTTCCCTTTCTTTTTCAAACCGGGTCAGGATCAGGTCAAGAAGTTCCTTTTTAGCATGGCCATACCCGAAGTTTCCGGCAAGGTATTTTGCCCTGAGTTCTTCCGTCTGTTCCGGAGTGGCAATCAGCTGGTAGATCGCAAAGATTTTATCGGTTTCAGGATCTTTAGGCTCTTCCAGAGCCTTGGAATCGGTTTCAATGCTCATCACCTGTTTTTTCAGTTCCTTTTCCGGAAGGAAAATATTGATGATATTCCCTCTGGATTTCGACATTTTATTGCCATCAGTCCCAGGAACGTATTTGGTGTCTTCCTGAAGTTCAGACTGTGGAAGGATAAATGTCTCACCCATCTGGTTATTGAACCTGGACGCTACGTCTCTTGCATACTCAAGGTGCTGGAGCTGGTCTTTTCCTACAGGAACAATTTCCGCGTCATACAGTAAAATGTCCGCGGCCATCAGGAGCGGGTAGGTAAACAACCCTGCATTGACATCCTGTAAACGGTCTGCCTTATCTTTGAATGAATGGGCTAAAGTCAATCTCTGATAGGGAAAAAAACACGATAACTGCCAAGAAAGTTCACAGGTTTCAGGGATATCACTCTGCCTGTAGAAAAATGTTTTTTCCGTATCCAGCCCACAAGCAAGCCAAGCCGCTGCAATCTCGTAGGTATTCTGTTTCAGTTCTTTCGCATCCTTGATCTGTGTAAGAGAATGAAGATTTGCGATGAATAAAAATGATTCGTTTCCTTCCTGCTTGGATAGCTCTATGGCAGGAATAATCGCACCTAAAAGATTCCCAAGGTGCGGGGTTCCGGTGGCTTGAATGCCGGTAAGAATTCTTGACATTGTTTTATGATTAAAATTAATGAACTGCAAATGTAATTATTTCTCCCGCGCATTTCAAAGATGCACAGGATTATTTGGCGGCACTGCACTCAGGGAATGATGATTTTTTCGCCCCCGAACTTCGGTTCCACCCCAAAAAGCAGGTCCCAGTATACTTTGGCTTTGGCCAGGTATTCCCTCATATGCGTTTTAAAGCCTGCGCTTTTGCTCACGTCATTGGCATTATATCCAAAAGCTTCAATACCGTTTTTCCTCCCGATAAAAACTGCCCGCTCATTATGGAACTTCTGCGAAATGATGATGATTTTTTTCTGCCCGAAAATATCCCTGGCCCGTACAACGGAATCCAGGGTCCTAAATCCTGCAAAATCCGCATAAATACGGTCTTCGGGAATGCCGTATTTCATCAGGGTGAGCTGCATGTCTTCAGGCTCGTTATAGTCTTTCCTGCTGTTATCGCCGCTGACGATGATGTATTTGATTTTGCCGCTTTTGTATAAGTCAATGGCCGCCTGGATCCGGTTATAAAAATAAGCATTCGGGAGCCCATTATCCAGGTTTTTGCTGGTCCCCAGCAGCAGGGCTGTCTTGATTTCGGGAAGATCGGAGATGGTATACGAAATATATGGATCGCTGTTTTCCTTAATACTGTAGTTTGCCCAGCCGATAAAAACAATTCCTGCAACAAAGAGCAGCAGGAAAAGGATAAGAATATTTTTAATGAATTTTTTCATCATTCTTTCATTTTAAAATTCAAGTCCGTTCGGGAATGCTTTTTTCCTGAAGGCCAGCAGCAGGACGGCGCCTACCGTAATGGCCGAATCGGCAACATTAAAAATGTATTTGAAGAACTCAATATGCTTTCCGCCGATCAGAGGCCAGCTTTCCGGAACGTTCCAGTCTACCAGAGGGAAGTGCAGCATATCTACCACGCAGCCCCTCATAAATGTGGAGTATCCGTGGCCTACAGGGACAAGTTTGGAAATTCCGCCATATCCGATCCATCGGTCAATGCTGGCATCGTAAACCGTTCCGCTGTCAAAGATAAGACCATAAAACATCCCGTCAATAAGGTTTCCGATGGCTCCGGCAAAAATCATGGCCATAGGAATCAGCAGGTAATTGGATTCCCCTTTCTGGATCCATTTTTTAAACAGGTAAATCATTCCCCCGATCAGGAAGATGCGTACCATCACCAGGAAATACTTGCCGATAACCCCGCCGAAATGAAGCCCGTAAGCCATGCCTGGATTTTCTACAAAGGTCAGCTTAAACCCGGGGAAAACCGGAATGCTGTCATCCAGGTTAAAATGCGTTTTTACGTAAATTTTTGAAGCCTGATCAATCAGTAGGATAAGGAAAGTGACCCATACAATCTTTTTCATTACAGTCCTTTAGGTTTTGATGGTTTTCCTATTTTCTCATTTTTCTGGTCAACGATTTTTTTAATCGTTTTCTGGTTGTGGTGTGTATTCTTGGTGTGGAATTTCTCGAATTTGATATTCATGTCTTTCAACACGCTTTTCAGCGCATTCAGTTCCATGGCATTTTTGGTGTGGACAATTATGGATTCCATTATACTATGAGTTTTACTTTTTAGACAGTTCATCAAGGCGTTTCCTGTCTTTGGCAGACAGGTCGTTGATGCCGTTCCTGCCCATTTTACTTAACAGCCGGTCTATTTCTTTTTCCCGCTCCCGCTTTTCCGAATTGAACTGATCGTCAATCGTATAGTTTTTCCGGCGGTCCGGGAAAAATCTGTCCTTTATCCAGGTGCGGTTAAAGAACGCCAACACGGCAGCAATAATAAGAATTAAAATTAACAATTCCGTCATGGTGGAAATTAAAAATTAGGTTTACATCGTATTTTGTTGCAATACGATATAAACCTAAATGTATGATGATCAGTGAATCGTTACTTCTGCATGTTTTTAGCTTCGATGCTCAGGGTCGCATGAGGCACGGCAAGAAGCCTTTCTTTCGGGATCAGTTTGCCGGTAACCCTGCATACGCCGTATGTTTTGTTCTCAATACGGATGAGTGCATTTTTAAGGTCACGCACAAATTTTTCCTGTCTCCCTGCAAGGATTGAATTCTGCTCTTTGCTCAGTGTTTCAGCACCTTCTTCAAATGCTTTGAAGGTTGGGGAAGTATCGTCGGTACCATTATTCTGGTCATTGATAAAGCTTTCACGGATCAGTTGCAAATCTCTTTCAGCTTTTTCTATTTTTTCACGGATAATGGCTTTGAATTCCTGTAAATCGGAATCGCTGTATCTGATTCTCTCGTCTGTCATGTTGTTCTTCTCTTTTTTAATAAATTTATGAAATGGAATTTGAAATACAATAACTAAATGTTAATTTTTCTGAATATTTATCTTAAAACTCACCTCATCAATTTCAATTTCATTAAAATTTTGCATGGAAGGTACCGTTTTTATTTCGTCGGACAGAACTTCGGAAGAAATATATTCTTTGTTCTTCATGATGTCATTCAGGAAAGGCGTATCCTCTTCCACTGAAATGATGATCCGGTCTGTCAGTTCGAAATCTTTGTCCTTCCTCAGGTTTTGAATCCTGTTGATGAACTCTCTCGCAATCCCTTCAGATTTTAACTCGTCAGTCAACTTCAAATCTAATGCCACAGTTGTTTTGCCGTCAGAAGTAACGGTCCATCCCGGGATATCTTTGGTGGAAATTTCCACATCATCCAGTATGATTTCATATCCCTGAACGTCAATTGACCCCTGTTTTTCCAGCTGTGCAATCTGCTCTGCCGTAAATCCGGCAATGGCTCCGCCTACGGTCTTCATATCCTTGCCCAGTTTAGGGCCCAGGGCTTTGAAGTTCGGCTTGATCTGCTTGATAATCAGGTGAGAGGCTTCTTCCGCATTGATCAGCTGAAGTTCCTTTACGTTTACCTCCTGCTTGATCAGGTCGGCAACTGCCAGGATTTGCGCTTCTGCTCTGGCATCGAGTACAGGGATCAGCACTTTCTGCAATGGCTGACGTACTTTTACATTCTCTTTTTTTCTTAAAGAGAATACCATGCTGGTAATATTCTGCGCCAGGTGGGTTTTCTCAACCAGGTCGTTATCGATCAGGCTTTCATCTGCCACAGGGAAATCGGTAAGGTGTACCGATTCGCATTGCTCTTTTCCGGTAACGGCATTGAGGTCCTGGTACAGCTGGTCCATAAAGAACGGGGCAATAGGCGCCGATAATTTGGCGATCACCTCAAGACAGGTATATAAGGTCTGGTAAGCGGAGATTTTATCTTCTGAATATTCCCCTTTCCAGAAACGCCTTCTGCATAAACGTACGTACCAGTTGCTCAGGTTGTCATTTACAAAAGTGCTGATCGCTCTGGCAACCCGTGTCGGTTCATAATCTTCGTAGAATGCCTTAACCTCTTTAATTAAAAGATTCAGTTCAGAAAGGATCCAGCGGTCGATTTCCGGGCGGTTTTCCACGTCTTTTTCAGCATAGGTAAATCCGTCAACATTGGCATACAGAGCCAGGAAAGAGTAGGTGTTGTATAATGTCCCGAAGAACTTCCTCCTCACTTCGTCTATCCCTTCGATGTCAAATTTCAGGTTCTCCCAAGGATTTGCATTGGAGATCATGTACCAGCGCGTGGCATCAGGTCCGTATACGGCAAGCGTTTCAAACGGATCCACGGCATTTCCAAGACGTTTGGACATTTTCTGTCCGTTTTTGTCCAGGACAAGCCCGTTGCTCATCACATTTTTATAGGCAACGGAATCAAATACGGCTGTTCCGATGGCATGCAGTGTATAGAACCATCCACGGGTCTGGTCTACTCCCTCAGCGATGAAATCTGCCGGGAATGCTTTATGGGTGTCGATTAATTCTTTATTCTCAAAAGGGTAGTGCAGCTGTGCATACGGCATGGACCCGGAATCAAACCATACGTCGATCAGGTCGCTTTCACGCTTCATCGCTTTTCCGGAATCCGAAACAAGCACCACTTTATCCACAACATTTTTATGCAGGTCTACCAGAGCATAGTTCTGCTCAGACATATTCCCGATCACAAAGCCCTGGAAAGGGTTCTCTGCCATCAGTCCTGCCGCTACGGATTTTTCAATTTCGTTGTACAGTTCTTCTACGGAGCCTATGATCTTTTCTTCTTTCAGGTCATCGGTCCTCCAGATCGGCAACGGAATTCCCCAGTATCTTGAACGGGATAAATTCCAGTCGTTTACATTTTCAAGCCAGTTGGCAAAACGGCCTTCACCGGTCGCTTTCGGCTTCCAGTTGATTTCCTTGTTCAGGTTGACCAGCCTTTCTTTCACCGCGGTCATTTTTACGAACCATGAATCCAGCGGGTAATACAATACCGGCTTATCGGTTCTCCAGCAGTGCGGGTAGCTGTGGACATATTTTTCTACTTTGAAGGCTTTGTTTTCGGTCTTTAACAAGATCGCCAGCTCAACATCCCAGGATTTCTCCGGAGCTGTACCTTCGTCGTAATATTCGTTTTTAATGTATTTCCCTGCAAACAGTTCAGGTACATGTTCCCCTTTGATGAATTTCCCCTGTAAATCTACCAACGGTACCAGGTTGTCATTTTCGTCCTTCACCAGCATCGGCGGGATTTCGGGCTGGGCCATTTTAGCCACACGCGCATCATCGGCACCGAAGGTCGGAGCAGTATGTACGATCCCGGTACCGTCTTCTGTGGTTACGAAATCGCCTATGATTACTCTGAAGGCATTTTCAGGATGGTCATTCGGGGTAAACCAAGGCACTAATTGTTCATATCTTGTGTTTACCAGTTTTTCTCCGGTAAATTCTTTCAGGATTTTAAAAGGGATGGTTTTGCTTTCTGCGGTATAATTGGCAAAATCTTCGTCAGTCCCTTCTGCATATTTCTTACCGAAAACTTTAGGCAGAAGAACGCTGGCCAAAACCACGGTTACCGGTTCGAATGTATACTGGTTAAAGGTTTGTACCAGTACATATTCAATATCTCTTCCTACGGTAAGGGCTGTGTTGGACGGTAGCGTCCATGGGGTAGTGGTCCAGGCCAGGATGCTTACCTCACCTTCCACATCACGGAAAAGTTCTGAGGATTCCTTTTTCACCTTGAACTGTGCTACTACCGTTGTATCCGAAACATCCCGGTAGGTTCCCGGCTGGTTCAGCTCATGGGAAGAAAGCCCTGTTCCTGCTTTCGGCGAATACGGCTGGATGGTATATCCCTTATACAGCAATTCTTTATCATACAGCTGCTTCAACAGCCACCACACCGTTTCCATGTATTTGGATTTGTAGGTGATGTACGGATCATCCAGGTCTACCCAATACCCGATTTTCTCGGTCAGGTTATTCCAAACGTCCGTATAGCGCATCACCGCTTCACGGCAGGCTTTGTTATAATCTTCAATTGAAATCTTTTTGCCAATATCTTCTTTAGTGATTCCTAATTCTTTTTCCACACCCAGCTCTACCGGCAGTCCGTGCGTATCCCAACCCGCTTTACGGAACACCTGCTTTCCGTTCTGGGTCTGGTAACGACAGAAAATATCCTTTAAAGCCCTGGCCATTACGTGGTGAATTCCGGGCATCCCGTTTGCTGAAGGCGGACCTTCATAAAAAACAAACTCAGGCTGTCCTTCACGGATCTCAACACTCTTACTGAAGGTTTTATTCTGTTTCCAGAACTCCGCTACATTGTCGGCTATATCAATAAGGTTGAGGTTTTTGTATTCTTTAAACTGGCTCATTGTATGATCTCAATATCGATGATTAATTAAGTTGGCAAATTTACTAAATTTTGCCGGTTTATAAGACATGTTTTCTGCGGATCTGCCGATTAAAAAGTTCTGTTTCAGAAATATAAACGGGAAATGAGGGGAAAAGTGAATGATGAGTCGTGAATAAGTGAATTGCATGTGCTTTTCAACCGTATAATTAGTAAGTTTTGAATAGATTATACTGCTGTTATCGTTGCTTACTGCCTGAATGGATACAGCCACCCGAAAGTGGCTGTATATTATTGAAAATCGCTGAGTCAATTTTTATCTGGTATAGCTTCGTATGTTATACTAATTATGGTTAGGATCCCAAACACCATATGACGCAGGTTTCCAGGTACCATCCTCATATCCCTTAATATAGTAATCAACATCCATAGCGGTACCAAACGGAATTACAATACCGGTGTCATTTTTTACTAGAAATGGGCCATTACCTGCCAGTCGATGTTTCTTGTAATCTTTAGCATGGTAATAATAAATATTGCCATAAGATTTTTTTATTGTAAAGTCATTGTTAACCATCAGCTCTACATTAATTTCTTGTTCTATTTTTTTTACATATTTTTTAGCTATTAAAAGCATTTCATTTTCTGATAGCATAATCTCAATTTATTTTTAAGTATTCAAAATATTTATATTCTCCTATTTTTGCTAAAACACCAAACTGTCCGTCAGGCAATATTAATCTTCCATTTTTCTTGACAATATTAAAAACATGACCAGGTCTCATTTCATTCACATAAGCATAAATAACCCCTATCTCTCCCTCCTGCATTCCATTTACTCCTTTTAAGTCTCCTATTTCAACTATTTTAGTAAATTTATTACCATAAATTTCTTCTAACAACTCTACTTCTTGTCCTGCAGAGTGTAAAGCAGTTGATATCTTTCCCGTTTTTAAGTATTCTACAACTTTTTTCACCACATTAACACAATTGGAATTAGAAACCATTACAACTTCTCCATTTACCACATGATGGTTAAAATATGGAAGTACTTCATAAATATAATCCAATGCATTTTCAGCGTTGATCATAGTTTCTTTAAGGACTTTTAATCCTGCTTTAAATTCATCAACAGTAAGGCTAATGCGTGGTGTGACATTCTCCGCCATTCCGGCAAGCCGGCTAAATTCTTCCTCAAGTTTACCAATATTTCCTCCTGCCTTTCTATAGACATAATCTAAAAAAATATTGGTTCTTACAGATGACTTTCCTTTGAAAAATAATTTTCCCTTATGAAGTACACCTATCTCTTTCGCTGCATTCTCCACAAAAAGCACTTTCAGCTTTTCAAAATCAGCAGCATGATTGGTGATACTTCTGATGCTATTCTTTGAAAGAACCCTTAATCCGTTTTTAGAATAATTCCTTAACGGAAACGAATATAATGCATTTTTAATTAATTTTTGCAGGCTTTCCTGTTGACGCGGATACCGGGAAGTATACAATACTTCTACGGTGACATCCAGTGCTTTTTCTGCCTTAGGAAGCATGCTCGCCATTGCACCTGTTGCGCCCTGGAGCATGTAAATATCATCCCATAATTCTAAAAGCTTTTTTCCTCTGGTGGTCATTTTAAGCTCATCTCTGAGGCGGGTCTCTATATAAAAATCTGAAAGGGCAACTCCAATATCTGCATATGCCGCATACAAAGGCAATCCCGATACTCCCGATTCAATAGTAGCGAGACTGGCCGATATGACTATGAGGTCGGCAACAACGCGCAGACATCTTAGTGCATCCTCTGCGGCTTTCTTTTGCGCGATGTGATACAAGAATAATGCAGGAACTTCAGTATCGGTTTCAAGGGTTTGAACGGTACCCGTCCGAAGCTTCATTTTTTCATACACCTTCAGGTGCAGCATATCCAGTGGTCTGAATTCTCCGTTTTCAATTTCATTTTCAGCTTCAATTTCCTTTGTTTTCAGATTGAATACTTTGACAGTATTAATCAAGGTTACGATATTGTTAGGATCTCCTTCCATAAAATATCCTGTCAGCTCACAATGCCTTTCTATCGTATCAGAATCCCTGCTCACACCTAATGCGAAAAGAGAACCTCTGTCCAGAGGCTGATGAGCATCATCCGTAGCATGCTGTGCCTGCATGAACGCCGTTACATAAATGACGAAAAGCTCCTTGTTTTCATACATTTGTCCATAAGCAGCCTGTGTGGTATCTGCAATGATGCCTTTTCCCATATAAACACTCTCTCCGTCTAAAGAATGATAAATATGAAGAATAAGCTTGGGATCATTTTTTATTTTTTTATAAACAAATTCCCCGGAAATGGCTGTTAGGATACGGATCGCATACCGGCTCTTATCGCGGAAAGGCTCTACTGCCAAGGCAGCGGCTTTGCCTATGGAATCTACATCACGGATTAATTGGGAATCAAAATTTAAGAACTGTAAAAAATGATCCCATAACATCCCATCTGAAAGCTTCTTTGCTTTTCCTTTGTAATCCACACCGGTCAGGGCAAAATTAGGAAGCTGGTTGTAGAAGAACATCAGGTCATCAATAGAGGTAAGCCCGTTTCCGGCCTCTTCAAAATGAGATATAAGCGCAACCTGTGCCTCCTGTCGATGGTACGGAAAAAGGTAGGTGACAGCAGCCATATAGTCTTCTGCATCGCTCAGCCTGATTTGTATGGCATCAGGAGATGCTGAAGAATAATGTACAGTGGCTTCCGTCTCGTTTATTACTGTTTTTGTGGCTTCCCGGTGGTAATTACGATAAGGGATATTGATCGTGCATTCTATTTTTCTCTCCCTGATTCCGATCTCCGTGTGGTGGGTGTATTTTCGTGGGTCAATATAACCTGGGCTTACGTTGACCCAAACCTTTTGATCAAGGCGTTCCAGAAAAGAGTTTTGAAATTGTTTCTCATCCAGTTTAGGCTCCTGAATGACTAATTTCTCAATCATCTTGGCCTTTACTCGTACATTATCAATCTTTGCCGGAGGTATTTCTTTCAGGTTTACTTGTTCTACTTCCTGAGCATAATTGATAAAGTTTTTCTTGGCATCAAACAGATACGTGTTAAAATCTGTTGAAGAAGCAAGTAATGTGAAAAGCTTTCTTTCATCTACCCACAGATTGGTAAAAAAAGGTTCTATGGAATTGGTGGCGATTTTTTCTCCTCTCATATCGGCCCATATGTCCCGGCTGATCCTGTCAAAATCGTCCATCCCTTTTAAAGAGTTTTTAAAATTCATCTTTAAGTTTTTTCATTATTAATATTTCATATCGTATTCAGATCATTGAGATAGTATTAAGTCACGGTCTCAATAGCTCCAGTGCAAATATCAACGCCGGTAACGACAGAACTTGACGTAAAAAAAATAAAGTGTGATGTTTCAGCATAGACTCTTAAGTGCATAAACAGACTTTATTTTCGTGTTGATTGCTCAATAATCTTTTAATTTTAAATACATTTGTCCATTAAAATACAACCCATTGGAACTCTATCCATCCATTGAAAAAGCAGATATTCATGAAATCAAAAAGTTTCAGGAGGAGAAACTCCGCGAACTGTTGATCTATCTTCAGGACTGGTCGCCGTTTTACCAGCGGCTGTTTAAAAACAACAGCATCAAAATTCATGATATCAGAACCTTGGAAGATTTGCAGAGAATTCCTGTCACCACTAAGGATGACCTGCAGCAGTATAACCATGATTTTTTCTGCATTACGCCTGATAAAATTGTGGATTACAGCACGACATCCGGTACGCTGGGTGATCCTGTAACGTTCGGATTATCAGATAATGACCTTGAAAGGCTGTCTTATAATGAAGCGATTTCCTTTGCCTGTGCCGGGATTAAAAAAGGTGATGTGGTGCAGATGATTACGACCATAGACAAACGTTTTATGGCCGGTCTGGCTTATTTTTTAGGGCTGAGGAAAATGGGGGCAAGCGTTGTGAGGATGGGACCGGGAATTCCCGAACTGCAATGGGATTCCATATTCCGGTACAAACCGAAATACCTCATTACGGTTCCATCTTTCCTGCTGAAAATGATTGACTATGCTGAAAAGAACGGTATTGATTACAAAAACTCCAGCGTTTATGGTGCGGTATGCATCGGGGAGAGCATCAAAAATCAGGACTTTACAGATAATATCCTTTCAAAAAAGATCAAAGAAAAGTGGGGCATCCAGTTGTTTTCCACTTATGCTTCCACGGAAATGAGTACAGCCTTCACGGAATGTGAGTTTCAGGCAGGAGGGCATCACCATCCGGAACTGATCATCACAGAAATCCTGGATGACTCCGGAAATCCGGTTGCAGAAGGAGAGAGTGGTGAACTCACGATTACAACTTTAGGTGTCGAGGCGATGCCCTTGCTGAGGTTTAAAACCGGGGATATTGTGCAGGCACATGACGAGCCTTGCCAATGTGGCAGGAATACGATGAGGCTGGGTCCGGTCATTGGCAGGAAGCAGCAGATGATCAAATATAAAGGCACTACTTTGTACCCGCCTGCGATGCATGATATCCTGAATGATTTCAGCGGTATCCAGTGCTATCAGATCGTGATTCATTCCAGCGATATCGGACTGGATGAGATCATCATCAAACTGAGTTCGGAACAGGCGGATGAAGAGTTCGTAGGTGCAGTGAAGGATCATTTCCGGGCCAAACTTAGGGTAAGCCCTAAAATTGAACTCGTTGATTTTGATGTTTTATCGAAAGAGGTCTTCCATCCGACCAGCAGAAAGCCGATTACACTGGTAGATTTGAGGTAGCAGACATGATTGCGCCTGAATAATTCAGGTTGAATATAAAAAGTAATCCGCCTCCAGTGATGGAAGCGGATTTTTTATGACTGCATTTTTTCTGCCTTAATGAATTCTGCAAGATTTTTAAT